>DAIDLC010000005.1 GCA_027449685.1 Ferrovaceae bacterium | reverse complement strand
CGCCCCTTGATGGGGTTCGTCATGGTATTGAGTTATTCGCGTCAGATCCATCTGGAGTTCTTCCTTAATGCCAGGATCAGCACCGTCCTCCTCCTTTAGACCTACCCGACCACATCAGGCAACGGGATGTCATCGTTCGCCCTTCCAGTCTGGAAGGCTATGACCAACTCTACCAGGGAGGACAGTCCCATGAGTGACGATCTGTACCGCAGGGCTCAAGCACTCAAACTACATGGGTTGTGCCAGCACTGGCAAGAAGTGACCCAATCCCCGTGGGTCTCGACCCTGCTGGGATGGGAAGAGCAGGCCCGCACTGAACGCAGTCTCGCCAGACGTTTGAAGGCCGCTCGTATCGGTGCCTTCAAGCCCCTGTGCGACTTCGACTGGGGTTGGCCCACCCAGTGTGACCGCGAACTGCTGGAAGAGCTCATGACCCTGGAATTCCTGAAGAAACACGAAAACGTGGTCTTCATCGGCTCCAATGGCGTGGGTAAAACTACCTTGGCAAAAAACATCGCTCACCAGGCTATCCTTCAGGGGCATACCGTCCTGATGACCACGGCGGGCCAACTTCTGGGGGAACTCTCCGCGCTCGACAGCGATTCGGCCATGCGTCGGCGCCTGCGGTTTTATGCCAGCCCCGATCTGCTTTGCATCGACGAGGTCGGGTATTTATCCTATAACACCCGCATGGGGGACCTGCTCTTCCAGCTCATCAACCTACGTTATGAGTCCAAAAGCACCTTATTCACCTCCAACCGGTCGTTCGCGGAATGGCCAGAAGTCTTCTCCAGTTCGGGTTGTGTGGTCTCCATGGTCGACCGTATTCTCCACCGCGCTGAAATCGTCCACCTCGAGGGCCAATCCTACCGTGCCAAGGAGGCCGCCGAACGCGCAACCCAACGCAGGAAAAAACCAAAAATCAAACTCAATCCCTGATCAATACTCACAAAACCGCGTAATACCCCCCAAATTTACGCGGTTTCTCAACCCTGGCAACACAGCAAGTCCGCTTTTAGCATTCGCGTGTTCTCAATTTATATGTTCGTTTTCGGCTCAGCACTTGTGGCCACTCCGAACCTGATGCTGTCCGTTTTCGAAATTCCAGAAACACATGAGGTCTGGATTCGTGTTGTTGGTGTACTAGTGATCATTATCGATACCTTGACTTCATGGCTTCCCGCATTGAATTGCCGGTCTTTTTTCTCTGGACGGTTCAAGCCAGACTGGCAGTGCCAAAATTCCTCGCAAAATGAACGATCCATTTTTCCAGACGGGACAAGGTCACCCCGCGTATCTCGCAAAATTTCTGACGGCTCAACTCGGAGACATGGAATTCATTGACCAGTTGTCGCCACTCTTCCTTGCTGTGACGACTGGGTGGGGTGGAACTGATGAGAAGGGAGTATTTTCTAATCGTAAGATGAGGCTGAAACCGCACCACGTCTCAACCAATCTTTTTCACAATGTTGGGCCCATTGTTGGGCCCATTTTTTTAGGTTGAAAAAAACACAACGAAATCATGGCGTTAAAAAATTCGTTGGCGGAGAGAGAGGGATTCGAACCCTCGATGCAGGTTTTGCCCGCATGCTCCCTTAGCAGGGGAGTGCCTTCGACCACTCGGCCATCTCTCCGGGTATTGCTGACCACGGCAGTGCAAACATTTACTAACCCTCACGCGGCCAGATAGCGCTCCAGGCCGGTTCGGTTGGTCCCATGACAGGAGGGCGTATTATCCCTTAGCCGGAACGTTTGTGCTATCCAAATCGAAGGCCTTGTGCAGGGCACGTACGGCCAGCTCCATGTATTTTTCGTCCAGCACCACCGAAATCTTGATTTCGGAGGTGGAAATCATCTGGATGTTGATGCCTTCCTCGGACAGCGTTTTAAACATGCGGCTGGCCACGCCCGCATGGGAGCGCATGCCCACACCCACCAGCGATACCTTGCAGATCTTGTTGTCGCCGCGCACTTCGCGCGCCCCTGTTTGGGGACGAATGGTGTTGTTGAGCAGATCCAGCGTCTTTTGATAATCGTTGCGGTGGACCGTGAAGGAGAAGTCGGTGGAACCATCCACGCCGATGTTCTGGATGATCATGTCCACGTCCACATTGGCCGCCCCCACCGGAGACAGGATGCCAAAGGCCACCCCCGGGCGATCCGGTACACCCAGTAACGACAGCTTGGCTTCGTCGCGATTGAAGGCGATGCCGGAAATGATGGGTTGTTCCATGTGCGGGTTTTCCTCAAACGTAATGAGTGTGCCGTCGTTTTTGTCCTCAAAACTGGACAGCACCCTTAATTTGACCTTGTATTTGCCTGCAAACTCCACCGAGCGAATCTGGAGCACCTTGGAGCCAAGGCTGGCCATTTCCAGCATTTCCTCGAAGGTGATGGTTTCCAGGCGACGGGCTTCGGGAACGATGCGCGGGTCGGTGGTATACACCCCGTCCACATCGGTATAGATTTGGCATTCGTCGGCCTTGAGGGCAGCCGCAAGTGCTACCCCTGTGGTATCAGAACCGCCGCGCCCCAGGGTGGTGATGGCCCCCTGCGAGGTGATGCCCTGAAATCCGGCCACCACGACCACTTTGCCCGCATCGAGATCAGCGCGCATGGAAGCCTCGTCGATGTCCAGAATACGGGCTTTGGTGTGCGCGTCATCGGTGAGAATACGTACCTGGGCGCCGGTATAGCTTTTGGCGGGGATGCCGCGTGCAATCAACGCCATGGCCAGCATGCCGATGGTTACCTGCTCGCCGGTGGAAATCATGACGTCCAGTTCCCGTGGGTCTGGTTGCGCCTGAATTTCTTTGGCCAGTTTGATCAATCGATCGGTTTCGCCGCTCATGGCCGAAACCACCACCACGACCTGATGGCCCTGCTGGGTGAAACGCGCAACGCGCTCGGCAACCTTTTGGATGCGCTCAGGGTTGGCCACGGAAGTGCCACCGTATTTTTGTACGATCAGTGCCATAATGCGGGAAGTTGGCAATAAAACCGGTATATTACCGTATTTTTCCCCTTCTTTGTATCCCGAGAGGGGTGTCCGCCCGGTTGAACCTGTTGCGGCCGTCCCTTGGGTAAACTTCTGGGGTATGAGCCGGCGGAATCAAGGCAGATTGCGACACCCTCTATGCAGCCCGGAGTCCACAGGTGAATACGCCCAACGTGAACGAATTGCAGCCGCTGAGTTTTTCTGACCATAACCGGGACGTTCTGGGGCTGACCTATGTTTACCCGGTAGTGTCGCGCCGCGCGGCCGGGGTTTCCATCGGCATCAATCTCAATCTCAACAATGCGTGCAATTGGGCTTGCGTGTATTGCCAGGTGCCGCAGCTCACACGCGGGGTGGCTCCGCCCAGCCTGGATCAGCCCCGTTTGCGCCAGGAGTTGATGCTGGCCTTGGAGCAGATTCTGGATGGCACCTTCATGCAGGATTACGTGCCCGAAGACTTGCGCCGTCTCAACGATATTGCCTTTTCGGGCAATGGTGAGCCCACCGGTTCGGCCCATTTTCTGGAGGCGGTGGAGACGGTCATCGCGCTGTTACGCGCGCGCTCCTTGCTGGGACAGGTGAAGGTGGTAGTGATCACCAATGGCAGCTTTGCCCTGCGCCCTGCGGTGCAACAGGCCTTCAAGGCCTTGGGAGAGCAAGTCCCGGCGTCAGCCTCCACGGCGGCCATGCCCTTGGCTTCCGTGGGCGAAGTCTGGTTTAAGGTGGACCGTGCGCGCCCGGAAGATATTCGACGGATCAATCAGGTACACCTGCAACCCGCCTTGGTTCTCAAACGGTTGGCGGCCACCGCGCGCGCTTGTCCCACTTGGGTGCAGACCTGTATGCTGGCCTGGGATCAGGAGCCTCCTTCCGAGCCCGAGGTGCAGGCGTATCTCAACTTTCTGGAGCAGGCCCGATGCCAGGGTGTCCCTCTGCAGGGGGTGTTGCTCTATAGCTTGGCTCGCCCGTCCTATCAGCCCGCGGCACCGCACCTGTCGGCGTTGCCCATCTCTTGGCTCGAAGACCTGGCGCAACGCATTCAACGCCTGGGTTTGCCTGTGAAAGTGACCCCCTGAGCCAAGTTTTTCCATGGGGACAACCAACCTTCCAGCGGGTTCGAAGCTGAAGATTGCGGTCTTGTTTGCCTGGGCTCGAGTTAAGTCTATCGGAACGGTTTTGGTCTTGTTTGGGAGCCGAGCCTGGCGATGCAAGGGGCACTCTGGGCACGGGCTCGGGTCAGCAGGCGAAAATCTTGCTAAAATACGGCGTTTTTAACCCAACTAGACGGGATTCATGAAAAAAATCGTACTGTTGCGCCATGGCCAGAGTGTCTGGAATGAACAAAACCGGTTTACTGGGTGGGCGGATGTGGAGCTCTCTGCGCTGGGCGTGCAGGAAGCCATCCAGGCGGGCAAACTGCTCAAAGACGCTGGGATCGAACCGGATCTGGCGTACACCTCGGTGCTGCAGCGCGCCATCAAAACCCTTTGGCTAGGCCTGGAAACCATGGGGCGCATGTGGATTCCCATCGTCCAGGATTGGCACTTGAACGAGCGCCACTATGGGGACTTGCAGGGACTCAACAAGGCCGAGACCGCGTCCCGTTTTGGTGAGGCGCAGGTGCTGCAATGGCGCCGCAGCTACGATATTCCGCCACCGGCCATGGCCCTGGATGATGCGCGCTGCGAAATCAACGATGCGCGCTATCGGCATCTCGCTCCCGGCGAGTTTCCTCCCGGAGAAAGTCTGGCTTTGACCGTGGCACGTGTCATTCCCTACTGGAATTCCGTGATTGCGCCCAGTGTGCAGGCGGGTCGCCAGGTGCTGGTGGTGGCCCACGGCAATTCCTTGCGCGCTTTGGTCAAATATCTGGACAAGATTCCGGACGAGGAAATCGTGGGACTCAACATACCCACGGGCGTTCCCTTGGTGTACGAGCTGGATGATCACCTCCAACCACTGCGGCATTACTATCTGGGCGACCCGGAAGAAGTGGCGCGCCTGGCAGAAGCTGTGGCGCAGCAAGGCAAAGCCCAATGAAACGGTTGGCGCTGCGCAAAATCCGGGATTTTTGAAAAACGGCGTGGTGCAACCGGTCAAAGCGCGCAGGGCAGGGCGACTCGATTGGCGTGAGAGGCCACAAGGCAGGCATTTTTTGCACACCGTCACGCGCCGCCAGCGCCTTTTTTGCACGGCAGTGCTGCTTTCCTGTCTGGGCGTGAGCCCCACTCAGGCCGCAACGCCCAGCAATCAACTCAAGGATTTGCGCGGGCGCATGCATCGTTTGCAAAAGGACCTGTCGGCCACCCAGGAATCCAAGAGCGGTGCGGAAGAGGCCCTGCGCCAATCCGAACGCGCCATTAGCGAAACCAATCGCGTTTTGCACGAACTGGACCAGCAGCAACAGGCAGTGCAAGCCGATTTGGACCGTTTGCATGCACGCGCCGATGCCACCCGACAAGCCATCGCTCAGTCCCAGCAGGACTTGGCAACCCTGCTGCGCGAACGCTACGAGCAAGATCCCCCGCAGGTGTTGCCCCTCCTGCTGGCGGGCAAGGATCCCGAGCAGGCTGCGCGCCTGCTGGACTATCTGGATTGGTTGACCCAGTCGCGTGCGCAATCCGTCGAGGACTTGCGTGCCAATTTGCAAACCTTGAGTCAGGTGGCTGCGCAACGCCAGTCCAAATTGCAACAACTGGCGCAAATCCAATCCAAACAGGCAGCACAACGCAAGCGCTTGCAAGGGGAAATGGCGGCGCGTGCCAAACTGGTCGGGGCTCTCACCAACAAACTCAGCCAGCAACAGCGCAGCCTGGAATCCATGCGCCGCGATGAAAAACATTTGACCCAACTGGTGGAGCAAATCGCCCAGCGCATTGCCCGGCGCCAAGAGGAACGGCGCCGACAACAAGCCCTCGAGGCCGAACGCCGGGCGCAGGCTGCGGCGCGCAAACGCGCTGATGGCGCCCTTCCGGGCCGTGGCGCCGGGGTTGCCGACAGCGCGCGCAACGCGGCTCCGGCCACTCCTCCGGCCTTGGCCATGATCGATAAAACCCCCCAACCCGGATATGAGGGAGAGGGCTTTGGCCGCCTCAAGGGGCATTTACGCTTGCCGCTTCAAGGGGAACTCCTCAATCGCTTTGGTAGTCCACGTGCAGATACGGGCCTGACTTGGCGCGGCTTGTTCATTCGCGCCCCCGAGGGTCGCCAGGCCCTGGCCGTGGCTGCCGGCCGTGTGGTGTTTGCCGACTGGTTACGGGGTTTTGGCAATTTGCTCATCGTGGATCATGGCAGCGGATACATGAGTCTGTACGGAAATGCCCAGAGCCTTTTTGTGCGGGTGGGCGATCTGGTGCAGGCTGGTACGGCTGTGGCCAGCGCGGGCAATACGGGTGGAAACCCCGAATCAGGGCTATACTTCGAGCTGCGTTATCAAAGCAAACCGTTCGATCCGCTCAGTTGGGTGGGTCGATCCGAGTGATCAAATGAGGAAATCCGGAATGGGTGGTCAACTGAAGAAAGTGGGACTGGTGGTGATGGGTGCGGTGATCGGATTTACCCTGACGCTCAATTTTTCGGCGGTGGCCGAGCATCCCCAGGCCGCGTCCCCACTGCCTCTGGAAGAACTGCGCACCTTCAGTGAAGTGTTTGGACGCATCAAGTCTGACTATGTGGAGCCGGTGGCCGATAAAAAGCTCATCAAGGAAGCCATTACGGGCATGGTGGCAGGGCTCGACCCCCATTCGGCCTATCTCGACCAGGATGCCTACAAGGACTTGCAGGCAGGAACCCAAGGAGAATTTGGGGGGTTGGGCATTGAAGTAACCATGGAAGACGGGTTGGTCAAGGTGGTTTCGCCTATCGATGACACGCCCGCTGCCAAGGCCGGAATCAAGCCTGGTGATTTCATCATCAAACTGGACGATGCGGCCGTGAAGGGCATGACCTTGAACGATGCCGTCAAACGCATGCGCGGCAAACCCGACACGCATATCGTGCTCACCGTGTTGCGCAAGGGCGAGGCCAAGCCCTTGGTCCTCACGCTCACCCGGGCTGTCATCAAGATGAAAAGCGTCAAACTCAAAGAACTGGAGCCGGGATATGCCTCGGTGCGGGTCAGCCAGTTTCAGGAGCACACCGGCGAAGACCTGGCCGCCGCGGTAGAAAAGTTCTATAAGGATAATCACGAACAGCCCAAAGGGTTGGTGCTGGATTTGCGCAACGATCCGGGGGGCCTGCTCAACGCGGCGGTGGGGGTGTCCTCCATTTTCCTGCAACAGGGTGCGCTGGTGGTCTACACCGAAGGACGGGTGGCGGACGCACAGATGCGTTTGACGGCCAGCCCCGACAACTATCTGCGTGGTCCGGGAGATACCGATTACGTGGCGGCGTTGCCGGCTCAGGTCAAGCAGATTCCGCTGGTGGTACTGGTCAATGGCGGCTCGGCCTCGGCCTCGGAAATCGTGGCGGGTGCACTGCAGGATCATCACCGCGCCACCGTGATGGGTACGCAGACGTTTGGAAAGGGCTCGGTGCAAACCATTCTGCCCCTCTCCAATAACACGGCGCTGAAACTCACCACTGCCCGTTACTTCACGCCCAGCGGACGTTCCATCCAGGCCAAGGGCATCGTGCCCGATGTGGTCCTGGCTGAAAACGACGATGGCGTAGAGCCGCTGCTGGGGATTCGGGAAGCGGATCTGGAAGGGCATCTGTCCAATCCCAACGACAAGAATGATCCGGCGATAGCGGCCAAGGCAGCGGCAGCCACTGCGGCCTCGACCCAGAAGACGCCAGGCGACAAAGCCCAACCTTCGGCTTCAGCCAGCGCAACGAAGACCACCCAGGCGCATGCCGGCAAACCGGTCGGCGGCAAACCGGGCGTGGCCGAGGATAAGCCAGACCATCAACTGGATCAGGCCATTGCGTATTTGAAGAAGGCGCAAAACAAAGAGCCGGCGAAAGAGACGGCGCCAGCCAAATAATCGGCGGGTTGCTGCCTGTACGGCTTGTGCATTGCGTGCTCGAGGTACCAGAAGTGCCAAGAAGGGGTTTTCAGGGCGGCAACGGTTGGGTGATGTGCCATGGATGACACCGAACTGCTGCGCTACAGCCGCCATATTTTACTCGACGCCTGGGGGGTGGAGGCGCAGCAACGGGTGCGAGCCAGCCATGCGCTCCTGATCGGGGCGGGTGGATTGGGTTCGCCCGCAGCGCTGTATCTGGCTGCCAGCGGCGTGGGGCAACTGTCGCTGGTGGATGCGGATGAAGTGGATTTGACCAACCTGCAACGACAGATCGCCCTGCGACAAGCCGATTTGTCCCACAACAAGGCGCAAGCCACGGCTCGCACGCTGGCAGCGCTCAACCCCTTGGTGCAGCTGCACGTTCACCCGCAGCGGGCCACGGCACAGAACCTGCCGGATTTGCTGCAGGGGGTGGATATCGTTCTGGACTGCACCGATAACTTCGCTACGCGTCACCTCATCAACCGTGCCTGTGTGGCCCGGCAGATTCCTTTGGTCTCTGGCGCAGCCATCCGCTTCGATGCCCAGATTACCGTGTTTGATGCGCGCCAGGCGCACAGCCCCTGTTATGCCTGTCTATACCCCGAGCAAGCCCAGGAAGAGGAAGAACGCTGCGCCGTGATGGGGGTGTTTTCCCCCCTGGTGGGAATCGTGGGAGCTACTCAGGCCGCAGAGGCGCTCAAACTGCTGGCCGGGGTGGGCACTGCACTGGTGGGTCGCGTATTGCTGCTGGAAGCCCTGTCCATGCAGTGGCATGCTTTGCGCCTTAAGCGCGATCCCCATTGTCCGGTGTGTGCACCGCAGGCGGCCTGATGGTGCTCCTACAACAGGCCGGACTGCGGGTGCTGGGAATCGAGACTTCCTGTGATGAAACCGGAGTGGCACTGTACGACACCGCGCAAGGATTGCTGGCACAGGCGCTGCATTCCCAAGTGGATGTCCATGCGGCTTATGGGGGGGTGGTGCCGGAACTGGCCTCCCGCGACCATATACGCCGCTTGCCCCTGTTGATTCGCCAAACCATCCACCAGGCGGACGTGTCGCTGCAAGCGCTGGATGCCATTGCCTATACGGCCGGGCCGGGGTTGGCCGGAGCTCTGCTGGTGGGGGCCTCGGTGGCCGTCTCCATGGCTTGGGCCCTCAAAATTCCGGCCTTGCCCGTGCATCATCTGGAGGGGCATCTGCTCTCTCCGCTGTTGGGCGAGGATCCTCCCCAGTACCCCTTTGTGGCGCTGCTCGTTTCGGGCGGGCATACCCAGTTCATGGCGGTGGAGGGCTTGGGACAGTATCGTTTGCTGGGCGAAACGGTGGACGATGCGGCGGGCGAGGCCTTCGACAAGACGGCGCAATTGCTGGGACTGGCCTATCCGGGGGGGCCGGCTTTGGCGCAGCTGGCGCGTCAGGGCAACCCCAGACGGTTTACACTACCCCGACCCCTGCTGCATAGCGGGGACCTGAACCTGAGTTTCAGTGGACTCAAAACCGCCGTGGCCTTGCTGGTCAAGGCGCGCCCGGCGGATGATCGTGCCGATATTGCCGCGGCGTTTGAGGAAGCCGTGGTGGATGTGCTGTGCCACAAGGCCCTGTTGGCCTTGCAGCAAACGCAGTTGAAGCAACTGGTGGTGGCCGGCGGCGTGGGGGCCAATCAGCATCTGCGCCGCGAACTGGCACGGCGCTTGCGGTCCGTGGGTGCGCGCGTGAGTTTTCCCCCGCTGGAGCTGTGTACCGATAACGGGGCCATGATTGCCTATGCCGGGGCGCAGCAGTTATTACGCCAGCCGGCAACGGCCACTCAGGGGGCCTTTGCCGTCTATCCCCGTTGGCCCTTGCAGCGCAGTTGAACCCCGGGCCCTCAAGGAGGTTGGTTGTTCCTCGAGCCCCAAGCGAAGAGCTTGATGACAAACGGGGATGAAATTTGCTACAATTACCGGCTTTTCCGTTCTGCGGCGTTGCGATGCGTGCTGACGGGGCAGGATTCGAGGTCGCCAGCCCGACCCTGTGGGCTGGAAACGTCTGCCACAAACGCCGTGTTGTGGCCGTCCAATTGTCAACCAAACGGGTTTTTAGAGGTTTTAATGCCAAATATTCGTGTCAAGGAAAACGAGCCCTTCGATGTGGCCTTGCGTCGTTTCAAACGTGCTGTAGAAAAAACCGGTCTGCTCACCGAATTGCGCGCCCGTGAGTTTTACGAAAAGCCCACCGCAGAACGCAAGCGCAAGCTGGCAGCTGCCGTCAAGCGGCGCTACAAGCGTCTGCGCAGCCAGATGCTGCCCCCCAAGCTCTACTGAGCAACACCACGCCAAAGCGCTCGCATTTGCGGGCCTTGGCCGTGTTCCAGAGTCCCTGTGCGGCTACAGGGCTCCGGTGTCTCATCAGGTCTTCTCACAGGGAAAGTTTTTGACGCATATGAGCCTCAAAGTACAAATTACCGAAGACATGAAAACGGCCATGCGCGCGCGTGATGCGGCGCGTTTGAATGCCATTCGCCTCATTCTGGCCGCCCTCAAGCAAAAGGAAGTGGACGAGCGCATTGAACTGGATGATGCCGCCGTGCTGGCCATTCTGGATAAAATGCTCAAGCAGCGGCGCGATTCCATCACGCAATATCAGGCTGCCGGTCGCACTGACTTGGTCCAGCAGGAAGAATTTGAGGTGACGGTGTTGCAGCACTATATGCCGCAACCCTTGTCGGCTCAGGAGCTCAGTGCCCTGGTGGAGCAGGCAGTGCGCAGCAGCGCAGCCACTGCCATGCAGGACATGGCGCGGGTCATGGCCTTGGTGCGTCCACAGGTGGCCGGGCGGGCGGACATGGGGCAAGTGTCCGCACTGGTGAAGGCACGGCTGGGAGCGCCCAGGTAGCGTGCCCGCTGGCGGCCTGGGTTATCCGGGTGTGGCCCACCTTCTGAAAGCAGGCCCATGGACTAAATCGATCCCTCATCAAACCTTGGTGTGACAGGCATGATTCCACGGGATTTCATTCAAACCTTGTTGGGCCGCGCCGACATCGTCGATACCATCGAGCACTACATTCCCCTCAAAAAGTCGGGCGCCAATTATGTGGCGCGCTGCCCCTTCCATTCGGAAAAAACCCCCTCCTTTTCGGTCAACCCGGCCAAGCAGTTCTATTACTGCTTTGGTTGCGGGGCCAGTGGCACGGCCCTGGGTTTCGTCATGGAATATACCGGCGCAGGCTTTGTCGATGCCGTGCAGGAGCTGGCGCGTCAAGTGGGGCTGGAAGTACCCTACAGCGAGCAGGGCCAACCGGGGTCGGCTCGGACCCCGGTTCCGCCGGGTTTGGGGGCGGTGCTGGCGCGGGCGGCGGGATACTATCAGGAGCAGCTCAAACAGGCTACCAGCGCCATTGCGTATCTCAAACAACGGGGTTTGAGCGGCGCGATCGTGGCGCATTACGGCGTGGGGTATGCTCCGCCCGGATGGCATCATCTGGATACCCTGTTGGGCGCCGAGTTTGCCGATGCGCTGGTGGAATCGGGATTGGTGATTCGTAACGAGGAGGGTAAACGCTACGACCGCTTTCGGGCACGCATCATGTTTCCCATTCTGGATAGCCGGGGTCAGATCATCGGCTTTGGCGGGCGCGTCATGGATCAGGAAGAGCCCAAGTATCTCAATTCGCCCGAAACCCCTCTGTTTGAAAAAGGGCGGGAACTCTATGGTCTGACCCAGGCGCGCCGTGCCATTCGCGATCAGAGCCGGGTGCTGGTGGTGGAAGGCTATATGGATGTGCTGGCCCTGGCCCAATTTGGCGTGGAGTATGCGGTGGCCACCTTGGGCACCGCGACCTCGGCCACCCATGTGCAAAAATTGCTGCGTATGGCGGATCTGGTCCTGTTTGCCTTCGACGGGGACAAGGCCGGCCAGAATGCGGCGCGGCGTGCTCTGGAGGTGTGTCTGCCGCATTTGGTGGATGGCAAGCAAATCGGCTTCCTGTTTTTCCCCCAGGGCGATGATCCGGACAGTTTCATTCGACGGGAAGGCAAGGACGCCTTCGAAGCCTTGTTGCAGCAGGCCATTCCCCTGTCCGAATATCTGCTGCGCTTGCTTACCCAAGCGGTGGATTTGAGTCGAGCCGAAGGGCGCGCCCAAATGCTGCAAGAGGCACGCCACATGCTGGCCCAGATCACGGCTCCGGCACTGAGCTTGCTGTTGCGCAAGCAAGTGGCCGCTCTGGCGCAATTGCAGCAGCATGAACTGGATACCTTGCTGAGCACCACGCCGCGCTTTACCCCCCGCGCGCAACGCGCAACCGCCGAAGGCACTAGCCACAGCGATGCGCCTGGCAGCCCTTCCCAGGGAGAGCTCAGCGCCAACAGCAGCGCGCCTTCTGGGTCCCAAGGGGACCGGGAGGGGCCTGGGACCACGGCCGGTGCCGAGAGCGCGACACAGCGTCAGGCGCTACGCCGACGTTGGGGGCGTGAGGCACCCAGCTCTTTGGCGGCGCGCCTGCTAGCCTGTCTGCTTTGTCAGCCAGATCTGGTGCATCGGGTGGGAGTGCCCCGCGAAGACTTGACCTTGCCGGACGAACGAGCCTTTTTGGCGGTGGCCGAATTTCTGCGCCACCACGAGGGGGCGGTCACCTTGGCCCTGCTGCTGGAACAGTTTCGCGACCAGGCCGAGGAGCCAGTCATACAAGAGGCCTTGCGTCGGGAATTTCCGGCCCTGGAGCAGAGTCCAACAGACGAGGTGCTTAGCGTGTATGAAGACGGGTTGATGCGCCTGGAGGAAGTGGTTCGGGCGCGCCGCGTGGAGGGGTTGCTGCAAAAGGCACGCCAGGGCCCTCTGAGCGAGGCAGAAAAAGATCAGCTCAAGGCGGCGCTGGCACAGCGTTCAAAAGTGATATAATCGAATGTTTCACATAAAATCCAGTTTTTGACAAGGGGTGCAATCGAACATGGCTGCAGAAAACTCCAAAACCGAGAATCGCCAGTCAGATGCCGAGGCCCAGCGCGCGCGACTCAAAAATCTGATTGTATTGGGGAAGGAACGTGGCTTCCTGACCTATGCCGAGATCAACGATCACCTGCCAGACGACATGCTGGATGCCGAACAGATCGAATCGGTTATCGCCATGATCAACAACATGGGCATTGCCGTCTATGAAGAGGCCCCGGATAGCGAGCAGTTGCTCATGTCCGATGTGCCCCCGCCGGTCACCGACGATGATGTGGTGGAAGAGGCCGAAGCCGCCTTGTCCACTGTGGATTCCGACTTCGGCCGGACCACCGACCCGGTGCGCATGTACATGCGCGAAATGGGCACGGTGGAACTACTCACGCGCGAAGGCGAAATCGAGATTGCCAAGCGTATCGAGGATGGCCTCAAACACATGATCCAGGCCATTTCTTCCTGTCCCACCACCATCGATGAAATCCTGGAGCTATCCGAGCGCGTGGAGCAGGGCGAACTACGCATCGATGAAGTGATAGATGGCTTGGTGGATGGTGAAGAAGAACCCGTCTCCACCGAAATGACGGACGAGGACGAGGAGCTGGCCATCGAAGAGGACGAAGAGGCCGACGAGGAAGGGGCAATTGCCAGCGCCAACCTGGAGCAGTTGAAGCAGGATGCCCTGGTGCGCTTTGCCTCCATTCGCCGACTCAATAAAAAAATGCGCAAGGCCCTGAGCGAAAAGGGCGGGCGCAGTCGGGCCTACAAGGATTTGCAGGAAGAAATTTCCAACGAACTCATGACGATCCGTTTTTCTGCCAAACAGGTGGAAATGCTGTGTAACGGCCTGCGCCGCTTGGTGGAGCGCATCCGCAATCACGAACGGGCCATCATGCACATTTGCGTCAACTCTGCGGCCATGCCCCGAGCGCATTTCATCAAGGCCTTTCCCGGCAACGAAATCAACCTCAAGTGGGTGTCCGATGAAATGGCTGCCCGCAAAAGTTATAGCGCGGCCTTGGCGCGCTTCAAACACGCCATCATGGAGCAGCAGGAAAGTCTCATCACCCTGCAGCAGGAAGTGGGCGTGCCCATCAAGGACCTGAAGGAAATCGCCCGCCAGATGTCTACCGGCGAAGCCCGCGCCCGGCGGGCCAAACGCGAAATGATCGAGGCCAATTTACGTCTAGTCATTTCCATTGCCAAAAAGTACACCAATCGCGGCTTGCAATTTCTGGATCTGATTCAGGAGGGCAATATTGGTCTGATGAAGGCTGTGGACAAGTTTGAATACCGCCGTGGGTACAAGTTTTCCACCTATGCCACCTGGTGGATTCGCCAGGCCATTACCCGCTCCATTGCAGATCAGGCGCGCACCATTCGCATTCCGGTGCACATGATCGAAACCATCAACAAGATGAACCGCATCTCGCGCCAGATTTTACAGGAAACCGGGCTGGAACCGGACCCCGCAGAGCTGGCCAAGAAGATGGAAATGCCCGAGGACAAGATTCGTAAAATCCTCAAGATCTCCAAGGAACCCATTTCCATGGAAACCCCCATCGGCGATGATGACGATTCCCATTTGGGTGATTTCATCGAAGATACGGCCACCATCGCGCCCGCCGATTCAGCCCTTTATGCCAGCCTGCGGGATGCCACCAAGGACGTACTGGACTCCCTCACCCAGCGCGAGGCCAAGGTGCTACGCATGCGTTTTGGAATCGAAATGAACACCGATCACACCCTGGAAGAGGTGGGCAAACAATTTGATGTTACCCGCGAGCGTATTCGCCAGATCGAAGCCAAAGCGCTGCGCAAACTGCGTCATCCCTCCCGCTCCGAGCGGCTGCGCAGCTTTATCGAAAACAACGATAACTAAAAGGTCATGGGCCTCTAGCTCATGCTTGGTTAGAGCAGCGGACTCATAATCCGTTGGTGCTCGGTTCGACTCCGAGGGGGCCCACCATAAAATCAAGGACTGCGGAGGGGGGTTAAACCTTCCGAATCGGACCTGAATATTGCGCAACTAACGGGTCGGCGGTCAGGAGCGTAATGCCTTCGACGATAGATTGCGCAACAAGTATTCGGTCGAATGGGTCTTTGTGGATGGTTGGAAGGCCAGCACCTCAAGCTGCATTTTGGTTTCAAACAATGCGAGCAGCGATACGGCCGTTGCTTTCATGCGCAATCCTCCATCTTTTTATTAGCCTCGTTGGATATTGTCATTCGGGACTACTAATCCCTATCCGAAAAGTTCGCTGTGCGAGCCCAGCCTCGCCAACCGAAGTGTGTCAGCATCGGACTTGCAGTAGATCAGCAGCAGGTCGGGCTTGAGGTGGCATTCGCGGTAGCCTGCCCAATCGCCGGAAAGTTCGTGGTCGCGGTGGCGCGTGTCCAAGGGCTGATCGGTTGCCAATGCAACCAGCACCGGCTTGAGCACGTCATCGAGCGTGGTGCGATGCTGGCCCTTGGCCTCTCGCTTGTAATCGCGCTTGAATGCGGACGAGCGATCAATCATCCGCATTCAGATCCGCCATCAGATCGTCCACGCTGGCGAACTTCTTGCCTTTGCCCGCTTCCAGTTCGGCAATGGCTTTCTTCGTGGTAGCGTTGGGCACCTTCACATCGAAGGGTAGGCGGTGTTCGTCGGCGATGCGCAGCATCAGCAGGCGGATAGCATCGGAAATCGACAACCCCATTGCTTCAAGCGCACTGGCGGCACGCTCCTTAGTGTTGGTGTCGATGCGGGCTCGGACGTAGGTATCGGCGGTGCTCATGGCAACACTCCTGTACTCGGTATTAACGATTGCATTGTAGTCCTCATGTGACTACAATGCAACTCATTGGACGATGTCGTCTCCCTGGCCCGCACAGACTCTATGCGATCGCACCGACAAACTGGTGCACTCTCCTTTGGCGAGGGCGCCCATTTCGGTACAGCTGCGGTACAGACATCATGTTTGCCTGTCTTCGCAAAAGTACGCTAACTTACTGTCAACAAACTACTTTTTTCTTCTGTTGCTTACGCCTGCATGTGCTTGATTTTCCTGGGCACCCGGCGTTAAGTGCAAACTCATAATCCGTTGGTGCTCGGTTCGACTCCGAGGGGGCCCACCATAAAATCAAGGACTGCGGAGGGGGGTTAAACCTTCCGAATCGGACCTGAATATTGCGCAACTATCGGGTCGGCGGTCAGGAGCGTAATGCCTTCGACGATAGATTGCGCAACAAGTATTCGGTCGAATGGGTCTTTGTGGATGGTTGGAAGGCCATCGATGGAAACGGCGTGTTCGCTGGTGATGGGCAATTCGGTATATCCATTATCGAGCAGCCCGCGGCGCAAAAGGCGTGGGTCCACACGAAAGTCACCGCGCCCGAGGCTACGCTTGATTGCAACTTCCCAAAGACTGGCCGAACTGAACAGCAACTCGTTTTGTGGATCATCAAGCAATAAACGGGCAGAGGTGGGCAACTGATCGGGCTGCCCTGCCGCCCAGAGCAATAAGTGTGTATCCAGAAGCAACTTCACGCGTCTCCCCCAAACAACTGTTCGATTTCCTCGCTCCCCATACGGTCGAAGTCATCCGGGACAGAAATAGCTCCGGCCAGGAAGCCCAGGCGGCGGGCTTGTCCCGCGGGTGGCACCTCCAGTGCCGTTACCTTCACCAGCGGTTTGCCGGCCTTGGCGATAACGAACGGCTCCCCTCTGGCCGCTTGTTCAACGAGCCGGGAAAGATGGGTCTTTGCTTCGTGGATATTGACAGTATGCATGGTTTCCTCTACTTGGCTAAGCCATGTTAGTCTAGTCTTTTTGGGGGGGGTGTCAAGACACACAGTGCGCTTACCCGCATTACTTTGCTCTGCACAGGCAAGGAGTCCGTGGCAGGGGACAACCACAGCGCCCATGCGTGCCTGGCACTAACGCTGTCAAAGGAGGTGAAGCTGGCCTGTAAGCCGGGTTCTGTCGAGGACAGTCATTCCTCTAGGCGTCCGATTACTCGGACGCTCAAGCAACCTACCCGAAGGCCGCGCGAGCCACGCGATTGCCTTCCTATTTGGTCTTGCTCCGGGTGGGGTTTAACCTGCCGCTCACGTTGCCGTGCGCGCGGTGCGCTCTTACCGCACCTTTTCACCCTTGCCGTCAGGGCCTGGACCCTGCTTGGGCGGTTTGAGTTTCTGTATCACTTTCCATGGCCTCACGGCCTCCGGCCATTAACCGGCACCCCGCTCTGTGGAGCCCGGACTTTCCTCTCCGCGCCAAGGGCGCGCAGCGACTGTCCAGCCAGCTTCGTCTCCAGTGTACCGCAAAGTAACTCCTTGCAAGAAACGCTGTCCCACCAAACCGGGAAACGCTCAGAAGTAGCGGACCTACGGGTCGATTTTGCGTTGACGGTGGGCCAGCAGGCGCTCCAGGGCAGTGCGCAAGGGGGAAGGGGGTAGAGAGCAGGCCAGGTGACTGAATTCTTGCAGGGTTTCCGGGGCCAGTGGCTGGCCCGCTCGGGGGCGTCGCGGCAGGCGTTGCTGCTGGGGTTGAACCTGGATTTTGAGGGATTGCAGGTCGGGGTCGATCTTTTGCAAGGCGCGTAACAGGCTGGGGAGTAACTGCCGCAGCTTGCCCGCTATGGCGTTGGAGTCGGTTTGAATGAGAAGTTGGCCGTTTTCCTGACCCCCGGCTCGTACCAGCGCAGCCATGGTGGCGGGCAGAACCCCGTTCAGCGCGCGCTGCAACTGCTGTGTGCGCCGCGCCTGCACCAGCAGCCGCTCAAAGGGGCCTTGCTGCGGGAGCGCCTCACGGAATACTCGAGGCTTCTTGTACATGACGGATGGTTTGCGCGTGGGCTGTCGGCGGCACCTGTTTTTCTGAGTTTTCAATGTAGTGCATTTGTCCGGTAAAGGCAACGCGTGCATTTTGGTCTTGACCGGTGGACATCATTCCCATATAGTGGAAAAAAGTAGGAAGAAATGGGAATTTGTGGTCTATCGGGGAGATACATGTGTTTCAGGGGCCCTCAGAAATCAGCCTGGATAGCAAAGGTCGGTTAGCGATTCCTACGCGCTACCGGGATGCCTTGCGTGCGCAGGGTGAAGGCCGGCTGGTGCTGACCGCCCATCCCCATCGTTGTTTGCTGCTCTATCCCCAGCCCGCCTGGGAGCCCATCCGTAGTGCCATCATGAAAAAATCCGGTCTGGACCGTCAAACCACCTTGCTGCAGGGATTGTTGGTGGGGCATGCCGACGATGTGGAAATGGATGCCGCCGGACGTGTGCTGGTATCTCCTGCCCTGCGCCGCTTTGCCGGCATCGAACGGGATGTGATGATGTTTGGCCAGGGCACGCACTTCAAGCTTTGGCAACCCGCCTTGTGGGACAAACAGTTTGAGGAAATCGAAAAACTGGGTCCTGATCTGGTGCCGGCGGGCATGGAAGATCTCTCTTTTTAGCCATGACAGCCCTTCAACCGGTTTTAGTCACCCCGAGTCACTCCCCAGCGGGGCCTGTGTCGCATGTCACGGTGCTGCTGGCCGAGGCGGTTCAGGCCTTGGCCATTCAGCCTGCGGGGGTGTATGTGGACGGGACGTTCGGGCGGGGCGGGCATAGCCGGGGGATTTTGCAGGCCCTTGGGGAGTACGGTCGCTTGATCGCCTTTGACCGTGACCCACAGGCCTTGCCCGAAGCGCAGCAATTGGCCCTTCAGGACGCCCGTTTTGAAATCATTCCCCAGCGTTTTTCCAGATTGCAGCAAGCGTTACAGGATCGCGGTATCACCCGGGTGGACGGGATTCTGCTGGATCTGGGCGTCTCTTCACCCCAAATCGACCAAGCCCAGCGCGGTTTTAGTTTTCGGCAGGAAGGTCCGCTGGATATGCGCATGGATATGCACACCGGAGAATCGGCGCGGGACTGGTTGGCCCATGCCGCGCAGGAGGATATCGCCCGGGTTATCCGGGAGTTTGGCGAGGAGCGCTTTGCGCGCCAGATTGCCCGGGCCATCGTCAACGCACGCGCCCTGGCCCCCATTGCCAGCACCACCCAACTGGCGCGCATCGTGGCCACTGCCGTGCGTTCACGGGAACCAGGACAGGATCCTGCCACCCGGACCTTTCAGGCCCTGCGCATTCATGTGAATGAGGAATTGCAGGAAATTGCCCAGGTCATGCCCCAAGCCGTGGAGTTGCTCCATCGCGGAGGACGCCTGGTGGTGATCAGCTTTCATTCTTTGGAAGACCGTCTGGTGAAGCAATTTCTGCGGACCCAGGCACTGCCGCCCGAAATTCCTCACGGCATGGCGGTGCGTGAGGCCGACCGACCGCAGCCGCGCTTGCAATTGGTGGGGCGTGCCATTCGTCCTTCGGCGCAGGACGTAGCCGCCAATCCGCGCTGTCGCAGTGCCATCATGCGCGTTGCTCAACGGAGTGCCGCGTGAGCCGCATCAATGCCGCCTTGTTTCTGTGCCTGATCCTGTTGGCCATTGCGGTGGTCCATACCCAGCATCGCACGCGGCGCTTGTTCATCGATCTGCAAAAGGAAAAAGATCATACCGAACAGCAGATTGCCGAATGGCATCAGCTGCAGATCGAGCAGGGTTTGCTCACCTCCAGTCACCGGGTTGAAGAAGGAGCCATCAGCGGACTGCAGATGCAGTTGCCCAAGGAAGCCCAAAGCCGTCTGGTGGTGCTGGGTACCAGCCCCACTCAGGTGGCGCACACTCCGCTACCCGAAGTGCCCGCACCAGCCCATGGGCTGTTGACCCTGGCTGCGGTGGGTTCCGGCTCGGGGGCGGCAGCAGGGCCCGGCGTGCGGGGCGACCGATGAGAGGGGCCGGGGCGGTAGGGGTTAAAAACGCGCGTCTTAATTTGCGCTTGGAAGGCTGGCGTTCGCGCCTGCTGTTGTTGACGTTGCTGGCCTGTTTTGTGGGTTTGATCGGACGTGCGGCCTGGTTGCAGGGGTTTCATTCTGGTTTCCTGCAACAAAAAGGGGACGAGCGCTACTCGCGCGTACTGGAAATGCCGGCCAGTCGCGGCATCATTCACGATCGCAACGGGCAGCCGCTGGCCATCAGCATTCCCTCCGAATCCATTTGGGCCAGCCGGGAGGATATCGATCTGAGCGAACCACAGCGGGCCCAGCTTGCTACATTACTGGGGATGAGCGATGCCGAGCTCAAACAGCGCATCGACAATGGTCATGGCAATTTCGTCTATCTCAAGCGTCAGGTTCCCGCAGCCGTGGCGCAGCAGGTGATGGCTCTCAGAATTCCCGGGTTGTTCGAGCAGCACGGCTATCACCGGGGTTATCCCAAAGGAGAGGAAACGGCGCATCTGGTGGGTTTTACCGACGCGGACGATCGCGGTCAGGAAGGTGTTGAACTGGCCTATCAATCACAGCTGGCCGGGCAGTCGGGAGCACGGCGCGTTATCAAGGACCGTGCAGGTCACGTGATTGACGAAGTGGAAGATATTCGGGCCCCGCATCCGGGGCGCGACATCACCCTGAGCGTGGATGCCCGTGCGCAGCACCTGGCCTATCGTGAACTGCGTAACGCCATCGTGCAGCATCAGGCCAAGGCGGGTGCTGTGGTGATTCTGGATACTCAGACTGGGGAAATATTGGCCCTGGCCAACTACCCCGATTACGACCCCAACAATCGCGACCATTTGTCGGGCGCTCAGTTACGTAATCGTGCCCTCACCGATACCTTTGAACCGGGTTCCACCATGAAACCTTTCACGATTGCCACAGCGCTGGAATCGGGCAAGGTCACCCCCACCACGGTCATTCCCACCGGCAATGGCCAGATGAGCATTGGTCCGGCCTTGATTCGCGATACCCATCCGGCAGCGGCTCTTACAGTGGCGCAGGTCATCCAGCATTCCAGCAATGTGGGGGCCGCCCATATTGCCCTGTCCTTGCCACCCGAATCCATGTGGAACATGTTTACCGACGTGGGTTTTGGTCAAGCCCCAAAACTGGGGTTTCCAGGAGAAGCCGGGGGCCGGGTGCGGCCCTTTCGTACCTGGCGTCCCATCGAACAGGCCACCATGGCCTATGGCAACGGCATTTCGGTCAGCCTGATCCAGTTGGCACGGGCCTATACCATTTTTGCCGATGATGGGATGTTGCGTCCCTTGAGTCTGATGCGCGTGACCAAACCGCAACCGGGGCGGCGCGTGATCTCCAGTAAAACGGCCCACGAAGTGACGGATATGCTGGAGCTGGTGGTCAGCCCCGAGGGTACGGCGCCTCAAGCCCAGGTGAAGGGTTATCGTGTGGCCGGCAAAACAGGCACTGCCCATAAGGTGGTGGGTGGACGTTACGCCAATCGTTACGTGGCCTCTTTTGTGGGCTTTGCCCCCGCATCGGCACCCCGCTTGCTGATTGCCGTGATGATTGATGAGCCCAGTGGCAGCGCCTATTACGGGGGGCAGGTGGCAGCGCCGGTGTTTGCCAGCCTGATGGGGAACCTGTTGCAGTCCCTGGGTGTGCCGCCAGACGATCCGGCCACCAGTGCTTTTGCGCAACCCATTGCGCCCCTCAAGGCGGCGGGGCTCTAACCCATGCGTGAAGCGGCTCATTCGCTCGCCGCCGCCCCTGGACGCGCTCCCGTGGTGGATGTGGCGGCCCTGCGCCACTTGGGGCTACCGCTCACCAGTTTGACGGCAGATAGCCGTCAGGTGCTGCCGGGGATGACTTTTGCAGCCTATCCCGGGGAAACGCACGATGGGCGTCATTTCATACCCCAGGCCATCGAGGCGGGCGCGGCGGCGGTTTTGTGGGAAAAAGAAGGCTTTTGCTGGGATGGGGCATGGCCCGTGGCCCAGCAGGGTATCGACCGCTTGCGCAGCCAGATCAGCGCCATTGCCGGTGCCGTGTACGGGCATCCTTCGCACCAGTTGCAGGTGGTGGGGATTACCGGTACCAATGGCAAGACCAGCTGCAGTCATTGGCTGGCCGCGCTGATTCAGTACGCCCTGCAAGATCTGGCCCCGGATGCGCAAAGCGCCGCGGACGTGGCAACGGGCGTAACGCCCCATCACGCTCAGAGGGCCTGTGCGGTGGTGGGGACTCTGGGTAACGGGTTTCCAGGGCATTTGGAACCCACGGCCAACACCACGCCCGATGCCATCGTGTTGCAGCAGGCTCTGGCGCGTTATGTGGCCAGTGGCGCACGGTATTGTGCCATGGAGGTGTCCTCCCACGCCCTGGAACAGGAGCGTGTATCCGGTATTCGTTTTGCCGGTGCCGTTCTGACCAATCTGACGCGCGATCACCTGGATTACCACGGTTCGCTGCAGGCCTATGCGGCTGCCAAAACTTTGCTGTTTTACGCGGCCCATCTGGAATTTGCCGTGCTCAATCTGGATGACGCCTTAGGGCAGTCTTTGGTGGAACGCCTGCAAGCCGGCCGCCCAGAGGGCGGCTCTGTCTTGGAACAGCCCGTACGTCTCATCGGGTATACCCAGCAAGGGCGAGCTATCCCCCCCGGAGTGCTGGGGCTGAGTGCCGAGCAGGTGGCAACTCCGGTGACCGGCGCGCAATTCGTGCTACGCAGCGCCTGGGGAGAGGCCGCCATGCAAACGGCTCTGGTGGGGCCCTTTAACATCGCCAATGTGCTGGCGGTGCTCGGGGCCGCTCTGGCTTTGGGGTTTCCCTTGTCAGCGTTGGTGCGTGGGGTTAGTCAGTTGCAAGCGCCACCAGGGCGTCTGGAACGGTGGGGCGGGCAGGATCGCCCCTGGGTGGTGGTGGATTATGCGCACACGCCCGATGCCCTGGAGCAAGTGCTGCAAACCCTGCGAGCCGGATTGCCCCCACGGGGCCAATTATGGTGCGTGTTTGGTTGCGGTGGCAATCGGGATCCGGGCAAGCGTCCCTTGATGGGTGAGCTGGCGGGTCGCCTGGCGGATCATGTGGTGCTGACCAGCGATAACCCGCGGGAGGAATCCCCCGAAGCGATTCTCGACCAGGTGGCGGCAGGAATGAATGCTCCTTACACACGCATCGTGGAACGCGCTCAAGCCATCCGCTTCGCCTTGCAAAAGGCCGGTCCGGCAGATGTGGTGTTGATTGCCGGCAAGGGGCACGAAACCACCCAGGAGATCGCGGGGCGCTCATGGCCCTTCAGCGATCGCGCCGTGGTGCAGGAATGGATGCAGGGAAGTGGGACATGATCTGGGGCGGGCAACGAGGGTATCCGCTCCAGAGGATTGCTGGCGTCCGGGGGTTTTTATGTCAGTTGCAGCGCAACAGGGTTGTGGGGTCTGTGCGGCTGGGTGATCGCACGGGCAGGGGTTGGCCATGTTTACAGGGGGTTGGTAATGGACACATGTGAAGCGCACCATGTCAGGAGCGAAAACCAGATGATGACCTTGGATCAGGCGCGTCAGTGGTTGGGTTTGGAAACCACCGGACGCACTCAGGCCGTGCTGCGTGTTTGCACCGATTCGCGTCAGGTGCGCACGGGAGACTTGTTCGTGGCCTTGCGGGGTCAGCGCTTCGATGGGCATGACTACGTGGCCAGCGCCCTGGCGGCTGGTGCCGTGGGAGCGGTGGTGGACCATGTGCCCAAACAGCATTTTGAATTACTGGACCGTTTGCTGCTGGTGCATTCCACCGATCAGGCCTTGAGCACCCTGGCCCGCTCCTGGCGCCTGGCGCTTGCCCCCACGGTGCTGGCCGTGACGGGTAGTAACGGCAAGACCACGGTCAAGGAAATGCTCACTGCCATCGTCGCGGCGCATGTGACCCGCAATGGCGCAGATCCGGCACAACAGGTTCTGGCTACCGAAGGTAATCTCAATAACACTCTGGGTCTGCCCATGACGTTGCTGCGCCTGCGCCCCGGGCATCGCTGGGCGGTGGTGGAAATGGGCATGAATCATGCGGGGGAGATTGCGCAGATGACCCGGGTAGCCCTGCCGCAGGTGGCATTGGTGAACAATGTGCAGCGGGCCCATGTGGGGCTGCTGGGTACAGTGGAAGGTGTGGCGCGGGCCAAGGCGGAAATTTTTGAAGGGCTGATTCCGGGGGGAGTGGCCGTGTTGCCTGCGGCCTGCGCACAAAAGCAGATTCTGCTGCAAGCCGCGCAGGGCCATGATCTGGTGGAGTTCCTTCTCCTGACGCCCGAGACCAATCCCTCGGCAGAGCGGACGAGTGAACCATCTTCTGGCGCCAATCCGCTTGCCAGCACGACACAAGACCACAGCGGGGCATCCTCGCCGGCGGTCCAGATGGAGGTGCAAGGCAAGGTGTGGGGCCAGAGCCTGGCCAATACCGTCACAGAAAACCGGCTGCGCATCGGCCTGCCAGGGGGAACGGGGGAGGTCAGATTGAAAGTATTGGGCCGACATAATCAGCTCAACGCACTGGCTGCCAGTGCCGTGGCCTGGGCGGCAGGCATCGATCTGGCATCTATTGTTCAGGGGTTGGAGTCCTACACCGGCATCAAGGGTCGCCTGCAGCTCAACCTGACGGCGCAGGGCGCCTGTGTTCTGGATGATACCTACAATGCCAACCCGGACTCGGTGATGGCCGCCATCGATGTGTTGGCGGAGCATCCGGGGCGGCGTGTGCTGGTATTGGGCGACTTGGGCGAACTGGGCCATGCGGCCCATCAACTGCATGCCGAGTTGGGACGGTATGCCCGCCAGGCCGGGATTGAGGAATGTCTCACCTTGGGCGAGCTCAGTAGCGAAACCAGTCGGGTGTTTGGCCCTGGGGCACAGCACTTTACGTCCCAGGTGGCTCTGGTGCAAAGCCTGCGGGAGCGCATGAATGTTCGTTTGGTGGTGCTGGTGAAGGGCTCGCGTTTCATGCAGATGGAGCGTGTGGTGCAGGGCTTACTGGCATGATCGAGCGCTGCCGCCAAACCACGCGCTGCTGCCAAAGACCACAAGGGCCAGTTGCAGAGTCCCTGGGGTTGTGCGTGGCCGGGAGTGATCTATGCTGTTGATGCTGTTCCATTGGCTGGCCCAGGGCGTGCGAGGCTTTCATGTCTTCGAATACATTACCTTGCGTGCTGTGCTGGCCATGCTCTCGTCGCTCACCATCTCCTTTCTGGTGGGCCCCTCCATGATTCGCAAACTCACGGCCTACAAAATTGGCCAGGCGGTGCGCGAGGATGGACCGCAAAGCCATCTGGTCAAGAGTGGAACGCCCACCATGGGTGGCGCCCTGATTCTGGTGGCCATTACCGTGACCACCATTTTGTGGGCGGATCTGTCCAACCGGTATGTGTGGCTGGTGTTGGCAACCATGCTGGGGTATGGGGTAATTGGCTGGGTGGATGATTACCGCAAGGTGGTGCATCGCAATCCCAAAGGCTTGTCTGCCCGGGCCAAAATGTTCTGGCAATCGGTGATTGCCTTGGTTGTGGGGGTGCTGCTGCTGCAGATGGCCACCACTCCGGCCGAAACCCAGCTCATCGTGCCGTTTTTCAAAACGGTGACCTTGCCTCTGGGAGGCATGGGGTTTGTGATATTGACCTATTTCGTGGTGGTGGGCACCAGTAATGCGGTCAACCTCACGGATGGCCTGGATGGCTTGGCCATCATGCCCACGGCCATGATTTCTGCCGCCTTGGCCGTATTTGCTTATGTGGCAGGAAACAAGGTCTTTGCCTTGTATCTGGCTTTCCCCAGCATTCCCGGGGCCGGGGAATTGGTGGTGTTTTGCGCGGCCATGACCGGGGCCGGGCTGGGGTTTTTATGGTTCAACGCCTATCCCGCCGAAGTTTTCATGGGGGATGTGGGCGCACTGGCGCTGGGTGCGGCCCTGGGCTTGGTGGCCGTCATCGTGCGCCAGGAGATCGTGCTGTTCGTGATGGGCGGGGTGTTCGTGCTGGAAACCCTGTCTGTGGTGTTGCAGGTGGCTTCCTTCAAGCTTACGGGCAATCGCATCTTTCGCATGGCGCCGGTGCACCACCATTTTGAATTGAAAGGCTGGAAGGAAACACAGGTGGTGGTGCGCTTCTGGATCATCACCATCATCCTGATTCTGGCCGGTTTATCCACCCTCAAGATTCGCTGAATGATGACTTCCGCCCATTCCCCTGCCTCCCCACCGGATTCCTGGCTGCAGAACCGGCCGGTGCTGGTATTGGGTCTGGGAGATACGGGTTTGTCCTGTGTGCGCTGGTTGTGCGCCCAGGGCGCTCAGGTAAGCGTGGCGGATACCCGTGCCAACCCTCCCCATGCCGCCACTCTGGCTTCGGAGTTTCCTGATGTGGTCTTGCATCGGGGAGAGCTGAGCGAGACCCTGGTGCAATCTGCCTCCTTGATTGTGGCCAGCCCCGGGGTTCCCTTATCCACACCAGCCCTCCAGAAGGCCCTGGCACGTGGTCAGGAAGTGCTGGGAGATGTGGAACTGTTTGCGCGCACGGTGCAGTCCTGGCCCACCCCGCCACGGGTGGTGGCCATTACCGGCTCCAATGGCAAGACCACGGTGACCACGCTGGTGGGGGAAATCGCTCAGGCAGCGGGGCTATCCACCCAGGTGCTGGGCAACATTGGCACGCCGGTGCTGGAGGCCTTGCACACCCAGGCTCCCGCAGACGTGTATGTGCTGGAATTGTCCAGCTTTCAGCTGGAAACCACCCACACCTTGCAGCTGCTGGCCGGGGCGGTGCTCAATGTGACCGAGGATCATCTGGATCGGTATCCGCACATGAGCGCCTATGCGGCGGCCAAAGCACGAATTTTCAAGCACTGTGCCATACAAGTGGTCAATCGCCAGGACCCTTGGACGTCGTCCATGAGGGGCGATCTTCCCCCTGCAGTTCCCCCACAGGGGTGCCCTGCGCCTGCGGCTGGTTGGGCCCCACAGCGGATTACTTTCGGTCTGGATGCTCCCGCAACCTCGGGCGATTGGGGCTTGCTACCCGATGCCGATGGGCACCCAGGCGCGTCGGCCCCGGCCTGGATTTGCTGTGGGTCGCAACGCGTGTTGCGTAGCGATCGTTTAACGCTGCAGGGTTGGCATAACGTGGCCAATGTCATGGCTGCGCTGGCTTTGGCAGAGGCCCTGGGGATTGCGCCCAGCAGGGCTGTGGCGGTGGTGCAGGCCTTCAAGGGTTTGCCCCATCGGGTGGAATGGGTGGCCCAAATCGAGGGGGTCACCTATCTGGATGATTCCAAAGGGACCAATGTGGGCGCCACGGTAGCCGCATTGACTGGGCTGGCAGGGCCGGTGGTGCTGATTGCCGGTGGGGACGGCAAAGGCCAGGATTTTTCTCCTTTGGGTCCTGCGCTGGAGCGCAATGGACGCGCTGTGATCCTGATTGGGCGCGATGCCGGGCGGATTCGTAGTGCCTTGGGAGATTGTCCGGTGCCTCAACGTCAGGCTCAGAGTCTGGAACAAGCGGTGCAGTGGGCGGCGCAATGTGCCCAACCCGGCGATCAGGTGCTGCTGTCTCCTGCGTGCGCCAGCTTTGACATGTTCCGGGATTATCAGCATCGCGCTCAGGTTTTCATCCAGGCCGTGCAGGCCCTGGCACAGACACCGCCGGCCAAGGCTGGGGGGGAACGCGCGGGAGATCCTGCATGTTGAGCACCCTGGCTACCCCGCGTCTGCTGCGTGCGGAATATGACCGTACCCTGTTATGGATCGTACTGACCTTGCTGGCGCTGGGCGTCGTCATGGTCTATTCCGCGTCCATTGCCTCGGCCGAAGCGGATCGCCATATCGGGTATCGTTCCAGCTATTTTTTCGTGCGCCAGTTGGCCTACGTGGCCGCGGCCCTGGTGGCGGGCGCTGCGGCTTTTCAGATTCCGGTACAGCGTTGGCAGCGCCTGGCTCCCTGGTTGTTTGGAGTGGGACTGGCAGGCTTGCTGCTGGTGCTCATTCCCGGTTTGGGCAAGGAAGTCAATGGGAGCCGGCGCTGGTTATCGCTGGGGTTGCTTAATCTGCAACCCTCGGAATTCATGAAATTTGCCGTGGTGCTCTATGCGGCGGATTACACCGTGCGCAAGGCCGCCTTCATGCATAGTTTCAAGAAAGGGTTTTTCCCCATGGGCTTGGTGATGTTTCTGGTGGGGTTCTTGCTGCTGCGCGAGCCAGACTTTGGTGCCTTGGCCGTGATGACGGCGATTACGGCGGCCATTTTGTTTTTGGGAGGGCTCAACTGGCGCCTGTTTGTAGTCTTGATGGTGCTGCTTACCATCGGTTTCGTGTTGCTCGTGGTGCTGTCGCCCTACCGGTTCAACCGTCTGGTCTGGTTTTGGAATCCCTGGGCCGACCCCTTCGGTAAGGGCTACCAGTTGACCCATGCCTTGATTGCTTTTGGTCATGGCGGTTGGTTGGGCGTGGGGCTGGGGGCCAGTGTAGAAAAACAGCTGTACCTGCCCGAAGCCCATACCGATTTCTTGATGGCGGTCATTGCCGAGGAACTGGGTTTTGTGGGGGTCTTGTTCACGATTGGTCTGTTCGTGTTCCTGGTGTGGCGTGCCTTCTCCATTGGCAATCGCGCGGCCAGCATGGAACGATATTTTGCAGCCTTGACGGCCCAGGGAGTGGGGGTCTGGTTTGCGGTGCAGACCGTGGTCAACATGGGCGTCAACATGGGGATGCTGCCCACCAAAGGGCTGACCTTGCCCTTGTTGAGTTATGGGGGCAGCGGCATCGTTGCCAATGTGGTGGCTCTGGCGGTGCTCCTGCGCGTGGATTTCGAATCGCGCCAAATGCTGCGGCGGAGGTCGCCGTGAGCAGACGTACGGCGCTGATCATGGCGGGTGGAACCGGCGGACATGTATTCCCGGCCTTGGCCCTGGCACAGGTGCTGCAGACTCAGGGCTGGCGTGTGGTATGGCTGGGAACCGCCACGGGAATCGAGGCCCGCCTGGTGCCGGCCCAGGGTATTGCCTTGGAAACCGTGACCGTGGCCGGGTTGCGCGGCAAGGGACTGAGACGTTGGCTCTGGGGGCCGTTCATGGTGTTGGGGGCCTGTGTGCAAAGTGTGGGGGTGCTGTTGCGCCAACGTCCTGATGTGGTGGTGGGTTTTGGCGGATTTGCCGGATTTCCCGGGGGGCTGATGGCCCTGTTGCTGCAGCGCCCCTTGATTCTGCATGAGCAAAATGCGGTGGCTGGCCTCACCAATCGTCTGTTGGGGCCCTGGGCGAAGCGGGTCTACGAGGGCTTTCCCAAGGCATTTCAGGCCTCTTCCACCCACCCCTTGACGCACTGCTTGCGGCTGCCCCGGGATGTCCAGTGGGTGGGTAATCCGGTACGCCAGGAGATTGCCGCCCTGGCCCCTCCCGAAGAGCGCTTTGCGGGACGTGCGGGTGTGCTGCAGATTCTGGTGCTGGGGGGCAGTCAGGGGGCGCTGGCGCTCAATACGATCATTCCCCAGGCCTTGTCCCTGATTCCCGAGGCCCTGCGCCCCCGGGTGCAGCATCAGGGAGGACCCCGCTGGATGCAACAGCTGCAGGCCGCCTATGGCGCTGCGGCCGTGCAGGCGGAGTTATGCCCCTTCATCGAGGATATGGCTGGCGCTTACGGCGCTTGCGATCTGGTCATTTGCCGCTCTGGCGCTTTGACGGTGGCAGAATTGGCAGCAGCCGGAGTGGCCAGCCTGCTGGTCCCCTTTCCGGCGGCGGTAGACGATCATCAACGGGTAAATGCGCGTTTTCTGGAGACGGCGGGCGCGGCACGCGTCGTGCCCCAAGCCCAACTGACTGCGGAATCTCTGGCCCAGTGGTTGCGCCAGCTCACTCGTCCGGCGCTGTTGGCCATGGCTTTGGCAGCGCGTGCCATGGCACGCACCCAGGCCGCCGAGATCATGGCGCGCAGTTGCGAGGAGGTGACGGCGTGAAGCATAAGGTGCGGCAGGTCCATTTTGTGGGTATTGGCGGTTCGGGCATGAGCGGCATTGCCGAGGTGTTGCTCAATCTGGGGTACACCGTCACCGGGTCCGACCTGGGGAGCAATGCCGCCACACAACGCTTGGCCGGGTTGGGGGCTTTGGTGTGGAAGGGACATGATGCCCAGCATGTCCAGGGGGCTGATGTGGTGGTGGTATCCACCGCAGTCCAGGCGGATAACCCGGAGGTGCTGGCGGCTCGTGCCCATCGCATCCCCGTGGTGCAACGGGCCATGATGCTGGCAGAGCTGATGCGCCTCAAAAAAGGCATTGCGGTGGCCGGTACCCATGGCAAAACCACCACCACCAGCCTGATCGCCAGTGTGCTGGCCGAGGCCGGATTCGACCCCACCTTCGTGATCGGGGGTCGGCTCAACAGCGCGGGTACCCATGCAGCCTTGGGGAGTGGGGATTTCATCGTGGCCGAAGCGGATGAGTCCGACGCTTCCTTTTTGGTCCTGCAACCGGTGATGGCAGTAGTCACCAACATCGATGCGGATCATATGGAAACCTATGGTCATGATTTCGAGCGCCTCAAGGCGGCCTTTCTGGAGTTTTTGGAGCATCTCCCCTTTTATGGGGTGGCCGTGCTGTGTCTGGATGACCCGATCGTGCGGGAATTGATGGGGCGTTTTGGCAAGCCGGTGGTTACCTACGGTCTGGAAGAAGGAGCCATGGTGCGCGCCGTGCAGGTACGTGCTGAAGCGGGGCGCATGCACTTTGGCGTGGAACTCGATCTGGAGCGGGAACACCGTCAGGTGCGCCGTCTGGAAGTAACGCTCAATTTGCCCGGGGCCCATAACGTGCTCAATGCGCTGGCAGCCATTGCCGTGGCCGTGGAGCTGGGCGCCCCCTACCCGGCCATCGTGCGTGCCTTGGCACGCTTTAACGGAGTGGCGCGGCGTTTTCAGCGTTATGGTGAACGCCGGCTACCGCAAGGTGGCCACTTTACCCTGGTGGATGACTATGGACACCATCCCGTGGAAATGGCGGCCACCCTGGCTGCTGCCCGTGGGGCCTTCCCCGGACGACGTCTGGTGCTGGCTTTTCAGCCCCACCGGTATACCCGTACCCGGGATTGCTTCGCGCACTTCGTTCAGGTGCTCTCCCAGGTAGAGGCCCTGTTGCTGTTACCCATCTATCCCGCTGGTGAAGCCGCCATTCCCGGGGCGGATAGTGCTGCCTTGCAGCAGGCGTTGGCCCAGGCAGGCCCATTGCCGGTACACCTGGCGCCCGACTTGCCCGCGATGGTGCAGGCCCTCATGGCCAGTCTGCAGGCCGGCGATGTGCTGATCACCATGGGGGCGGGCAGCATTGGGCAATTACCGGGTTTGCTGGCGCAACAGTGTCCGCTGGCTGTTCCTGTGCCGCCTTTTCCCGGAAACAGTGATGAGTGAGCGCATGCTGGAGCCGGGTGAAATGCGCTCCAACGAGCCCATGAGCCGACATGTCAGCTGGCGTGCCGGAGGGTGTGCCGCGCGTTGCTACCGTCCCCGGGATCGGGAAGATTTGCGGGCCTTCGTGCAGGATCAGCCAGCCCATGTGGCGCTGCACGTGGTGGGCCTGGGGAGCAATCTGCTGGTGCGTGACGGGGGTTTGGATGCCACCGTGGTGCTCACCCATGGGGCCTTGCGCGCAAGTGCCTTGCTGGAGCAGGATACGGCCGGTGCGGTGCTGGAAGTGGAGGCCGGAGTTCCTGCCCCCAAGGTGGCCCGGCTGGCCGCTCATGCAGGATTGGCAGGGGCGGAATTTCTGGCGGGAATTCCGGGAACCCTGGGTGGCGCCTTGGCCATGAATGCAGGGTGCTATGGCGATGAAATCTGGAATCATGTGCAATCCGTGACTACACTGGACCGCGCTGGAGTCATCCGGGTGCGCACGCCCCAGGACTATTCCATCCATTATCGTCACGTGCAGTTGAAAAACCTTCCCATGACCGGGGCTGTGGCCAGCGACGGACTGCTCGGCGCCGGCTTGGTCGCAACCCAAACCCCCCGCGCCAATGAGGCAGCTGGCCCACGCGCGTTAGAGCCTACGCCCGAATGGTTTTTGGCGGCGCGTTTGCAGTTTGCTCGCGGCTCTAGTGCCACGGCCCTGCAACGCATTCGCACTCTGCTGGCCCAACGGGTGGCATCGCAACCCCTCAACCAACCCAATGCCGGCTCGGTGTTTCGTAATCCCCCAGGAGACCATGCGGCGCGTCTGATCGAGGCCTGTGGTTTGAAGGGCGTGCGTGAGGGAGAGGCCGAGGTCTCTCTCAAGCATGCCAACTTCATCATCAACCGGGGCCAGGCCACGGCGCGGGCCATCGAACGTCTCATCGAGCGCGTGCAACAGCAGGTGTGGGTTACCCATGGGGTGGCACTGGTGACGGAAGTGCATATCGTAGGAGAACGGGCATGACGGGTTTTGCAACCTGGTGGAGCAGAACGCCCCTGTCGGTCTTTGGCACGCGCACCAGCACCGAGCGCAAGGAGAACAAGCCCTCCCGAGAAACCCCGCGACGCAGCCTGCAGCGCCGTGGGGAAAGCATGGGCAGTCGGCGGCGCGTGCCGGACCCAATCCCCAAGGCGGCTACCGCAGGGCGCTCCTGGCTGTGGCTGGCCGGCAAACTGCTGGCCCTGGGACTCTTGCTGGGAGTGCTGGCAGCCGTTGCCCTGTGGCTGATTCGGCAACCCATGTTCCAGATTCGACGGGCCGTGGTGACCGGCGAGCTGCAGCAGGTGGATCGGGAACTGGTGGCCAAACGCGCACGCACGGTACGGGGAAACTTTTTTACGCTCGATTTGAATGCGGCGACGGCAGAGTTGCGCACCATTCCTTGGGTGCGTTCGGTGACCTTGCGCCGACTTTGGCCCAACGGTCTGGAAGTGCAGGTGCAGGAGCAGCATGTGGCGGCTCGCTGGGGCGAAAACACGCTGCTGAATACCGAAGGAGAGGTGTTTACCGCGGACTACAGCGGCGATTTGCCACGCCTGGAGGGTCCGGCCGAGTCTGGCGCAGAAATGCTCCAGGCCCTGCGCCACTTCGATCAGGACCTGGCGCCACTCAAACGCCATGTGGCCCTGTTGACCCTGTCCGAGCGCCGCGCCTGGAGTGTGCAGCTGGATAATGGACTGAGTCTGGAATTGGGGCGGGATAACATGGAAGAGCGCTTGCAGCGCTTTGTCCGGGTCTATCCGGCCATGTTTGGAGCAGCTCCCGTACTGACAGGGACCCGTGTGGATTTGCGTTACCCCAACGGTTTTGCCCTGCGCACGGAAACCCCGGGCGGGGGCTCATGAAGCATCGGGTCAACGCATTCGGGTCGGCAGGGATGGGGCTGGGTAGGGATAAAACGGAGTCATGAATTTGAATCAGATCAATGGGCAAGAGTGGCTGGAAGGTCAGGGGTACGGCCGGAGGGGGATGGTTTCATGAATGCCAAGCCGCGAGAAAATCGTAGTCTGATCGTTGCGCTGGATATTGGCACCTCCAAGATCGTGGCTATCGTGGCGGAAATTTTGCCAGATGGCACCGGTTTTGAGGTGATCGGATTGGGTCAGCATCCTTCCCGTGGGCTCAAGCGTGGCGTGGTGGTGAATATCGAGTCCACGGTCAACTCCATCCAGCGTGCCCTGGAAGACGCCGAATTGATGGCCAACGTCAAGGTCAGGGAAGTGATCACCGGCATTGCGGGTAGTCATGTGAAGAGCTTCAACTCCCACGGCATGGTGGCCATTCAGGATAAGGAAGTCACGCATACGGATGTGGACCGGGTACTGGAAACGGCCCGGGCCGTCAGTATTCCCACCGACCAGCAGGTACTGCATATCCTCACCCAGGAATACATCATCGACGGTCAGGAGGGGGTGCGCGAACCGGTGGGCATGAGCGGCGTGCGCCTGGAAGTGAAAGTGCATATCGTCACCGGGGCCGTGTCGGCGGCCCAGAACATCATGAAATGTGTGCGTCGTTGTGGTCTGGAGGTGCGCGATCTGATCCTGCAGCCTCTGGCCTCGGCCGCTTCCGTGCTCACCGAAGATGAACGCAATCTGGGAGTGTGCCTGGTGGACATTGGTGGAGGAACCACAGATTTGGCGGTGTTTACCCAAGGGGGTATTCGGCATACGGCGGTGATCCCCATTGCAGGAGACCAGATCACCAACGACATCGCCATGGCGTTGCGCACGCCCACGGCGGCGGCGGAAGAAATCAAGATGACCCATGGCTGTGCCTTGCGTCAACTGGCGGATGTGGAGCACATGGTGGAAGTTCCCTCGGTGGGAGATCGGGATCCGCGCATGCTCTCGCGCCACACCCTGGCAGAGGTGATCGAGCCCCGGGTGGAAGAACTGTTTTCCCTGGTGCAGGCAGAACTGCGCCGCAATGCGCTGGAAGACCTGTTGTCTTCCGGCATCGTGCTCACCGGAGGGACCAGCAGTATGGAAGGCATGTTGGAGTTGGGAGAGGAGATCTTTCATATGCCGGTGCGACTGGGGTTGCCCGGCTATCGGGGAGGGTTGGCGGATGTGGTCAAAAACCCACGTTTTGCCACGGCGATGGGGTTATTGATTTCGGGGGTGGAACAGCATCAGAAGGCCCAGGTAACGCGCGCCCGCAACTGGACGCTGTCCCAGTTGGTGGAGCGTATGAAAAATTGGTTCAAGAGCGCATTTTAATTCGGTAAAATCCAGTCAGTCGGGAAGGAGACACACATGACAAATTTTGAAATTCAGGAGTGCGAAGTGTTGGACGCGGTCATCAAGGTGGTGGGGGTGGGGGGCTGCGGAGGCAACGCCGTGGAACACATGGTGTCTCATGGGGTGTCGGGGGTGGAGTTCATCGCCATGAATACCGACAGTCAGGCGCTCAAGCGCAGCAAGGCCAGTACCCTGCTGCAACTGGGTGGATCCTTGACCAAAGGCCTGGGGGCCGGTGCCAATCCGGAAGTGGGCCGGCAGGCGGCACAGGCCGACCGGGAACGCATCAAGGAAATGATCACGGGCGCGGACATGCTGTTCATCACCGCCGGGATGGGGGGCGGTACCGGCACGGGAGCGGCTCCCGTGGTGGCAGAAATTGCGCGCGAAATGGGCATTCTTACGGTGGCCGTGGTCACCAAACCCTTCAACTTTGAAGGGCGCCGTATGAAAACAGCCCAGGATGGCATCGAACAACTGGCCCAGAGTGTGGACTCCCTCATCATCATCCCCAACGACAAGCTCTTGAGCGTCCTGGGCGAAGACGTGGGGATGCTCGAAGCCTACCAGGCGGCCAATGATGTATTGCAAGGGGCTGTGGCGGGAATTGCCGAGGTCATCAACTGCCCCGGGTTGGTCAATGTGGACTTTGCGGACGTGCGTACCGTCATGTCCGAAATGGGCGTGGCCATGATGGGTTCGGCCCAGGCCCATGGCGTGGATCGGGCCAGTGTGGCGGCCTGTCAGGCCATTGCCAGCCCCCTGCTGGAAGACGTCAACCTGACGGGTGCGCGCGGCGTGTTGGTCAATATTACAGCCAGTTCTGGCATGAAGCTGCGCGAAGTGCATGAGGTCATGAGCACCATTCGCAATTTTACGGCCGAAGATGCCACGGTTATTTTTGGCAGTGTGGTGGACGAGTCCATGGAAGACGCTTTGCGGGTCACGATTGTGGCTACCGGGCTGGGTGGGCCCGTACGGCGGCAGCAGCAGGCTCCCCTCAAAATGGTGCGCACCGGCACGGATGGACCGGGCTTCGACATCAATCTGACTGAAATCGACACCCCCGCGGTCATGCGCCGTGGGCGTAGTTCGATGGTGGAGTCCCTGCGCGACAACGGCATGGATATTCTGGATATTCCAGCTTTTCTGCGCAAACAGGCCGACTAGACTCCACGGCCTTGTCCAAACCACAGCGCTGGCCCGAATGCGGGTTCAGCGCTGTGCGCACCAATGCGCAGAGTCGACCAACCCGTGTTTGCATTGCACAATCACGGGGAATAACTGAGGTATAATCCAGGTTATGGTCAAACAGCGCACCCTCAAAAATCCGGTTCAAACCACGGGTGTGGGATTGCATACCGGGGTGAAGGTTACCCTGCAGTTGCGTCCCGCTCCGGTGGATACAGGCATCGTGTTCGTGCGCTCCGATCTCCCCGGGGCTCCCACCATTCCCGCCTTGGCGCATTACGTCACCGACACGCGCCTGTCCACACTCATCGAACATCAGGGTGCCAAGGTCAGCACCATCGAACATCTCATGTCGGCCTTTTGCGGCCTGGGCGTGGACAACGCCTTGGTGGATATTTCCGGTCCCGAAGTGCCCATTCTGGATGGCAGCGCCACGCCTTTCGTGTACCTCATGCAGTCGGTCGGATTGGTGGAACAGTCGGCACTCAAACGTTTCATCCGTCTGCTGGCTCCCCTGGAAGTCTCGCAGGGCGAAAAGCGCGCTCGTTTCGATCCCTTCCCCGGGTTTCGCGTCACTTACGAAGGGCACTTCGAACACCCCGCCTTCGACAAAATGGGTTCTTCTGTCACTGTGGATTTTGCCACCACTTCCTACACGCGCGAGGTAGCGCGGGCGCGCACCTTTGGTTTTACCCAGGACGTGGAACGGCTGCGGGCCCAGGGCCTGGCTTTGGGGGGCAGTCTGGAAAATGCCATCGTGATGGACGAGTTTCGGGTACTCAACGCGGATGGACTGCGCTTTGCCGATGAATTCTTGCGTCACAAGATCCTGGATGCGGTAGGCGATTTATACCTGTTGGGGCACCCGTTAGTGGGCTCTTTTCTGGGACATCAATCGGGTCATGCCCTCAACAATGTGGCCGCCCGTACCCTGCTCGAAACCCCCGCAGTCTGGACCTGGGAAACCTTTGAAGGACCGGCCTCCTTGCCCACCACCTTCATCGAACCCCTGGCTCAAGCGCAACCTGCCTTCTAACCCTTGGGCATCCCTGTCCTGGCAGGCAAGATGTCCAGCGGGCGGTCAATAGAGTAAAATCAGGCTTTTGCATAACGGCCGGCCTTTTCATGATCACTTCTGTTCTCAAAAAACTCTTTGGTAGCCGCAACGAGCGCTTGCTCAAGCAATACCGCAAAACCGTCGTGCAGATCAATGCGCTGGAGCCTGCCCTGATGGCGTTGGAGGATGCGGCGTTGCAGGCCAAAACAGGTGAGTTCCGCCAGCGTTTACAACAGGGTGAACTCCTGGATGCCCTGTTGCCAGAAGCCTTTGCCGTGGTGCGCGAGGCCAGCCGGCGGGTATTGGGCATGCGCCACTTCGATGTCCAGCTCATCGGGGGTATGGTGCTGCATCAGGGCAAAATTTCCGAAATGCGTACCGGTGAGGGTAAAACCCTGGTGGCTACCCTGCCTGCCTATCTCAATGCCTTGAGTGGCGACGGGGTGCATGTGGTGACGGTCAATGACTATCTGGCGCGGCGTGATGCCGAATGGATGGGACGGGTGCATCGTTTTCTGGGGCTGAGCGTGGGCGTGAACCTGTCGCAAATGGCCCATGAAGACAAGGCGGCGGCCTATGCGGCCGATATCACCTATGGCACCAATAACGAATTCGGCTTTGACTATTTGCGGGACAACATGGTCACGCGGGTGGACGAACGTGTGCAGCGCAAACTCAATCACGCCATCGTAGACGAAGTGGACTCGATTCTCATCGATGAGGCCCGCACTCCACTCATCATTTCTGGCCAGGCGGAAGACAGCACGGAATTGTATCGGCGCATCAATACCCTGATCCCCGCCCTGCAGCCCCAGGCGACGGAGGAGGGCCCGGGCGACTACCACGTGGACCTCAAGGCGCATCAGGTCATGCTGTCAGAGAACGGCCATGAGCACGCCGAAAACTTGCTCACCGAGGCCGGTCTGCTGGCTCCTGGTACCAGTTTGTATGATCCCGCCAATATCTTGCTCATGCACCACGTATACGCTGGCTTGCGCGCCCATGCCTTGTACCACCGCGATCAGCACTATGTGGTTCAAAATGGCGAAGTGGTGATCGTGGATGAGTTTACCGGACGCATGATGTCGGGTCGGCGCTGGTCAGACGGCATTCATCAGGCGGTAGAGGCCAAGGAGGGGGTGGCCATTCAAAATGAATCCCAAACCCTGGCTTCCATTACCTTCCAGAATTATTTTCGGCTCTATGCCAAGCTTTCCGGCATGACGGGAACGGCCGATACCGAGGCCTTCGAGTTCCAGCACATCTACGGACTGGAAACCGTGATCGTTCCCACCCATCGACCCATGGTGCGTCAGGACCGCATGGATCAGGTGTTTCGCAGTACCCGCGAAAAGTTTTTGGCCGTGATCCGGGATGTGCAAGATTGCCATGCACGCAGCCAACCGGTGCTGGTGGGGACCACCTCCATCGAAGCCTCGGAGCTGCTCTCCAGCCTGTTGCAGAAAGAACAACTGCCGCATCAGGTGCTCAACGCCAAGCAGCACGCGCGCGAGGCCGAAATCGTGGCTCAGGCCGGGCGTCCGGGCATGATCACCATTGCCACCAACATGGCAGGGCGGGGCACGGATATTGTACTGGGCGGTAATCCTGAGCCAGACATTCGCCAGTTGGAGCAGGATCCAGAACTGACCCCGGCGCAGAAGAGCGCGCGCATCGAAGCTTTGCGGGCCCAGTGGCAACAAACCCATGATCAGGTTCTGGCCGCCGGGGGCTTGCACATCATCGGCTCGGAACGCCACGAATCGCGGCGCATCGACAACCAGTTGCGTGGACGTTCGGGGCGGCAGGGTGATGCAGGCTCCAGCCGTTTTTACCTGTCACTGGAAGATCCACTCCTCAAAATTTTTGCGTCGGACCGGGTGGCTGCCATCATGGACCGGCTCAAGATGCCCGAAGGGGAAGCCATCGAACATCCTTGGGTGACGCGTGCCATCGAAAACGCCCAGCGCAAGGTGGAGGCGCGCAATTTTGACATCCGCAAGCAGTTGCTGGAATACGATGACGTGGCCAACGATCAGCGTCGGGTCATCTATCAGCAGCGTAACGAACTGCTCGAGGCAGCCGATATTTATGAAACCATCGTCAACATGCGCCACGATGTGCTGGCTCAGGCCTTTCATCAGGCCATCCCGCCAGATTCGGCCGAAGAACAATGGGAGGTGGAGCGCTTAAGCCAGGAACTGGCCCAGGACTTTCGCCTGGATTGCCCGCTGCGCCAGTGGCTGACCGAGCAGCCCGATTTAAACGAGGAAGGCTTGTTGGCAAAGGTGTGGCAAGTGGCGGACAGCGCCTACCAAAGCAAGTTTGACGGGGTGGAAGAAAGCCTGGTGCGGGCGTACGAGCGCTCCGTTCTCTTGCAGTCCATCGACAGCCACTGGCGTGAACATCTGGCGGCTCTGGATCATTTGCGCCAGGGCATCCACCTGCGGGGCTATGCCCAGAAAAACCCCAAGCAGGAGTATAAGCGTGAGGCCTTCGAACTCTTCGGGGCCATGCTCGATACCATCAAGCGACAGGTCACCCAGCTCCTGTGCGTGGTGGAAGTCCAAAGCGCCGAGGCCGTGGAACAGGCGGTAGAGGAAGAGACCCCTGCCCTGCAGCAGGTGCAGTACCATCATGCGGATTATGCAGAGGCGCTGGCAGGCAAACCGGCGGAAGAAACCCCTGTGGCCTCCAGGCCGCAGCAACCGACCGTGCCCAAGGTGGGGCGTAATGACCCGTGTCCCTGCGGATCCGGTAAAAAATACAAACACTGCCATGGCGCCCTAAGCTAGCCCGTCGATGCGCCTGAGCGGGCGTTTTACCCTGCTGGATAGCGCCCCTGACGGGGATTCCATCCATTTCATTCCCGATCACCCCCAGTTGCTGCAGTCCCAGGCTTTGCCGGCGGAGGATGTCCCTGCCGTCCGGAAACTGGGGTTGCCGAGCAGGCGGGCCCTGCGCTGGAGTCCTCGGGGAGCCATTACCCTGCGTTTGGAGGGTATCGATGCCCTGGAAACCCATTATTTGGCCAAAGGAGGACTGGGCGTGTTGTGCCAGCCACCGCCGTGGCCAGAGCGGGCTGCCTGGGCGTTACTGCAGTACCTGGGTTTTGAACGGGTGGTGCGTGGGCCTGGCGAGCGCATTCTGGGTACGGAGCCTGCCGCCACCCGAGGCGCGATTCAACTGGAGCGGGTGGACCGCTATGGACGGGCTGTGGCTTATGCCTTTCGGGGCCACATTCAAGATCCGCCAGCGCGGGTTTGCGCCCTGTCGCCCACGGTGTTGGCCAGTAGCGCCAACGGGTATTTGTTGCAACAGGGACTGGTTTACCCAGTACTGTATCAAGACATGGCACCCTCCACCCTGCGCTGGTTCTACCAGCAAACGCAGCGCGTGCGCTGCACAGGACGTGGCCTGTGGCCCATGGATCGGACGCATGCGGGGTTTGTCTTCCAGTCGGTGCAGGACCTGCAGCAACGGGCACTGATCTGGCCCAAATTGTATCGGCGTCTGGTGGATCAGCTGGGAGGGGCCAAGCCTGATCCACTGGATTCCCTGGAGCAGGCCCTGGAGACGCGGGTAGGTTCGGTACGGTTGTGGCGTGAAGGGGTAACGGTGTCCTTTGCGGATTTGCTCCAGATCGATCGTCGGGAGCAGCGCGTGCGCCTGTTGGTCATGCCCGAGGAGATCGCCTTTAACAGCGACTAGAGCCTGCGCGCCACGCCACGGGAGCGTCTGGGCTTTCTAAACAAATCCCGTAGCCCTGTGGAAGATCATCGCTTACTCGTGATGATCCAATGCGCGATACCCATGCCCTTTGATCAACTCGTCCCGTTTGGCCGCGTTCAGATCCTCGCGCACCATTTCCGCCACCAGTTGGGCAAAGGGGGTTTTGGGGCTCCATCCCAGCTTTTGTTGGGCCTTGCTGGGGTCTCCCAGCAGGGTTTCCACTTCGGTGGGACGGAAGTAGCGTGGGTCTACTGCTACGATAGGGGTGGTGGGCGAGCCGGCAGGACGGTTGGTCCAATAGCCCACCTCTTCGCTGCCACAGCCCTCCCAGCGGAGATCCATGTGCAATTCCCGGGCGGCCGCATTCACGAAATCGCGCACGCTGTATTGCACGCCGGTGGCGATCACAAAGTCTTCCGGCTGTTCCTGCTGCAGCATCAGCCACTGCATTTCCACATAGTCCCGGGCGTGGCCCCAGTCACGCAAGGAATCCAGATTTCCCAAATACAGGCAATCCTGTAACCCCAAATTGATGCGCGCCAGGGCGCGGGTGATTTTGCGGGTGACGAAGGTTTCCCCACGGATGGGACTTTCGTGATTGAACAGAATGCCGTTGCAGGCATACATGCCGTAGGCTTCGCGGTAATTGACGGTAATCCAGTACGCATAGAGTTTGGCCACCGCATAGGGACTGCGCGGGTAAAAGGGGGTGGTTTCGCGCTGGGGCGTTTCTTGCACTAATCCGTAAAGTTCGGAGGTGCTGGCCTGATAAAAACGCGTTTTTTTCTCCAACCCCAGAATGCGGATGGCTTCGAGGATGCGCAAGGCGCCCAGGGCGTCGGAGTTGGCCGTGTATTCGGGTTCTTCAAAGCTGACCGCCACATGGCTTTGCGCGGCCAGGTTGTAGATTTCATCCGGCTGGGTTTGCTGGATGATGCGTATCAGGCTGGAACTATCCGTCAAATCGCCGTGGTGCAGAAAAAACCGCACTTCCTGTTCATGTCGGTCCTTGTACAGATGATCGATGCGATCCGTGTTGAACAGGCTGGTGCGCCGTTTGATGCCATGGACGATATACCCCTTGTCCAATAGCAATTCCGCCAGATAGGCGCCATCTTGTCCGGTAACGCCGGTGATCAGGGCAACTTTTTGAGGTGAGGTCATGGATGGTTGTAGGTCCGTAAAAAATCGGTGTAGGCAAGGGTCAATCCCTGCTTCAGGCTGATCTGGGGCTGCCACCCCAGGGCCTGGAGGCAGGAGCTGTCCATCAGCTTGCGCGGGGAGCCATCGGGTTTGCTGGGGTCAAAGGTGAGGCTGCCGGTATAGCCCACCACCTGGCAGATCAGCTGGGCCAGATCACGGATGGTGATGTCGTCCCCATAGCCCACGTTGAGGTGACTCAGCATGGGTTGGGTGTGTTGCGCGTAGCGGGAAGAATCGAGGGCCATGACATGCAGGCAGGCCCGGGCCATGTCCTCCACATACAGAAACTCGCGCCGGGGAGTGCCCGTGCCCCAGAGCGTGACGCTGGGGGTTTGATTGATTTTGGCTTCGTGGATGCGTCGAATCAGCGCCGGGATGACATGGGAGTTGTCCGGATGGTAGTTGTCTCCGGGGCCATACAGATTGGTGGGCATGACGCTGCGGTAATCCACTCCATGAGTGCCACCGTACTGGCGATTATAGCTTTCGCATAATTTGATCCCGGCAATCTTGGCTACGGCATAGGGTTCGTTGGTGGGTTCCAGGGCTCCGGTGAGCAGGGCATTTTCTGCCATGGGTTGCGGGGCCAGGCGGGGGTATATGCAGCTGGAGCCTAAAAACAATAACTTTTTGACCCCATGGCGAAAGGCGGCATCGATCACATTGGCCTGCACCATCAGGTTTTCATAAATGAATTCGGCGGGGTAGGTGTTGTTGGCGTGAATTCCCCCCACCTTGGCGGCTGCCAGATAGACCTGAGTGGGGCGTTGTGCGGCAAAAAAGCGGCGCACGGCCGTTTGGTCCGTCAAATCCAGTTCCTTGTGGGAGCGGGTAACCAACGCGGTGTGTCCCTGGGCCAGCAGGGCGCGCACGATGGCTGACCCCACCATGCCTCGGTGGCCGGCCACGTAAATTTTTTCCGCAGAAGGAGGCGTCATCGAACCAAACCATTGGATTGAGGGACTTCGCGATTCTATCAGTACTGCTTTCCCTGCAGGCGTTGCCCACGCGAAATTTCGTAGAATCCATGGCAACGAACGGGAAGCGCTGCGGGAAAAATTGCTCCCCTCGCGGGTTGATGATAAGGTGTATTGCAGCGCATAGCCCCTGTCACCGGTAGGGAAAACAGCAACGCCGGTGCAATTCGTTTGAGGAAAAAGTACATGGCAGTTGGTTTGCAGGCGCCCCATGGCGCTGACTTGCACCCTGTGCCCGGGGTGCGTTTGGGGCCCGTGGCTGCGGGTATCCGTAAACCTGGGCGCTTGGATTTGCTGGTGATCAGTCTGCCCGAAGGCGCGCGCGTGGGGGCCGTGTTTACCCGCAACCGTTTTTGCGCAGCACCCGTGCAACTGTGCCGCACCCATTTGCAGCGTCAGGCCCCCCGGGCTCTGGTCATCAACACCGGCTGTGCCAATGCGGGTACTGGTGCCCAAGGACTGGCCGCTGCCCAAACCACCTGTGCCGCCCTGGCGTCCTTGCTGGCGTTGAACCCCGAACAGGTGCTGCCGTTTTCCACGGGCGTGATTCTGGAACCCTTGCCCATGGCCCCGCTGCTGGCGGGACTGGCCCCGGCCTGTAATGCCTTGCAGACGGGACAGTGGTTGGAGGCGGCCCAGGCCATCATGACCACGGACACCGTCCCCAAGGCCGCCTCGCGTCAGATGGTCTTGTCCGGGCAGAGGGTTACTCTCACCGGCATAGCCAAGGGAGCCGGCATGATTCGTCCCAACATGGCCACCATGCTGGGCTTCATTGCTACCGACGCGCGTATTGAGGCCGGCTTGTTGCAGCGCCTAACCCAGGAGGTGGCCGATCTCTCTTTCAACCGCATCACGGTGGATGGCGACACCTCCACCAATGATTCCTTTGTGGTCATGAGCACCGGGCAAGCCTTGCATCCCGAATTGACCCAGCCGGATGGCACGGACTATCAGATATTTCGTCAGGCTTTGGTGGCATTGGCCACGGAACTGGCCCAGGCCATCATTCGCGACGCCGAGGGAGCGACCAAATTCATCACGGTGCAGGTGGAGCAGGGCCGTAGCGAGGCAGAATGCCTGCAGGTGGCCTATGCCATCAGTCATTCACCTCTGGTGAAAACCGCTTTTTTCGCCAGTGACCCCAACTTGGGGCGCATCTTGGCTGCTGTGGGTTATGCGGGCATCGAGGACCTGGATGTGGCGGGCTTGTCCCTGTATCTGGATCAGGTGTTGGTGTCGGAGCAAGGCGGGCGCGCCGCCGGTTATCAGGAACAGGATGGACAGCGGGTCATGCAGCAACCCGAAATCACCATCCGGGTGTGTCTGGGGCGTGGGCAGTCCCAAGCCCGGGTGTGGACTTGCGACCTGTCCACCGAGTATGTGCACATCAATGCCGACTACCGCAGCTAACGGTGCCCGGGTGGACATGCTGGAGCCCCTGCTACAACGCGCCGAGGCGGTACTGGCGCGTCTGGAGGCCTGGCTGCCTCCTGCCGGCGAACCCGTGGTGGACTGGAATCAGGCCGTGGCCTGGCGTTGGCGACGCCAAGGCACGCGCGCCTGGCTACAGGCGCTGGCCCACCCCCACGCCTTGCGTTTGACAGACCTGCTGGATGTGGCGGAGCAAAAAACGCGGCTGGTACAAAATACCCGTCAATTCGTGGCCGGATTGCCCGCCAATAATGTGCTGCTCACCGGGGCGCGGGGTACCGGCAAGTCCTCGCTCATCAAGGCGCTGCTCACCGAATTTGCGCCAGCTGGTCTGCGCATGATCGAAATCGACCGCGACCTGCTGGTGGATTTGCCCCAGTTACTAGACCTGCTGCATGGGCGCCCGGAGCGTTTCATCCTGTTTTGCGACGATCTTTCCTTCGAACAGGGAGAAGCCCACTACAAGGCCCTGAAATCCGTACTGGACGGCTCACTGGCCGCTCCGGACGACCATGTTTTGCTGTATGCCACCAGCAATCGCCGCCACCTGTTGCCCGAGTTCCTGTCGGAAAATCTGCAAACCCGACATCAGGAGGGCGAAATCCACCCCGGCGAAGCCGTGGAGGAAAAAATTTCCCTCTCGGACCGCTTTGGTCTGTGGCTCTCCTTTTACCCCTTTGATCAGGACGCCTATTTGGAGATTGCCGCCCATTGGGTACAGACCTTGGGGGGACAAGTCCCTGAATGCGCCTCCGAGGCCGAGGCGTTTCGTCAGGCGGCTCTGCAATGGGCCTTGCTGCGTAGTTCCCGCAGCGGACGTTCTGCCTGGCATTTTGCGCGCCATTGGGTGGGGCAGACGGGGCTCCATAAAATTCCCTGAAGCGTGCTTATGCATCCTGCCTGTTCCATACCGGATGACGCAGAGGCTGCTGCGGATGACGAAGTGGCCGTGGCTGTGGCCATCCTGCTGGATCGGCGGGGCCGCTATCTGCTGGCCCAACGTCCCGCAGGCAAACCCTACGCGGGCTATTGGGAATTCCCGGGCGGCAAGGTGGAAGCGGGAGAAACCCCGCTGCAAGCCCTGCGGCGCGAACTGCAGGAAGAGCTGGATATTCGCGTGGGCGTCGCCCTGCCCTGGATGGTGCATCATTTTGCTTATCCTCATGCCCGGGTGCGCTTGCACCTGTTCAGGGTGCTGCGTTGGGAGGGACTGCCACGTCCTCTGGAGCAACAGGTATTGGCCTGGCAAGGGCCGGATTGCACCCCGCCGGTGGCTCCGCTGTTGCCAGCCAATGGACCCTTGCTCAAGGCACTGGCCTTGCCCCAGGTGATGGGGGTCAGCCATGCCAGCACGCTGGGCGAACCCGCATTTTTAGAGGCCTTGGAGCGCGCGTTTTTTCGGGGGCTGCGCTTGGTGCAGTTGCGGGAAAAGGACCTGCCTGAAGCGCTTTTGCTGAAGCTGGCGCACAAAGTGGTGCAGGCCGCACGCCCCTGGCAGGCTGTGGTGCTGGTCAATGGCTCTGTGGCAGTGGCTCAGGCCAGTGGGGCCCAGGGTCTGCACTGGTCTAGCCAGCAAATGCACCAACACACGCAACGCCCCGACCTGCCCTGGGTGGGGGCCTCCTGTCATACTGCCCAAGATCTGCTCCGCGCGCGCCAGTTGGGATTGGATTATGTGGTGCTGGGTCCGGTGGCTGCCACCCAATCCCACCCCGGAGCTGCGCTCCTGGGTCAAGACGGATTGTCCCGCGCCCTGCAGGATTATCCCCTGCCCGTGTTTGCCATCGGCGGCCAGCACCTGTCCCACCTGCCCGCGGTGTGGGCCATGGGGGCTCATGGGATGGCCTCCCAACGGGCGCTTTGGGAGGGGAACGAGGCCATTCCCAATATTGCACGCGCAGATCGGGATTGGGCAGCGCCAGAACGACCGGGAGAGGAGGGTGGAAGGGTGAAATAAAAAATTAATGTGATTTTTTCCCATTTTGTGTATAATGGTCTCCATGCCATCAAACAACCTCGTCCCCCTGGGACGTGACAGGAGACCAAGATGAAACACAGCAAATTTCTGAAGCACACCACCACCGCCAAGGCTTTTTACTTTTCTTCCCTGTTATGGGCTTTGAGCGGCCCTCAGGCCGTCTGGGCCGGTACCTTGCATCACCCTCAGGAATCTGAGCCACGTGCTGCCCACAGCGCTCTCTTGCCAGCTCAGGCGCGCCTGGCGTTGGTGGAGCAGGGCAGTGAACAGTTGCAACGCGCTCAAACCCATAAGGCGTTGATGGCGGCCTTGAATCAGCAGGTAGATCAGGTGTCCCGCCTGGCCTCTGAAATGGCCCGTGCACGCGATGAACTCACCCATGCCCTGGCCAGTGGAGACGAGCATTACGTGGCCCTCAGCCAGCAGTCGCTGGACAGCTACCGCCAGGCGTTTTATCAGGCACAGGTGGCGTTGCGCACCCGCATGAAGGAATTGCAGCGTTTTCACGCCCAAGAGCAGGCTGTCAACTAAGCTGGCGCCCAGCGCGCGGCTTTAAGCCCCCCTTCTCCCCCGCCTCGCGAGGTCAGTTTCTGGCCTCGCTTTTTTTTATGCGCTCCTGGGAAATCGTGGCTGACGTCACAGCCTGGACAGGGCCAGCACGCCAAATAACAGGGGTTGGTGCAGCATGTACACCAGCAGCGCATGGCGCCCCAGCAGTGGTAGCCATGGCATGGGGTGTGGTGATGTGCGGGAACGCCCCTGGATCCAGCCCGGAAACTGGCATTGGAACCAGGCGCCAACCCAATACAATCCCAGCCAGGGAAGCAGCGGCGCATAATCTTCCGTGGCCGGTTTATGTGCAGCCAGCCCAATCCAGTTGAGCATGCGCGCATCCATCGAGGGGCTGGCGATGCTTTGGGACAGCGCCAACAGGGCTACCCCCCCCCAGCCCAGAATGGCTGGCCGGGAAAGCACGGGGCGCGTCAACAGGGCGGCCAGGGTAAAAAAATGCAACACGCCAAAGTAGATCCAGCGGCTTCCAAACAGGGCCAGAGTGACTAGACTCACCACCACGGCACAGCCTCCTACCTGGGCCAGGCGCGTGTAAAAACTGCGCTGCGAACCAGCCAGCGAGAGTTGCTGGCTGACCCCTGCCAAAAACACGAAACAGCTGACGATGACTGTCCGCCATGTAGTCCAGAAGGGGTCCTCCAGCATTCTGAAATGGGCATAACCAAAATAAGTCAGATCGTAACAGCCATGAAACGTCACCATCATGAGGATGGCCAGGCCACGATAAGTATCCAGGGGCGTTTGTCGGGGACTCGACGCCGCAGCGGGGGAAGAGAATGGCCCTGAAGCGCTGGTGCCTGCGGGCTTCGACGCCACTGGGTTGGACCTAGTGGGGCGTGGGGGGTGCATTGCCGGGAGCAAAACCGGGGGGTGACGGGGTTTTGAGCGTCTTGTGCGGCGCCAGTGCCAGTGTTTCCTTGACGCCGTTGCGGGAAATGCTGGCGTCATACAGCGTAACTCCCTCCAGACGCAGCCCCGGAGCGATATCCTCACCCACGCGCACAGGGCGTATCCGGGCCCCATTGATGCTTACCAGGGCTATGCTGTCTTGGGCGCTCCCCAATACCACGCCGTGCAACTGAAGCGCCAGGCTCTGCGGTGCGGCATTGGGCTCGAACAGCGTGCGCCAGCTGGCTTTGGCTGGCGCCTCGTCGGGAATGTAGGCTTGTGGGGGCGGGTCGAGAGGCGCCGGGGCCAGCAGCAGAGGGACCCAGTAGCCCAGTTGCAGGGCACATAGCAGCATCAAGCCCCCTTGCAGGAGCGACGGCGCGCGCGAATTGGTGCTGTCAAATCGAAGAGAAGCCATGATCCTGTTAAGATACCGGTTTTCCCTTGTGTTCACCAGAGGTCAAGACCCCATGCATCCACTGCACCCCCCCTTGCCCCCACCATCCGGCTACTTTCCTGTGGTTTACCTGGGTCGCGAAAAGATGGACAGCCCCTCGGCGCGTCCTGGGTTCTCCGCCACGGCTGCCACTCGGGCACAAAGCGGGTTTACCCTGATTGAAATCATGGTCGTAATGATCATCATCGGTATTCTGGCTGCCCTTATCGTTCCGCGTGTCATGAGCCGGCCAGATGAGGCACGACGCATTGCTGCGCGCCAGGACATTGCCAGTATCGTGCAGGCGCTCAAACTCTACCGTCTGGACAATGGGCGCTATCCGGGCACCGATCAGGGGCTGGAAGCCCTGGTCAACAAGCCGGCCGCCGAGCCCGTGCCCAACAACTGGAAAGCCACGCTGGACAATCTGCCCAAGGATCCCTGGGGGAATCCTTATCAATATGCCAACCCGGGTCAGCATGGCGAAATCGATGTGTGGAGTCTGGGGGCCGATGGCAAACCGGGCGGTGAGGGCAACGATGCCGATATCGGCAACTGGAGCAACTGACTCCCGACAAGCGGGTTTCACCCTGATCGAATTGTTGATCGTGTTGGTGATCATGGGGTTGGCCGTGACCATGGTCACCTTGTCGGTGCGCGCTCCTACCCAGATTCCCTTACAGCGCCAGGCAGAACAATTGGCTGCTGTGCTGGATGTGGCGGCCGACGAGGTTAGTCTGACTGGCGCTCCGGTACTGCTGATTCTGGATCATCGAGGCTGGCGTTTCATGCAGGCCCAAAACGGTGTTTGGGACAACCCCCCGGCCGAACGCCTGCCTCCGGGATATTTTTCGCCCCCCTTGGAACATCTGGTGCAGATGAGCGCGGGGCAGAGCGCAACGGAGTTGGACCAGCTCCAGTTCCAATTGGGGGAGGAAACCTTGCAACCTTTGGAGCTGCGTCTACAGCGTCAAGATCAACAGGCGTGGCTGCACAGTGATGGTCTGGGTCATTTTTGGGCTGCGCCATGAAGCGCAAGGCACCCTCTTTTGCGTCATCCCGCAGCCCTTGCGTAACCTTCTTCCGGATCTCTGAACACGGTTCTTGGCAGACGGGATTTACCCTCATCGAAGTGCTGGTGGCCCTGTTCGTGACGGGGGTGGTGTTGTTGGCTGGCATGCGCGCGCTGGGTGTGGTGACGCAGGCCAGTGATGCGCTGGGTCCGCGACTGGCTGCCCAATGGAGCGCCGATAACGTCCAGGCCGGCTTGCGTCTGGATGGGGTTTGGCCCGATGTGGGGGACAGCAGCTTTGATTGCTCCCAGGGAGCGTATCGTTTCATTTGTCACCAGCATGTCAGCCCTACCCCCAACCCCGCTTTCCGGCGCGTGGACGTGCAGGTGACCACCGATCAGGATTCCCAGGTGCTCGCGCAAACCGTCAATTTGGTCACCAATACGGCAGGATTCGTCTTGTGAGGGCCGCCATGCCAATGCCATTCTCCGCCACAACCTTGGCAGGCAAGCAGGGCTCTCGATACCAAGGCCGTGGCACCCCGTTTTCTTCACGGGTTGAACGCACGCCACGGGTGGGGGGGTTTACGCTGCTGGAAGTGATGGTGGCCTTGTTGCTGATGGCGCTCATGGCGATTTTGTCCTGGCGGGCTCTGGATTCCATGGTGCGCACCCGGGAAATTTTGGCGCACCACGACCGGCAGTTTGATGCTGCACGTCAATTGTTTGGGCAATGGGACCAGGATTGTCGTGAACTGGGGCCGCCCGACCAATGGCTGGCGGGTGTGCCGGTGAATTTTGCACCCCATCGTGTGGATCTGATTCGTCAACGCAAACAGTTCAATGGTGCGGCGCTGTGGATTTTTGTCAGCTACCGCTGGAACGAGGGGGTCATCGAACGCCTGGAATCAACCCCTCAGTCCACCCGTCAAACACTGCTGCAAAACTGGAGCAAGTTGCAACAGGGGCAGGAACCAGACGCGCTGTTCCCGGCGACGCGCGTCTCCTTCATGACCGAGACGACCGATCTACTGGTCCGGGCCCGCATGACCGGGGCCGATTGGAGTACCGATGGACTACAGCTCAACGCGCAATGGCGTCTGCCCAACCTGCGGGGCAATGCCCTATTGCTGGGGCTGGATCTGGAGGTGCTGCTGCCCGGGGCAGATACGCTGCCGTTGCATAAGGTCTGCCTTACAGGACAAAACGGATGACTGCATCCTTCCGCTGTGCGCTTTGTACCCCTGTACAGAACCCTGCAGCAGGAGGGGGTGCGCAACGGGGTGCCGCCCTGCTCGCGGCTCTGCTGGTGGTAGCGGTGGTTACTACCCTGGTGAGTGGCTTGCTGTGGCGCGAACATCTGCGGGTGCGCACACTGGAAAATCAGCGCCTGCGCGATCAGGCCCAATGGCTGGGAACCGGTAGCCTGGACTGGGCCCGCCTGATTTTGCGTGAAGATTTGTTCAGCACCATGGGCGTGGATCATCTGGGAGAAGTGTGGGCCATTCCCATTGCCGAGACGCCCCTGTCCGACTTTGTCAACAATCAGGGGGGTGGTGGAGGCGATCTGGTGTTGGCCGATGGCGAAGAAACGTGGCTGCAGGGCATGATCGTGGATGCCACCAGTCGTTTCAATCTGACCTCTCTGGTAGAGGTGGTCAATCCGGCCGGCGACCGGGGCTGGGTGGCTGCAACCCAGATCAATCCCGAGGCGGTACTGATTTTTGCGCGTCTGCTGCAGGGGGTGGGCATCGACTCCAGCGCAGCGGCCCAAGTGGCACAATACATCCTTAGCAGCCGTCCCGTGCAGATCACCCAATCCGATGGCCCATTACCCCTCACACGGGTACAAGACCTCATCCAGATCATTCCCACGGCCACACCGGATCAACTGGCGCAATTGGCGCAATCTGTGGTAATTTTGCCGCGCCCTACCCCGGTCAATGCCAATACGGCCGATCCCGTAGTGTTGGCTGCCGTTCTGGGTGTGGATGCGGGGCAGGCCAACCAGGTCATCGCCGATCGCAACCAGGGCTTTTATCAAACATACAGCGCCTTGGTGGGGCGACTGCAGCAGCGTTTTCCGCAAGTGACGCTGGTGAGTGCGCGCAATGTTGGAGTAAGCTCGGAGTATTTTTGGGTGGTAGAGCGTTTGCGCCATGGGCGTATGGTGCTCACGCAGCAGGCTCTGGTATCGCGGCGCATGGGCCCGGGGAATACGACCCAGGTGCTGTGGCTCAAACCGGGTGTGCCGGACGGTGTCAATGTGGGAGGGTAGAACCATTTCCGAAGGGCTTACATGCTGGGTGGCTTTGCCTCTGCGGCCGGCCGATGCGTCACAATATGCCCCCTTGGGGCTTTTGCCCTTTGTACTCACCGCCACCCAGGGGGAGTCGGTGCATCTGGTGCGCCAGGGTCAATGTCCACTGACCGAACTTCCCGCCGCCAGCCGTACGGTGGGGGTTTTGCCGGCCTGCGATGTGCTGCTGGTGGCGGGGCAATGGCCCCAGTTGGAAAAAATCCCCCCCCAGCGCTTGCGTGAAGCCTTGCCCAACCTGCTGGAGGAGTTTGTCCTGCAACCACCGGAGCAATGCCATTTTGCCCTCAGTGCGCAACGGCCGGACAATACCTGGCGTACCGTGGCGGTGGTGGATCAGGCCTGGATGCGTTTTTTGCACGATACCTTCACCCCCCTGGGGTTGCGTCAGTTGCACTTGGTGCCAGCCCAATGGCTGCAGGCTCCCCATAGTGTACTTGGCACCTGGCAACCCGAACTGGACACCACTTCAGCCCTGGAGCCCCCTCAGCACCGGGTGTTGAGTTGGCGCGATGAGCCCTGGTCCGGCGGGGGGTTGCGTTTGCTGGAGACGCCACCCCGCCTGCCTTTTTTGGCTCCGCTACAGTTTCGCGCGGTAGCCGGTTTCAGTGCTACCGAAGAGGATTCTGGCGCTCAAGCCACGGCCCACGCGCCCAACACACCCCCAGAGGCGGAGGAAGACGCCTGGCTTGCTCAACAGCAGGCGCTTTCTTTGCTGGCCTTGATGCCCCGTCATGAGTCGCTGTTGAACCTGTGCCAATTCGACTTCGCACCCCCCATGGGGGAACTTGGAATCCTGCTCCGTCCCTGGCGGGGCGCCGTCCTCTGGGCGCTGATCGTCCTGCTGCTGCAAGGTTTGGCCCTGAATCTGACCTGGGCCAAGCTGGCCTGGCAGCAGCACCATCTGGAGCAGACCATGCATACCCTGGTGCAGGGCCTCTTGCCGCAGGCCCCGGCGGGCTTGGCGCCCCGGCTGGCCTTGCGGCATGCTCTGGAAAGTATGCGCGCCAGCGAAGACGGTGTACTGCCCGGCTCTTTTCCGGCACTCATGAGCCAGCTCAATACGCTGCTGGCCAATGAGGCCAGTGTGGCCCTGGCGCAAGTGGACTATCGCGAGGAAGCCCTGTGGCTGCGTTTCAAGCCTGGTTTTGCGGTGACGGCTCTGGAGGGCAAGGCCCAGCAGATGGGTTTGGTGCTGCAACGCCGGGATTCCGGACAGTGGCGCTTGAGCGCCTCATGAAGACGTTCTGGGAACGCGGCTGGACAGCTTTCCAGGGAGCCTTGCGGCCAACCCTGTTGCAGGGCCGGGCGGCACTGCGGCACTTCTGGGCGCAGCGCAGCTCTCGCGAACGCGTGGTGCTGGGGGTTCTGGGCCTTTTGCTCCTGGTCATGTTCTGGGTCGAGGGCGTGTATGCGCCAGCCCAGCGGCACATTGCTGTCCTGCAGCAGCAATTGCGCCAGATGCACAGCGAACAGGCTCAGTTGCAGCTCATGGCGGCCGAATGGAAGGCCCTGCGCAGCCAACAGCATGCCGCACCGCTGCCCTCGTCGCAAGCGCTGGAACCATTGCTGCGCCAAGCCTTGCAGTCTGTGGGGCAGGAACGACAGGGCTTGAGCTCGGAGGGCAAGGGTCAGTTTGTGCTGGAGTGGAAAGCAGCCCCATTTGCGACGCTGGCGGATTGGCTGGATCAGGTCCGTCGGAGTGCCCGGGTCGTGGTGCTGCAGGCTCATGTGGAACCCACCGTCAAAACGGGTGAGGTCAATGCCCGCCTGGTGCTCAAGGCGGGAGATGCGCCATGAGGCAGCGCTCGGGGTGGATCTGGCTGTTGTTCCTGGTGGTTGTGGGGGGGACCCTGCTGTTTAACGTGCCCGCCACCTGGGTGGCCCAGCGCCTGGCGCGAGAGCCCGGCGTCAAACTGCTGCTCACCAACGCCGAGGGCGTGTGGTGGGATGGCGCGGCCGATATATTTTTGCTCAGTGCGCAGCAGACCTTGGGTAGAATACCGGGTCGGGTGCATTGGCGGATGCGGCTGTCTACCCAGGGGCTGCATTGGATGCTGGAAGATTCCGATACCCGCTTCCTGCCTCAGCCGCTGCAAGGGACTCTGGGGTGGAGCGTGCTGCGTGTGCAAGGCGGGCAATTGAACTTTCCGGCCTCCCTCTTGTTGGGATTGGGGGCCCCGTTCAATACCCTGCAACTGACAGGGGCGTTGCAACTGCAATGGAATGCTCTGGAGTGGTCCTGGACCGGGAAGGCCACAAGACAGTTGACCACAGTCACACTCCAGGCCAACAACCTGGGCTCGCGTCTTACCCCCATCAAGCCCTTGGGGAGTTACACGCTGCGGCTATCTTTGGGCCCACTGGGTGGACGCCTGGATTTGGAAACGGTCGTTGGCCCGCTCCTGTTGCAGGGGCAGGGCACTCTCGGTGGGGGGCGTTGGGGATTTGATGGCACGGCCACGGCCAACGATGCCCAGGCGCCCCAGTTGTTGGGTTTGTTGAGCATTCTGGGGCGCCGTGATGGGTTGGTGACGCGCCTGCATTATTGATGCCGGCAGGAGGCTCGATGGACGGTTTGCAAAGGGTGGTTCGGGGGATGATAGCAGAATGCTCAGGGTGGATACTTCATTGAAGACGCGGCACGGCATGGCATTGTGTGCAGGCTGGTCATGGTAACGGTGCGCCGTGACGAGCGGTTGCGCCCATCGTTGCCGGCTCTTGGCGGGAGTCACCAAGCCCGGTGGGCGGGCATATGCCGGCACTGGGTGCGCGGGGTCTGCCTCTTCCTGTGGCTGGTACCCTCTTTGTCGCTCTGGGCCGAGGGGCCTGCCGGCCTGCAGGTTCAGGTCTATCCCAATCCAGCCACCTTGGCTTCGGGGAATGCGGTCAGCCGGGCTCAGCCAGGGTCCATGTCCCCCAGTTCCCCCCTTCCGGCGGGGGCAGGCTCGGCCAATACCGGACTGATTGCCCTCAATTTTACCGATGCCGACATCGAAGCCGTGATCAAGGCGGTGAGCGAAGCCCTGGGCCGCCCCATTCTGGTAGATCCGCGCGTGAAAGGCACGATTACCCTGACCAGCGACAAGCCTCTAAACCATACGGAAGTGCTGGCTACTCTCACGGCGGCATTGCGTCTGCAGGGTTATGCGTTGGTGGATGGACCGGGCTTTTATCGCGTCTTGCCCGAGGCCGATGCCAAGTTGCAAGGCGGGCAGGTGACCGTGGATGCCAGCGGGGCCGGAGGCAAGGTGGAAGCCGCACCAGCGGGAGACCAGATGGTCACCCAGGTGTTTCGACTCAAATATGAGTCAGCCAACAACCTGGTGCCGGTATTGCGTCCTCTCATTGCGCCCAACAACACCATCACGGCGTATCCCGCCAACAACACCCTGGTGATTACCGATTACGCCGAAAACCTGCACCGCATTGCGCGCATCATTCAGGCCATCGATGCGCCCCTGATCGGGGACGTGGATGTCATCCCCATCAAATATGCTCTGGCCATCGATCTTGCCGCCATCATCAATCACATGATGGATGCTCCTTCGGGGGCGGGCGTGGATGCCGGTCTGCGCACCATGGCGGTGGCCGAGCCGCGCACCAATAGCATCATTCTCAAATCGGTCACAGTCACCCGCGCCCAGCAAATCAAGTCCCTGATTGCCAAACTGGATACTCCTACCACCCAGTTGGGCAACATCTGGGTGGTGCCGCTGCGCAACGCCGAAGCCGTCAAGCTGGCCAAAACGCTGCGGGGTATCGTGGCTTCCGATGCAGGAGCCCTAAATTCCAGTAACACCAGCAGCAGTAGCCTCAGCGGGGCCAACAGTGGTTCCAGTACTTCTGCTGCGGGTTCTGCGGGCGGTTTGGGGGGGGCCTCATCCAGCTCCTCTGCGGGGAGCAACCCCATGGCGCCCAGCGGCGGGACCAGTTCCACCACGGCCGCGGCCACGGGCAGCGGTGGCTTGCAAAGTGCTTCTGCAGGCGGGTCCAGTGGCAGTTTGCCCGCCGGGATGATCCAGGCCGATGCCACCACCAACTCCATCATCATCACGGCCAACGAGCGGGTGTACCGTAATCTGCGCGCCGTCATCGACCGTCTGGATGCGCGGCGGGCACAAATCTATGTGGAGTCCATGATCGTGGAGGTGTCCAGCAACAAGGCGGAAGAGTTTGGAATACAAATGCAGGGACTGCTGGGGGGGGGCCAAACCCAGACTTTTGCCGGCACCAACTTCAATGCCTCTACTCCGGGCAGCAATATCGTCTCACTGGGTACCTCGGCATCCACGCTGCTCAATCTGGGGGCCGCCACTTCGGTCAATACCCTTTCTACCGGCTTGGTCACCCCTTCGGCCGGGACCAATATCGGCATCTTTCACAACTTCAACGGTGTGATGGGTTTGGCCGCCCTGGCCCGGGCCGTGAGCACCATCTCCGGGGTCAACGTACTGTCCACGCCCAATTTGATGACGTTGGACAACGAAGAGGCGAAAATCGTCATTGCCGAAAATATTCCCTTCGTCACTGGTCAATATGCCCAGACGGGCATCACGGGTTCGGTCAACCCTTTCACCACGGTGGATCGCAAGGATGTGGGGCTGACCCTGGTGATCAAGCCGCAAATTTCCGAAGGGGGGTTGGTGCGCTTGCAGATTTACCAGGAATCCTCCACGGTGGATGCCACCACCCTCAACAACGTCTATGGCCCCAGTTACAACAAGCGTTCGGTGGAAACCAACGTGCTGGTGGAAGACGGTCAGATCGTCTCGCTAGGGGGATTGCTCTCCGACAGCTATTCCGACAGCAATGAAAAAACCCCTTTCCTGGGTGATCTGCCGGGCGTTGGCGCCTTGTTTCGCTACGAAACCAAAACCCGGGTCAAGACCAACCTGATGGTATTTTTGCGGCCCTTCGTCATTCGTACCGCCGAGCAAAGCGATGCCTTGGCCAACGACCGTTACGGGCTGATCAAGGACATCCACGACAACTATCAGCCCAATGTGCGCACCTTGTCCAATGAAAACCTGCAAAATCTGCCACAGGCTCAGCATCCGCAGTCCCCTTGGGTATCTCCCGAGAGCACGAACACACAACCCACCGCAGCGCCCCTGCCGGGAGGGGGCAAGGCCGCACCGGAACCCACCCCCTTGAGTGAAAAAGCACCCCCTGGTTTTTCTAATCCCTTCGACGGTCCCCACTGAACATGGCTCTGGTGCCCTTTACCTTTGCCCGGGATCGAGCGGTGTTGGTGATGGCGCAGCACCCCCAGGCCACGGAGGTATGGATTTGCGACCAAACCCGACCCGAGGCCCTGGTGGAGGTGGGGCGCGTATACGGCACGTTGCAACTGAAGCACCTCTCTCAGGAGGAGTGGATGCGCGAATTGACCCGCGTCTATGCCGTGCACGAAGGGGCTGCCGCCCAAGTGGTGGGGGAGGTGGAAGAAGAGGTGGATTTGTCGCGCCTGATGCAGGAAATTCCTGCTGTGGAAGACTTGATGGAAGCGCGCGATGATGCCCCCATCATCCGCATGATCAATGCCTTGCTCACCCAGGCGGCACGGGAAAAGGCTTCGGATATCCATATTGAATCCGGAGAGCAGGTCTCGGTGGTGCGGTTTCGGGTGGATGGCACCCTGCGGGATGTAGTACGTCCCAAAAAAGCCTTGCACGCGGCCTTGATTTCCCGCATCAAGATCATGGCGCAACTGGATATTGCAGAAAAGCGCCTGCCTCAGGACGGGCGCATTGCCCTGCGTGTGGCGGGCCGCCCGGTGGATGTGCGGGTGTCCACCCTGCCCACCGGGCACGGCGAGCGCGCCGTACTGCGTCTGCTGGACAAGGATGCCGGGCGTCTGGATTTGAGGGTGCTGGGCATGGCGCCAGACACCTTGGGGCAGTTTGATCGTCTTATCCAGCGGCCCCACGGCATCGTGCTGGTCACCGGCCCCACCGGCAGTGGTAAAACCACCACCCTCTATGCCGCCTTATCCCGCCTGGACAGCCAGCGGACCAATATCATGACGGTGGAAGATCCGATTGAATATGATCTGGAGGGCATCGGCCAGACCCAGGTGAATGCGCGCATCGAATTGACCTTTGCCAAGGCCCTGCGCGCCATTTTGCGCCAGGATCCCGATGTCATCATGATTGGCGAAATTCGCGATGGAGAAACCGCACAGATTGCCGTCCAGGCCAGTTTGACCGGACATCTGGTGCTGGCCACGCTGCATACCAACGATGCGGTGAGCGCCATCACGCGCTTGATCGACATGGGCATCGAGCCCTATTTGCTGGCCAGTTCCTTGCTGGGTGTATTGGGGCAACGCTTGGTGCGCCGTTGTTGCCCGGCCTGCGGAGGGCCAAACCATGCTCTAGGCTGTAGTGTTTGTAACCAGACGGGCTATCAAGGACGCAGCGGTATCTACGAATTGCTGGAGGTTACCGAAGCCTTGCGGGCCCTGATTCACCAGCGTGCGGCCGAGTCCGAATGGCGTCAATGGGCTCAGGGGCAAGGCATGCGCACCTTGCGCCAAGATGGTCAGCGCTGGCTGGATGCGGGGTTGACGACTCCCGAAGAGCTCCTGCGTGTTACTGGCGATGCCTGACGCGGTGCAGGGGATGGTCTAGGTCATGCCGGTGTTTCGTTTCGAGGCGATCGACGATTCTGGTAAAACGGAAGCCGGCGTGGTGGAGGCCGAGTCCTTACGCCAGGCCCGTGCGCTCTTGCGTACCCGGGGACTGCTCACCCTGACCCTGCTTCCCGCCCAACAGGCTGCACTGCGTGCCAAGGGTTTTTGGCCGGCACGTCGCCTTTCTGGTACCGATCGCGTCACGCTGATCCGTCAGCTCTCCAGCCTGCTCAACGCGGGCATCCCTCTGGACGAGACCTTATCTGCCGTGGCGGCCGAGGCCGAGCGGCCGCTGGTGCGCGAACGGGTGCTGGAGTTGCGCTCCGAAGTCCTGGGGGGGAGCTCCCTGGCCGCCGCCATCTCGCGGCAGGGGCGGGATTTTCCTGCCATCTTTCAGGCCCTGGTGGCCGCCGGCGAAAAAAGTGGACGTCTGGGTTGGGTGCTGGAGCGCCTGGCCGACTATGTGGAACATCGTGACGCACTGGGCCAGAAGGTGCTCATGGCGCTGGCATATCCGGCCATCGTCACGTTGGTGGCCTTGGCCATCGTGATTTTTTTGATGACCACCGTGGTGCCCCAGGTGATTTCCGTCTTCATCAACAATCACCAAAGTCTGCCGTTGCTGACCCGCGTCATGATCTCAGTATCCGACCTGATTCGTCATTGGGGCCTGGCGCTTGGACTGGGGCTGTTGGCGCTGGGGTGGTTGCTGCGCCGCGCTCTGGCCCAGCCTGCCGTGCGCCTGCGCTGGGATTCCTACCTCCTGACTTTGCCGCTGCTGGGTAAACTGGTGCGTGGTTACAATACCGAGCGTTTTGCCAGTACGCTGTCCATTTTGGTGGGTGGCGGGGTTCCGATTTTGACGGCGCTGCAGGGGGCAGCAGACACACTATCCAACCAGGCGCTCAAGCGTGATGTGGCCGATGCCATCGTGCGGGTACGCGAGGGTAGCTCCCTGGCCCGAGCCCTGGGCGCACAGCATCGCTTTCCGGTGCTGTTATTGCAATTGATCCACTCTGGGGAAGCCACTGGTCGTTTGCCGGAAATGCTGGAGCGTGCCGCGCGGGGTGAGGCCACCACCCTGGAGCGGCGCATCCTGTTGCTCACCACGTTGCTGGAGCCGGCGCTGATACTGCTCATGGGACTGATGGTAGCCATGATCGTACTGGCCGTGCTCATGCCCATCATCGAAATCAATCAGATGGTGCATTGACGACACTCCTGGTCTTGGGGGGGGAAAGAGAGGGCGGTGTTTTGAACAGCACACTCACGCACAGCCCCACGCCCTCTGGCCCGGGGTGCAGCAAGACCTGGGCGTGATGCCGCTGGGCAATGCGCTGCACGATGGATAAACCCAACCCACTGCCTTCGCCCTGGTTGCCAGGAATGCGATAGAAGCGTTCCAGTACTCGGGCACGCTCTGCCTGAGGGATTCCTGGTCCGGTGTCGCACACATCCAGTTGGGTCATTTCCGGCTGCGAAAGGCTTACCTGCACAAACACCTGTCCGCCCTGCGGCGTGTAACGGATAGCGTTATCCAGTAGATTGCGCAGCAAGATGCTCAAATGTCCGGCGTGGCCGATGACCGGGCAATCCGGCCCCTCCGCCAGACTCAGTTCGATCTGCCGTTGATGCGCCAGCGGTTCCAGTTGTCCCAGAGTTTCTCCCGCCAAATGACGCAGCAGGACGGGTTGATGCAAGGCGCTGTCCTCTTCAGGGTCCACCCGCGCCAGCGTGAGGAGCTGTTCGATCAAATGCGTGGCCCGTTCCACACCCTGTAATACGAACTGCAGGGCCGATTGTCGACCGATGGTATCGGTGGCCCGCAAAGCTACTTGGGCCTGGGTTTTCAGCGCAGCCAGGGGAGTCCGCAGCTCATGGGCGGCATCGGCGGTAAAACGCTTTTCCGCTTCGATGGATTGCTTGAGTCGGGCAAAGAGATCGTTCAGAGCGCTTACCAGAGGCATGACCTCGGTGGGGACATGCATGGCCAAAGGTTGCAGGCGCTGGGCCGAACGTTGTACGACTTCGCGGCGCAACTGGCGCAAGGGGCGCAGCCCGGTTCCCACCGAAAACCAGATCTGCAGCGTGAGCAAGGGGATGATGGTGAGGGTGGGAATCAGCATTTTAAGGGCTATCAAATGGGCCAATGACTCCCGGCTAGCCAGGGGTTCTGCCACTTGAATCATGAATTCGTGTTCGTTGTCCCAGCGTGTGAGTACACGCCAGGCCTTGCCCCGGATCTTGGTTTGTGAATAGCCCGTCAAGGACTCGGCCAGTGCTGTGCTGGGAGCGGTTTTGGAACGCACGACCAATCCGTGGCTGTCCCAGATCTGGTACATCAGGGTCTGTTCGTATTCATGGGCTACTGGCATCTCGTCATTGCCATGTTCTACGCGTTCGGCAATCTCGCGTCGGGCCATTCCCAGCAGCACATGGGCCGACTCTGCCAGTTGGGCGTCGAACAGGGCGTCCAGTTCCTGCCGGGCAGCGGCATGGGTAAAATATACCGCGGCACTGAGCGTAATGCCCGTGGCCATGGATAGCAGGAGCACCAGACGCAGGCGCAATGATTGCATGGAGAAACGGTCCAGCCAGGTCTGCAGGGAAAAGCGTCGGGGTCTCACGGCTGTTTGTCGATGACATAGCCCACACCTCGCAGGGTGCGGATCAGTTGCGCGCCCAGTTTCTTGCGCAGATGATGGACATGGACTTCTACCGAATTGCTTTCCACCTCTTCGCCCCAGCCATAGAGGCGCTCTTCCAGTTGCTCCCGGGACTGAACCCGTCCGGCATGCAGCAGCAGTTCGTGCAACAGGGCGAATTCGCGTGCCGACAGCTCCACGGCCTGCCCTGCCAGATGGACCTGCCGGGCTGCCGGGTCCAGTACCAGATCGCCGTGTTGCAGAAGGGGTGACGCCTGTCCACCAGCGCGCCGGGACAAGGCGCGCAGACGGGCAATGAGTTCATCCAGATCGAAGGGTTTGATCAGATAGTCATCGGCCCCGGCATCCAGCCCGCTTACCCGATCCATCACGGTGTCCCGTGCGGTGAGCACCAGCACGCTTACCCGATTACCGCGCACGCGCAGCCATTTCAGGATATCCATGCCGGATACCTTGGGTAGCGCCAAATCCAGCACCACCAGGGCGTAATCTCCGGTTTCCAGGGACAGCTTGGCAGACTGTCCGTCCTGAACCCAGTCCACGGCATAGCCCGCTTGCTTTAAACCGGCGCGAATACCGTTCCCCAGCAGGGTGTCGTCCTCCACCAAGAGGAGCCTCATGATTTTAGGGTGCCCGGTTTGATCCACATCATCCGCCGAGTCTAGCGCGCATTTAAGGTTCAGCCAAGTGAGACGAAACCATTGACCAAAAAAAAGTGGCCGGGGAGGGCCACTTGAAAAAGGGAGAAACACAAACATTAGGGGGTAATGTGTTGCGTCAGGAGCTATTAAATCAAAGTAACCTTAACTGATTCTTAAGGAAGCCGGATTCTTTCAGCACTTCTTGGGGAAGGCGTCAGTGCTTTGAACGGAGGAACCAGATTTCATAGGCCGCGCGTGCCAATGCCAGCAGCGTTAAACCGTACTGGGTTGGCCAGACGTTGTCGAAGCCGGTTTTGTTCCAGAAGAGATCATACAGCGCCAACAGGAGCAAAATTCCCAAGGGCAGCGCCCGGCCCCAGCCCCGTTGACCCCACACCCAGGTGTGGGACAGCCAAAGTCCGGCCCGTGCGCAAAGCCACCCCATGGCGGCACCAGCCAGCACATCCACGGGCCAATGGACGCCAACGCCAATCCGGGACAGACCCACCAGGCAAGCCAGCGCCACCAGGGCCCAGCGTGCAGACTTGTGGGTTACGGGCAGGCCATGAATCAGCAGGGCAGTCATGGCAAAAATACTGGCGCTATGGCCGGAGGGAAAGGAGCTATGCAGCAAACGGCGTCCAATGACTTCGATGGCCAGTACGGCAGGAGGGCGTGCTTCGTCAATCCAGGGCTTGAGACTGTGGGTGAGCATCCAGGTCAGAATACCCCCGAGGACTGCGGCCCAGAGCAGGTCGGGGCGCTTGCGGATGTATAGGACCAAGACCAGCGGTGTGAGCGCCGAATCTCCCAGCATGGTGAGATTGGCCCACAGAAAAGTACCCCACTGCAGTTGATGGGTATGCAGCCACAAAAACACAGGCTGGTTCCATCCGCCCAGCCACAAGATCAGGGCCAGAAGCAGAAACACCCAAGGTAGTAGATTCAGGGTCAGGAACCTGGCGGGCGTGGAGGGGGGGTAAGAAGGTGAGCGTGGCGAGAAAAATGTCACAGAAATCCAACAGGCCTACTGGGCCAATCAACAGGTGCCTATGGTAACGCACGGGGCGGCAGGGGGTCTATGGCGTGGAACCCGAAAGATTTTTCCTTTGGCCTGGGGCATCCTTCCCGGCCACGATTCAGTGCGCAAGTTCTGAAGTGGGTGGTGTTAGGGGGCGGATGCGCACCAACCGCAACCCTCCTTTGGCATACAAGGTGTCGTGAGGGGGTAGGCGGGCTTCTCGGTCAGCTTTCAAAAACAGCACATCTCCTGCTCGAGGGGGGCGGTTTTGCGTGGGGCGTCCGCTGTAAACGGCAAAGCTGGGCATGCGGTTATCGGCCACCAAGGGGGTATCCAGAGGGAGGGAGCGGGCCAGGCGCGCAGCTTCCAGCACGGGCTGCTGCTGGAGGGCGGCAGCGGCTGGCAGCCAACAGATACTCACCAGGGCATTGGAAGCCAATCCTGCCAATACCAGCCAGTGCCAGCACGGGGCCGTGGGGACCTGGCGCCGCAGGAGCAGCATCAGGACCAGACTCGATCCGATGACAAGAAAAGCACGGCCCCAGTAGGCCGGACCAAAGACTTCGGGGCCCCGTTGGAGCAACTCCTGCAGATACGGATTGCTAACCTGCACAGCCTGATGAGCCACCCAGGCCGGCAGGGATAAGGTCATGGCGACCATCAGTAGCCAGGGTAGCAGCGTCAGTGCCAAGGCCAGTGCGCCGGCTTGTGGTTTGCCTCCTGGAAGCGCTTGTGGGGGGTTGAGCGCCTGCCCGGTACGTTCCGCCAAGGGGTTCTGCGCTACAGACTGTGGGCAGAGTGCCGTCCGGTGGCGCGCCATGAGCAGAAAGACCGGCGTTAGGCCAATGAGCAGATAATGGGGCAACTTGGTACTGGCCAGGGTGAAGACACCAAAGACCACGGCCAACCAGATCCACAAAAACCGGGTGAGCGGCGTGCTACGTTGGCGCAGGCTAGTCCAGCCAGCGCGCAGCATCAAGGTGGTATGAGGCAGCACGATGAGCAGCAACACCGGCAGGTAATATGCGTAACTTCCGCCATGCCCTTGCAAGGTTCCGGTCAAGCGCCCCAGATTTTCCCGAAACAGGAAATAGTCGATAAACGCTTGACCCATCAGGTGGTACTGGAGCAGATACCAGGGAAGGGCTACGCTGGCAAACAACAACCAGCCCAGGGGGTCGATCAGGGAGCGCAACCATTGCTTGAAAGCCCCTTGGCTTGTAAAAAAGATCAGGCTTACCAGCAGAGGGATCACCACAGCGATCGGGCCCTTGGCCAGAAAACCCAAGGCCATCCACACATACACGCGGCGTCGTGCCCAAGGGGACCCCGAGACCCAAAAGCGATAAATGTCAAAACAAGCGGCGCAGACGAGCAGGCTCAGCACCCCTTCCATGGCAGCCGCTTCGGCCGAAACCACGACGCCCAGAGCAGAGAGACAGAAGAAGGCAGCCAGCCAGCCCGTGGTGTCATCCCAGCCTTCCTGTTGTCGGGCAAAGCGCCTTAAAAGCCAGGACCAGAGTATGCAGGCCAACAGCGAAGGCAGTCGCAACACCCCGGCATGAACGCCCAGAACATGCACCAGTGGGGCTTGTAGCCAAAAGGCCAGAATCGGTTTTTCGTAAAAAGCCTGACCGTTGAGCGTGGGGGTGATGTAGTCGCCACTATGGGCCATTTCCACAGCCACTTCAGCGTACTCGCCCTCATCTTCGTCAAACAGGGGCAAGCCAAAGGTGGTATACAAGGAAAACAGCAGAGCCAGCAGCCACGCACCCTTCAACCACGCTGCCTGCGTTTTCACGAGCAACCTCGTCCTGGTCTACTGGGCGTAGGTGGTCATCCCGCCTGCACCAACAGCAACGTAGCGAAACGGTACATACCCCAAAAAACCGTTGGGCATGGTAGTGGACATGGGTTGGGCCACGTCATAGAGGGTATTGCCTCCCGCGTTGGAATTTTGACTGATCCAGTTGGCCCCATCCACGCTGGTGTACACCGCACCGGAATCTCCGAGGGCTACAAACTGCGTGCCAAAGATGACGCGCCGAATGCTTGTTGGAAAAGCAGTGACGGCCACACCGTCGATCTTGAAATTGCTGGGTGTAGACCAGTTCACGCCATCGATACTGGTCAACAGCACGCCTTGATCGCCTGCGGCTACCCACAGGGGGATGACCGTGAATAACCCCTGACTGTAGGGCAAGGTGGCTGGGGTGGAATTGGATGTGCAGGCGATGCCCCGCAAAGACTGGGTGACCGTGCTGGGCACTTTGATCCCGGCGGTGGTCCAGGCGCTGGAACCGGTGGGGTCCGTGGTGGCTGCAATGGTGCCATTGGCCCCTACGACGACCCAGGACCAGGTGGGAATGCCGCAGAAATTGTAGGACAGTCCGTATAAATCGCGTGCGGGTAGCGAATCGCCCACTGGCAGGTACCAGTTTTGTCCATCCCCACTCCACAAAATCGTGCCGTTGGACCCCACCACAACTTGCGACCCGGCCGCAGAGGCCCAATTGGTGGTGACGATGGGGCTGTACTGATTATTGCCGATGGCGTAGAAATTAGGTGAGCCAATGCCGGGGGGAATGGTAGTGGCCGTATACCAATTAGCCGTCAAGGGAGCGGTGGTAAAGTCTAAGGCGATGGCATAGGGATTGGAAGGGGTCAGGCCGCTGTAGCAGAGGGTGCCGTTATCCCCTGCGGCAATATAGGTTCCCCAGGCAAAACCAGCCGCACGCAAGGCACCTCCACCGCTGGGTGTACAGGCGGACTGCTGGGGCAGGGCATTCCAGTTTTGGCCATCAGGACTGATGAACATCGTCCCCCCGGTGCCTACGGCCAGATAATTGCGCACCGCCCCATTGTCATTGGCGTAAAAACCCGCGTTGGCCCCATAGGTGATGCCATACAGGGTGGGTGCGGCGCTGGGGCAGGCGCTGCCGCTGCTGGTACAAGGCACCCAGGTGCTGCCAGCCAGGCGTGGGGTGGCCAGGAGTGGGTTGGATTGGGGGCCACCGGGGGAATTGGTGCCCCCGGCATGGGCGTTGATGGCAAAACTATAGGGTAAGCCATTGTTGAGGCTGGCAATGACATAGGGGCTCAGGGCCATCACGTTGGCCCCCACGGAGTTGCCCGTGGCGCCAATGCTGACCGGGAGCGTGGACTGTAGCCACCAGACCCAGTAGCTCATGCCGGGCGTGTTGTCCCAGGTTAGGGTGACCTGCGTATCGCCCGGCGTGACGGCCTTCAGTACCGGAGTGAAATTGGTGGGGGTGGAAACACTACTGCCACAGCCCGCAAGCATCAGCGCCGCAGTGATGGCGGCCAAGCATGAAAAGGGTAGAGACTTCAATCTGTCGATTCCTGAAATAAGGGGCTCCGGAAGAATGCTCTGCCGGCACCAAGCCATGGATCGATGCAACATCCAAGGGCGTATTTTGCCTGAACCCTGACATTGCTGCATCTTTCCCGTTTTCCGGCAATCAGTCTGGCGTGTTTGTGACGATCCCAAGAGGAATCTGAGGCCTTCGAAAGACCTGTAATGTTTGTCAAGAAAAGCTATAAGATATAAAATATAAAATAAGATAATGCTGGCGCATCCGGCCCCGGAAGCGTATCCTTCCCGGGTGTGCATCGGGAACATCGAACGTGAGGGTTTTCAGGTTTGAGCGCTTTCCTTGCATGCGCAGGATGGCATTTCATTGATGGTTCATAGAGGTACGCTCATGGTTGGCTCCTATTCTTCCCATTCCATTCCCGCTACGTTGATTCCAGGTGACGGCATCGGGCCCGAAATCGTTGCGTCGGTGGTCCAGATCCTGGAGGCGGTGGATGCACCCTTTGTCTGGGATATCCAGCAAGCCGGCATGGCCGCGGTTCAGGAATCTCTCGATCCTCTGCCAGATCCCACACTGCAAAGCATTCGTCGCAATGGTTTGGCACTCAAGGGACCACTAACCACCCCCGTGGGCGGTGGATTTCGTTCCATCAACGTGCGCCTGCGGGAAGAATTCAAACTCTATGCCAATGTACGCCCGGCGCAAACACTGATTCCCGGCGGGCGCTATGAAGATGTGGATATCGTGTTGATTCGAGAAAATCTGGAGGGCTTGTATGTGGGGTTCGAACATTACATCCCCATCGACAATGACCCCCACGGCGCGGCTATTTCCTCCGGCATCAACACCCGTGCGGGCAGCCGTCGCATTGCGCGTTATGCCTTCGAGTACGCCGTCAAGCATGGTAGAAAAAAAATCACCATTGTGCACAAGGCCAATATTCTCAAGGCCTTGACGGGTATTTTTCTGGAAACCGCACTGGAAGTGGGCAAGGATTATGCGGGGCGGGTGCAGGTGGATGAACGGATCGTGGATGCCTGTGCCATGCAGCTGGTCCTGGATCCCACGCAATTTGACGTCATCCTGACCACCAACCTGTTTGGTGATATTTTGTCGGACGAAATTTCCGGCTTGGTGGGGGGGCTGGGCTTGGCTCCGGGGGCCAACATAGGGGAGCATGCGGCCATTTTCGAAGCGGTTCATGGCTCGGCACCAGACATCGCCGGGCGTGGAATCGCCAATCCCATCGCCTTGCTGTCTGCAGCAGCCATGATGCTGGATCATGTGGATCATCAAGCCAAGGGGCAATGTCTGCGCCAGGCCATTCATGAAGTCCTGATCACCGATGGGGTGCGCACCCGTGACTTGAAAGGCCATGCCACCACACAGGACATCACGACGGCGCTGCTCAAACGGGTTGCGGCCTTGCGTGCCTGAGGTGGCTGACTCGCCCCTAAGGTTCATCCGCAATACCCTAAGGTTCATCTGCAATCCTGAAAAGATATTGCTTGCTGCACAAAAAAACTCCCTGGATCCGCTGTTTTCGCGTATAGTGGAGGTATTGCGGTGCAGCACGCACCGCTTTTGCTGTCCCTGACCTCTCTTGCTCGACGCTAGTCGACGCTTCAGTTAGCCGGTTGGTGACATTATACCGGCGGTTTTCCCCCGCTATTTTTGATGCAGCGTACCCTCAAATCCTCCTGGGATTGATCGGGCAACGCCATGGGCATTCGTTGCTCGTGAATTTTAGGAACTCATTATTCAAATGACCGAACCTCTTCGTTTTGACCAATTAAATCTCGATCCTCGTCTGGTGGCCGCAGTGACTGATTCCGGCTACACCGAACCAACCCCCGTCCAGGCTCAGGTCATCCCCGCCTTGCTGCAAGGCGCTGATCTGCTGGTGACTTCGCGTACCGGATCCGGCAAAACTGCTGCTTTCATGCTGCCAGCCTTACATCGCTTGGCCACTCAGCCCAGTAGCAGTCGTGGCCCGCGATTGTTGATTCTCTCTCCCACCCGTGAACTGGCCACGCAAATTACCAATGCCGCCAAAAATTACGGCCGCAATCTCAAGCAGATTCGGATTGTGTCGATCCTGGGGGGCATGCCCTATCCGGTACAAAACCGCATGTTGGCAAAACCCTTTGAAATTCTGGTGGCCACGCCGGGACGTCTGATCGACCAGATGGAACATGGCCGCGTGGACTTGTCCAAGGTGGAGATGCTGGTGCTGGATGAAGCCGACCGCATGTTGGATATGGGCTTTATCGACGCTGTGCGGCGCATTGCTGCGGCCACTCCCAATACCCGTCAAACGCTTTTGTTCTCGGCCACCTTCGACAAGGAAATCATGCGCTTATCCGAATCCTTGCTGCGCGAACCCGTGCGTATCGAAGCCACCAGTCTGAAAAGCTCCCACGAAAATATCGAGCAGCGCCTGCATTACGTGGACAATTTGGCGCATAAAAACCGCCTGCTGGCGCATTTGCTCAACGATCAGGATCTCAATCAGGTCATCGTCTTTACCGCCACCAAGCGCGATGCGGATGTGCTGGCCAGCGATCTGAGCGGTATGGGACATGCGGCCGCCGCCTTGCATGGCGATATGCATCAGGGGGCACGCAATCGCACGCTGGATGGTTTGCGACGCGGCAACCTGCGCGTGCTGGTGGCTACCGATGTGGCGGCTCGTGGCATCGATGTGCCGGGTATTTCCCACGTCATCAATTACGACTTGCCCAAGATGGCCGAAGATTATGTGCATCGTATCGGGCGTACCGGGCGTGCCGGAAACAAGGGGATGGCCATTTCACTGGCCAGCGGACGGGATCTGATCCAGTTGCAGCGCATCGAGCGCTTTACCGGAAAATCCATTACGGTGCATACCATTGAAGGGTTCGAACCAAAATTTCCGATTCGCGCCCCTGCGGGCGGTAAGGGGGGGCGCTCCCATTCGGGTAAACCAGGGACTTCGTCCCAGCGCCCTGGGCGTCCGGGCCAAGGTCCGGCGCGCTCCACCGGAAGCTATGGGCAGACTTCTGCGGATACCCGTGGACGCGCGGCAGGCGCACGCGACCATACCGGAGCACGTTCCGGTGCGCAGGGACATGGCCCGGCTCCCGCTGGGGGCAATGGTCCTTGGGCCGCGCGGCGTGACAAACCAGCCCAGCGCCGCAAACCCTCGTATTGAACTCAAGATGGCACTCACCCCAGCCGTATGGCCGGGGTGAGAATGGCCTGCCAGAAGATTAGCGTCGGGCTCGAATAAACTGCTCGAAGTCCGCTGCAGTAAGTGGTTGGCTCACATAGAATCCCTGGGTTTGATCGCACTGATGAGCCTTGAGAAATTGCAGTTGCTCCGCAGTTTCGACCCCTTCCGCAATGACTTTGAGCTTCAGGCTATGAGCCATGCTGATGATGGCTTTGATGATCATGAGGCTGTTTTCCTGGGTTCCCAGATCCCGAATGAAAGATTGATCGATTTTGAGCTTGTCGAGAGGAAAGCGTTTCAGGTAGCTCAAACTGGAATAGCCCGTTCCAAAGTCATCCACTGAAAGCAAGACGCCTTCCTGCTTCAAGGTATGGAGAGTGGCAATGGTGGACTCGGCATCCTGCATGATGATCCCTTCCGTCAATTCCAGTTCCAGGTAGCGTGGTTCCAGGCCTGTCTCTTGCAGAATCTGCCGGATGGTGGCCACGATATCCTTCTGGTAAAACTGGAGTGCCGACAAGTTGACCGAAACGGGGATAGTGACGAGTCCGGCCGTCTGCCATTGCTTGTTCTGGGTACACGCCTGGTGCAATACCCACTGTCCCAGTTCATAAATCAGCCCGCATTCCTCGGCGATGGAAATGAATTTCAGGGGGGGGATGCTTCCCTTCGTGGGGTGATTCCAGCGCGCCAAGGCTTCAACCCCGATGACGGCGCCCGACAGATTGTCGATCTGTGGTTGGTAGTGGATTTCCAACGCAGGGCTGTGCAGAGCCTGGCGCAGGTCGGCCTCGAGTAAGAATCGTTCGAAGGCTTGGGCATTCATGTCGGACGTGAAAAATTGAAAATTATTGCGGCCGGATTTTTTGGCTTGGTACATGGCCGCATCGGCGTGCATGATCAACGCTTGCGAGTGATCTGCGTCCTCCGGATAGATACTGATACCAATACTGAAAGTCATGATCAATGTGTGGCCGTCGATGACATGAGGCTCGGACATGGCCGTGATGATTTTTTTTGCAATGATCAGGACGTCGTCTTTTTTCTGGATTCCGGCCAGCATGATCATGAATTCATCGCCACCGCAGCGACAGATGCTGTCCATTTCCCGAATGCATTGCCGGATTCTTCCGGACACGGATTGCAAGAGATGATCGCCGACCACATGGCCCAGGGAGTCATTGATGTTTTTGAATCGATCCAGATCGAGAAAGAGCAGGGCGACCCTACCCCCGTTGCGCCTGTGATAGGCCAGCGCCCGTTCCAAACGGTCGCCAAACAAGGCGCGATTGGGGAGGTGGGTGAGAGGGTCATAATGAGCCAGGAAATGGATGCGCTGTTCGGCTTCCTTGCGTTTGGTGATATCCATGAAGATGGCCACATAGGCCGTGACGAGGTTTTGCTGGTTGTTGACGGTGCTGATGGATAGCCATTGGGGATAGACTTCTCCAGATTTACGCCGGTTCCAGATTTCTCCTTGCCAGTGCCCATGGTTTTTGATGGATTGCCACATGGGTTCATAAAACGCCTTGTCCTGCATGCCCGAACTGAGAATGCTCGGATTTTTCCCCAGAATTTCGGCGGCAGCGTAACCAGTAATTTTTACAAAGGCCCGGTTGACCAACATGATGCGGTTGCTGGCATCGGAAATCAAAATGCCTTCTTTGGTATTTTTGATGACTTCGGAAAAAAGCAATTGATCCTTGGTGGCCTGCTCCAGGTTCTCCACCAGTTGATTGAAGGTTTCGGCCATTTGGTCGATGTTTTTATGCTTTCCTTCAATTTCTGCCCGGATGGACAAATCCCCTTCACGGCGGATTTTCTGCATGGTGGTTTCGAGTTGATGGCTGGGTTGTTCGATATTTTTGACAATGATGACCCGAATGAACCAGGCAATGATTCCGGATAGTCCGATCTGGAAAACGATATTACTGCCCCATAGCAAGCGATTGAATTGCTCGATCTGCGCTTCTTCATGCACCAGATCGAGGGTAACGCTGGCCGCGCCGTTAACGCTTCCAGCCTGCACCCGATGGCAGGTGAGACAGTTGGTTCCATGAAAATTTTCACTGGCGATGTACGGAATGACAACCCGTAGCTCACGGGTTTTTGGGGTGGATTGGAGTAACTGAAATACGCTCTTTCCGCTTTCAAGCGCGCGCTTGTCCATGGCGTCAAGGGCTTGTTCAGAGGGTAGTCCAGGACCGAACTGCGCGCTAACCTGCTGGGAACGAATGATGCGTAGCTCTTTGATTTCTGGTGAGTCTCCCATTTTTTTCAAGAGCAGGGTCCGGTTTGACGCGTCACTGATTTTTCCCGTCACCATGAGAAGGTTCATTCCGTTGATCAGACCATTGGCAATGTCTGATGCCCTGGATTGGGCCTCATTGAGCTCCTGTTCTTCAAAATGCCGGACGATGTATTGCTGCGAGACCACAAAGATCAGGACGAGGGCCCCTTGAATCAGCAGGTGCAATTTCCATTGCACGCCCAACCGATCCCAGAGAGTGAGTGGCGATCGGAGAATAAGGGGGATGGATAGAATCACGATTAATCGGGCACTCCCACAAACATCGAAACCGCATCAGCCGATCGAAGCATGTCCGGAAACGAGTGTCACCCCCCCATCTATGGTGGCAATGCTCAAGTTGGCCCAGGGTTGCGTTCAGAGAATCCGGCATGATTTCACATTTATGACAGAATGTCCTTGACCCATATCAATTGCAAATAATTCTCATTTCATGTGCGTGCTCCCCCAGTATCCACCCGCACATCTTCATTCTGTCACACTTAGTATTATATTAAATCGAAGATGAAAGGGATTGTAGGTAGCATCTCACACGCTCGCGTGCAATTTAACCCCTAGTGCACGCGTTACTTTCAGAATGGTGTCAAAACTCGGCACTCGCTCACCGGAAAGAGCCTTATAGAGGCTTTCGCGAGACAGTCCCGAATCGCTGGCAACTTGAGCCATGCCACGAGCGCGAGCAATATCACCAAGTGCCTTGGCAATAAATGCTGCATCGCCATTGGCCTCTTCAATGCAAGCATCAAGATAAAGGGCCATTTCTTCCGGGGTCCGTAGATGCTCTGCCACGTCGTAGGCAGAGGTCACAGTTTTTTTCATGCTGATATCCTAAAGGTTTCCAGCCAGATTCAACGCGGTTTTGATGTCTGATTCCTGGGTGCGCTTGTCACCACCTGCCAGCAAGACAATCAACAACTTGCCACGCCGAATGAAATAGACACGATAACCTGGACCATAATCAATCCTTAATTCCGAGACTCCTGACCCAACGGGTTTCACATCACCAGGATTGCCAGCCTTCAACCTCTCCACTCTTGCCTGAATCCGGGCACGTGCGTGAAGATCTCGCAACCCGTCAAGCCATTTGGCAAACTCGCTGGTTTTACGAATCTCGATCATGCCGCTATTGTATCCTTCTGGCTACAATAGTCAATAAGGACGAATCGGGTCATCTACATCGTGTCGCCTTTATAGCGCGTGCACGCGATTATGCAGGTCTAAATGACATCCTATTCAACGAGGGATTGATGGGGTTCTGGGGGGAAACTGTCAGAAGATCGCGATCACCAGTTGTCGCTGGCAAACCACTCCATCGATGTCGCCTGCGTCTTCCGCGCTTTATGCGATCTCCCCAGCGATTCGGCGCAGCCTGGGAATCGACGCCACCCTCATGGACCGTCTCGCGGTGTTCGCACTCCTGCATGACCTCGGCAAATGCAACACAGGGTTTCAGGCAAAGTGCGACCCGAATTCAAGAGACATTGCGGGTCACGTCAAAGAGACTGCAGCGCTGTTCTACGACCATCTGCAAAAAAGTGCGGAATATTTTGGGGACATATTGGGGATGCGGGGCGAAAAAAAATGGCTCGCTGATTTGCAAGCCAGTGATTTCATTGGCGTCCCCACGGGGATTCGAACCCCGGTTACCGCCGTGAAAGGGCGATGTCCTAGGCCTCTAGACGATGGGGACACGTGAGACTGGCATTAGAGGCTACCAGTCGAACAAGCCGCGCATTATAGCACTTGAATTTGTCCTTGTCATGCCCAGATGTTTGCCGTTGGATGCTTTTGGGTTAGTTGGTCAGGCTGCGCAGGGGCGCAGGGATCCGGCCGCCGCGGGCAATGAAGTCATGGCAGCTGAAGCGGTTGACGGCCATCACGGGGCAATGCCCCAGTAATCCCCCAAATTCCACCTGATCGCCCACGGTTTTTCCGGGGACAGGAATCAGGCGTACCGCGGTGGTTTTGTTGTTAACCATGCCAATGGCGGCTTCGTCCGCGATGATTCCGGAAATGGTGGCCGCAGAAGTGTCTCCCGGAATGGCGATCATATCCAGTCCCACCGAGCACACGCAGGTCATGGCTTCGAGCTTTTCCAGGGTGAGGCTGCCACACTCCACCGCTGCAATCATTCCCGCATCTTCGCTCACGGGAATGAAGGCGCCGCTTAAACCCCCCACGTGCTGGGCTGCCATGAGCCCCCCTTTCTTGACCGCGTCATTCAGCAGTGCCAAGGCGGCCGTGGTCCCCGGCGCGCCGCAATGTTCCAAGCCCATTTCTTCCAGAATGTAGGCCACGCTGTCGCCGATGGCGGGGGTAGGGGCCAAGGAAAGATCGATGATCCCCATTTTTACGCCCAAACGTTTAGCGGCTTCACGGGCCACCAGCTGTCCCACCCGGGTGATTTTAAAGGCACTGCGTTTGATGGATTCGGCAATCTCGTCAAAGGGTTGCCCACGCACGGATTCCAGGGCGTGTTTCACGACGCCGGGCCCGCTCACTCCCACATTGATGGTGCTGGTGCCCTCTCCCACGCCATGGAAAGCCCCGGCCATGAAAGGGTTGTCTTCCACGGCATTGGCAAAGATGACCAGTTTGGCGCAGCCGATGGCATCCCGCTGCGCCGTCAGGGCCGCAGTGCGTTTGACGATCAGGCCCATTTCCCGCACGGCATCCATGTTGATGCCCGCCTTGGTGGTGCCGATATTGACGGAGGCGCAAACCCGCTCCGTGCAGGCCAGGGCTTCGGGAATGGAACGAATGAGAATCAGGTCGCCTTCGGTGGCCTTTTTTTCCACCAGGGCTGAAAACCCCCCAATGAAGTTGATGCCTAATTCTTTGGCGGCCCGTTCCATGGCCTCGGCCACCGGAACATAGGAGTCGGTACGACAGCTTTCGGCCACGATGGCAATGGGCGTGACGGAAATGCGTTTATTGATGATGGGGACGCCAAATTCCGCTTCGATATCCTCGCCAACGCGCACCAAGTGCTGCGCCGCATGGGTGATGGTATCGTAAATGTTTTGGCAAAACACCTTGAGATCGGGATGACTGCAGGCGCGCAGGCTGATGCCCATGGTGATGGTGCGCACATCGAGTTTGTTGTCCTCGATCATCTGGCGTGTTTCGAAAATTTCCTTGGCGAGCAGCATGTGGATTCCTAAAGCAGGTACGATGACAGTGCAGCGTGTGGATGACGGCGGCTCGAGCTTACACCCGATGCATGACCTTGAAGATTTCTTCGTGCTGAATTTTAATATCCACTCCGATGGATTCCCCCAGGGCCTTGAAATGCTCCTGCAGGACTTTGAGCGGGGCACTGGCTGTGCTCATGTCAGCCACCATGACCATGTTGAAGAAGCCATGCAGGATGTTCTGGTTGATGTCCAGGATGTTGATGTTGTGTTCGGCCAGGGCAGCGCTGACTTTGGCTACGATGCCAACGCGATCGGTGCCGATGATGGTGATGACGATATTCATGGGGCATCCTTCAGGAACGATGTTCCGAGAAAACAGAGGGATATTGTGACTCAATCCGGCAATGGGTAGCAAACAACGCCCCGCGGTTGGGCGCCCGCAACAAGCGCCGGGCACCCGCAAGACCGCTGGCAGGGATGCCTTGAGGCGCAAAAGGGACTTCTGGCTTTTGAGCGACGGGTGGCTTTGACAGAGGTTGTAAAAAAGGGTATAGTCGCCGATTCTTTGATCCAGTTACGCAGGGAGCGTCACATGTACGCTGTTATCAAAACCGGTGGCAAGCAGTATCGCGTGCAAGCCGGTGCAAAATTAAAAATCGAACTCATTCCCGCCGAAGTCGGTAGTCAGTTCGACTTGGACCAGGTGCTGATGGTCGCTGATGGCGAGGCCATCACCTTCGGACGTCCGCTCGTGAATGGTGCCAAAGTGACGGCAACCGTGTTGTCCCATGGTCGTCATGACAAGGTTAAAATCTTCAAGATGCGGCGTCGTAAGCATTATCAAAAACATCAGGGTCACCGTCAGGGTTTCACTGAAGTCCAGATCAACACCATAACGGCAGGTTGAGGATTAGGCCATGGCACATAAAAAGGCAGGCGGGAGTTCCCGCAACGGGCGCGATTCCGAATCAAAACGACTGGGCGTGAAAGCCTATGGGGGCGAGCTGGTTAGCGCGGGCAGCATCATCGTGCGCCAACGGGGCACGCGCATTCATCCCGGACCCAATGTAGGCATGGGTAAGGACCATACGTTGTTTGCCAAAATTGATGGTCATGTGGTGTTTCGCAACAAGGGCCCATTGAGCGACAAAATCGTCGCCATCGAACCGGTGGCCGCTAGCGCTGCCTAACGATACACGCATTCCCGAATCTCAAAAGCCCTATCCTGCGATAGGGCTTTTTTGTCGCGCCATGCCCTTTTATGCTGGCGGCGTTTGTTTCTTGTGGAGAACGGCCCTGTTTCATGAAGTTCATTGATGAAGCCAATATTCAGGTGCATGCCGGAAAGGGCGGCGATGGCTCCGCCAGCTTCCGGCGGGAAAAATACATCCCCAAAGGTGGGCCGGATGGGGGTGATGGTGGGCGCGGTGGCAGCATCTGGGCGCTGGCCGATCGCAACATCAACACCCTGGTGGATTATCGCTTTGCGCGCATTCACAAGGCACGCAATGGGGAAGCAGGGCGTGGTTCCGACTGTAATGGCAAGGGTGCGGAGGATATTCTGCTACGCATGCCCGTGGGTACGCTGGTGACCGACGCCCTGACGGGAGCGGTCCTGGCAGATCTGACGCATCATCAGCAAAAAACGCTCCTGGCGCGCGGGGGCAGTGGTGGTTTGGGGAATCTGCATTTCAAGTCCAGCATCAATCGAACTCCACGGCAGTTTACCCGGGGCGAACCGGGAGAGTCCCGAGAACTGCATCTGGAACTCAAGGTACTGGCGGATGTGGGGTTATTGGGTTATCCCAATGCCGGCAAATCCACTTTCATTCGCGCTGTCTCTGCGGCACGCCCCAAGGTGGCGGATTATCCCTTTACCACCCTGCATCCCAACCTGGGAGTGGTTCGAGTGGACGATGCGCGCAGTTTCGTCATTGCCGATATTCCCGGCTTGATCGAGGGTGCAGCCGAAGGGGCCGGATTGGGGCACCAGTTCTTGCGCCATTTGGCGCGCACGCATCTGCTGCTGCACATCGTCGATGCGGCGCCGCTGGATGAGAGCGTGGATCTTCAGGCCCAGGCCTTGGCATTGGTGACCGAACTACGCAAATACGATGAAAGTCTGTATCAAAAACCACGCTGGATCGTCCTCAACAAGATCGACATGCTAGAAGAGTCCCAGCGCGCTGCCGTGCGTGCTCTGTTCTCCCCAGTGCTTGCTGCAGAAGAGCCGCAAGAGTCCCCCCGGATCTTCGAAATTTCCGCCTTGACTGGCCAAGGCTGCCGCGAGCTATCCTACGCCATCATGCAGTTCATCGAAGCCTGGCGGATCAGTCATCCGTTTTCTGCGAGTGATCCTGCCGCAGCGGCTCAGGCGTCAAGTCCGCTACCAAGCGTTGACCTTGAAGGGACCAGCGCCGCGTATTCGCAGACGGGCAATCCGCCCGAAGACGAGGCGCCATGAGTGCTTTCATGACCACGGCCCAACGGCTGGTCATCAAGATTGGCAGTAGTCTGCTGACCAACGATGGCCAGGGACTGGATGCCCAGGCCATTGGACGCTGGGTCAGTCAGGTGGTGGCCTTGCGCCAGCAGGGCAAGGCCGTGTTGCTGGTGTCTTCGGGTGCCGTGGCCGAGGGGATGAAGCGCCTGGGGCTCCAGTCGCGTCCCAGGAGTTTGCATATGTTGCAAGCTGCGGCGGCAGTGGGGCAAATGGGGCTGGCCCAGGTCTGGGAATCGTGCTTTGCCCAGCATCGCTTACGCAGCGCCCAGATTCTTTTGACCCACGAGGATCTGACCTCTCGCATCCGCTACCTCAATGCCCGCTCCACACTCATGACGTTGCTGGAATTGGGGGTCATCCCCATCATCAACGAAAATGACACCGTGGCGACGGAAGAGATTCGCGTGGGGGATAACGACACCTTGGGGGCGCTGGTGACCAATCTGATCGATGCGGATGGTCTGATTATTCTGACGGACCAGGCCGGATTGTTTACTGCCGATCCGCGACGTGATCCCGCCGCAACGCTGGTCCGTCAAGCCCTGGCGGGAGACCCACAACTGGAGCGCATGGCAGGCGGAGCAGGGAGTGCCATCGGGCGCGGAGGGATGCTCACCAAGATTCTGGCGGCAAAACGAGCGGCGCGCAGCGGGGCCACCACGCTCATCGTGTCTGGGCGCGAGCCCGAGGTGTTGCAGCGCCTGGCGCAGGGCGAGGCGATTGGCACCCAACTGACTCCCGCCACACCCACACTCACGGCGCGCAAACAGTGGCTGGCCGATCAACTGCAAGTCAAGGGTCAGTTCGTGCTGGATGCGGGCGCTGTGCGGGCCGTGTCCGAAGAAGGCAAGAGTCTGCTGCCCATTGGCGTGGTGGCGTTAACCGGAAGCTTTACCCGGGGTGAGCTGGTGCAATGCGTGGATGAAACCGGGCAGGAAATTGCCCGTGGGCTCACCAATTACGGGGACGAAGAGACCCGTCAAATTCGGGGACTCCCCTCGGATCGCATCGAATCCATCCTCGGTTACCTTGACCAAGAAGAGTTGATTCACCGCGACAATCTGGTGGTGTTCAAACGCTCCTGAAGTCGGGCCGTGATTTCTTCCAGAGGCACGCGCGTGGCTTGCCCTTCCCGTCGGCCCTGCAGTTCTACCAACCCCTCCTTCAGACTGCGCTCGCCCAGCACCACACGCTGGGGTATCCCCAGGAGTTCCTGATCGGCCAGCATGACGCCCATGCGTTCATCGCGGTCATCAAACCATACCGCCCAACCCGCCTCTGACAGGGATCGATACAAGTCCTCGGCGGTATTGCGCACAGCAACGCTCTTGTTCAAGCCGATGGCGATGAGCGCCACGTCATAAGGGGCCATGGCCGGAGGAAAACAAATGCCCCGTGCGTCGTGGTGTTGCTCGATGGCGGCGGCAACGATGCGGCTGACCCCAATGCCATAGCAGCCCATCTCGGCTATCCGCGATTGTCCGCTCTCATCCAGAAAAGTTACCGCCATGGCTTCGGAATAGCGGGTGCGCAGCTGGAAAACATGGCCTACCTCGATGCCGCGACACAGCATCAATGATCCGCGGCCATCGGGAGAGGGGTCGCCGGCCACGACGTTACGCAAGTCCTCGATGTGGGTGGGTTCGGGCAGATCTCGCCCAAAATTTACCCCGCGCAGGTGATATCCCGGTGCGTTGGCGCCACAGATGAAATTGGCCATTGCTGCGGCGCTCCGGTCGGCGATGACGTGGACCCCCCCCGGTAACCCGACGGGACCCAGATAACCTTTCACGGGACCCAGCCAGTGCTGGATTTCGGCTTCGCTGGCCAGACGCAACCCGGGAACCCAGCGCTGGGCCTTGACGTCGTTCAAGGTATGGTCGGCGCGCAGCAGCAGCAGGTAGGGCTGATCATTTTCGGCCATGACCAGCAGGGACTTCAGTACCAGGGACAGAGGGGCCATCAGCAAGTCCGCCACGGCTTCACAGCTGGTGGTATGGGGTGTTGCTACCCGTTCCAAGGGATCGAGCGCCGGGGCTCGCGGCGTGCTGGGGGCCAAGGCTTCGGCCAATTCCACGTTGGCGGCATAATCGGAGTCCGGGCAAAAGGCCAGGGCATCTTCTCCCGAATCGGCCAACACATGAAACTCATGCGACCCCGAGCCTCCAATGGCTCCGGTATCTGCAGCCACGGCGCGAAACTCCAGGCCCAGACGCGTGAAGATGCGACTATAAGCCTCTTTCATGCGCGCGTAGGTTTGCTCCAGACAGGCCAGATCCGTGTGAAAAGAGTAGGCGTCCTTCATGATGAATTCGCGCGCACGCATGACCCCGAAACGGGGACGGATTTCATCCCGAAACTTGGTTTGTATCTGGTAAAAGTTCAGGGGTAATTGTCGGTAACTGCGAATTTCCCGGCGCGCCACGTCGCAAATGACTTCCTCGTGAGTGGGCCCAAAACAGAACTCCCGCTCGTGTCGGTCTTTGATCTTGAGCATTTGCGGACCAAATTTATCCCAGCGTCCGGTTTCCTGCCATAGTTCTGCCGGGATGACGGCGGGCATGAGCACTTCTTGAGCGCCGCAGCGTTCCATCTCTTCGCGTACGACCGCCTCCACTTTGCGCAGAACACGCAGTCCCAGGGGCATCCAGGTGTACAAACCACTGCCCAGACGACGGATCAGGCCGGCACGCAGCATCAACTGATGGCTGATGAGTTCGGCTTCGGCAGGAGCTTCCTTGAGGGTGGAGAGAAAGGATTGGGATAAACGCATGATGGGGACCAACGAAAAAGAAAAATAATACGCGATTCTAGCCCAGTTCCATGGGCAACCGGCAGCCGATAATGGTTTCCAGCGCCATGATACGCCTGACGTTGCCCAGGAACCTGTGGCCAGAGCGTGATGCGTTCAGGAATTTGTGGATTGAACCGGAGAAACCCATGATTCAGCGTGAGTCAGTCTTGCACATTCGGACAGCCTTTGGCCGTTACCGGGCCCAGTGGTGTAATACTGGCGCCACGCGTGCATGTGCCATTCCAGAGCGCTTGATGGCGTATGCAGGCCGCCTGGCTTCCTGGGTTGCGCTATGTGGCACCCTTGGCCTTACCGGCTGTGTGCCCCCCACGACTGTCGAGCAGGGTTCTGGCGCGGGCAAGCCCGTTGCCGCAGACCTTTCTGCCACGGCCCATGCGCTTCCTCTCTCGGCCGTGGAGCGCTTAACCCAGGCGCATCCTCAGCACCCTGTTTCCTTGTTGCTGGTGCATACCGAGGCCAGCATGCAGTTGACCCTCAACAAAACGCGCAAGCTGACCTTGCATAGCCCGGAGGATCTGGTGCTACAGTCCAAAGCCCTGACGCGCCATAGTACGCTGCAGGATTCAGATTGGGTGTTCGTGGGCTACGGGATTCAGGTGCCTGCTCTGGGCTGGGATAGCTATCAGGGGCATGACCTGAAGGGCAAGACAGTTATCATTTTGTCGGGCGCACCGCCGCTGAAGGACGGTTTGACGGTCAATTCACAAGAGGCTCTTGCGCATCCTGTGGTGCGTGGTTGGGGAGATTGGCATGGAAAGTTGGAAAATGCCCATCGCCATGGCGCAGCACTGGCCTTGCTGGTGCATGACGCTCAGCAGGATGGACTGGACGAGGCCACCCTCAAAACCTTCCAGAATGCCATCGTGAGCGCCCAGGCGGGGGCAACGGATCCATTGGGACCCTGGGGCTGGATTTCTGAAAAGCATCTGCAGGATTGGCTCAAGCGCGCCGGAGTGCCTTGGTCGCGTGTGCGTCAAAAAGCGGACGCCAGTACCTTTGAGCCCATCGAACTGCCGCTGCGCGCCAACGTGCAACTCAACAACCAGTGGACTGCCCAGGACATCATGGTGCCCGATCAGCCCTGATGATCCCGTGTGGAGTGCAGCGCATGCCGCAGCGGCAGGCTGGCAGTCAGCACGGCACAAAATAAGATGACCGCCCAGGAGGTGTGAATCCAGAGCAAAAACATGGGGAACACGGCAAAGGCACCATAAATCAAGGTCACCACCGAAAAATGCGTGATAAACCAGGTAAAGCCGGATTTCATTCCCTCGAATACCAGTGCGGCCAGCGTGCCGCCCAAGAGCGCGTGGCGTCCCTTCACGGGGGTTCCGGGCACGGCGTAATAGGCCAGAGCCAAACCCCCCGCCAGGATCAGGAACGACAAGCCTTTCAGCGCCCCTTGGGTGACTCGCCGCCCTTCTCCAGCCCAACCCATGGAGGTGCTCAAGACCAGGCTCAGCCCCCAAAGTCCCAATCCCAGCAAGATGGGGCCCAGCAGAATCAAGGCGGCGTAAATGAGCAAGCGAGTGGGCCAGGGACGAGTGGGTGTACTCCCCCAGATGAGGTGAAAACTGTGTTCCACGGTAATGATCAGAGACAAGACCGTGCCCGTGAGCATGGCCAAACCCACATAGGTCAGTTGCGACGCATGCCCGGTAAACTGGGTGACATACATGCTCACCACCCGTCCGGCGGAATCGGGCAACAGGTTGGCCTGCAAAAACGCGCGTAAGGCAGAACCAACCTTGGCCGAACTGGGCAACAGGGCAAACAGATTGAGGCTGATGGTAAACAGCGGCACCAAGGCAAACAGCGTGGTGGTGGTCAAGCTGGCGGCAGATTGCATGCAGCGATCGCGTCGAAATTTTTGAGCCACCATCCAAAAGAATCGCAACTCGCGCAGCAGCGCTACCAAGACCCCTGTTTGCCTTGGCGCCCTTGGCGTCAAGCCTGGTTCCCTCATAGCTGGGGGCTGACCCGTTCCGTACGTGCGTCCAGCTTGTTTAGCGCATTCAAATACGCCTTGGCGGAAGCCACCACGATGTCGGTGTCGGCTCCCAACCCGTTGACGATGCGTCCGCTACGTGCCAAGCGGACGGTTACTTCCCCTTGAGACTCGGTGCCGCTGGTAATGTTGTTCACCGAAAACAGTTGCAGCTCAGCGCCGCTGCAAGCAATTTTTTCAATGGCCTTGAAGGTGGCGTCCACTGGACCGCTACCGTGGGACTGGGTAACTTGCTCCTGACCGGCAACGGCAATCACCAAACGTGCCGTGGGGGATTCACCGGTTTCGCAATGCGCCATGAAGGCCACCAGAGTGTAGTGCTCGCTTTGCGGTTCGAGGAGCTCTTCGCTCACCAGAGCGTGCAGATCTTCGTCAAAAATTTCGTGCTTTTTGTCGGCAAGCTCCTTGAAACGCTGAAAGGCCGCATTGAGGGATAATTCGGAATCCAGCTCGATGCCCAATTCGGACAGGCGCGCCTTGAAGGCTGAACGGCCCGAATGCTTGCCCAGTACCAGTTTGTTGGCATTCCAGCCTACATCTTGGGCGCGCATGATTTCGTAGGTTTCGCGATGCTTGAGTACTCCATCCTGATGAATGCCGGATTCGTGAGCAAAGGCATTGGCCCCCACCACGGCTTTGTTGGGTTGTACGGGAAACCCTGTGATCGTAGATACCAGACGGCTGGCTGGAACGATTTGGGTGGTATCGATGCGCGTGTCCAGCTGGAAAACATCCCGTCGGGTTCGCAAGGTCATGACGATTTCCTCGAGGGCCGCATTACCGGCGCGCTCGCCCAGACCATTGATGGTGCATTCTATCTGACGGGCCCCCGCCAACACGGCTGCCAAAGAATTGGACACGGCCAAGCCCAGATCGTTATGGCAATGCACCGAAAAAATGGCCTGATCCGCGTTGGGGATGCGCTGCAGCAAGCTGGCGATCAAGGCCCCGTACTGGAAGGGAATGGCATAACCTACGGTGTCGGGGATGTTGATGGTGCGCGCTCCGGCGCGTATCGCTGCTTCGATGATGCGGCACAGGAAATCGGGCTCGGAGCGCACCGCATCTTCGCAGGAAAATTCCACATCGTCGGTTAAACTGCGGGCCAGAGTAACAGCCTTCACCGCCGCTTCCAGCACCTGCTCGGGGGCCATACGCAATTTTTTTTGCATGTGGATGGGGGAGGTGGCAATGAACGTATGAATGCGACCGGAAACGGCGGGTGCAATGGCCTCTCCAGCCCGGCGGATATCGTTTTCCTGGGCGCGTGCCAGGCCGCATACGGTACTGTCCTTGATGACTGCAGCCACGGCGCGCACAGCCTCGAAGTCTCCGGGACTGGCTGCCGGGAAACCCGCTTCGATCACATCTACTCTCAAGCGCTCCAATTGGCGTCCAATACGGACTTTTTCTTCGCGGGTCATGGAGGCACCGGGGCTTTGTTCTCCGTCCCGCAAGGTGGTATCAAAGATGATTAACTGGGGCTGGTGCATGAAATATCTCCTTAGGAGGCGATAGCAATTTGGTAGGGTTCGCAACATCCAATGGTATGAGCTGGAGCATACGACCGTTAGCCCTCAAAACAGGAAGGCCATGAAAAAACGGGAAATAAGGAAAGTGGGAAATTTAGCGCACGCGGCGCAGCAGCAGGGCCAGAAGGCATTGCAGCGAGGAAAATGTGTAGGCTTTGAAAGGGTTCATGGGCATCACTATAAAAGATTTGTGGCAAACTCACAAGGGCGCTTGCGGGTGCCCCAGAAAACATCCGCGTAAATGTGCTCCGGGGGTAACGTTTTCTGGGTTGAAGGCTATTTGGAAGGAGGGGTATCCCACAGGGATTTATAGTTCCAGGTGTAACTACCCCGGTCGGCCTGGAACAAGGGGTTGCCGCGCAGAGCCAGATTTTTGAGCGTGGTTTTGATTTCGCGGCGTTTCATGGATTGAAAGAAATGCCCCAAACCGCGATTGGAATGCAGTAGTTCCACTTTGATGTGGTCCCGGATCGTCTGGATATGACAGTGTTCCAGTGAGTTGCAGGCCAGGCGTTCTGCTTCCAGGTTTTGCAAACGCTGCAGGGATTGTTGCGATTTTTCCTGAAGTAGGGCCAGGGGAGAGAGAAGGGAGGCAAATTTTTTGGTGAGCACATCCACCGCCTTTTTATCGTTCTCGGATAAGGTCAGTGTGCCCTTGAACAGTGCTTCTTGCATACGGATATATTTTTGCAACAGAGGATCCGGATTGTCCCGAACGATCTGCTGGAGCTTTTGGGATAATAGCATTTGCAGGTCATTCCACTGGCTTTGCTCCTGTTTCAGTTGCTGGTCGATTTCATCGGTATCTGGTAACACGATGAACACCACGGAGTCCATGAATTTGGTGGAGCCCAAGGTTGCCAGATCGAGATGCTTGCCCATGACCATGCAACCCTCGGCCAGGATGATGTTGACCCGAGTGGAAAGAACGTCACAATTGATGGCATGCTCGATGGTGACGGATTCGCCAATGATCGTGCAGTCCTCGGCATAATGCAGCACAACATTACCTTCCCGGGCCTCGATCAGGGAGTTGAAGGCTTTGCCCTTGATCTGGATGTTGCCCCCTTTGCTTAGGGCATGTCCTCCCGAGATATTGCTGCCCAGAGTGAGATCCCCTCCACGGCCGATTACCGTGCCATACACGGAAGCCATGAAGGACATGTTCTGCCCCTCGATGACCCGTCCCTCCTGAACTTCCCCGTGTTCCTTGAATTCCTTCACATGAATCTGCAGGTCGCCGGTGGAGCGTATATTGACTCCGGTGCGATTTTCCAATGAAGCAGAAAGACAAATGGTCTCGGTGTGGGGGTCGATGGTGATGAAACCATCCATGGCCGCTACCAGAAACTCTCCTTTGGAATTTTTCGTAATGTGTGTGCCGCTGCCGCAGAGCAGGGCAAGATCCAGATCCTGGGGCGCGCGGGGCGCAAGGGGTTGTCCTGTCACGCTGTATCCGAAATGACCAGAAACGGGGGGCAACTTTTGTAACAGCACCTCGCCCTGGCTCACGTGGGGAAAGTGATTTTTGGCCCGCCGCATATCCGTGCGGCCGTTGGCCAAGATGAAGGGAGAGCGGTCCTGATGCATTTTTTCGCAGACTTCGACTACCTGGGCATCGAAGCTTTCTGTGGGGTTTAGGGCCCGTGCCACTTCCGTTCGCACAGTGGACTGTTCGCGCAAGTGCTTGCGGATGGTTTCCTCCAACAGCCCAAAGCGCACCCCTTTAAGCCACAGGGCTGCCACGAACTCGTCAAATTCCAGTTGCACTGGTGCCAGGCAGGTAACCTCGTGATAGCCCAACAGCTGGTTTTTCTTACCCCCATCGGGGCTGTAAATGGGCTGGTTGAGAACTTGGGGGGTCTGGATCGACTCGAAAAAATACTCTGCCACCGAGCCGTCCTCCTCGATCATCACCTCGCGGTACAGGCTCTGGCGTTCGGGATCAAAGCGGGCCAGACTTTTGGCCACACGGGCACTGAGCAGTGGGCGATGCTCGAAATATTCCGTGGTAAATAGCACGGCCATGAGCATGGGGTAGTCCACTTCGGAAAACAGAAAGCCCTCGCGAAACAAGGTATCCACGTCCTGAAGCAGACGGTCATGATCTGGACCGGTAACGATGCGCATAAATACACCGCCAGGTTCCAGGGTAATCAATCCGTGCAGGTTCACCTCGTGCGGCATGAGCTCAAGGTTGGAAATGGCAGACTTTGTCATGGCTGAAGCACAGTTTTTTGTGTTTTTATGATGTTCTGATTATGCACCAAGGATTCAGGCAGTTAAAATTTTTTGCACACCGAATCCAATCTCTTTGCAGGATCAAAATTGCAATGCTCTGACTATAGATGATCGGCAGAGGCGCTGCCGGCTTTAATTGTTGCACAATAAGCAACGATGAAATGCTTTTTGTTATCTTTTTTTAAACCAAACATGCGGGTACAGTGTTGTCAACGAGGCTTGAGCCTCAACGCAATAAATCCATACACCAGCTTACGCCAGAGGATATGATGACAACAGGCACAGAGGGTTTCCATTCCAATGAGGTGTTGCCCACCTTTTTCGTCCCCCACGGGGCGCCCCCCTTTGCTCTGCGCCCCGGCGTGGCCGGTGCGGTTTTGAGTCAGGCGGCTGCGCGCCTGCCGGCTGTGCGCGCCATTTTGATCGTCAGCGCCCATTGGGAGACTCCGGCGCCGCAAGTGGGTTCTGCCCGGCGCCCAAAAACCATCCATGACTTTTGGGGCTTTGCCCCTGAGCTGTACGAGATTCGCTATCCCGCCACCGGTTGCCCGGAAGTGGCGCAGGTGGTTGTCAACACCCTGCAGGAGGCAGGGTTTGAAGCCAGGACTGCACCCGAGCGGGGGCTTGACCATGGAGCCTGGATTCCCCTGCGTTTCATGTTTGCTCAGGCGGATGTGCCCGTGCTGCCGCTTTCCATCCAACCCCATCAGGACGCCGCCTATCATTACCGCCTGGGGCAGGCACTGGCTCCGTTGACCCGGGAAGGAATCCTGGTGCTGGCCTCGGGTAATCTGACGCATAATTTGCGAGACTACCTGCAAGGTCTTCATGCAGGCGGAGCGACTCCGGCGTATGTTCGACAGTTCTCGGATTGGATTTGGGCCCGTTTGCAGCGGCACGAGCTGCCGGCCCTTCTGGATTACCGTGCCCAGGCTCCCGACGCCGTGCGGGCGCATCCCCGCGACGAACATCTGTTGCCCCTGTTTGTAGCCTTGGGGGCTGCTGGAGGTGACGCGTATGTGGAACGCTTGCATGCGGGCATCGACGAAGGCGTGATTGCCATGGATGCCTTCCAGTTTGGAGGGCAGAACGCATGACCTCGGGCGCTCAATCTCCCAACACCCATTACACGGCCACGGCCAAAGGGTTGCACTGGTTCATGGCGCTGGGCTTGATCGGCCTGTTTGCCTTGGGGTTATACATGGCTGATCTGCACTTGTCGCCATGGAAATTAAAACTCTATTCCTGGCATAAATGGGCCGGGGTCAGCTTGTTTCTTCTGGCCCTGGTGCGCCTGTTCTGGCGCCTCACGCATCGCCCTCCGGAACTACCCGGGCATATGCGCTTCCTGGAGCGATGGTTGGCCCATTTGGGACATGCCGTGCTGTATCTGCTCCTGTTTGCCATCCCTTTGAGTGGCTGGCTGATGAGTTCGGCCAAGGGGGTACAAACGGTTTACTTCGGTCTGTGGCCGATTCCGGATCTCTTGCCCAAAGACAAGGTGTTGGGCGATACCTTGCACGAGGTCCACGAAACGCTCAACTGGATCCTGGCGCTGGTTGTGTCGGGGCACGCGCTGGTGGCCTTGAAACATCACTTTGTTGATCACGACGCGGTATTGCGCCGCATGCTCCCCGGCATCTCCGGGAAAAATCAAGGATAACGAAATGGACTCCATCTACAGGGGATATCCCCGTCAATCTGTTCCCAACCCTCTCCAGCGCTTGGTAAACCGGGCGCAGGCGCCCACCCACCCTGAAACCCGACCCGCTGGAATGCTTCCCCTCGCCAATCCGAATCATGGGGGATATAACCCGGTGCGCAATCTGTCGCACCGGGTCTGGAGCAAGTCCGCCTTGGGTCTGGCTGGTTTATTATGGGTTTCCTTTTGGCCTGAGTGGAGTGCTGCCACGGAATTCAATACACTACAGCCCGCTCAAAGCACGCTGCTGTTTGCGTATAAACAGATGAACGTGCCCATGGAAGGACGCTTTAAAACCTTTGGCATCCATCTGCATTTTGACCCGGCCAAACCGGCCCAGGGGAAAGCCGTGCTGGATGCCCCCATCGCCAGCCTGGACACCGGGTCGGACGAGGCAAATGATGAAGTGGGTAATGCCGCCTGGTTCAACAGCAAGAAATACCCCATGGCCCATTTTGAAAGCACCACCATTCAACCCTTGGGGGGAAATCGCTATGAAGTCAGCGGACCCCTCACCATCAAAGGACATACCCGCTTGGTAAGCACGCCAGTGACGGTGGTCATTCAAGGCAACCGCGCTGTCTTTGACGGCAGTTTTGCTATCCGGCGTGCGGATTTTTCTGTGGGGGAGGGGACTTGGGCCGATTTTGGAACCGTGGCCAATGACATTCAGATCAAATTTCATCTCGTGACCACTCCCTGATTCCTTTGGCCTGCATGAACCTGCTGCGCCTTGCCGGGGCACTGCAATGAAAGGTTGCAACAAGGCCTCTGGGTTTCTGTAAAATGGGTGTGGTTTTTTATGCCCGATAGCGAGGAGAAATGAAATCGATCAGCGTGCTTTCATGAGTTTTGATGCCATTCGTTGCCTGGTACAAGAGGATATGACGGCGGTGGATCAGGTAATCCGGCAGCAATTGCATTCCGACGTGGTGTTGGTCCGTCAAGTGGCGGAATACATCATTCACAGTGGGGGCAAGCGTTTGCGCCCCATCCTGACGTTGCTGGTGGCACGGGCTCTCAACTATCAGGGAGTCCATCACCATACCTTGGCTGCGGTAGTGGAGTTCATTCATACGGCTACCCTGCTGCACGACGACGTAGTGGATAAATCGGAAATGCGCCGCGGAAAAAAAACCGCCAACGAACGCTTCGGCAACGCGGCCAGTGTGTTGGTGGGCGATTTCGTTTACTCCCGTTCCTTCCAGATGATGGTTTCGGTCAATAACATGCAGGTCATGCAGGTGTTGGCCGACGCCACCAATGTCATTGCCGAGGGGGAAGTTTTGCAGTTGCTGCATTGTCACGACCCGGATGTGGATGAAAACCGCTACCTGCAAGTCATTCGCTACAAAACGGCCAAATTGTTCGAGGCGGCAGCCCGCCTAGGGGCCATTTTGGCCGAGGTGTCCCAATCCGTTCAAGAGCATATGGCCGCTTTTGGAGCGGCACTGGGCACGGCGTTTCAAATCATCGATGACGTTCTGGATTATTCTGGCGAGCAAGACCAGATTGGTAAAAACCTGGGAGACGATCTGGCCGAGGGCAAGGCGACGTTGCCCCTCATTTACGTCATGCGCAATGGCACACCTGAGGATAGTGCCCTCATTCGTCAAATCATCACTCAAGGCGGGGCCGAGAATCTGGCGATGGTGGTGGACATCATTCAACGTTCTGGCGCGCTGGATTACGCCCGCAACGTGGCCCAGCAGGCAGTGGATGAGAGTTGCGTTCACTTGGCGGCGGCCCTTCCAACCCTGGAAGATCGTACCGCCCTGGAAAATCTGGCTCGCTTGGCGCTTCACCGCACCCATTAGTTCAACTCTGGAGGGTGCATGTCCAAACCCGTTGCCATCTTCAGGCATTACCCTACCGAAGGTCCCGGAACCCTGGCTGATTTTTTGACGCGGGCGGGGCATTCCTGGGTGCTCTTTGCCCTGGACGAGGGCGTACAGGTTCCGGCCGCGGCCAGAGACTTTTCTGGCCTGGTATTCATGGGCGGGCCCATGAGTGTCAACGAGGACCTGGCGTGGATCGAACCGGAATTGCGCCTGATCCGGGAAGCGGTGGCCTGGAATATTCCTGTTCTGGGTCATTGCCTGGGGTCGCAGTTGATGTGCAAGGCCTTGGGAGGCGTGGTTGGTCCCAACCCGTACCGGGAAATCGGATGGGGGACCATCCAGGTGGCGGACCATGCCGTGGCCCGTCACTGGTTTGGGGCGCAGCGTAATCCCTTGGTCTTTCACTGGCATGGAGAAACCTGGTCTTTGCCTCCTGGGGCGCACTTATTGGCGGGTAATGCGGCCTGTGCGCATCAGGCTTTTGCCTTGGGTGTGCACCTGGGACTACAGTGCCATGTGGAGATGACTGCCGCAGATGTGCAGTGTTGGTGTGTCCATGGGCAGGCCGAGATCGAAGCCAACCCCGGGCCCTGGGTGCAGCCCGTGGCGCAGATCCTGCAGCAGTCGCAACCAGGGTTGCAGGCTTTGGCAACCGTGGCCGAACAGCTTTATGGGGTGTGGCTGCAAGGCCTTCAGCCCTGAAGCACCGATCTGGTGCAAATACACCGCTTCCCCCCCTGGTTCTTGCACCAATCTGGATCGCTCTTTCACCCCTGATCCAGGCTATTCCGCCCGAATTGAACGCCAAGTAACTCTTGGCACGAATTTCGCATACTCTCGTCTCAGGCTAACCACTTCCTTGGACAAACATGATCGCCGCCGATTATTACAACGAAATGAGTGCCTCCGAGGCCGTGGTGCGCCCCCATTACCAGCCCTATGCGGAATGGTTCCAGAACGTCCCGGCCGATTGGCTGGGACAAAAACGCAATGAGGCGGACCTCCTGTTTCATCGTCTGGGCATTACCTTTGCCGTGTATGGGGAAGGGGGCGGAAAGGAGCGTCTCATCCCCTTTGATGTCATCCCGCGTATCATCCCGCATCGGGAATGGTCCATTCTGGCGGCAGGTTTGCGCCAGCGTGTGCAGGCGCTCAACCTGTTCCTGCAGGATATCTACCATGATCAGCATATTCTCAAGGCTGGACTGATCCCCTCGGCAGCAGTGCTGAATAATACGCAGTATCGACCCGAAATGATTGGGGTGGATGTCCCCGGGCAGATCTATTCCCATATTGCCGGAATTGACATCATTCGCGCCGGAGATGGCGAGTTTTATGTGCTGGAGGACAATTTGCGCGTGCCCTCCGGGGTGTCCTACATGCTGGAAAACCGGCGCATGATGATGCGTCTGTTTCCAGATCTGTTTGCGCGCTACAAGGTGGCTCCGGTGGAGCATTATCCGGACATGCTGCTGGATAATCTGCGCAGTGTGGCCCCGGCAGGAATGCTCGATCCTACTGTGGTGGTGCTTACCCCTGGCGTATTCAACAGCGCCTATTTCGAGCATTCCTTTCTGGCCCAACAAATGGGGGTGGAATTGGTGGAAGGGCGGGATCTGTTGGTGAAGGATGATTTTGTGTATATGCGCACCACGCAGGGCCCGCGTCGAGTGGACGTGATCTACCGGCGTGTGGATGATGATTTTTTGGACCCCGAGGTGTTTCGCCCGGACTCCATGCTGGGTGTGCCTGGGCTATTGGCGGCCTACAAGGCGGGGCACGTTACCCTGTGCAATGCCATCGGTACCGGCGTGGCCGATGATAAATCCATTTATCCTTACGTGCCCCAGATGATCCAGTTTTATCTTTCCGAAGCCCCCATTCTGCATAACGTGTCCACCTTCATGCTGCGTCAGCGTGCCGATTACGAGTATGTGATGGCGCATTTACCCGAACTGGTGGTGAAGGAAGTGCATGGCTCGGGTGGCTACGGCATGCTGGTGGGGCCAGCGGCCAGTCAAGCCGAGTTGGAGGCGTTTCGGTTGCGTATCGCGGCCAATCCCGAGCATTACATCGCACAACCTACTCTGGCGCTATCCGCCTGCCCCACCTTCGTGGAGGCGGGCATCGCGCCTCGCCATATCGACTTGCGTCCCTTTGTCTTGGCGGGGCGGGAGATCAAGATGGTCCCCGGAGGCTTGACCCGGGTTGCCTTGCGGGAAGGCTCTCTGGTGGTGAATTCATCCCAGGGTGGGGGCACCAAAGATACTTGGGTTCTGGAACATTGAGGGGGGCAGCATGTTGAGTCGAACGGCGGATCACCTGTACTGGATGGCGCGCTATACCGAGCGTGCCGAAAATCTGGCGCGCATGTTGGATGTGCATAACCGGATGACACTCCTCACCCGCGAAAGCAGTTTGGTGGGGCAGGATTGGGAAGGAATTCTCACGATCAATCAACTGGAGCGGGACTTTCAGCAACGCTATTCGCACATCACGCGGGAACACGTGATTCACTTCATGGCGTTTGACGCCGAAAACCCCTCCAGTATTCATAGTTGCCTGCGTTTGGCCCGGGAAAATGCCCATGCAGTGCGCGGCACCCTGACTTCAGAATTATGGGAAACCATGAATGCCACCTGGCTCAAGATGCGCGATATGCCTCTGGAGAGTATGGAACGGGACCTGGGCGCTTTTTTTGAATGGGTGAAGTTTCGCTCCCATCTTTCCCGCGGTGTGAGCGTGGGCACCATGTTGCAGGATGAGGCCTTTCATTTCGTTCGCTTGGGTACTTTTCTGGAACGCTCGGACAATACGGCCCGTTTGCTGGATGTAAAGTATCGGTTGTTGCTGGGTGCGCATACGGCGGAAGAAGCTTCCCCCGACTATTACCAGTGGGGCGGGTTGCTGCGTTCCCTTTCGGCCTTCGAAATTTATCGCAAGGTTTATCGTGATCTGATCACGCCACGTCGGGTGGCCGAATTGCTGCTGTTGCGGGTGGATATGCCGCGTTCCTTGCTGTACTGTGCCCAGGAGGTCCTGGCCAATCTGGAGCAGATCGCTAACCGCCATTCCGCAGAAACCCTGCGTCGTGCCGGTGAGCTCTTTGCCAGCTTGCGTTATAGTCGTATCGATACGGTGTTTGAGCGCGGCTTTCATGAATTTCTGGACCGCTTCCTGGTTTCCATCAACGACATCGGGACCCGCATCAGCGAAGATTTTCTGCTGCCTGTAGCAGCCTGACCCGCCATCTTCCATTTTCACTTGCCTTGGAGCCTGCATGTCCATCCATGTTGCCCTGCGACACGTCACGCATTACCAGTATGACCGCCCGGTACAACTGGGCCCGCAAATCATTCGCTTGCGCCCGGCTCCGCACACCCGTACACCCATCCTGTCTTACTCCTTGGCGGTGTTGCCGCAGGAGCATTTTTTAAACTGGCAACAGGATCCCCAGGGTAACTGGCTGGCGCGTCTGGTGTTTCCCGAAAAAACCGAGGCACTCAAAATTTCTGTGGATTTGGTGAGCGAGCTGTCGGTGATCAATCCTTTCGATTTTTTTCTGGAGCCTTATGCGGAAAGTTTTCCCTTTGTCTACGAACCCATTCAGCAAGACGAATTATTGCCGTACCTGGGCAGGCAGCCTTTGACGCCGTTACTACAGGCTTACCTGCGCAGCATTCCGGTCACGGCTCCGGCTACCATGAATTTTTTGGTGGAGCTCAATCAGCGTCTGCAACAGGAGATTCGCTATACGATTCGACTGGAGCCCGGGGTGCAGACTCCGGAGCAGACCCTGACCTATCAAAGCGGCTCCTGTCGGGATTCCGCCTGGCTTCTGGTGCAGTTGCTGCGGCACCTGGGTTTGGCGGCACGTTTCGTATCGGGTTATCTGATTCAACTCAAGCCGGATGTTCTGGCCCTGCAAGGTCCCCCAGGACCCGGGGCGGATTTTACCGATTTGCACGCCTGGACCGAGGTGTATTTGCCAGGGGCAGGCTGGGTGGGCCTGGATCCCACCTCGGGATTGCTGGCCGGCGAGGGGCATATTCCTCTGGCTTGTGCACCCGATCCGGCCAATGCTGCCCCCTTGTCCGGGCTGATCGAAGGTCCGGCCAGCACTTCATTCCAGCATGAGATGACGGTGGAGCGGGTCTGGCAGGCTCCTCGGGTTACCTTGCCTTACACCGAAGCGCAATGGGCGCGTATCGATGCTTTGGGGCAACAGGTGGAGCGCCACCTGCAGGCCTACGATGTGCGGCTTACCATGGGCGGAGAGCCAACCTTTGTGGCGCTCCAGGGTCAAGACGAGGCCGAATGGAATACGGCTGCTTTGGGCCCCACCAAACGGCAGAAGGCAATCGATCTGTTTCAGCGCCTCAAGGCCGAATATGCGCCCCAGGGTTTGGCGCATTTCGGTCAGGGCAAGTGGTATCCCGGCGAGCAGTTGCCGCGCTGGGCCTTGAGTTGTTACTGGCGCCAGGATGGACACCCCTTGGTGACCACGCCGCTGTCTGCCGATGAAGCCAACCCGGAGGGTGCCGATGCCTCGCGCGCCGAACGGTTTTTGCAGACTATGGCGGGTTATCTGGGGCTGAATAGCGCGCAGGTTTTTCCGGCATGCGAAGACGCGTATTACTACCTGTGGCGGGAGCGGCGTCTGCCTTGCAATGTGTTGCCTACCGATGCGCGTCTGGATGACGCCCTGGAACGGGAACGCCTGATGCGCAGTTTTACCCGTGGCTTGTCCGCCGTGACAGGGTATGTGTTGCCAGTGGCCAAAATGCAGAGCGGAGCGTGGCAATCCGGGAGCTGGCATTTGCGCGCGCAGCAGTGCTTTCTGCTCCCCGGAGATTCGCCCATGGGCTATCGCCTGCCGCTGGACTCCTTGCCCTGGAGTGCGCCGCCAGACACCCAGTACGTTCCTGCCCCGGACCCGTTTCAGCCCTTCCAGGCGCTGCCAGAGAGTCTACGGCCACTGGCGCGTCCCCAGGTCTCTTGGGCGCCAGACACGGCACCACGCCTGGGTGAATCCGCAGCGGGCATCGTGCGTACCGCGCTGTGCGCAGAACCCCGCAAGGGGGTGCTGTATCTATTCATGCCGCCAACCGGGACCCTGGAGGATTATCTGGAATTGGTGCGTGCAGCGGAAGCAACGGCGCGTGACCTGTCCCAGCCCATCATTTTTGAGGGTTATCCTCCGCCTGCCGATCCGCGCCTGGTTCACTTTAGTGTCACCCCAGACCCTGGCGTGATCGAAGTCAACATCCACCCGGCCAATACCTGGGAGGAAATGGTGCAGCGTACAACTACCCTGTATCAGGCCGCCCGGCTCTGTGGTTTGGGGAGCGAAAAATTCATGCTGGATGGGCGCCACACGGGAACCGGCGGAGGCAATCATCTGGTGCTGGGAGGTGCTACTCCCGCAGACAGCCCCTTGTTGCGTCGTCCCGATCTGCTGGCCAGTCTGGTAGCCTATTGGCATAATCATCCCTCGCTGTCCTATCTTTTCTCCGGACTGTTCATCGGGCCCACCAGCCAGGCGCCGCGTTTGGATGAGGCAGGTAACGCGGCCCTGCATGATCTGGAAATTGCCCTGGCGCACTTTCCGCCGCCGGGCGAGGCAGTTCCCCCCTGGTTGATCGATCGCCTGCTGCGCCATTTGCTCACTGACCGGACGGGCAATACCCATCGCGCAGAATTCTGTATCGACAAGTTGTACGCGCCGGAGGGGGTGGCCGGACGTTTGGGGTTGCTGGAAATGCGCGCCTTCGAAATGCCGCCCCACGAGCGCATGGCACTCACCCAGCAACTCCTGATCCGTGCGCTGGTGGCACGTTTCTGGCAACAGCCCTATCAGCCGGGAAAGTTGCGCCGTTGGGGAACAGAGTTGCATGATCGCTTCATGCTGCCCTATTTTGTGCAACAGGATTTTGCCGATGTGCTGGAGGAATTGCGTGCCTTTGGTTACCCCTTTGAAAACGCCTGGTTTGATGTACATATGGCGTTTCGTTTTCCCCTCATCGGGGAGTTTTCCGTGCGCGGTATTCACGTGCAGTTGCACCACGCTCTGGAACCATGGCCTGTGTTGGGAGAAGAAGGATCCAGTGTGGGCACGGTACGCTATGTGGACTCCTCACTGGAACGGATTCAGGTTCGGGTCATGGGGCTCAATGACGACCGCCATCGTCTCACCGTCAATGGCCATACGGTCCCGCTCCAACCCACTGGCGTGGTGGGAGAATCCGTGGCCGGGGTGCGCTTTCGTGCCTGGCAGCCCAGCTCCTGTCTGCATCCCACCATTGGAGTCCATGCCCCGTTGATCTTTGATCTGGTGGATACCTGGATGCAACGCTCTTTGGGCGGATGCCAATATCATGTAGCCCATCCGGGAGGACGCAATCATGAACGTTTGCCGATCAACGCTCAAGAAGCCGAGGGGCGACGTCAGGCTCGCTTCTTGAGGATGGGGCATAGTATCGGTCCGGCTGCGGCACCCGATTTTCAGCGGGATCCGGATTTTCCTTTCACTCTGGATTTGCGTCTGGCATGATTTACTCTTATGCGTGATTTTTTCTCAGCCTATCCCAAGGCCAATGGTCGTTTTGACGAGTTGCAGGATGCCTCGGGCCGGATTAGGCCGCACTGGAAAACCTTCATGGAAGCGGTGGCGGCCTCCCGCTCTGAACAAATGCGCCGGCGCATAAGCCATGTACAGCGTCAAATCTTCGAGAATGGAGTCACCTACAACGTCTATGCCGATCCGCAGGGCACTGTCCGTCCCTGGGATCTGGATCTGCTCCCTCTGATTCTTTCTCCGGAAGAATGGCATCACATCCAGGCAGGTGTCCGGCAGCGTGCCATGCTGTTGAATCTCATCCTGAAAGACATCTATGGCGAACAGCGCCTGTTGCATGAAGGGCTGCTTCCTCCTGCCCTGGTCCATGGACATAACGGATTCTTGCGTTCTGCTCACGGCATTCCGTCTCCTGACGGGGTGTATTTGCATTTATATGCGGTGGATCTGGCCCGTTCGCCCGATGGTGGGTGGTGGGTTCTGGCTGATCGCACCCAAGCTCCATCGGGTGCGGGATATGCCCTGGAAAACCGGTTGGTGATTTCTCGGGTTTTTCCCGATCTGTTTCGCCAGTTGAAGGTAGAGCACCTGGCCGGATTTTTTCATACGTTGCAACAAAGCCTGTCCCATTGGGCGCCCATCGGGCAATCGGGAGAGCCACCACGAATTGTGGTATTGACTCCGGGCCCGTATAACGAAACGTACTTCGAACACGCCTATCTGGCGCGTTATCTGGGGTTTCCCCTGGTGGAGGGGCATGACCTGACAGTGCGGGAGGGGCGGGTCTGGCTGAAATCACTGGAGGGGCTGCAACGGGTGCATGTCATTCTGCGACGTCTGGACGATGATTTTTGCGATCCCCTGGAATTTCGTGCCGATTCGGCCTTGGGTATTCCCGGGTTGGCGCAAGCCGCGCGCCTGGGACAGGTTCTCATTGCCAATGCCCTAGGTTCCAGCTTGCTGGAATCGAGCGCATTTTTTGGATATTTTCCCAGTCTTTGCCAGCATTTGCTGGGCGAATCCTTGCGCATGCCTTCTGTGGCCACCTGGTGGTGCGGAGAACGGGCGGCCCTGGAAGATGCGCTGCACAAACTGGACGGTTTGGTCATCAAGGGGGCTTTCCCCCAATTGCGGATGGATACCCTGTTTGGGGCCGATCTCAGTCCCCGGGAACGCGAGCGTCTGATTCTGCGCATCCGTCAGCGTCCCTATAACTATGTGGCCCAGGAAACGGTTCAGCTGTCCCAGGCGCCCAGCCTGGAACGTGGCGGATTGCATCGGCTTCACGCGCGTGCCATGGGGTTACGGGTGCATGTGGTAGCCAGCCCCGAGGGTTACGTGGTCATGCCCGGTGGGTTGACGCGGATCGCCGGGGACGGGGACGAGCGGGTCATTGCCCTGCAGCGTGGCGGGGCCAGCAAGGATACCTGGGTATTGAGCCATACCCCGGTGAGCACTTTCAGCCTGTTGCCCCGCTCGTTTCATGTCCGGGATATCGTGCGCAGTGGTGCCAATTTGTCCAGTCGGGTGGTAGAAAACCTGTTCTGGTTTGGGCGCTATACCGAACGCTGTGACAATATCGCACGCCTGTTGCGCATGACCATCAACCGCTTTTTGGAAGATGCCTCTTTCGTGGCAGGACCGGAGGAGCCAGAACCCTATCTGCTGGCCCTCTGCCGCGTCTATGGGCTCTTGACTAGCGCCACACCGGCCCAACCGGCCGCCAGTGGCGAGCCTTCATCCCTTTCAAAGGAGCCGGCGCATACCGCCGCGCCGCGATCTCGTGACAGCCTCAAGGATGCTCTGCTGGCGGGATTGGTGGATACCACCGCCCACGAAAGTTTTGCAGCGCATCTGGGTTACCTGACGCGCGTGGGATTTAGTCTCAAGGAGCGCCTCTCCCTGGACAACTGGCGCACCTTGAACCGTCTCACTCAGGCTTTGGAAGAGCAGCGTATTCTTCAGCGTCAGGAGGCCAATCTGGGGGAAGCCCTGATATTTTTGGACCAGGCGGTCAATGCACTCATGACCTTGGCTGGATTTGCCATGGATGGTATGACGCGGGATGTGGGCTGGCACTTTCTGTCTTTGGGACGACGTCTGGAACGTCTGCAGTTTTTGGTATCCATGTTGCGCCATGGGCAGGTGGAATCGGGCTCCAGGCTCCCCCGGGAGGGAAAAGCCGCCCGGATTAGGCGCGAGTGGCGTGCCCTGGAGGAGATGCTGGAGTTGGCCGATAGTGTGGTGACCTACCGTTCGCGGTACATGATGCAACCAGAATTTCTCTCTGTACTGGATTTGTTGGTGCTGGACGATACCAATCCGCGTTCCCTGCTGTTTCAACTGCACATGCTGCGGGAAGAGTGCCGGCATCTGGAGTCACGCTTTGGTGGAACCTTTGCGGCAGCCCTGGAACGTGTGCAGCATGATCTGACCCAGCCCAATTTGATGCTCACCTTGACGGACCACAACAGTAGCGTCTTTGGTGAATTGCTGGAGACTCTTTGGCGTGAGTCCTGCCAATTGTCCGAGCGGATTGGGCAACGTTTTTTCAGCCATGTGGCGGAACAACGCACAGGCACTTAAGGCATGAGAATCCTGTATCGAATCGTGCATCAAACGGAGTATCGCTATGCCAGCGCGGTGCAGCTGTCGCGCCAGGTGTTGCGATCAACCCCCCGTCATACCCGTTTTCAGCGCCGGATACGTCACGCTATCCGGGTGGAGCCCCAACCATCCGAATGGTTTGAGCGCAAGGATTTCTTTGGGAATGCGCTGGTTCAGTTCGCTTTGCAAAGTCCTCACCAGTCCCTGCTGGTGGAAATCACTTCACACGTGTTGGTACGTTCGCGCCACAGCCATCCGGCCAGACTTTTGGGTGCTCCTTGGGAGCAGGTACGCGATGGGCTACAGCAAGGCACTGGCACGCCGTTTTTAGACCCGGCCCAATATCTCTATGCCTCCCCCCATGTACCGACGACGCCCCGTTTTGCCGCCTATGCCCGCCCCAGTTTCACTCCAGGGCGACCTTTGCTGGAGGCGGTCCATCACCTGAGCCACAGGATTTATCAGGATTTTCGCTATGACCCCACGGCGACCAACATCTCCACACCGGTAGAAACCGTGTTGCGTAAAAAGCGCGGTGTCTGCCAGGATTTCGCGCATTTGCTGATTGCCTGCCTGCGGGCGGTGGGCTTGGCGGCACGCTATGTCAGTGGCTATTTGCTCACGCATCCCGCCCCGGGAAAGGAACACCTGTTGGGCGCAGACGCCACCCATGCCTGGGTGTCGGTGTATTGTCCCGAAGCGGGTTGGGTGGATCTGGACCCTACCAACGACCTATGGGTGGATCAGGAGCATATTACGGTGGCCTGGGGAAGGGATTTTTCGGATGTGAGCCCCTTGCGCGGGGTGATATTGGGGGGTGAGGAGCATGAACTGGAGGTTCGGGTGGCGGTGCAACCCGAGCCTGCCACGGCTGTGGGTGCTGGTACGCACCCTGGTGAAGGTACAATGACTGGATGATGAGCAAACTGTCTACTACTTCCGAGCGCTTCGATCAGCGTGACGCCACTTTGGGTTTTCTGGCCTTGGCAGCCAGCGCCACGGACGTTATCGCCTTCGTCAAGCTGGACAACGTATTTACTTCTGCCATGACTGGCAATACGGCCCTGCTGGGGTTGGCCTTGGGCCAGGGGCACATCGCAGCGGCCTTCAACTCTCTGGTGGCCTTGGGCGGATATATTGGAGGAGTGGCCTTGGGGGCGCTGATTCATGCCCACGACAAGCATCGCGAACTGATTTTGACTTTGCTGGCCGAAATCCTGTTGCTGGGGTTGTGGTATCTCTTATGGCTGTTAAACGGTTTTCCCCAGGGGCATGGCCAGGTTTTGCTCTACGCCATGATCTTGCCCTTGTCTCTGGCCATGGGCGTGCAAAGCGTGGTAGCACGACGCATCAATGTGGAGGGGATTCCTACGGTGGTCTTTACCAGTACGCTCACCAGCATTGTGATGACCTTGATGCATGTCACCGTGCGTGGTCGTGGAGCCATTTCCCTGTTCAATGCAAAACGTCAATCCTTGGCGTTTTTGTCCTATGCCATCGGGGCCAGCCTTACCGCTTTGCTGCTGTGGCATTGGAATGCCCTGGCCGTCCTGCTCCCCCTGCTCGGGTTGGCGGTGGCCCTGTTACTTTGCCTGCAGCCCGCCCGTTGTATCACGAAATCTCGATCGGGAGTCTTATGAGTCAATACAGCCTTATGGCCACCGGGGGTATGGTCGTGGCCCCACATCACCTGGCCGCCCAGGCTGGGCGCGACGTGTTGCGCGATGGCGGCAATGCTATCCAGGCAATGGTGGCTGCGGCCGCCACCATTGCCGTGGTGTATCCGCACATGAATGCCCTGGGGGGGGATGGTTTCTGGCTGATTCATGAACCCGGGCAGCCCCCCCAGGCCATCGATGCCAGTGGCGTGGCGGGCCTTGCGGCGCAACCGGGTTTTTATGCCGGATTGACCAGTATTCCTCCGCGTGGTCCCCAAGCCGCTCTGACGGTGGCTGGTACGATATCCGGATGGGTTCTGGCCCTGGAACTGGCCCGGAACTGGTCGGGGCCCGATTTACCCGTGGAACGCCTGCTACAAGATGCCATTCGTCATGCGCGCGATGGCGTGGCGGTGACCACCAGCCAAGCGCTCTTGACCCGTCAAAAATTTTCCGAATTGCAGTTCCAGCCGGGGTTTGCCAACACTTTTCTGGAACGCGGGCAAGCACCCCAGCGGGGCTTCCTGCTGCGCCAACCAGCGTTGGCAGAAACCTTGCGCACCTTGGCACAGCGGGGTTTGGATGATTTCTACCGGGGGCAGTTGGGGGCTTGCATCGGGGCTGCCCTGCAAAGCCTGGGAAGCCCTCTGACACCGGCAGACCTGGCCAGCTATCAGGCGCAATACGTGACTCCTTTGCACCTGCGCCTTGAACGGTGCGCAGCCAGTGTTTATAACCTGCCGCCTTCTTCTCAGGGGCTGGCCTCGCTCATGATTCTCGGGTTGTACGAACGCCTTCAGGTGGCGCAGGCGGAAGGATTTGATCATGTGCATGGTTTGGTGGAGGCCACCAAACGGGCTTTTCGCATTCGCAACCGCGTGGTGACCGATCCGGGCCGTGTGCCACAAGCACCGCAAGCCTTCCTTGAGGCCACGATGCTGGACACCCTGGCGCAAGACATCCATCGGCACCGGGCCCTGCCTTGGCCCGAACCTGCGGCCTTGGGGGATACCATCTGGATGGGGGCCGTGGATGCCGCAGGGCGCGCCGTCAGTTTCATCCAAAGCGTGTACTGGGAGTTTGGCTCGGGCGTCGTACTGGAAGAAACAGGCCTGCTGTGGCAAAACCGCGGCATCAGTTTTTCTCTGGATCCCACAGATCTCAATGCCCTGGAGCCTGGACGTCATCCTTTTCATACCCTGAACCCGGCGTTGGCCTTGTTTGACGATGGCCGTGTCATGCCCTATGGCACCATGGGAGGAGAAGGGCAACCACAAACCCAGGCGGCGGTATTTTCACGCTATGCGCTGCACGGGCAGGAGTTGCAACAGGCCGTTACGGCGCCGCGTTGGGTGTTGGGGCGAACTTGGGGGGACCCCAGCACCACGCTCAAACTGGAAAACCGTTTCGATCCCACGTTGATTTCGGCGTTACAAGCGGCAGGACATGTGGTGGACGTGTTGCCGGCTGGCTTCAGCGATACCATGGGGCATGCTGGGGCCTTGGTGCGGCATTCGGGCGGGCTGCTGGAGGGCGCGGTGGATCCTCGCAGCGACGGAGCAGTGTGTGGGGTTTAGCTTTCTTTCCAGGGCAGGTTGGACATGCATTCGCTCGTCCGGGTATGGTTGTTGAAGCGGTTTCTGAGGCCATTCCTGATCAGGAAGAGCAGCTCACGCAGACCTGGGGACTCCCCGGGGCAGCCGGCTGGGCCCAGCGACTCCATTCTGGGTGCTCCTGAAAGGGAGACTGTAGTACCTGTCGCAGGGCATGCAGACACTGGAAATCTCCCCCTTGGGCCGCCTCGATGGCTTCCTGAGCCAGATGATTGCGCAGCACATATTTGGGGTTGATCCCTTGCATGGCTGCACGTCGTTCCTGGGGACTGCCGGGTTCCTGGGTACAACGTCGGTCATAAGCCTGCAACCATTGGGCCCAGTCGGGATGGGAGGAATCTACGCCGACCCAGGACGGGGCCTGAAGTCTTCCCGTGCGCAGGGCGCTGGGCTCCTGGACAGACAAGGCCCTGAACAGTCCGGTAAAGTCCACTCGATCGCGCTGCATCAGGGCAAGCAGTTGCTGGATCAGTAGCGCATCTTCTTCCTGGTGTATGCGCCACCCTAGTTTGGCCCGAAAACCCTCCAGCAGGTTTGCCTCAAACAGCGTTTCGAAGGTGTCCAGAGCGTTCTGGGTGGCCTGTGCATCCTGGATGAGCGGCTGCAAGGCGCTGGCCAGGGCCCCGCAATTCCACCAACCCATGAGCGGCTGTTGAGCGTAGGCGTAACGTCCGCTGCGGTCAGAATGATTGCAGATGTGCTGGGCATCATAAGCCTCCAGGAAACCGAAAGGACCGTAATCCAGGGTCAGCCCCAAAATGGACATGTTGTCGGTATTCATGACCCCATGGCAGAACCCCACGCATTGCCACTGGGCCATGAGTCGGGCGGTGCGTTCAATCACCGTCTGGAGCAGGGCCAAGGCGGGCTGTGCCTCGGCGGCGCAGGCAGGAAAAAAATCCTCCAGCACCAGAGCAAACAGTTGCCGTAAGGCATCCCGGTGACCGTGGTGGGATAAATGCTCGAAGTGACCAATGCGCATGAAGCTGGGCGCTACCCGGGTGACGATGGCAGCAGTTTCCCGGGTTTCCCGTTGCACGGGTAGGGGCGAGCCCACCAGAGCCAAGGCACGTGTGGTAGGAATGCCCAAACCTGCCATGGCTTCGCTGCAGAGATATTCGCGAATGGACGAACGCAGAACGGCACGGCCGTCTCCCATTCGGGAAAAAGGCGTGAGTCCAGCCCCCTTCAGTTGAATTTCCTGTGGGCCCTGTTCGGTATTCAGACAGCCCAGAGTATGCGCTCGCCCATCTCCCAGCAGGCCCGCCCAGACTCCAAACTGATGCCCGGCATAGGCACTGCACCAGGGGGCGGCCACAGTGTGGCCCGACAGGCGCTGCAGCCACGCTGTGGAGGGACCCGCTGCAAGTCCCAAAGAAGAGGCCAGAGCCTCGTTCCAGTCTCCCCACACGGGTTGCGGCAGGGGTTGCATCCGCACGCGCTGTGCGTGCGGTGCGGGCAATCCGCTCCAATGGGGCGCGCTGAAAGGGGGATCTTCTTGTGGGACTGCAGTCATGAGGATTTCCTGTGAAGTATGCCTGTTGATCTAGCCCATTGCCCATGAAAATTGTTGCCGAAGTGGGTTGTGTGGGCGAGGTTTTCGTGTACAATTATGTGAAACTTTCACATTTATTATAGGAGTCCATCATGCACATTTCTTCCCGTTTTGCACCCCCGCCCCGTGGTAGCCTGGCGCTTTGTCTGGCTTTAGTATTTCCCCTCGCTCATGCAGAGTTGATTGCAACGGACCAGGTAAGCGCTCCCGTCGCTGCCTCTGCCAACAGGGAAGCGCAGGCTTCCTCAGGGGCCGCCTCGCAGGCGGATGCCACCTCGGATAAGGCGGCCATCCAGGGGTTCGTGGCGCGTGCCGACATTCAGAAAAAAATGCAGGCCTTGGGTTTGAGCGCGGTCATCACCGCGCAACGGATTGCATTGCTCAACGATGCAGAGGCCCGGCAACTGGCTGACAAGATCAACGCCTTGCCCGCTGGCGGAAATTTGTCCAATCTGAGCAGCACGGACATCATCATCCTGCTGTTGGGGGCCATCCTACTGGTCCTGGTGGTGTGATTGCAAGTCTGATTACAAGTCTGATTCCCATCCGGCAGAGGGTGCTGCAGGGATGGATCCTTGTGGGGCTGCTCTGGCTGACCGGATGCACCGCCTTGCCGGTTGCTGATACAGCCACCCAATCCCTCGCTGCCGATAAGCTCGCAAGTGCTTGGCCGGATTCGCTGCCTTCCCAGGTGAACTTGTCCAAGGTCCCATTTTTTGCGCAGCAGGATCATCAGTGCGGACCTGCTGCGCTGGCTTCCCTGCTGCGTTACTCTGGTGTCAGGATTAGCCCCGAAGCGCTGACCCCCCAGGTTTATACCCCCGGGTTGCAGGGATCGCTGCAACTGGATTTGATTGGGGCCGCGCGGCGTGCAGGGCGTATCCCCTACCGGATTGCGCCCACCGCTGCAGCCTTGGGGCTGGAACTGGCGGCTGGCCACCCGGTACTCGTATTGCAGGATGTAGGGCATTTAACGCCAGTTTGGCATTTTGCCGTGGTGGTGGGCTATAACCGGGAAACCCGGGAGGTAATACTGCATTCCGGGGACCAGGCCCGGTTGCGCCTATCCATGGAGCGTTTTGACCGCAGTTGGGTTGCAGGTCAACGGTGGGGGCTGGTGATACTACCCCCCGAACAGATTCCCGCCAGTGCCAATGCACCGGATTACCTGCAGCAAGTGGCGGCCATGGAAAGCATCCGTCCTGGCGTGGCAGAAAGCGCCTATCAGGCCAGCCTCAAGCGTTGGCCCGACACGCTCACCGCCTTGATGGGGCTGGGCAATCTGGCCTATGCACAACACCATTACCACAGGGCCGCCCATTATTTTGAACGCGCCACCAAGGCGCACTCCGATTCGGGTGATGCCTTCAACAACTTGGCCGAGTCCCGGTTGCAACTGGGCCAGATGCAGCTGGCGCGGGAGGCCAGTGCCCAAGCCGTGGCCTTGGGAGGCAGCCATCTGGCTGCCTATCAACGCACGCAGCAAGCCATCATGCGTCAAGACAAAGCCGGTGCACTGTGAGCCGTTAAAGTTTGGCGCATGGGTTTGAGTAAAAACAGTGCGAGCAAGGCGGTTCCAGCGTCCAGTGCAATCATGGCCAAAAACACCGGCTCCCAGGATCCGGTGTAGCGGTGCAGCAGGGCGGCTAGTGGCCCACCCAAAACCGACCCTACCCCTTGAGACATATACAGCAATCCATAATTCGTGGTGGCATGGCGTTCGCCGAAAGTATCCGTCAGGGTAGCGGGAAACAGGGAGAAAATTTCCCCCCATCCAAAAAACACCAAACCAGAAAGCAAAACAAACAGAAGGGGGTCCTGGTGCAGGAGTAACCAGCCACCCATGGCGATGGCTTCCAAGCCAAAGGCGATGGCCATGGTATTCTCGCGTCCCAGACGGTCTGAGAGATAGCCGAAAAACGGGCGCGTCAAACCATTGGTGAAGCGGTCGATGGTAAGGGCCAAAGGGAGCGCTGCCATGCCCCAAACCGGCAAGTCGGCAATGCCAAAATCATGTGCAAAAGCTCCCATTTGCGAGATGACCATCAAACCCGAGGTAGACATCATGGCCATCATCAAGAACATGAGCCAGAATACAGGTTGCTTGAGCATCATCCGGGGTGCGAAATCAGCGCTTCTGTCAGAGTGGCCTCGGTGGGCTGAAACAGTGGGCAGGGTCGTGGCAGTGCCGGGCGGGGCGCGCTTGACAAATTGCGCGGCCAGCAATCCCACAGCACCCATCAGCCCCCCAAACAAGGTGAGGGTAGGCGTGACCCCATGGTGAGCCAAGTGGGCGGCAATGGGAAAAGTGGTCACGATGGCTCCAAACCCATAACCGGCCGCTACCAGGCCCACAGCCAAGCCGCGTTGGCCAGGAAACCAGCGTACCACCAGGCCCACTACTCCCACATAGATGATCCCGGTCCCCAAACCGCCCAGCAATCCGTAACTCAAGTACAGTTCAGTGAGCGTATGCGCCTGGGCGGCTAGAATCCAACTCAGTCCAGTGAGTGCAGCCCCTGCGGAAAGCATGATCCGTGGGCCCAGTCGGTCTACGAAAAACCCTTGAAAGGGAGAAAAAAATGTTTGCAGGACGATCAAGAGGGAAAAGGTGATTTGCAGTTCGGGCAGGCTGGCCCCGATTTGTGCCATCAAGGGTTTGGTCATGAGTGACCACACGTATTGCGGGCTGGAAATGGACATCATGCAGAGCATGCCCAGCAAGAGCTGTGTCCAACGCTCCGGGATCAGGATGTCTGATTTGGTCAGAGGGGTCGCTCTGATCTGTACCAAAGTACTCATGATATGCTCCTGTTACGAATTGAAAAGATTTCCTGGTTGTGACGATCTGGTCTGGCCAGCGCATGTCTTGGCAGATCAAGCGCGGGATGGTCTGCTGGTTGCAATGAGTTCAAGCAATCATCATGCCAATTAAAAACAATCCAATTGACGTCATAACATCTTGTTATTTCAGTGCCATAATAAATACATGCACGCGGTTTTAAAAAATTGAGCACGCTAATGCAGCCTGTTTGAAGATCGATGCGCTAAAACAGTGCGAATTGACGTCGCTGGGCTCCGGGTTCGTTTTGCGGGTGGACAGCAGAACCGGAAGGTACTTTTCTCTTGCGCGGGTTCTGGGGTTAAGCGGATCGATGGGGCTTACTGGTATGACCAGATTGACAACCGATTCAAATATCGTTTTGTATGCGTTAGGGGCTATTGACAAACAAGGGGTTCGCCGTTATATTGCCTGAATAAATTGGCTGGACCACTATACCAATTAAAAAAGTGGAGGAGAGCATGAACGATCACAAGCGGCGCGAATATCCCGCAAAACCAGCGGATGTCTACCTGTTTGGCACGTGTCTGGTGGATCAATTTGTTCCTGCAGCGGGTTTGGATGCCATTCGCTTGCTGGAACGGGAAGGAATTCGGGTGCATTTTCCCATGCAGCAAGCTTGCTGTGGCCAACCTGCCTATACCAGTGGTTTTCCCGAGGAGGCACGAGCGGTGGCCTTGCGCCAGTTCGAGCTGTTTCCCCAACCGTGGCCCATCGTGGTGCTGTCCGGTTCTTGCGCCGGGATGATGCGCCAGCACTATCCCACGCTCTTTGCGCACGATGCGCCCCGCCTGTCGCAGGCGCAGGCGCTGGCAGAGCGCATTTTCGAATTCACGGAATTTCTGGTGCAGGTAGTGGGCTTTTCCCGCCCTGATCGGGCTGGCCCCACCACAGTAGCCTTGCATACCTCTTGTTCGGCACGCCGCGAAATGAATGTGCATGTCACCGGTCACAGTTTACTGGGGGCTCTGGATCACGTGCAGGTTGTACAGCACGGTCATGAGGAGGAATGCTGTGGGTTTGGTGGATTGTTTTCCCTGCGTCATCCCGACATCTCGGGGGCCATTGCCAACGACAAGGTGCAAGAAATCCGCAAGGCGGGCGCACAGCACGTGGTCAGTGCTGACTGTGGGTGTCTGTTGAATATTCTAGGGCGTGCTACCGGACCGGATGCTGGTTCATCGGCAGGCGAGTCCCCCTTGACGGGAGAACATATCGCCAGCTTTCTGTGGCATCGAACCACGGAGGCCAACGTATGAATGCGCGTGATCGAATTCTGGCCCGCCTGTCTCAAGCTCCAGCTAGCGAACCCCAACCACTGCCAAACCTGGAGCACTGGACCCCCCGGGTCCCCCCTGCCGGCTCGGCGGAGCGCCTAGCCCTGTTCAAGGAATTGATGCGCGCCGCCCATGCCGAAGTGCATGACACGGACGAGCAAGCATGGCCCGGATTGTTGCTGGAATTGGCCCGACAGAAAAACGTGCGCACCCTGTTGGTGGGCCATGGTACCCACTCTGCAGCGCGTTTGCAGTCGCTGGACAGCGAGACGTTGCATGTCCTGAGCTACCAGCGTCCCGCCGATCAATGGCGCGCCGATCTCTTCGAACAGGTGGATGCGGGCTTCACGCAGGCCAAAAGTGCCATTGCGGCCACCGGCAGTCTGGTGCTTTGGCCAAGCAGCCAAGAACCGCGGCTATTGTCTCTGGTTCCCCCCATTCATTTCGTCTTGCTGGAGGCCCAGGCGCTGCATGCCGACCTGCGGGAAGCCATGCGGGTGGAGCAATGGGCCAGCCAAATGCCCACAAACGCTCTGGTCATTTCCGGCCCCTCAAAAACTGCAGACATCCAGCAAACCTTGGCCTATGGGGCGCATGGTCCCAAAGAGCTGATCGTTTTGCTTTGTCATTCACGGGAGGTTTCCCGATGAGTACCGTTTTTCCCGCGACCCCCGTCAATTTTTCCGAACGTAGCCGTCAGGCGATTGGCGATGAGGCTCAACGCACCGGCATCCGGGGCGCCATGGATTTTCTTCAGAGCAAACGCAAGGCGCAGTTTCCCGATCCTCAGGAGCTCTCGGATCTGCGCGATCTGGGGGCTGCCATCCGTCGTTATGCCCTGGCCAATCTGCCCGAGTTGCTGCAGCAGTTGGAGTCCAGACTCACAGCCAATGGCGTTCAGGTGCATTGGGCGGAAACTCCCGGGCAAGCCAATGCCCTCATGCTGGAAATCGCTGCGCGCCATCAGGCGCGCCTGATGGTAAAAGGCAAATCCATGGTGAGCGAAGAAGTGGAACTCAACCATGCCATGCAGGCCGCCGGCATAGAAGCGCTGGAAACCGACATGGGCGAATACATTGTGCAGTTGGCCGGGGAAAAACCCTCCCACATCATCATGCCGGCCATTCACAAGACCAAGCAACAAATTGCCACCTTGTTCATGGAAAAACTCCCTGGAGTGTCCTACAACGACAACGTGGACGTGCTGATTCAAATTGGACGCGAAGTATTACGTAAAAAATTTGCAGCCGCCGACATGGGTCTCTCCGGTGTCAACTTTGCCGTGGCAGAAACGGGAACCTTGTACCTGGTGGAGAACGAAGGGAATGGGCGCATGTGCACCACGGTGCCCCGGGTACACGTGGCCATTACCGGCATCGAGAAGGTGGTGGCCAAACTGGAACATGTGGCCTTGCTCAATAGTCTGCTACCACGTTCGGCCACAGGGCAGGCGGTGGAAACCTATCAAAATTTCATCAGTGGCCCACGCAAACCCGGTGAACTGGACGGACCGGAAGAAGTTCATCTGATCTTGCTGGACAACGGCCGTACCCAGGCGTATGCCGATCCACAATTACGCGCCACCTTGCAATGCATTCGCTGCGGGGCCTGCATGAACCATTGCCCGGTGTATGCCCGCATTGGTGGGCATGCCTACGGAACTACCTATCCTGGCCCGATTGGGGCCATTCTTTCGCCGCATTTGCTGGGCTTTGGGGCGGCTTATCCCCTGGTGACGGCATCCACCCTGTGCGGGGCTTGCGCAGAGGTGTGTCCGGTCCGCATTCCCATTCCCGACTTGCTGATTCGCCTGCGTAACGAGGCCCAGGCCGACCCTCAGGCGGCACGTAAAGCCCTGCGCGATAGTGGTGCCAAGCATCATCCGCTACTCACGCTGGTGTGGCGCATCTGGGCGCTGCTGTACGGGCGTCCCCGCTTCTACCGATGGTTTTCCTGGTGTGCCAGCCGCTTGGGCGCACTGGCGCCACGGCATCAGGGTGCCTGGACCCATACCCGGGCCCCTCTGATTCCGGCCCCGCGTCGGTTGCGCGATTTGTTGCCGCAACAGAATCGTCTTGATTAATTGATTAATGTTTTTTTCCACTCATGTAGAGGGTGTCTATCATGCAGTCTTGGCAACAAATCTATGACCCGTTGGGTAACCTCTGGCTATCCTCGCTGATTGCGGCGATTCCCATCATTTTCTTTTTCGTTGCCTTGGCCGTGCTGCGTTTGAAAGGACATGTGGCGGGCACGATCACAGTGATTCTGGCCTTGGGTGTGGCCATCCTGTTTTATCAAATGCCTGCGGCCATGGCTCTGGCCTCGGCAGCCTACGGATTTCTCTTTGGCTTGTGGCCCATTGCCTGGATCATTTTGACGGCAGTGTTTCTCTATCAGGTCACTGTAAAAACCGGTCAGTTTGAAATCATTCGGGCCTCGGTGGTGTCCCTCACCGAAGATCAGCGCCTGCAAATGTTGCTGGTGGGTTTTTCCTTCGGGGCGTTTTTGGAGGGGGCGGCAGGGTTTGGGGCGCCAGTGGCCATTACGGCGGCTTTGCTGGTGGGATTGGGCTTCAATCCCCTCTATGCCGCAGGGCTATGTCTCATCACCAATACGGCTCCGGTGGCCTTTGGCGCCATGGGGATTCCCGTTACGGTGGCTGCTCAAGTCACGGGCATGGAGGCTCTCAAGATTGGGCAGATGGCGGGGCGTCAATTGCCGTTGCTGTCCCTGATCGTGCCCTTCTGGGTCATCATGATGATGGATGGTGTGCGCGGTGTACGTGAAACCTGGCCAGCGATTCTGGTGTGCGGCTTGTCCTTTGCGGTTACCCAGTTCTTTACCTCCAACTTCATCGGGCCCGAGTTGCCAGATATCACTTCTGCGCTGGTGAGCCTTGTTTCCCTGGCGCTGTTTCTCAAGGTATGGAAGCCCAAGCGCATATTCCGTTTTTCCGGCCAGGAAGTAACCGTGAAGGGAGAAAGCCATTCTGCGGCAGCCATCCTCAAAGCCTGGTCACCTTTCATCATCCTGACCATCTTTGTGTCGCTCTGGTCCATGAAAGGATTCAAGGCGCTGTTTGGGAAAACCGGGGCGCTCAATTGGACGGTGATCAATTTCCCTGTGCCCCTGCTGGACAAACTGGTGATCAAGATGCCGCCCATCGTCAAGGTGGCTGGTCCCTATCCGGCGGCGTATTCTTTCAACTGGCTTTCTGCCACAGGTACTGCCATTCTGTTGGCTGCCTTGGTGAGCGTGGTGGTATTGCGCATGAGTCCCGTGGCTGCCCTCAAGACTTTTTCGGAAACCTTCAGGAAATTGATGTGGCCCATCTATTCCATTGGCATGGTGCTGGCCTTTGCCTTTATTGCCAATTATTCCGGGCTATCAGCCACGCTGGCCTTGCTGCTGGCCGGAACGGGCACCGCCTTTCCTTTCTTCTCGCCTTTTCTGGGTTGGCTGGGGGTCTTTTTGACAGGATCAGACACTTCCTCCAATGCCCTGTTTTGCAATCTGCAAAGCACGACCGCCCAGCAAATCGGGGTACATAATACGTTGCTTGTGGCGGCAAACACCACGGGTGGCGTGACAGGAAAAATGATTTCTCCGCAATCCATTGCCGTGGCCAGTGCGGCGGTGGGGCTGGCCGGTCATGAGGCGGATCTGTTTCGTTTCACGGTCAAGCACAGTCTGATCTTTGCCACTATCGTCGGGTTGATGACGGTGCTTCAGGCGTATGTCATGCCCTGGATGATTCCCTGATCATCACCATGTCAGGGTCGCCGCCAGAGGCGACCCTTTCACCTGCAGTCATCGAAACGTTTTTATAGACTCTGCTCGGGTTGCCTGACAAAGATGAAGCGGTGGCTGATTTCTGCAGATCGTCATTGTGGGTTATTAGGGATTTGAGGATTCTGGCCGGCTGCATCGTTCCAGCAAATAGGCGATGGAGCGATACGGGCGTCCGGTTTCGGAGGTCAATCCGATTTCGCAGGTGCGGTTGGTAGATACACCTTCCCGGCAATGGGAGGGGAGGCTCCCATGAATTTTACGCAGGGCGTGGCTGTTCAGTTCGGGGACCACAAATCCTCGGTCTCCACCAAAGCCACAACAGGTTACTGCGCCTGATTCCACCACGTTTGTAGCGCATTGTTGCAGGATATGGCGCAGTTTCTTGGCACTGCCATTGCGGCGCACGCTGCAGTTGATATGCAGGGCAATCGTTTCCGTCTGGGCGGTAATCCGTAATCTTGGCAACAGGGCGTCGTGCGCAAATTCGTGAAAGTCATATACGGGCAGGCGTCCTTGCAACAGGGTTTGAATGCGCCGGGTACAGGCACTGGCATCCATGATGATGGGGTAGAAACCGCCCTGACCGTCGTCTGCGGCCAGAGCAAGGGCAGCGATCAAATCGTCTGCCATGGCGTCGGCTTCTCGGGCCATTCCCTTGCTGGCCAGCATTTGTCCGCAGCAACGTTTGTGATGATCCTGGGGTAGGCGCGGCGCATATCCCGCGCGTGTGAGCAATTGCATGACTACCGTGGCGAGTGCAGGCTCCTCCGGGTTGGATGGCCCAAAGATGCGCCCCCCACAGGTGGGGAAATAGACGACGGGGTCCCCCATGCCTCGAGAGGGCTGAGGCACTTTGCCAGCATGGGGCATGCACTTTTTCCAGGCGCCGCCGGTCAGTTTTTCCATGCAGTGCTGACCGGTTATCTTGGTAGCCAGATGGCCCAGCGCCAGTCCGGTGCGAGCCATCTGTTCTACGCGCTGGAAGTGCGCCACACTCCACTGTCCCACGGCACGTGAAACCGGACTCAACTGTCGGCCACGCAACAGACGTGTCATGGCGCCAGTGTCGATTCCCACAGGACAGGCTGTGGAGCACAGACCGCAGCCGGCACAGGTCGCCAAACCCTGATAGGTAAATTCCTGATCCAAAGTGGTTGTGTCCTCGCCTGCGCGGGCTCGGCGTGAGCGTTCGCGCCAACTGACGATGCGTTGACGGGGGGATAGTGTCAATTGGTGAGAGGGACACAGAGGCTCACAAAACCCGCATTCGATGCAGCGATCGATGAGGTCTTCTGCCACTGGCATGGGTTTGAGATGATGCAGATGAGACTGCGGATCAGCATTGAGGATTACCCCCGGGTTGAGTATTTGCTGAGGATCGAACAGGGTTTTTATGTCCTGCATCAGTTGGGTGGCCGAAGCCCCCCATTCCATTTCCACATAAGGGGCCATGTTGCGCCCCGTACCATGCTCCGCCTTTAGGGAGCCATCGTATTTTTCCACCACCAATACACACACTGCATGCATGAACTGGGCGTAGCGCTCGATCTCTTTCGGGTCGGAAAAATCCTGGGTAAAAACAAAATGCAGATTTCCTTCCAGAGCATGACCAAAAATAATGCCTTCCAAATACCCATGCTGGTGCATCAACCGCTGTAAATCCAGGGTAGCACTGGCCAGTGATTCCACCGGAAACGCCACGTCCTCGATGATGACGGTGGTGCCTGCACGGCGCATTGCGCCCACCGAAGGAAAAGTTCCTTTGCGGACTTTCCAGTACACCGCGCATTCGGCCGGGTCTGTGGAAAAAAAAGCCGGCGCTACAAGTTGAATACCCTCCAGTGCCTGCAAAGCGATCTGCACTTTTTGTTCCAGCTCGTCAGCTTGCTGGGCACGGACTTCCACCAGTAATGCGGCAGCTCCGGCAGGCAGAGTTTGGATGAGTGCTGGTAGTCCCGGGGTATGTTCCACCGAGCGCAGGGCGGGGCGATCCAACAGTTCTACGGCCGAGACAGAGACATTCTTGAGGTGGTTGACCGCACTACAAGCGGCTTCCAGGTCCGGGAAAAAAATGAGTGCGCTAGCCTTGTGAGGATCTTCGGAAACGGTGTGATAGCTGACGCTGGAAATGAAACCCAGGGTGCCTTCCGAGCCAATCATGAGGTGCGCCAGAATGTCGATTGGGTCTGCATAATCGATGAGTGCGTTCAGGCTATAGCCCGTGGTGTTCTTGATTTTATATTTGTGGCGGATGCGCGCAGCCAGTGTTGAATCCGTTCGGGTGCGCTGCCCCAATTGTTCCAGGGAGGCAAGCAGGCCGGCATGACTACTGCGAAAGGCTGCCACGCTGGAGGCGTCGTTGGTATCGAGTACGGCACCATCGGCCAGAATGACACGGATACCGGCCAAGGTCTTGTAACTGTTCTGAGCCGTCCCGCAGCACATGCCTGAAGCGTTATTGGCTGCAATGCCACCAATTTTGCAGGTATTGATGGAAGCGGGATCCGGGCCGATTTTTCGTCCCAGGGGCGCCAAGCGGTGATTGACCTCGCCCCCGATCATGCCTGGACCAAGATGTACCTTGAGCCCATGAGGCTCGATGTGGCAGTGAGAGAATCCTTCACCAATCAATACCAGAATACCTTCGGTAACGGCTTGACCAGAAAGACTGGTTCCCGCAGCGCGGAAAGTGACGGGGCAATGATGGGCTTGCGATACCTCGAGAACTTGCTGCACTTCCTGTTCGTTTTCCACCACCACCACAACGGAGGGAAGCATGCGATAGAAGCTGGCATCGGTGCCATAGGCCAAGCGCCGCAAGTAATCGGTGATGATTTGATGCGCTGGCAGAAAAGCCTGTAGGTCGGCGAGGAGCTGTGAGTTCATGAGGCTATCTCGCGTGATGGGAAGGGCCAAGCGCGTACCTTTGTGGCACTGGGGGAACAAAAATAGATGCGCTCTGGCTTTGGGGGATAGACCCGATGGGTTTTGGTGGGGAATGGCATGGTCTATCTCCTCTTGAAATATCGTTAGATGGTTTATGGTCGGACCATTTTATCCGTATTCTATGCCCCTGCATGAAAAAGTCAAGATAGGGGTTTGGGTTTGGTTCATGGTGTGTCGCCCCGGGCGGTGCGCGTGCTTCACAAGTTTTTCCATGGGCTGGCAGCGCAGTGCCTGAACATGATATAACCATATGGAAAGAAACAATAAAAAATTTATGTAAAACCCGCGCTCGCATTCTTTGAAGAGCTTGTCTCCGTCTCCGGAGGTGCTGTCAAAGGCGATTTACATACAGCCTTCGTTGCCTGGGAAGATGTTTTCAGGGGTCTGCCTTGAGGTAATTGTTGCATCCGAATTATTAAATTGGTATAGTGGTACAATCATTAAACCAAGAGCTGTTTGGTGGTCCGGCGCGCGGTGCTGGATTTTTTTAAAGGGGGAGTCCCGTATGTTTCAAACCCGTATTCATGGCCGTGGCGGCCAGGGCGTTGTGACGGCAGCCGAAATGCTGTCCATCGCGGCGTTTTTGGAGAACAGGCACGCGCAGGCGTTTCCGAATTTTGGCTCCGAGCGCACCGGTGCCCCGGTGGTGGCTTTCTGCCGTATCGATGATAAGGAAATCCGGCTACGAGAACCTGTGATGGCGCCGGATGCGGTCATCATTCAGGATCCCACTTTGTTGCAGCAGGTGAATGTCTTTCAGGGACTGCGCCAGGATGGGTTCATGTTGATCAACTCGGCCAGGAACTACGAGACTCTGGGTATTGCAGATGTCGCTGGGACCATGAATCCACTGCGTTGTGTGTGCGTCCCTGCCACCGAACTGGCTTTGAAATTTCTGGGGCGCCCTATGCCCAACGCGGTGCTATTGGGGGCCTTTGCAAGGCTTTCTGGTCGTCTTGCCGTCGATTCCGTGGTGGCTGCCGTGCGCACTAAATTTTCTGGTGTCGTGGCTGAAAAAAATATCACGGCTGCGCGTGCGGCCTTTGATGAAGTAGCCCGACAACTCACGCAACAGGCAGGAGCAACGCACTCATGACACTCAAGCAAATCGAAGGTTCTCAAGGGGTGGCCGAAGCCGTAGCCTTATGTCGCCCCGAAGTGATCTGCGCTTATCCCATCAGCCCGCAAACGCACATCGTGGAAGGGTTGGGGGAAATGGTCAAAGTGGGCCAACTCAGGGCTGAATTTTTGAATGTGGAATCCGAGTTTGCTGCCATGAGCGTGGCCATCGGTTCTTCCGCGGCTGGGGCCAGAACCTACACGGCAACGGCTTCCCAGGGACTGCTGTTCATGGCCGAGGCGGTGTTCAATGCCGCGGGGCTTGGACTGCCGATTGTCATGACCATTGCCAACCGGGCCATTGGAGCGCCCATCAATATCTGGAACGACCATTCCGATTCCATGAGTTTGCGCGATTGTGGTTGGATCCAGTTATTTGCGGAGACCAATCAGGAGGCCATCGACCTGCATATCCAGGCCTTCAAATTGGCGGAAGAACTCTCGGTGCCGGTCATGGTGTGCATGGATGGCTTCATTCTGACTCACGCCTACGAACGTGTGGATGTTCCTTTGCAGGAACAGGTGGATGCCTTTTTGCCATCCTTCGAACCGCGGCAGGTTCTGGACCCGGCTCGCCCGGTCTCCATTGGCGCCATGGTGGGTCCGGAAGCCTATACCGAGGTCAGGGTTTTGGCGCATGCCAAACAGATTCAGGCTTTGACCTTGATCCCGGAAATTGCCGCCCAGTTCAAAGCCCATTTTGGGCGTGATTCTGGTGGATTGATCAAACCGTACTGTTGTGAGGGTGCGCATACAGTCGTCATTGCCCTGGGTTCGGTATTGGGAACGATCAAGGATGTGGTGGATGAGTTGCGTACCCAAGGCTGCGCCATCGGAGTATTGGGGATCACTTCCTTCCGCCCCTTCCCGTTGACGGAGATCAGGCAGGCCTTGCAGGGCTGTCAGCGGGTGCTGGTGCTGGAGAAGAGTTTTGCCGTGGGTGTGGGCGGCATCGTTGCTACCAACGTGCGCATGGCACTGGACGGCACCGGGCAGAAGGTTTTGACGGTGGTGGCCGGGCTGGGTGGGCGAGCGATTACCAAAAGCAGTCTTGCCGCCACCTTGACGGCAGCCATGAACGATTTGCTGGAGCCCTTCAGCTTCATGGATTTGCAGCAAGAGGTGATTGATCGGGCGCTGGGGCGTGAACGCCAAATTCGGCGCTCAGGGCCGGTTGCCGAATCTGTTTTGCGTGATATCGGTTCTGTGGCCTCCCAAATCTGTTAAAGGATCTAGACCCATGTCCCATCAACCCGTCAAGTTCTACCAAACTGGTACCTTTACGGTAGGCAATCGCCTGCTGGATGAATCCATCCGTTCCGTTCAAGCCACCAAGACGCGCAGCAATTCTCTCAACTCGGGCCACCGTGCCTGCCAGGGGTGTGGCGAAGCATTGGGTGCTCGCTATGCCCTCGATGCCGCCATGGATGTATCTCATCATCAGCTGATTGCTGCCAACGCCACAGGATGTCTGGAAGTGTTTTCCACGCCCTATCCGGAAACCTCTTGGCAATTACCCTGGATCCATTCTCTATTTGGCAACGCGGCGGCAGTAGCTACCGGGATTGCCGCCGCATTGCGGATCAAAGGCCGCTCGGAGGTGCGGGTCATTGCACAAGGCGGTGACGGAGGGACTACGGATATCGGTTTTGGTTGCTTGTCAGGAATGTTTGAGCGCAACGATGATGTTCTGTACCTCTGCTACGACAATGAAGCTTACATGAATACCGGTGTGCAACGCTCTTCGGCTACTCCCCCTGCCGTGCGTACGGCCACGACGCTGCCGGTGGGGGCCGAGCCCGGCAATGTTTTTGGGCAGGGTAAATTTGTTCCCACCATTGCCATGGCACACGGGATTCCCTACGTGGCTACGGCTACGGTCGCAGATCTGTTTGATCTGGAATACAAGGTGAAGAAAGCCATTCAGATCCGGGGGGCCAAATATCTCCATATTTTTGTTCCTTGCCCTCTGGGTTGGGGGGCTGCTTCCAGCGATACCATCAAGCTGGCAGACATGGCCAAGGAGTGTGGTTTGTTTCCTGTGTTTGAGGCCGAGCACGGGAAAGTGACGGGTGTGTCAAAAATTCGGAAGTTGATCCCTGTGGAGGAGTACCTCAAGCGGCAACGGCGATACGCTCATCTGTTCGGCAAATCACCCGCCACTGACGTCATTTCCAAAATCCAGGCCCGTGCGGATGAGAATATCCGCATGTATGGACTGCTCGCAACGGATGTACGCTGACAGGACTAATCCCACCATGAACAAGCCCTTTGCAATTACCCTGGATGTGGGGTCTTCACTGGCCAACAAGACCGGCTCCTGGAGGACCCAACGCCCGGTCTATCTGAATCGCAAGCCGCCCTGTAATCACCAATGTCCGGCAGGAGAGAATATTCAGCACTGGTTGTATCTGGCCGAAGAGCATCAGTACGAAGCCGCCTGGCGTGTCATCATGGAGGACAACCCTTTTCCAGCGGTAATGGGGCGAGTGTGCTATCACAGTTGTGAAAAGGTCTGTAATCGCGGCCAGGTGGATCTGCCGGTGGGCATCAACTCGGTGGAGCGTTTTCTGGGGGATCAGGCCATCAAACACGACTGGCAAGTCACGCCAGGAGCCCCCACAGGCAAAAAAGTGCTGGTGGTGGGGGCTGGTCCCTCGGGGCTATCTGCAGCGTATCATTTGGCGCGCTCGGGGCATGCGGTCACTGTCCTGGAGGCCAATGACAAGGCGGGCGGCATGTTACGCTATGGCATTCCCAAATATCGTCTGCCCCGGGAGAAATTGAATGCGGAAATTGCGCGCATCAAGAAACTGGGAGTAGACATTCAACTGCGTACCCGGGTGACGGATTTGTCAGCCACTCTCGCGGCGGGTCACTATGATGCCTGTTATGTGGCGCTGGGCCTCCAGCAAGGTCGCCTGGAGCCCATCCCACAGCAAGGTCATTTGCCCGTACTGGACGCCGTCTCCGTGCTGCGTGCCGTTGAGCTTGAAGAATCGGTTGCGCCACTGGGGCATGTGGTGGTCTATGGCGGAGGCAATACGGCCATCGATGTGGCGCGCTCTGCCATCCGCCTGGGCGCCTTATCTGCCACGGTGGTGGTGTTGGAAGCGCGAGATCAAATGCCGGCCCATCCCGAGGAAGTCAGAGAAGGGCTGGAGGAGGGAATCACGCTGCTCAATCTGAGAAAGATCATCCAGATCCAGGACCACACGTTGACTCTGGAAATCATGGTGTCCGGAGAGGGCCGCGAAACCCTGCCCACTGGCCAAACCGAAGCGGTGCACGCCGATTTGCTGGTGCAAGCCTTGGGGCAAGCGGGCGACTATTCCTTGTTTTCCAGTCTTCCACAAGAAGTAACCATACAGAATGGGGCGGTGTTGGTGGATCAGAAAGGGATGACTTCCCTCGCAGGGGTATTTGCGGGGGGCGATATGACCCCTTCAGCGCGTAATGCCACTGCGGCCATTGGTGCGGGGAAAAAAGCCGCGCGTCACATCGACCGATTGCTGCGCGGGGCCATGGAATCTGCCTGTCTTCCCCAGGAGCTGGCGGATATTCGGTGGATGAACACGCGCTACTATTCTGATGCACCGCGAACCATTCGCCCCATTCTCGACATTGTCCGTCGCACTTCCGGTTTTGCAGAAGTGGTGGGCAATCTGGACGAGGACACGGCGCTGTTTGAAGCGCGTCGTTGCATGAGTTGCGGCAACTGTTTTGAATGTGATAATTGTTACGGAGTATGCCCGGATAACGCAGTGATCAAATTGGGTCCGGGCAATCGTTTCAAGATTAACTACGACTACTGCAAAGGATGCGGAATTTGCGCTGCCGAATGTCCCTGTGGGGCTATTCGCATGGAAACCGAGCAAATTTGATTCCGCTTATTGCCAAAACATGCAAGGTGCCGGTACCGGCGCCTTGCATGTTTCAAGTTTGAGAGACTTCGCTTAATCGCCGTTGGGCCACGAAGCGCCGCTCCTCATCCCTGAGATTGTCTGCCATGCTCTTGCGCACGAACTCGATATGTCGTTGCGCGGCCTGTGCGGCTTCATCCGGACGATGTTCCCGGATGGCTTGCCAGATGTCCCGGTGCTGATCCTGCAGCAACTCCCAGCGTTGAGGCCGCGCGTGCAGAAAAGTCAGGTTGCTGGTGATGTGGCCGTGTATGACGCGCATCAAACTGGCAGCCAGATGCCCGATGAGGACGTTATGGGAGGCCTCGGCGATGACCTGATGAAAAGCCACATCCACATCGATGCAGGAATTCAGGTCATTGCTGGCATAGACTTCATTTAAATTGGCATAGGCCAAATCGAGCCGTTCGATGTCCGCTTGGGTGGCACGATCTGCAGCCAGATAGGCCGCGTGGCTTTCCAGCATTTGTCTGAATTCGAGCAGGTCACTGTGCAGCAGTGGGTGACCCTTCAGCATGTCCTGCCAGGGGTCGACAAAATGCGCGTCCAAACGATCGGTGACGTAATTGCCTCCGCCATGGCGGGTGGATATCAGGCCCTTCGATACCAGCTTTTGGATGGCTTCACGCAGGGTGGTTCGGGAAACACCAAACTCGAGGGCAAGATCACGCTCGGATTTTAGTCGATCATTGGGTTTGAGCGTGCCTTCGATGATGCGTTTTTCCAGTTCCTCTGCAACCGCATCGGACATGCGAGGAACCGAAATCTTGTGTGTATTCATGGTGGTGTTTGGGTAGGAGAGATCAACTAGTCATCATTGTACGTGATTGCCCAGAGGCTTGTCGTTACCGGTGAGAACGCTGCGCCAGTTGGGCGCATCCGGCGCGGCATATGTGCTCAGTACCTATTGTAAAATAAATCATACCAATATACCTTTTTTCATTATTTCTGCTATTGTTCGCAAAGAAATCGATCCGCAACAGGGGTTTTATGGTGTGCCAGTAATCCATATTGGTCACTCCCCAAGGGTTCGTCTGCAGCGCATCTCTCTTGTAAATCCTCCGTTTTCGCGTGCAATTAACGCGATATGGTGCATTTTTCCATCATCTTGCGTATTTCCCAGGTTTGGCCGTTGTGTTTTTACAACATAAAAAAATATTCTTTGACTAATATTACGATTTCATTACAATGCGAAAAAAAGGTTGGACCAAAATACCAATCGGGAGGAGTTCTCACTCTTGTGGTCAAGTGTTGCCATTTGTATCCGGCGTGGTTTGAACCGGATTTACAAGCACAACCGACTAGGGTCATCCCCTGATGTGCATTGCAGAATTGACGCTGTTTCGCTCACGGCATACGGCTGTGATCCTTTAACCAACCCAAAACAGGGAGCAGTAAGATGAAGAAATCGTTAGTGGCTATCGCTGTACTGACTGCCATGTCCAGTGCAGCTCATGCGGATGTCACGCTTTACGGCGTACTCGACATGGGGATTGCAAATTTGACCTCCGGCCAGAATCTCAACCCAACCATGCCTGCTGGAGTACCCACCCAAATCTATACGAGCAATATACCCGGGAAATCCGTGACTACGATGGCGCCCAACGGCATGAGTCAATCGGTATTGGGGTTTAAGGGTTTGGAATTGATTGACGGGGATCTGAGTGCAGGGTTCATGTTGGAAGCTGGTCTGGACCCGAATTCGGGATCCCTGTCTGATGGTATCAGTGGTCTGCGAACTGGCACGGTCAACACGACCACAGGTGCGGACTCTGCCCGTGCCGGACAGTTGTTCAATAATCGCAGTACGGTGTATATCGCTTCCAAACAGTATGGCACCCTTTCGCTGGGGCGCCAGTATTCGTTGTCCCTGGACGATATTATCAAATACGACCCCTTGAGCGCTTCCTATGCTTTTTCTGTGGTCGGGTTTTTTGGTGGGTATGGGGGCTCAGGGTGGACAGAGGATGCGCGACTCGATAATTCGCTCAAGTACACGGGTACCTTTGGCGGGGTTCGCGTGGGGGCCATGTATCAGTTTGGAGGAATGGCGGGAAGTACTTCTGCAAATAGTGCTGGCCAGCTCAATCTGGGTACGGACCGTGGAAATTTTTCGATCGATGCCATGATGAGTTACAAGCATGATGGCTTGGGCACCTATGGTTCAATCCCAACGCAACCCGGCGGTGCTGCTCCTGTGACTACCGGGATGACCGGTTTGCTCTCCAATACACAGGCCCAGGGACTATTTGCCAAGTACCAGTTGAATGCGCTGACATTCTCTGGGGGGTATGAACATATCCTCTTTACGGCACCAACCAGTTTTGGTAACGGCTCGGCTGTGAGCATGGCCAATGCCGTGGCATTGGGAGGGTATAGCTACGGGACAGGAAATGTTTTGGAACCGTATAACGCGCGTAGCCGGACTCTCAATCTGTTTTTTGGCGGCGCCAAGTATGAAATGACTTCGTCCCTGGATCTCCTGGGCTCTTTCTATAATGTGCATTCCCTAGATTACAGTGGCGGCTCCACAAGTTGCCCATCCGTCCCTAATAACGGCGCCATCAGCCATTGCGCAGGCTATCTGCAATCCTACTCCCTGGTGTCAGACTATCACTTGTCAGCACGGACTGATCTCTATGCAGGGATCTCGATTCAATCCGTTACAGGAGGGATGGCATCGCTCTATGCAGCCTCCGAAAACACCACCACCATGGTGGGTTTCCGTACCAAGTTCTAATTTCTCGTTGTTCGTTTCAACCTCCCTTCAGGGGCAATCGTGTGGTTGCCTCTTTTTTTTTGTGCACCCAGCGTATATACGGGGGGGAATTTCCGTTCAAGGTTTAACCCAATCCAGTGTCAGAATCTCATAGCTGACGGCACAAGGTTCACCCATGAGTTGCATGGCTCGGCGCATCACTGAAGCTGGCAAAGGCGCATAATCCGGCGCGGGGAGCGAGGCGCCGATGGCCTTCAGGGAATTCAAATAGACTCTGGCATTGTGATAAGAAAGGGTTACGCACTGTGCCGACACCCGACTTTGGGGGAGCATTCCCGCTAGGCTCTGTGCCGTGGGGAAAGTTGGGGTGCCGGCCTGGTGTCCGGTATCTGCCACCGCGGCGCGCCATTGGCTCAGACTTTCCCTTCCTAGCAGGGTCAGCAGCAAGCGTCCTCCGGGTGTCAGGCAACAGGCCAGATGGTGCAAGGCACCCCGCAGATCCTCAAACCACTGGGCGGCCAGATTGGAGACGATCAAATCTACACTCTGGGCGGGTAAATCCGGATTAGACCCGTCCAGCAAACGAAACTGGGCAGCGCTTGCGGAAAATCGATTGCGAGTGGCTTGCACCATGCTCGGAGCAATGTCGGTAACGAGCCATTGCCCCGGAATTCTTGGCAGCAGTAGCTGCGTGAGATAGCCGGTTCCACAGCCGATTTCCAGCACTTTGGGATGCTCCCAGGGCGTCTCGAGCACCTTACACGCCAGGGATTGTGCGGCTCTCCATTGAAGTTCTGCTGCGCCTTCGTAGGTGGCACTGGCCTGATCGAAGCGCTGCGCAATTTGCTCGATGCGTTTCATGAACTCCAGGATCCTCCATCGATCGCGGTCATGATTTTTTCTGCCAGCCATGGGGCATGCGTCACGGGCATCAGGTGCCCTGCATCCTGCTGCATGACCAGTGGCCCTTGCGAAAAGCAGGCGCGGCTATGATCCGCGCGGACGATGAGATCTTTGGCACCGCAAAGGGCCATGACCGGGCATTCAATGGTTGCGAAGGCTTTGCGCAGATCCCATTGTTCCAGCCATTCCAGAGCTTGCAGCAGGCGCAGTGTATTGAGAGCGGGGGTGAGTGTTTGCGACTGCATCGAGAGTGGGGCTCCCAACAGGTGTTGCGTTCTTGAGGGCGCTGCTGAATGAGTCGCAGGGGTATTCTCCGAGGATGCGTCTAACGACTCGCAGCGCCGCAAGAAATCTGTCACCACAGAGGCAGGATCTTGTTGCAAACGGGTTTTCATGCGTCGCACCCAATGGGGGTTGACTCCGGGAAAGTCTTCAGCAGCCACAAAACGCGTAAAACCGTTGATGCAGATCAGACCCCGCCAGGGTTGCGGAATATGCATCATGGACCACATAAGCCCCAGGGAATGCGTGATCACGATCGGATTGTCCACCACAGGCATTTCAGGTGTAGAAAAAAATCCTAAATCAACCCGGCTGATTTTTATGGAGGGTAAAGAAGAGATTATCGGGTCCCATATGGTTGGACCCATGGCCCAACCATGCACGAAAAGCAGTGATGCATTCCCAGGGGCTGGAACAATCGGTCGTTCCCGAGTCAAAAGGGAATTCCAGGGCATGCAAGGCGTCTGTCGACGAGGCTATTGCGCGGCATGATCTTTCAGCATGACAGCACTTTCTTCCAGAATACCTTGAAAGCCACTCTTGTCCAGATTGAAGCGTTCCAAAATCAACGCTCCACAGTTTTGCCAGTCCATTGAACCCTCATCGCCGGTTCTGGTGTCCATGACGCGCTCGGCCATCAGGCCAACCGCAATCAAATGGAGGGCATCAGAAAACAGGGAGTCCTGTGTGGACTGTTCGATCCACGCTGGGGCCACGCGGTCGTACTCATGATGATGACGGATGGCCAAGATGATGTGACGATGTAATCCCCATTCCTGGGCCATGAGGGATCCCACTTTGGCATGATCCATGCCGTGGGCTTCCTGTTCCAGTTGGACTAGGGGCTTGTGACTGGTTTTGGCAAGCTTTTGGGTGTCCATGTAATCTGGGATGCGGTCTAACAACAGCAGTGTGCCGCAGTTCTGGAAGAGGCCATAAGTGAAAGCCAGATCGCTACTGATCAGGCGCAGTCGATTGGCCAAATAGGAGGACACCAGAGCTAAAAGTGCGGATTCTTCCAGCAGGCTTGCTGCTTCCACCCGGTGTTTGGCCGATACCAGATTTCTCAGGGCAATACCGGTCACGATGCGCGTGAGGGATGAGAGTCCTAGCAGGCCAATGGCATGCCGGATGGATGTGACCTTCAATTGCAGACCGTAAAAAGGGGAATTGATGATTTTGATGAGCGCAGCGGAAAGACCCATATCTGCGCTGATGAGCCGCTCGATTTGCCTGAAATCCGGGGTTTCCTGGTTGATTTCATCATCCAGTTTGAACAGGATTTCGGGGCGTGAGGGTAGGCCAATGTCGCGAATCGTTTGTTCCAGATCGTCATCCATGGAGTCCATTGGGTTGATGTCCTTTTTCCGTTGTGGTCAGACGACCATAGTGAGTCAAGAGTCCGCGTTCTCCCGCCTGCCATAGATAGAGCGCCAGATAGGAGCGATAAGGGCTGGCTCGATCGGGATCGAAACGATAATCTGGTTGTTGCAAGGAACCGAACCGTTCCAGGGCACTAAGTGCCCGTTGCAATCCCCGATCCCCTTGGGGAAAAACATCCTCGCGCCCCAGGTAGAACAATTGAATGATGGCGGCCGTCCAGGGACCCAGACCGGGGTGGCTGACGATTTCCTGGGTTAGAGCCTGGGGCTCCAGGGTGCGCCAATGCTCGAGCGCATCTGGATCGTGACCAATTTTTGCTCCCAACAGGCACAGTGCCCTTGCCTTGGCCCCATTCAGACCACAGGCCCGAAAACTGTCAAAATCCAGTTGCCATGAACCGATGAGCCCATTACGCTTTGTGGCCAGGACGATTCGTTGATAAATGGTCTCAGCGGCCTTTCCGGACAATAATTGGCCGGTTACTACACGGACGACCGCTTCGGGAAGGGGCGTGGGTTGGGACACCAATACAGGGACTGGTGACAATTGAGCGAACAGCTCCGCATGTTCCGGATAGGCATAACCAAGAAACTGTTGGATGGCTGTGGACACGGACAGAGGGCGCTCTGGAGACTGTCGGTTCGCGCAATAAACAATAAATATATGACGAAGCCTTCAGTCTACCAGATTTACATCCGATGATTGAATCAGTAACCTTGAATCGGAGTTTACCTGAGAGGAATTGCGACGGAAGACTATGACAGAGGATGGCTAGCGCGGTACCCGGACGGTCGGTTTTTCCGGGGGCAGGCTCGGGCCGGAGGAGATGGGCGGGAAATTCGTTACCAACAGGGGAAAATCATGAGTTTTGCTTGGCGCGAACAACTGAGTGTGGGCAATGATGTCATCGATACGGACCATAAATATCTCGTGGATCTGATCAATCGGGTGGAAGAAGTCCTCAAAACCAAAAACAGCAAGGCATTGCCCGAGGTGCTGGACAGTCTTTCCAAGTATGCCCTGGTGCATTTTGCCCGGGAAGAGAAAATCGCCCAGGCAGCGGGTTACCTGGGGACTTCCCAACTCGGCCATTCCCATCAGGCATTGGTCCAGCAACTCGACGAGATCAAGGCGGAAATGTTACAGGCACATACGGACTGGTCGAGCACGGCCGTGGATCATTTCGTGAGTTTTTTGCGTCGTTGGCTCATCGAACACGTCATCAAGGAAGATCTGCTGATGAAGGATACGCTCAAGCGCTTTTCTCCTCGATTCGACCCCCGTTAAACCATTTTTTTGACCAATATCAATACGGCCATTTGCGCACCGTGTAAGTATGGTGTCAAAAATGTTGCGTTGCGGAATTCTGGTATTCATCCTGTAGGTATCGAGTCAATCGGGCTGTGTTTCTGTTCCAGAGCCTGACAGATGCATTCATATCCAGCTTCTTGATCAGAGGTCACATGAAGTATTTTTACTGGAACGAACGCTTTGAAATCGGCATTCCCATCGTGGACCACCAGCATCGCTGCCTGGTGGATCTGATCAATGCGCTGGCCGAAACGGTCTCGGATGGCAGTGGTTTGCTGGATGTGAAAGAAGTCTTCGAGCGTTTGACCCGCTATGCCTCGGAACATTTTGCCGACGAAGAAAAATTACTGGCCCAATCCAGCTTGGGCGATTTCGAAAAATCCGCACATCAACGCGCCCATCAGGCTTTTATCGAGGAAATTCGGACGATTGCCGGGGATGAAGACCTTGCAGATGTGGCCGGTTTGGAAAAACTCCTCGAGTTTCTCACCACCTGGTTGATTTCCCACATTTTGCGAGCGGACAAGAGTTTGGGCGAGAATCTTCAACGCGCACCCGATCCTCTACCTACACAGAGTACCGATGCGTTGAGTGTATCGGCCGTTGAGCGGGTTTTGATTGCCGCGCTGTCCGAGACCGAAAAGCGCTTTCGCCTGATCTCCGATCATGCGCCCACCTTCATCTGGATTTGTGACGCCAGTGGTCGCAGGGGATTTATCAACAAGACCATGATCGACTTCATCGCTGCGGAACACTCTCCGCATAAGGAATTGGATTGGTTGAACGCGATTCATTCCGAAGATCGGGCCAGCTACGAACAATTGTTGGAACAGATTTTAAATCATCCGCAATCCAGGGATGCCGAATACCGAATCAATAAACCAGATGGTAGTGTGGCCTGGATTCTGGAGCGCATCGTTCCACGACGTGACTCGGGAGGTGGATTTCTGGGGTTGATCGCTTCGGGCACGGACATCACCAACATCAAGCAGTCCGAACGCTTTCTGGCTCAAGCCAACCAGGAACTGGAGCGGGAAGTGGCGCGCCGGACAGCCCAATTGGAAGCGCTCATGCTAACCGATCCCCTGACGGGAATCGGCAACCGACGTTTCATAACTGCGCGATTGGAGGAGGAAATTGCCCGTGCTCAACGGTATGGAATGGACCTGACCGTGGTATTTATAGACGTAGATCACTTCAAACAGGTCAACGATCGTTATGGGCATGGGATTGGGGATTTGGTTTTGCAAACTGTGGCGCGCTGTATCAAGGAAGGAATTCGTAACAATGATCAATGTGCGCGCTTTGGCGGAGAAGAGTTCATTCTGCTCTTGGTGGAAACGAACAACGCAGCAGCCTGTGAAGTGGCCAACCGGATGCGTGAAACCATTGCCCTGAGCAGCCAGGAATCTCATGGGTTTACCGTAACCATCAGCGCCGGTTTGGCACAATTCAAGAAGGGCGACACCGTGGACTCCCTCACCAGCAGAAGCGATCGTGCCCTGTATCTGGCCAAGCAGCAGGGAAGAAATCGCTGCGTGAGCGAAGCCTGAGGGGCCCTGCCCGATTGTGCCGCTCGGCCGGGCAGTGTTGATTTCGAAATGGACCATGTGCGCCAGCTTGGTCTGGGTTGAACGCATAGAGAGATTTCGAACGATTGGTTGGAACTCAAGGATTAGCTGCTCTTGTAAAGTTTTTGAAGTTCAGGTGAATCCCGCACGAATGTTGCCGCGCTCTCGTTTCGTGGGATAGTTGATCAGGAATACGGCGATAGTATGGAAACAATCGGGTATCGTGAAAAACAATGGACCTGTTTCACAAAAGGAAATCAACTATAGCGAGGCGGAAACCTTCGTCTCCACCACCGACGTTAAAGGAATCATCACATCGGCCAACGATTCCTTTATTCGCATCTCAGGGTACACCCTCGAGGAATTGATCGGCAAAAGCCATAATATTGTGCGCCATCCGGATATGCCGGCATGGGCGTTTCAAGATATGTGGGATACGCTGAAACAAGGTCGCCCCTGGCGTGGCATCGTCAAGAATCGCGCCAAGAACGGCGACCATTATTGGGTGCAAGCCACTGTTTCACCGATCATCCGTCAGGACAAAATCGTTGGCTATCTCTCCCTCAGAAAAAAGCCAGCGCGCAGCGCTGTTACTCAAGCCGAAGCGCTGTATCGTTCGGCACCGGCAACAGGTCCTCGGCAACAGGTTTCATTTGGCCGCTGGTTTCAGAACTTATCCCTGCAGTACAAATTGCAACTCTTGCTGCAACCGGTCATTCTGATCCTGCTTTCCTCGCTGACCTTCTATATATACGGAAATATCAAGCAAGGGATCATGGATGAAGCCTACAGCAAGGGGCGTGGTGTTTCCATGCAAGTCATCGATGGCGCCAACATGTTGATGATTACGGGCACGATCAGTGATCCCGAGACCAGAAAGACTCTGCTCAAAAAAGTGATCGAGGGCCAGTCACTACAAACCCTGCGTCTACTCCGTTCCAAGCAGGTGGCGGAACAATATGGGCCTGGTTTACCCGAGGAACGGATGGACGATCCGCTGGTCAACCGGGTGGTGGAAGAATCCGTTCGAACTGGCGTGGCCAAGCCCTACTACGCCATGGAAAACAAGGAGGGAAAGTGGCAGATGCGGGTGGTGACACCGTATTTGTTTTCCCACGATTTTCACGGCACTAATTGCCTGACTTGCCATTTGACCAAAGAAAACGCTACCGGCTGTGCCTCTGATTTCACCTTTGATCTTACGGACAAGTTTGTAACCTTGCGCCACATTCTGTGGACGGCCGTGATGACTCAGATCGCCATCCAGCTGGCTTTGTTCATCCTGATTTCCTGGAGTGTACGGCGCTTTGTGCTGCGCCCGGTCCAAGAAATTGCAGCGGATATTCACGATATCGTGGACGGGGATTTTTCCAAGCCCACAAACATTTCACGCAAAGACGAGATGGGCGTCATTTTATGCTCGGTGCAATCCATCAAGGTGCTGATGGGCGCCGTGGTGGATCAAATCATGACAGCCACGCGCCGGATTGATCAAAATCTGGAGTTGATGACAGAGTCGGTTGCTACCGCAGGTCATGTCAGCCATCAACAATCGACGGCTACGCAAGAAATGGCTGCGGCCATCAACCAGATTTCTGCCAGTATCGATCAGGTGATGGACAATAGCGCCCATGCCATGCAAACCTCCACGCAATCCGAAATCATCGCCATGCAAGGGGGTGAGAAGGTGAAGGAGGTCATTTCCGACATGGTCTCGGTGGGCAGTGAAGTCATCAAGGCCGCTGCATCCATCGAAGAATTGGGTCAGCTCTCCAGCCAGATTGGAGGAATCATCGGGACGATACGAACCATTGCCGAGCAAACCAATCTGCTGGCGCTCAACGCGGCTATCGAGGCGGCCCGTGCTGGTGAGCAGGGCCGTGGATTTGCTGTAGTGGCCGATGAGGTGCGCAAGCTGGCCGAGCAAACTTCGCGCAGTACCGGCACCATCGAGAAGGTGGTATCAGCCATTCAGCAAGGTACGGAACAGGCTGTGGTGCAAATGAATTCTGTGGTCCAGCGCGTGCAGCACGGCGAAAAAATTGCACAGGATGCTGGCCAGGGGATCGACGAAATCCAGTCCGGCGCCTCCGGCATGAAAAATGAAATGGAGGGGATCACCAGCGCCATCAGGGAACAGGATTTGGCTGGTAAAGAGATTGCCTCAAATGTGGAACGTTTGGCCGGCATTTCCGAACAAAACGCCAGTGTCATCGATAAGGTGGAAAGTGCCGCCGAAGTCTTGCGCGGGTTGTCCCGAGATTTGCGCAACTACTCGGAAAAATTCCGTTTATGAGAATGTTGGTCTCAACAGGACTGGATGACCGGGATATCGCAAAACTGACAGATCAACATGACCGCTTGGTGCGGTACTGGCTACCTGACCAGAAGCATCAAATTGTGGAAAGACGCGCGACCGTATCCGGATAGCGCTCGACCAAGCGAATCAAAATCGCCGCTGGTGCATTCGGGCTCGCCCGCCCCTGTTTCCGGTTTTCAAGCGTCCGTTCATTTGTCCGCAGGTACCGGGCAAATACACCACGAGACAAATGCGGCTTCTCGCGCAATCCCAGTAACTCTTCAGGCGGGTTACCAGGGGTGAGGAAGCGCGTAAATTTGGATAGCGGCCTTCAGGTGCACGCCAGGCGCCATGTACATCTCCATATGGTTGGTGGATTTCAACTCCGTTGTTCAATTTAATTTTTTGCATGATTGTCTCCTTAGCGCTTCGCCATGTCAGGGCCGTAGAAGAAATTCGCAGTTGCGCCCCCATCAATCAGAAAATCGCTGCCGGTAATGAAGCCGCCATCCGGCCCCATGATATGCGCTGCAAGCGCAGCCACCTCATCTGGTGTTCCTGCCCTTCCTGCCGGCATTGCTTTCAGCATCGCCTGGTAGTGTCACCAGCAGTCTGAAATTCCCATATAGCAGCAGTTTGAAATTCCAATGGCTATTGTGGTGCCGACCTGATCGTGTCGTTGAATGATGAAGCTGGCGCAACGTTCTTCGGGAGGGGTGATGCCGAAGGATTATGCTAGACTCAACCCATGAGTGCTACCCATGACAGTGGTTACAAGTTGTTGTTTTCCGCGCCGGAGTTTGTGCGCGATCTGATTCTGGGGTTTGTGCCGGACGACTGGTTGCACGGGTTGGACTTTGCCACCTTGGAGCCGTATCCGGGCAGCTACATCACCGAAGATTTCCGCAATCGTGCCGATGATGTGGCGGCCATTTTTCGGTTTGAGCACCCAGCCAATCCGGAATCCATCCGACTACTGCTGGGCTCACTGGAGGAGTGGTTGCCCGATCAGCCCGACCTGCGGCGCATGATAGCCGGTTGGTTGCGGGCCACG
>DAIDLC010000004.1 GCA_027449685.1 Ferrovaceae bacterium | reverse complement strand
CTTCCCAGATCTGCCATCCCCCTAAACCCCCACCCCCTGAGAAAATTCTTGTGTTCACAACAAGACGCTCTCAGGGCAGCACCCTGATTCACTTTCTGCCACCTTCCCGGATTATTCTACTTGGGGGTTCATTCCGGGATACGTTCCCCATTTCTGCGCGGATTATTGCGGGATTCTTGCAGTGGAATAATCAGGGCCGCAACACCAATGGTCAGCGCCGCCTGTCGTTCTTTGTGATGGTGCTGGCTTACTGCCGCATGATGTATGTGGAATTCACCCTGTCCCACTTCTGGGCAATTGGAAATTATGAAACGATGCACAACCCAGAACCCAGGGTGGGGGCGTTATCATGAAAAGCTTCGAGGTAAACAGCCATACCAGCCAGGACCATTAGATGGAGGTGTGATGCCGTAACCTGATCGATGTGATCGAGGCTTCTGGGTTCTATGAAGCCTCGATAGAAGAGATTAATAATTGCCAGCCAGTATTCACAGCGCATTTTGGTGGAAGATTGTCATGAGCGTCCGTCACACTGTCCCATTGCATGAGATCACCATCACAGCCGTGCGGGCTCAGGGAGCTGGCGGCCAGAATGTGAACAAGGTCTCAAATGCTGCTCACCTGCATTTTGATGTTCAGGCATCCTCACTGCCGGACAGAATCAAGGAGCGTCTGCTAACCTTGGCCGATCGGCGTATCACCCCTGATGGGGTGATTGTGATAAAGGCACAGCAACACCGAAGTCTGGAACAGAATCGCAAAGAGGCACTGCAGCGCTTACAAAGCCTGATTCAGCGTGCTGCATTCATTCCAAAAATAAGAAAACCAACCAAGCCCAAAAAAAGCGCAGTAGCAAAGCGTCTGGAAAACAAAACCCAGCGCAGCCAACTCAAGGTTGGGCGCCAAAAAGTGATCGACAGAGATCACTGATTACAAAAAATGGCTATATGCAAACTAGGGTCGTGAATCCCATGACTGTACAGAAAATACTTCTCGCCGATTCGTGCAAAACCTGGTTTGATGTTCCGGGTAGGAAACAATTCCCTTTCGTGTATTTCAGGGCGACGACTGAATTCGGGTGACCGCATTCCTTATACCGCCCTCGCTTCAAGGGCTTGGGCGCAGGCAAATCCGCTGGCCCACGCCCACTGGAAATTGTGACCGCCCAGATGTCCGGTCACATCGACACATTCGCCAATGAAGTGCAGCCCCGGCTGCCCCCGCACCATCAGGCTGCGGCTGTCCAACGCACGGGTATCCACCCCTCCCAACATCACTTCTGCCTTCTTCCAGCCCAGCGTGCCTGCCGGTTTTACGGACCAGCGCGTCAGCAGTTGGGTCAAACGGCTGCGATCCTTTTTTCCCACTTCCGCCCAGCGTTTCCCCGAGATACCTGCCATCTGACAAAGAACGGTGGCCAGACGCTGGGGAAGCGCCCGCGACAGCACCCCCTCCACGTTCTTGAGCCGTTGCGACTCGTCACTGGCAAGCGCCTCCCAGCGCACTTCCGACAGCCAGGCCAGTTCCAGCGCCTCACCCTCCTGCCAATAGCTGCTTGCCTGCAGCATGGCGGGCCCGGACAACCCTTTGTGGGTGATCAGCAGGTCCTCTTCAAAACGGGCACGACCATAACGCTGACGAGCAAACCCCGCAGACAGAATCACGGGAACGGCGAGCCCCGACAATTCGCCAAACGGGGCCAGGGCCTGTGCCGTCAACGCCAATGGCACCAGCGCAGGGCGCGGCGGGACCACCGGAACCGAAAACTGCTTTGCCACCGCAAGCCCAAAATCAGTAGCACCCAGCGCAGGCACTGGCAGCCCCCCGGTGGCCAGCACCAGGGCATGACTGTTTTCGCTTCCACTGGTGGTCCAAACATGCCATAAGTCCCCATCGCGGCGAATGGCATCGACACTCACCGGGTGGCGCAGGGTTACCCCGCCCTTGGCGCATTCATGCTGCAGCAGATCGATGATTGCACGCGCAGAGCCATCGCAGAACAGTTGCCCTCGATGTTTTTCATGGAAGGCAATGCGATGACGCTTGACTAACCCCACAAAATCCGCAGGTGTATAGCGGGCCAGCGGGCCTTTGACGAAATGTGGATTGAGCGACAGGAAATTTTCAGAGTTACTGTGCAGGTTGGTGAAATTGCAATGCCCGCCGCCGCTGATACGAATCTTTTCCCCAATGGTTTTGGCATGGTCCAGCACCAGAACCCGCAGGCCGCGCTGGCCCGCTACTCCGGCACAGAACAGCCCGGCGGCACCAGCACCGATGATGATGGCATCCCAGGGTTTGGCGAGCGAGCCTAGCGGTGCAGAAGCAGTCACAGGAAAATCCGGGTAACAATAACGTGGCCGGGCCACGGAAGCACATTCTGGACTGCGACGCCTTCACATCGCAACAGTTTTTGCGCGGGTCGATTGCCGCCAATCCTGCCCATCGTGCTGTAGCTGTTGCGTTATTCTGGAAGGTGGTAACCCTGCTTGTTAATCAATTTCAGGAACGTATCTACTACGGCGGTATCGTATAGTTTGCCACGATTTTCCACGAGTTCCTTGATGGCAGCATCTATGCCCAGCGCTGGTCGATAGGGTCGGTGAGAAGATATGGATTCCACGACGTCGGCCACCATCAGTATGCGTGCTTCCAGAAGAATTTGTTCTCCCTTCAGTCTCTTGGGATAGCCGCTACCGTCCATGCGCTCGTGGTGCTGGTAAATGATTTCAGCGATCGGCAGGGGAAACTTCACATCCTTCAGTATTTCGTAGCCGCTCACTACATGCTGCTTGACCAGTTCATATTCGATGGAACTAAGACGTCCGGGTTTCGACAGAATCTCGGCTGGTACAGAGATCTTGCCTATGTCGTGTACGGAACCAATCAACTGCAGTTCCTTGCATTTTTGCTCACTCCATCCCATATCACGCGCGATGTCGTTGGCGATGAGTCCGACCCGCCGCTGATGCCCGGCAGTATAGGGATCTCGCTGTTCGACCATGTTCGACACAGCCAGGAGTGTTTCCTGCATCATGACTTCAAGCTGTTGTACGTAATCGGCAATCCGTTCCTCGTCGCGCTTGCGCCAGGAGATATCCCGCACGAACCCGAACATCAGGGCGCTATCCGGCCTGTAACTCACCGAAACTTCTACCGGAACGCTTCCTCCATGTTTGCAGTTAAGCCGGGTCTCGAAACGGTCCTGACCTTTCTCGACTATTTTTTTGAGATGGCGCAGGGTTTCATCCCGCAGCTCTTCTGCACCAAGTGCAGAGATATTCATGCCTTGCAATTCATCTCTCGAATATCCGGTAAGCGTCACGAGCGCTTCATTGACTTCCGTGATCACCCCATCCGGAGTACCGGCCATGAATCCGTCTGACGAGGTTTCAATAACGGAACGGTAACGGTTCTCGCGCGAGCGCAGTTCCACCTGCGAGCGATTCCTGTCTGCAACCAGGCGACCAGCCGTGGCCAGCAGCTCGTCACTGCTGAAGGGCTTGCTGATGTAGCCCTGAACGCCAGTTTCGTGCATCCTGATCTTCAAAGCTTGATCGTCGCGCGCAGTGAGCATCAAAATGGGCATTGAGTCCATGTCTCTGCGAAGGCGGATCTTTTCCACCATCTCATCCCCACTCAAGACAGGCATCATGATGTCGGCGACAATGAGATCCGGCTGCATTTGCAGGGCTTTCTCCAACCCTTCTTTTCCATCGAATGCGGTAACCACACGGAATTTTGCGCCCATGATTCCAGTCACGTAGGCGTTCATGTCCGGATTGTCTTCAACGACCAGGACCAGCGGCATGTCAGTCTGAGGGGCAGCGGTGGGATGCGACCAGGGCAAGGAATTCAAGGCCAGTTCGTCCAGTGTCTCGCGCCCGATGGTCGCGTCCATCTCGCGGCCCTTGGTGAGTTCAACCCCGGAGGGTGCACGAAGCGGCAGGTTCACGATGAAACAGGCACCGCCATCGGGTGCATCGGAAACACTTATGGCTCCACCGTGAAGCGCGACGAATTCCTTGACGATCGCCAGCCCCAGCCCTGTGCCGCCGTGCCCCCGATGGGCTCCATCTTCGATCTGTCTGAACCGGTCGAAAATCGCCTCCCGCATGTCGGAGGGCACACCCGGCCCGTTGTCCGCAATCTCGATGCGCGCGTGACCGTCGGCCTCCCCAAGTGTGATGCTGATGCGCCCACCAGCCGGTGTGAACTTGAACGCATTGGAAAGCAGATTGAGCAAGATACGCTGAAGCTTTTCGTAATCCACATCGCCAGACAGGTGATGCGGCACATTAACCGTATATGCGATATGGCGACTTGCGGCCAGGGATTCGAAATTGCTGGCCATGGTCCGCACCACCTGTGCAAGATCCACTCTGGACCAGTTGGTCTGCATTCGCCCGGCTTCCAGCTTCGACGCGTCCAGAAGATCAGTCACGTGCCGGTAGAGCAGACGCGCATTGCGCAGCATCAGTTCCGTTTCATGCCGCTCCTTCTGTGACAAATCGCGATGCAGTCGGTCTTCCAGCGGGCCCATGATGAGGGTGAGCGGCGTGCGCAGTTCGTGACTGACATTGGCGAAGAAATGACTTTTCAGCTGATCGAGTTCCAGCGTTTTTCGGTACAGACGCTCAAGCTCATCATTGGCGGCCTTCAGCTTGGCACTGGCAGCCGCCACGTCCTTCGAGCGCGCAAAAATTTCCGTTTCCATTGCTACCGCGCGCGCCTTCAGGCTTTCGTTCAGAAGGTTTTGTTCTACGCCCTGCTGCTTCAATCGCACGAACTCGGTGACGTCTTCAACCCGGTGGATGATGTATTCGACTTCTCCATCCTTGTTCAGGATCGGGGTGTTGATCGGGCTCCAGTAGCGCTCTTCGAACCCGCCTCCATCGGCTTCCGGTTTGCGGATGTCGTATTTCTGCACCGGCATGGCGTCAGGCATTCTGGTTTTCAGGACACGTAAAAGCGAGGTGCGCAGATTGCGGACTCCTTCGGCAGAAGGATCATCCGGATTATCTGGAAATACATCGAAAAGGCCGCGACCCAGCATGTCCGCGCGCCGGGTCATGGTTGCCCGCAGATAGGCGTCGTTCACGCCGACAATCGAAAAATCGGGGTCCAGAATGAGATAAGGATCGGGGGCGCCAGTTAACAGCGCATGAAAGTCCAGATTGTCAGAATTCGACATAGCCATTGGAATCTCGCCATCTATCTATGCTACGGCAATGATCCATCATTGCCTCTTCATACAACATTACCGACGAAGACAAGAAACAGGATTGCCAAACTACATGCGCTTGAATACCACTACAATACCATTGCTACCAATCTGTGAGCAAATTGACCGCCTCATTGGGCGAAATCGAGATCATGGCCATTCGCGCCCAAGGGGCCGGATGACGGATTGAATGAAATGTTAGCCAAACACTGGCGTTGAGGGTGTGATGATTTATTTTTTTGGGGATGTTCACGGCAGTTTCGGCCATGTGATCCAGACCGTACTCGATCACCGCCCTGAGGCGATCGTCTTGCTGGGAGATATCGAAGCCCGGCAACCGCTGGAGCTAGCGCTCAAACCCATTCTGGAGAAGACCGACATCTGGTGGATTCCAGGCAATCACGATACCGACAACCACAACAACCATGACCATCTATACGGTTCGGCCCTGGCGCAACGCAACTTGCATGGGCGTGTGGTGGAGATTGCCGGCTTGCGGGTAGCGGGACTGGGTGGAGTATTCCGAGGGGAAATCTGGTATCCGGATACTCCGGAGGCTCCGGTGCATTTTGCGCGCTATGCAGATTACCAAAAGCACATGAATCCCGGTCATATTCAAGTCGCAACTGGGCAACGCGCCTTGCCTCGGGGAGGAATGTCCGAAGCCAAAGCGCGTGGCAAGCTTCTAACCCACCGCTCGACAATCTTTTATGCAGACTGGCTGGAATTGCAGGCGCAGCGGGCGGATATTCTGGTAACGCACGAGGCTCCATCCTGCCACCCCAAAGGATTCAAGGTCCTGGATGATCTGGCACGCGCACTCCAAGTGAAGGTGGCATTTCATGGTCACCAGCATGATCGGCTCGATTACCAACCCTATTGGAAGTCCCTGGGGTTTCAGGCCCATGGCGTGGGGCTTAGGGGAGTGACTGATCAAGACGGTGGATTGGTACGCGTGGGTGATGAGGACGAGATGCGCTCGCGGCAACGCAACGCCATGGCTCGCGATTCGTAGCGATTTCTCCGGGTTTCACGTCTTGATGGCCAATGATCAATGATCCCGGTTTCAGGGGCTCACCGGAGAAATTGTCAGCACGGCACTACAACGTGTACCTTTCATGGGGCATATCAAAGGCCGGTCCAATAAACCTCGTCCCAAAAGCCATCATTGCAGGCGCTTCTCCAACCAAGTGTCGATCGACCACCTGCTACGGCCTAGTATCAACAGTACGGCCAGCATGGTTCCCCAGGCAAAATGCTGGAACAGGCCAGCTTCACTCAACCCCGAATAATACGAATAAGCGGCAACCGCATTGAGGAAGAACAATCCCGCCGTGGCAAAGCGTGCGAACAAGCCCAGCACCAGCAATACAGATAACCCCAGTTCGCCCGCCGTGGCCATGTACGCAGCCACATCAGAAGGAATGAGCGGCACCTGATAAACATCACTGAACAGGTACAGCGTGCTGTCCCAGCTCTTGATCTTGGTCAGGCCGGACTTGAAAAACACGTCCCCCACATATAGCCGCAGTGCAATGTCCAGCAGCGGCGCCAGCCATTCGGGCCAGTGCGAGGCCCTATAATAAAACTTTGCGATCCGTGTCAGTGCATTCATGAGGTTGCTCCCAGAGTGAAACCCGCAAAGACGTTTTGCGCAACCAGCATTTGCAGTGCTCGCAGCAGATCGAAATCGGGATGATGGTCCAAGGTTTCGGCGGTGGCTTCTCCCAGCGTAGTTCCGGCTTGTATCTTCAACAACCATGCGGCATCGGCTGGCGTCAGTTCGGTCACCGCCACGACATCGTTGTTGCGGCTGACCAGCGCATCGACGGGACCGCTGTCCAGATCTATGCGGAAATCTTCGGACGCTCCAGGCTGGTGCGCCTGCCAGAGGGCAACAATGGGATAGTCTGAATGCAGCACATGGCAGGACGGGTGCCTATGCAAGACCAGATTGCCATAGTCTGCGGGCGCCACTTTTTCCAGTTCGTTCAGGTTCAGAACAACCCCATCATGCGCAAAATATGCGCAGTGGCATGCCCACTCCAGTCGCGCCACATCCGGCAGATAGGCCAGTTGCTTTGCCGGCTCGAAGGCTGCTATCCATTCAGCCAGTTCTGCCCCGTAACGATGCAGGTTCGCGTCACGGGAGACATATTGGGTGATAAATTTTCTGGCCATAAAGCGGAAGAAGTCATCTCCGACCAGCTGCTTCACCACCGGATAGGCACCCGCTAGCGCGTCGTGCAAATTTCCGCGGTAATTGTTGCGGTATACCTCCACGGCCACCTGTGCAGAATACTTTGCGTAGCCCTCGTCCACACGAAATGCTGGGGACTCGCCATGCACGATGGTACGAGCGAATCCTGCAAGATCATCACTCAGCATGGCATGCCTCCAGTGCATCCAGGCGCTGTTGCGCCTTGGTCGCCTCGCCCATCAACACGGACAATGCCGGAATGTCGCTATCCCACTCGATCAGCGTCGGGCGCGGGCCGATTTGGCGCAATACCGCTTCATACAACTGCCATACCTCGGGATAGACGGGATGGTCGTGCGTATCAACCAGGCAACCGTCGCAGCTGCTGTATCCGGCCAAGTGATATTCCTTCACCGCAGCAGCAGGAATGGCGCTGATGAAGGCATCGGCATCAACGCCGAGATTACGCACGTTCACATACAGATTCTCCACATCGAATAAAATACCGCAGCCGGTGCGCTCGGAGAGTTCGGCAAGAAATTCGCCCTCGCTCATCTCGCTGTGGGGAAAGGAAAGGTAGCTGGACAGATTCTCCACCAGCAGTGGTCTGCCCAGACGCTCCTGCACCCGATCCACGCGATTTGCCACATACATCAGCGCCTCGCGCGTGTAGGGAAATGGCAGCAGGTCATTGATCACCATGCCCTGCGTGGCATTCCAGCACAGGTGCTCGGATACAGCAGCGGGTTGCACAGTGGCGCATAAATGCGCCAACGCAGACAGATGATCTTCATCCGGCAGGGTGCTCGAGGCCAGGCCCATGCCAACGCCATGCAGACTGACGGGGTAATGCTCGCGCACCTTGAGCAAGGTATGCAACGGTGCCCCACCGCCAAAGAAATTTTCACTGTGCACTTCTACCCAGTTCAGACCGGGCAGTGTACCCAGCACCTCGCGATAATGGGGCGCCCGCAGACCGATACCGGCTGCATATGGCAAAGGAAGGGTCGCGGGCCGTTTCATCACATCGACTTCAGCATGCCACCGGCGATCTTGTCGCAGGTGCCTTTGGGAACGGCCACGAAATCCATCGGATCGTTGTTCTTGGTAGCCTGACCAGCACAGGAATGCGCTGACTTGTTGCTGGAGCAGTCATTCATGCCCGCTTTGGCGATTCCGAAACATTTTTCCATTTCCACCTTCGGTTTGTCGGTGGCACTTGCAGTACCCGCCAAACTCAATGCCAATAAACCACCCATTGCGAGCGACAACATTTTTTGCATTTCCATTTCGATACTCCCTGTGTACGTGGATTGGTCGGAGAATACGTCTCCACTACGTTAGTCGATGTCAATCGGATTTTCTTACAATAGAGCAAATCATCCGGCTTATCCCACTGGATTTGGCTCTCTGCAGTATTGGGTTACACCTGTGGGTGGAGAAAATGCGATGCAGAATAACTGATCGGTTGAGCACGCAAATAGAATCGCCAGCGGAAGCATCATCAACCGAATGGAATCGGGAATCGGTCCTTCTCCGTGCTTTGATGGTCTATCGCAGCACGGAGAGGTAAAAAGCGGTCATTTAACCTGTGCCAGGGCTTTCTCGAAGCGGTCTTTGCCGACCATCATCCTGGCTGATTCTTCTGCTGCTTTTTGTTTGGCAGCTGCCAGATTTACCGGCTTTCCGGCCTGAAGGACTGCAACCATTCCCAGCGTTTTATGCACAAAACATTCCACCAGATAGATCCCTTCCTTATCCAGTTTGACCTTGATTTCCGTATCCGGCTGGGCCTTCCAGGGTGTGGCACCAGAAGGCTCAAAAATGGAATAACTGGTGTGGCCTGCTTTTTGCATGGGTTTGAATGTTACTGTGTCACCCACCGCAACCTTGAGATAGGAAGGCTCAAAAACCAGTGACTGCCCTTCCGTGCCTTGTGTCATCATTTTCACTTCATGATCAGCTGACCACGCGCTAAAACTGAGACTGGTGAGCACCGCGACCATTGATAATGCAAATTTTTTCATGGCGGACTCCTAAGCAAAACGGACAAAGACGCCAGGGGCAACAACGGCAACCGTCGCCACCATAAATTGATCTTTCTCCTACTTGGTTGGAGTGTGCACACAAACCGAAAGTTCTTGATCTAGATCAATAAATATCCCCTGCGCTGAACGACGGAGTTTTACGGCGCAGCAGACAAATCGCCATGCAGAGCTCTTGATCATTGACTGTTCCGTGATGCGTTCAGGCTGTGATCATTGATTGTTCCGTGATGCGTTCAGGCTGCGATCACCGATCTCTCCCACGATTTCGGGGGCATCGCCCAAACTGCGAGCAGCCTCCTCCACCAACTGACCGATGAGCGCATGATCGATTTCTGGTTCCAGTTCGGCAGGTGTTCCATGATCATCGGTTTCGGCAAGGCTGATCTGGCCGTTTTCCCGGATGACGGTTGTCTTGTAGCCACAATTGCGGCAGTAAACATAGGCCCCTGTATCCTGATCACGACGCACGACAATGATGGGCCCACACTCAGGGCACTCCTGCATCGGAATCCCGGCATCGGAGTGCCCCACGATGTGGTTTAACGCACCCGATGCACCCAAGGCCATGAAGCGCGTCCCCAGAGAGCTGTCAAACTGCCGCCCCAAATGTTCGCCGATAATGGTCAAGGCCCGCTCCACCGGCATTCCACGCCGATAGGGACGCGTGCTGGTCATGGCATCGAAGGCATCGGTAATCCCAATGATGCGCGCATCGATGGGAATGTCCGCCCCGGCCAGATGCTGCGGATAGCCCTTTCCATCCGGCATTTCATGGTGCGAGTGCACCGCAGCCTGCACCAGAGAGGCCAGGGGGTGCCCGGAAATCAGACGAAACCCAACCTCCGGATGCGTTTTGATCACTTCGTACTCATGATCTGTAAGACGATCGGGCTTGTTCAGGATGGCATCCGGAACACCGATCTTACCCAGATCGTGCAGAAAGCCTCCCAAAGCGATACGCGCGGTGTCCATTTCCGGAAGATCCGCAGCCTCGGCCAGCAGGTGTGAAAACTGGGCCACCCGCCACAAGTGACCACCGGTGTAGGGGTCACGCGCCTCCACCATCGAGGCCATGACGAACAGGGTTTGCAGTAAATCTTCCAGATAGTTCATGGACAAACTCCTCCATACATTCGAGGGGGTCAGTAATGGCCAAAGTCGCGGCAGCAGTCCGGCAAGACAGAGTGGTTTCAATGCTCCTGATAACAAGCAAGCGCGATGAAAAGAGGTCAAGCCACAGGTGCAAATCCACGAGGCACTGGGAGAATACCTCAAATTTCGACACTTTATCTGTGCCATAATCAGTGGCCTAACAGGATTGCTCCCATCCTCAGCCCCTTGGAGCACAACCCACCAACCACCGAACCCATCCCATGAGTCACCCAAACAGCCCAAATGACGCGGATCTCATCGTACAGATCCAACAGCACAATGCCGGACGCGACCCCGAACGCCTGTCCATGAAATATGCCAAGATGGCTTCCAGCGCTTTCGTGTTCCTGCGCGGCGCCTGCCACCTGTTCTATGCCGCTTTACCCGACTCCCCGCTGTTTTTGGAAGCCCCATTGGCCTGGTGTTGTGGTGATTTACACTTCGAAAACGTCGGCAGCTACAAAGGGGACAATCGTCTGGTCTACTTTGACATCAATGACTATGATGAAGCTGCCCTGGCTCCGGCTTCCTGGGATCTGGTCCGGCTGCTCACCAGCATCCAGTGTGGAGCCGATGCCCTCAGTGCCACCCGGGAACAAGCGCTGAGCGTCAGCCAAAGCTGCCTGCAGGCCTATCGGCAAGCCTTGGCTCACGGCAAACCCTTATGGGTCGAGCCCGAAACCTCGGTAGGGCTTGTCAATAAACTCCTGAGCACCTTGCACCAGCGTCAACGCGCGGCGTTTCTGGACAAGCGCACCGTGCGCAAAGGCCCGCAACGCCTTTTGAAGGTGGATGGCCTCAAAGCCCTGCCGGCATCCGAAGCCCAAAAACATCTGGTCACCACCTTCGTCCAGCGTTTTGCCAGCACGCAACCCAACCCCGATTTCTATCGCGTGTGTGACGTGGGCCGACGCATTGCCGGAACCGGTAGTCTGGGGGTGGAGCGCTTCGTGGTGTTGATTGCTGGCAAGGGCAGTCCGGACGGAAATTATCTGCTGGATATCAAAGAGGCCAAACCATCGGCCCTGGTGCCGCATCTCAACCGCCTGGGCGTTGCCCAGCCCTCCTGGCCGGATGAGGCCACTCGCGTGGTTAGCGTGCAAAAGCGCATGCAGGCCATCGACCACGCTTTTCTGCATGCCGTGCATCTGGGGGATCTTCCTTGCATCCTGAAAGGCCTGCAGCCTTCTGAAGACCGGGTGGCCATTGGCTCCTGGGGCAAAAAACTGGAGCATCTCACTGCAGTGGTGGAAACCATGGGCTGCCTTCTGGCCTGGGACCAGCTGCGCGCCTCCGGACGCTCCGGCTCGGCCAATGCCGATGCGTTGATCGCCTTTGGGCTGCGCTCAGACTGGGCTGAGGAAATGCTGCACACAGCCACAGCCCTGGCAACCCGCACCAATGCCCAATGGAATCTGTTCAGTCAGTGGTATCAGCAACAAAAATTGTAGGGGAAGGCAAAATTTGTTGTAAAGTCAGGGGTTGTTCACAACCGGCATGACCTTTATCCATGGCCATCAAACCGACGATCTTCAAGATCGCCCTGCAAATTTCCGACATGGACCGCCATTACTATGGCGACCATGCTGTGACGATTGCGCGTCACGCCTCCGAAACGGATGAGCGCATGATGATGCGGGTGCTGGCATTTTGTTGCCATGCTCAGGAACATTTGCTGTTTGCCGGTGGTCTGTCGGAGGCCGACGAGCCCGATGTATGGCTCAAGGATCTGACCGGAACCATCCAATTGTGGATCGATGTGGGATTGCCGGAAGAAAAACGACTCCTCAAAGCCTGTGGACGGGCGCAGCAAGTGGTGATTTATGCCTATGGGGGCCATGGCGTGCAAATCTGGTGGGACAATTTGAGTGCCCGAACGAAACGGCTTAAAAACCTGCGCCTGTTTTCCGTGGCCCAAAGCAGCAGCCAGGCACTGGCCCGACTCACCGCACGCACCATGAATCTAAGCTGCACCATTCAGGATGGAAGCCTGTGGATCTCCAACGCCACTGACAGCGTCCTGGTGGACTACGCGCCACTGCAGCTGGCTGATTGAGTCTTCCCATAAAGAACTGGAGCAGCCGCATGGAATCAAAATGGCATCGCTGGGGCCCAGGTGTGGGTCTGGTGATACTGTCCCTCACCTGGGGATATAGCTGGGTAGTCGCCAAACAAGGGCTCACCTTTGCCGACCCCTTGGACTTTGCCGCACAACGGGCCGTATTGGGAGCGCTGGCCTTGCTGGCGTTACTTCCCCTGACGGGCCGCTCCCTCCGCTGGCAAGTGCCGCGGGCAACGCTGCTCATTGGCCTGGTCCAGGTGGCCGGGTTCATGCTGTTTCAAACCTGGGCTTTGGTGGAAGGAGGCCCTGGAAAAACGGCCGTGTTGATCTTTACCATGCCCATCTGGACCTTGCTGCTTTCCGCAATATTTTTGCGCGAACCCATTCGGGGCGCACAGTGGATTGCCGCAGCCAGCACCCTGCTGGGTTTGGTGCTCATCATCGAACCCTGGGACATGCATACCAGTGCACTGAGCAAGGGTCTGGGCATTCTGGCGGCCTTATGCTGGTCTGTGGGGACCATTCTGGTAAAACAATTGCGCCGTCACCACACCGTGGACCTGCTCAACCTTACCGCCTGGCAAATGGTGGCGGGTGCCGTGCCCCTTGTTGTGGCAGCCCTTCTGGCCCATCAGCACGACACCCGCTGGAATGGCGAATATCTGGCCATTCTGGGCTTCATGGCCATCGCCAGCACCGCCTTATGTTGGTGGCTCTGGATTTACATTCTGGATCGCGTTCCCGCCTGGGAGGCCAGTTTGTCCGTGCTGGGAACCCCCGTGGTCGCCATCCTGTCCTCCCGGTGGGTGACCGGAGAACGCTTTCACGCGCCAGAGGTCTCGGGCATTTTGTTGATTGGTGCCGGGTTGGCGTTTCTCGCCTTTCTGGGCTGGCTAAACAGCAAGAAATCTTAAAAACAATAGACTAGGAGATAATCTTGAAGTATCTTCACACCATGGTTCGTGTCACCGATCTGGAGCAATCCCTGGCGTTTTACTGCCAGGCGCTGGGTTTGGTGGTGGTCAGGAAAAACGAATACCCCAAGGGACGCTTCACGCTGGTGTACCTGGCCGCGCCAGGAGACGAGCAGGCCCAGGTGGAATTGACCTACAACTGGGATCCTGAAACCTATACGGGCGGCAGAAACTTTGGACATATCGCCTTCGCGGTGGAGGATCTTTATGCCACCTGCACCCGTCTCATGGCCCATGGCGTGACCATTGCCCGCCCACCCCGAGACGGACATATGGCCTTCGTGCGCTCGCCCGACGCCATTTCCATCGAACTCCTCCAGCAGGGAGAGCCTTTGGCCCCCGCCGAACCCTGGATATCCATGCCCAATGTGGGAAGCTGGTAGTCTGGAGACCAGCCGGTTCACACCCCACCGTTCCTGTGGGATACGTCCACCTTTCGCGCTTCAGAGGCGTTTTGACCGCCCGCATCGACACGGTCAATCTGAATTCTGCAAGTTGGATGACTTTTTCGGATTCTGCTCTTTGGTACCGAAATGCCAGGTAGCTCCGGCCCAGATCCCGAAGGGCGGAGCCATGGTACGAAACTGCTCCGGCGTACCCGTGGCACTGTACGCACCACTGGAAAAAGCGTTGACACCCAACTGTCCGTAGGTAGCATAGCCCCGATTCAGGGCATTATCCACCCGCAAAAATACCTCCCACTGGGTGTCGAGGTGGTAACGCGCATCCAGGTTCAACACCGCAAACCCTGGCATGGGCCCATTCACATCCTGATTGTTTTCGTCACCGCGCGCGTAGCTGTTACTTTGTGCCAGTAGGGTTGCTCCCACCTTGATGCTTTGCAGAGGGTTGTAATCCAGCCGAACCTTGACGATTTGTTGCGGAATACCCGGAATCCGGTCTCCCGGCTGCACCGCATAGACGCCATTGGCATTGGCCGAACTGTTTGCGCCGTTTAGCTGAAACGCACTCTGATAGGTGGCCTGCAGAAAGGTATAGTTGACAAACAGGTGCCAGGGCTCGGCGCCCGCATCCACCCCCAGTTCCACGCCGCGTCGCTGGGTTTGCCCCACGTTGGAAAAATACCCCTGGGTGGGGCTGGTGGGGCTGATGAGGTACTGAATGTCATTGTTGAGCACACTGCTAAACAGGGCCGAATTCCAGCGCAACCCTGGGGTGAGCGTGCCTCGGGCACCTAACTCCCAGGTGGCAGAGGTGACTGGCTTGAGATTGGGGTCGGAGGCAAAAGCATTCGGCAGGGCACACGGCGCGTTGGGATTGGCGCATCCCAGCTCGGTGGGAGTGGGGACCCGCATGCCCTGACTGTAATTCACATAGGTCGTGAGCGTTTTGTTGGGATTGAAGGTCACGCCCGCCGAGGGATCCACGCGATTATAGCTGTGTCCCCCGTTCAGATCGCTCCCCAATTGATCTGCCATGGCTACCAGCGCATGATCATAGCGACCAGACAGGGTGACATGGGTTTTACCATTCACGCTATACGTGTCGGTCAGATACACACCCTGATTGACGGTATAACCATGCAGATTGACGATTTGAGTAATTGCTTCATTGGAGAGGGTGTTGCGCGATGCCGGCATGACCGCCAGAGGTTGGTTGGACTCGGTAAATCCGGTCGCACCATGGTCATAACTAGCCCCTCCTGTCAGGCTGTTGTCATGATTCCACCAGGGGGAGGTGGACGTCAGTTGCAAGGTGGACCCCACGCGGGCCTGATCCACCACACTGGAAATGTTGCAGCCCTGATCACCGGGCAGAGCCTGATTGATGACGATACCATCTGCCGCCCCAATCAATGCCCCGGTAGCGTTTGTGCTGGTACTGCAAGGCCCCGCGTTGCTGTTGAACACGGTGGTTGCCACGCTGCGGTAATACACATTGCCCGCCAGCAATAACTCGGAATCAAGAAAATGCGTACCGCGCAGGTTGAGGCTGGAGAGCCGGTCGGTATTGATGTCCGGCCAGGTATAGGACTGAGAGGGATTGCCCATGAAGGACAGGGGAATGGTTTGATTGCCGCTGAATTGATTATCGGCGTACATGAAGGTGAGATCGATGTCGCTCTGGTCATCCTGATAGCCTGTTTTACCAAAAAGCTGTTTGACCTGCGTAGGATTACAGCAGGCCCAACCGGTATCGTTCAGGAAATTTGCGGCCAGATAATAATCCATCGTCTCGCCATGCCCACCCGTTTCCACAGCGAGATTGCGTCGATTGAAGGAGCCATCGGACAGAGTCAATTGTGTTCCAGGGAATTCGAAGCCGCTTTTGGTGTTGATGCTGATGGCCCCTCCCAGCGTATTGAACCCGAAAATCGGGTTGGAACCCGGCATCAGATTGATACTGGATATGGCGTTTTGGGGCAGCAGATCCCAGTTGACGGTATCGCCAAAGGCTTCGTTCACCCGCACCCCGTCCACGAACACGGAAAGCCCCTGCGGGGTACCCAGCACGGGCGAAGCCGTAAATCCCCGAAAATTCACATCCATTTGCACCGGAGAACCTTGCGTGTCGTTGAGATTGACGCTTCCCAGGTTTTGATTCAGGAGGTCGGCAAAATCGGGAACGTACTGATCCTTGATGCGACTGATGCCAATACTCTGAACATTGGAGGGAATCTTGTCCAGGGACATCCCCAATCCTGGAATGGGCGTGGTGGAGATGACTTCGATGGAGGGCAGCTCCGACACCGTGGCGGGGTTGAGAGGTGTTTTGACTACAGGGTCCGTTTCCTCGGCCCAAACCGGGTTTGCGGCACATACCAGCCAGCTGGCCCAACCCATCAAAGCACACAGTAAGCAGCGAAAAAGCGACATGGGCCGGAAGAAAGGCAAAGGCGCCATTCTAGTCAAGCTGCAGAGAATTAAAAACAATGAAATTCATGAATTGGAGGCTTGGCGTATTCGCATTGGAGGATTGGTGTATCCAAACCTGCAGCCAGCGCTCTCAAGAAACGCAATCGATCTGCCTGTGTTTCTTCTGGGCGCCTTGCGGCCGGAAGGTCCCATTACCACGCTCAAAAGGAAAATACCGGGGAATGGGCCGGCGGGCAGTGTCCTGCCCACTCAGAGATGATGGGGCTTAGTGGATTGGCCAGAATCTCCTCGGGCAAGCCGCTTTGCACCACGCGCCCCTGATCGTAAATGATCAGGCGATCCGCCATGGAAAAGGCTTCTCCCAAATCATGGGTGATGAGAATCATGGGAATATTCAAGCGCCGTTGCAATTGCTTGAGCTCGGAACGAATACTGCGGCGCACGCTCAAATCCACCGCAGAGAGTGGCTCGTCCAGCAATAACCAGGCCGGTTTGCGCATCAGGGCCCGCGCCAAGGCCACCCGCTGGCGTTGCCCCCCCGAGAGGGCAGCCGGGCGCGCCCAGGCCACCGCTTCCAATTGAAACTGGCCCAACAGCGCCTGCAATTCGCTGAGCGCCGCCGGTGTGCGCGGCGCGGGATGCCCATACAGAATGTTTTGCGCTGCCGTCATGTGCGGAAACAAGGCATAGTGCTGAAACAAATAGCCCACCTGGCGCTGTTGGGGAGAGCAGTTGATCCCTTTGGCGTGGCTGTACAAGGTTTTGCCGCCCAGAATGATTTCTCCGGAGTCGGGCGTAACCAAACCCGACAACATGCGAAAGGTCATGGATTTGCCCGCCCCTGAAGGGCCAAACAAGACCACGACCTCTGGGTGGCAGTGCCAGGAAAAATCCAGCATAAACCCTCCTGGCAGAGCTTTGCGCAGGGAGAGCGACAACACGGGGGCAGTGCTCATAGCCGCTGCCCGGCCCAGCGGTTGGCCAGAATCATCACCACCACCGACACCAGTGTCAGGAGCACGGCCATCTGTTGCGCCAGAGCATCATCCCCCGACTGAAAAGCCGAATAAATGGACAAAGGTAAGGTGCTGGTATGCCCGGGAATATTCCCGGCCAGCATGAGCGTGGCGCCAAACTCTCCCATGGCTCGGGCAAAAGACAACAAGACCGCCGCCAGAATTCCCCGCCAAGCCAGGGGAAAGAGGATGCGCCAGGTGGTTTCCCATTCCGACTTCCCCAGGGTGGCGCTGATCTGCACCAAATCCTTATCTACAGCTTCCAGGGCTGCGCGCGCCACCCGCACCATCAGGGGCAAGGCCACCACGAAAGACGCCAGCACCGCTCCCTGCCAGGTAAACACCACACTCCAACCGGTCCAGCGATACAGCGGGGCACCAATCCAGCCCCTTCTACCCAGCAGCACCACCAGATAGTACCCCACTACGGTGGGGGGCAACACCAGGGGAATGGAGATCAGGGCATCCAGGAAGTTCTTGCCCGGAAACTGACGCATGGCCAGCACCCAGGCCAGCGCCAACCCCACCACAAATAGCAGTGCGGTGGCGCTGAACGACACCAGCAGGGACAGACGCAAGGCGTCGACTACAGAATCCATGAGGCAATCACCCGCTCAGGAAAACCGCTACAACCAGGATCAAGTGGTTCAAGGCGACCTCCGGCAATAGTCATGGGGCTAAACAGACAAAACCATAGTGCTGAAAGATGTGGCAACTGTCGGGTTGGCCCAGCATGTGTAAAAACGCAGCAGCCAGTTCGGGATGTGCTGCACCCGCAATCTGTGCGGCGGGGTACACGATGGGCACGTGCGAACCTTGCGGGGCCCTGGCCAGGATTTTTACCTGTTGGGGGAGCAAGGCCGCATCCGTTGCAAATACCAGGCCGGCGTCTACTTCGCCGCGTGCCACGTATTCCAGAACCTGGCGCACGTCCTGACCGTAAATGAACTTGGGCTGCAATTCTGTCCACAATTGCAGTGCCGTCAGGGTTTGTTGTGCATACTCTCCTGCGGGAACGAAGCCCGGATCCCCCAGGGCGATGCGGGATGTGCGCGGCAGATCCGAAAAACCGGCCAGAGCCGACGGGGCGTTGAGCGGAGCAATCAGCACCAGTTCGTTGGAGAGCAGATCCACGCGCGTTCCTGGCACAATCAATTGCCGTTGTTGCAACCGGTCCATTTGCCCACGGGCGGCACTGACAAAAAGATCCACCGGTGCGCCTGCTTCGATTTGCCGGGAGAGTGCGCCCGAAGCCCCAAAGTTGAAATGTACCGTCGTCCCTGCATGGGCAGCCTCAAAACGTGGCTTGATGGCGTTGAGGGCGTCCGCCAGGCTGGCCGCGGCAGAAACCAGTAAGTCCTGGGAATGCGCCAATCCCTGCACACCCCACAGCCATACCAACAGAACCAGACTCCGGCCCCACCCCACCTTGTGTTTCATGAATTACCCCATGTTGTCAAAGATGTCATTGGTGCGCAAGCAGATCCTGCAGCGCCGCTTGCAGGGTGTCATGGCAAAAAGCAAACCCTTCTGCCAGCAAGCGCTGGGGAACCACGCGCTGCCCCTCGGTCAACAAGGCCGCACGCTCGCCCAAACCCAGACGCAACAACCCGGCGGGAATGGCAAAGCGGCAGGTGCGATGCAGTTGCGCACACAACCGATCCATAAACTCCCGATTGGTCACCGGAACCGGTGCAGTCATATTATAAGGGCCCGCCACAGGGGCGCGCTCCAGCATCCAGAGCAGCGCCTGAATATAATCCTCCAGATGAATCCAGCTCATCCATTGTTGTCCGCCACCTACCACCGCGCCCAACCCCAACCGGGCCGGCAACACCATGCGCTGCAAGAGCCCCCCACGGGCACTGAGGACTAAACCAGTCCGCAGCAGGGTCACGGGAACCGCCAAGGACTGCGCCTGGAGTGCCGCTTGCTCCCAGGACACGCAAAGCCGGGCGGCAAACCCGGTGCCAGGCGCCTGGGATTCATCTACAGGCATACTCCCGTCCGGATAGTAACCCACCGCGGAGCCACTCAAAAAATACCGCGGTTTGACAGAGCGCAGGGCCATTTGCTGCACCAGTTGCCGCGTCAAATCCACCCGACTGGCCAGGAGCACACGCTTTTGTCGTTCACTCCAGGCATGATCAAAGATGGGCTCACCGGCCAGATTGATGACGGCAGCATATTCCTGTTCTTCGGTCCATTGTTCCAGCGAGGTCATCAAGGAGATGTTCGGGCCCAGGATGGCTTGCGCCCGATGCTGATTGCGGGTCAATACGGTAACCTGATGACCCTGGGCGCAAAGGGCGCGACACAGCACCCTGCCAATGAGTCCTGTCCCTCCCGTGAGTAACAATTTCATGGGTTACAAACCTGCCAGGGCCAAATATTTGAGTTCCAGATACTCTTCCAACCCGTGACGGGAGCCCTCCCGTCCCATCCCGGAAAATTTGACACCTCCAAAAGGGGCCACTTCATTGGAAATCAGGCCCGTGTTCACGCCAATCATGCCGTATTCCAGTGCGCCCGACACGCGCCAAACCCGGCCATGATCCCGGGTGTAGAAATAGGCTGCCAACCCATACTCGGTATCATTGGCCATGCGCAGGGCTTGTTCTTCGGTGTCGAAACGAAACAGGGGCGACACGGGGCCGAAAATTTCTTCGCGCGCCAGGCGCATCTGCGGCGTCACATCAGCCAGTATGGTGGGTTCAAACCAGGTACCGCCCAAGGAGTGACGCCGGCCTCCCAAGACCACCCGTGCCCCTTTTTGGCAAGCGTCCTCGATCATCCGCTCCACTTTGGTCACAGCCGCCTCATCGATCAAGGGCCCTTGGGCAACCCCCTCGTCCACCCCGTTCCCCACCTTCAAGGCCCCCACCGCCTGTGCCAGCGCTGCGGCAAACCGCTCGTAAATACCCGCCTGCACCAACAAGCGATTGCTGCACACGCAGGTTTGTCCCGCATTACGATATTTCGAGGCCACGGCACCAGCCACCGCCGCCTCCAGATCGGCGTCATCAAACACGATGAAGGGCGCATTCCCACCCAGCTCCAAAGACAGCCGTTTGAGGGTTCCCGCACATTGGCGCATGAGCAACTGGCCGACTTCGGTGGAGCCGGTAAAACTGAGTTTACGCACCACGGGACTTTGGGTCAGAACCGCTCCAATGGTGGGTGCGTCACCCGTCACCACATTGAACACCCCTGCAGGCACTCCGGCGCGCTGCGCCAGTTCTGCCAGCGCCAGGGCCGACAAGGGCGTCTGCTCGGCCGGTTTGAGCACCACGGTGCAGCCCGCAGCCAGGGCCGGCGCCACCTTGCGCGTAATCATGGCAGCCGGGAAATTCCAGGGCGTGATGGCCGCACATACCCCCACGGGTTCTCGGGTAACCAATAATTGACGATCCTGGTGCGTGGTGGGAATGATCTCGCCATAAGCCCGCTTGGCCTCCTCGGCAAACCATTCCAGAAACGAGGCCGCATACCCGATTTCGCCGCGCGCTTCGGACAAGGGTTTTCCCTGCTCGGCGGTCATCAAACGCGCCAGGTCCTCCTGGTGTTGCAGCATCAGCTCAAACCAGGCGCGCAAAATCTTTGCACGCTGTGCCGCCGTGGTGCGCTTCCAGGAAGAAAAGGCCCTCTGCGCCTGGGTAATGGCCCTCTCGGTTTCCCGTACCCCGCACAAGGGCACGCTGGCCAGATGCAGGCCAGTGGCGGGATCGTGAATGGGAAAGGTCGCTCCCTCATCGGCCCCAATCCACTCACCACCCACCAAACACGCTTGACGCAACAACCCTTCGTCCTTCAGTACCTGCATGATGTCCTCATTCTGTTCAGTTCAGTTCAGTTCAGCAAAAAATCCGCCGCAACCCAGGGGTCATTCCACGGGATCAGGCTGATCCTGCGCGGCCAGCGCCGCCACTGCGGCCGGATATTTTTGGGCCGCCGAGCGCTGCAACCAATAGCGGCTGGCCGCATCGTCCTGCACCTGGCCTTTGCCAGTTTTATACATCACGGCCAGGGCATACTGGGCCTCGGCATCGCCCTGACGCGCCGAGTCCATAAACAGGGTGGCCGCCTCATCCAGGTTGCGCTCCACGCCTTGACCGGCCTCGTACAGCCAGGCCAGGCGAGTTCTGGCCCGCATATTTCCAGCCTGGGCGAGGGTCTTGTAGAGTGCTGCGGCCTGTGTGTACTGGCCACCGCTGGCCAGGTTTTCGGCCCGGTCGAAATCACTGAGCGGATGCCCGGGTTGGCCCAGGGCCGCCAGTCTGGCCACGGCATCGGCATCGCCACCCTGAGCCGCCAACCCCAGGTAATGCCGGGCCCGTTCCAAATTTTCAGGAAGGGCAGAAGGCGTACTGTAGAGTACCCCCAAACGATATTGGGCCTTGAACCCTCCCGCATCAGCCGAGGCGATGTACAAGGCTTCGGCTTTTTGCAGGTCCTTGGGCTGACCCAAACCATCTTCGGCCAAAATACCCAGATTGAACAAGGCTTCGGGGTTTCCCACGCCGGCCAGTGTCTCCCAGATGAAACGGGCCGCAGCATAATGAGCCATCTTGAATTCGGCATAACCCTTGTAATTTCCAATGGTGGGGTTATGCAGGATTTCCTCCTTGCTCCATTGGACAGGATCGTCCGAAAAAGCCGCTGCACAGTAAAACAGCAGCAGGAGTAGCAGGCGTGCAAAGCGGTTGGACATGGGTGGTTCCTCGTTATTAAGCGGCAAAGGGTTCGTTCAAGGCCTGGGCGGCACCCAGAAGTCCGGGCCAAGGCGCTTGAATGAGCCAGGTGGGAATGGATGCCAGGTAGGGGCCGTAGCGCCCTTTGCTTTCAAAGCGGGCCCGAAAGGGAGAGCGCAGAAAATAATCACCCCATTGGGGCAAAATTCCACCACCCAGATAAACTCCACCCCGCGCTCCCAACGTCAGGGCCAAGTCGGCTGCCACGGTGCCCAGGAAGGCACAGAAAACATCCAGGGTTTCGCGGCACAGGGCATCCTGCCCCTGGCACCCCCGATGAGCAATTTCGGCCGCGCTCAACCATCCGTGGCGCATACCGGAGTCTTCACTCAACAGACCATAGAGTAACTCAAGACCGGGCCCGGAGAGCAGACGCTCGGCAGAAACGTGGGACCAGTGTGTCCAGGCACGCGCCAGAATCTCTGCTTCCCGCGCGCTGGCCGCAGCCAGCGTTACATGCCCCCCCTCCCCTTCGATGGCCACATAACCCGTGGCAGCGGGTAATAATCCCGAAACCCCCAGACCCGTGCCCGGGCCCAGCAACGCCAGAGCTTTACCGACCACCGCACAACCCGCACCGATGGGGGTGCAGTCCTGCGGACCCAGAAGGGGCAAGGCCAGGGCCAGCGCCGTAAAATCATTGAGCAGTTCAAGGCGCGTCAACCCCAGATCCTGCTGCAAGGCACGGGCAGAAAATCGCCAGGGATGATTGGTCAAGGCCACTGCGTCGCCCGTGATGGGTGTTGCCAGGCCCAGTGCCGCCCAGCGCGGAGTCGGCGCGTGTTGGTTGCGCAGATAATGCCGGATGGCTTCAAGGGGTCCCGGAAAATCCTTGCTCTCCAAGCTCACCGGCTCGGTGAGCGGGCCCTGAAAGCGCCACTGCAGAGCAAAACGCGCGTGAGTCCCACCAATATCCCCCAGCAGGCGCGGAAAAGTGTCGTCTGAAATGTTGGTCATCGCAAGCCTCCTCGAGCGCAGGGTATTCACTGTATCATGCCGCTGCGCAGGGCGCGGTGCACCGCGTGCCCGCACCGAACACTGCCTTCATGCCGGCGTAGCCCGCCGTGCGTACATGCGACACTCGGCGGCAAGGGCCAGGATAGTGGCCTCCTGTTCGCGGCTTTTATCGAACAGCAAGGTAATATGCTGAGCCGTCACATATTGGGATTCGAGTCGAATCAGGCGGATGCGGGGCGTAAACTCCGCCACCCGCCCAGGAAGCAGGGTACAGCCCATCCCCCCACTGACCAGATTGATGAGCGAAAAGATGTCGCTCACCTGCATGCCAATTTTGGGCTTGAAACCGGCCTGCTCGAAGGCCTGCTGAAAACTGCGGGACGTGATGAAACCCTCGCCAAGTGCCACGAAATTCTCCTCCCGCAGCGCTTTCAAGTCGATGAGGGTGTGATGCGCATAGGGCGAATCGGCTGGGACCGCCAAGTATACTTCGTCCCTGAACAGGGGCACGGCCACCAGATGGCGCGGCAGTGTGGTGGACGCATCGAGTCCGATCACGATGGCATCCAGACGTCTTTCCTCGAGCTGGCGCAACAAATCCTGATTGGAACCCAGGGTCAAATCCACATCCAGCCCTACCTTGCGCAGTTTGACCCCCACGATGAGGCGCGGAATACAGTGCAAGGTAAGCGAGTACAACGACCCGATTCTAAGCCGCGAAGCTTTTATGCCCGCCTGTTCGCGCACATTTTTGATGCCCTCTTCGCATTCCGCAATCACACGCGAGGCATGTTTGGCCAGCGTATAAGCCGTATCCAGCGGGATCAGGTTGCGCCCCTCATGCTTGAACAGAGGGCATCCTAGGGCCTGCTCCAGGGAATGCAAGGCCCGGTGCACGCTCACCGTGCTTTGCCCGATTTCCTCGGCCACACGAGCCAGATGATTGACCCGCATGAAGGCCAGAAACACTTCCAGTTTTTTGAGCGTGAAATCTTCACGAATCATCCTGCATCCCCTTGTCTCCCCTGAGTGCCGTAACCGTGCGTCACCCATCCAGAGGGCGTTGCCCGTGATACGTTCTCACCCCTCAGTGCAGTAGCCGTGCCCTCTGCCAGTCTGCAGGGCCGTACCCTGCGACCGCGTCCAAACCGGTACGGACCAGGGCCATTGTTCATTAACTTGTAGTTAACGAATTATAGGCCAGATTGATTGCATTGCGGGCGCCGCGCCCGTATCGTGACCCATAGACAGATCCATCACAACCACAACCATGCCGAGGAGATAACCCATGATCATTTACGGAACAGCCATTCTGGCCATTTGCCACTTGCTGGGTGTGTATATCGGCGATGTCCTGGGACAGCTCATTGGTGTCAAGGCCAATGTAGGGGGCGTCGGGATCGCCATGCTGTTGTTGATCAGCGCACGCACCGCGTTGCAGCGGCGGGGGTGGATGCCGGCCCGTACCGAAGACGGGGTTGGATTTTGGGCGGCCCTGTATATTCCCGTGGTGGTGGCCATGGCCGCTCAGCAAAACGTGGTGGCGGCCCTGAAAGGCGGGCCGGTGGCCGTGATCTCGGCCATTACCGCGGTCATTGCCTGCGCCTGTGTCATCGCCCTCATCAATCGCACCGGACCCAAACAGGATGACGCCTGGAAGTCTGGTACCAGCGTCGATACCCTTTAATCCCCCGGAATACACCTCATGGAAATGATCGAACACGCCCTTCGTGCCAACTCCCTGGTAGCGGCCTTTGCCTTTGTGGGTATCATCATGTGGATCTCGGTGTATCTGTCGCGCTGGCTCACTTTTGGGCGCATTCACGGCTCGGCCATCGCCATTGCTATCGGCCTGGCGCTGGCTTACTGGGGCGGCATCAAAACCGGTGGCAGCAAAGGCTTGGCGGACATCAAGCTATTTGGTGGTATTGGCCTGATGGGTGGGGCCATGATGCGGGACTTTGCCATTGTGGCCACCGCCTTCGAAGTGCACGTGGATGAGGCCAAAAAAGCCGGGTTGATCGGGGTGATCTCCCTGTTTTTGGGAACCATCATTCCCTTCATCATTGGGGCCTCCGTGGCCTGGATCATGGGCTACCGGGATGCCGTTTCCATGACCACCATCGGCGCCGGAGCCGTCACCTATATCGTGGGACCAGTAACCGGCGCCGCCATTGGCGCCAGTTCCGATCTCATGGCCCTCTCCATTGGCACGGGGCTGATCAAGGCCATCATCGTGATGGTGTTTACTCCCCTGGCGGCAGGCTTCATGGGGCTTAACAATCCCCGTTCAGCCATGGTGTTTGGTGGCCTGGCAGGAACGGTCAGCGGTGTGTCCGCAGGTCTGGCTGCCACGGATCGACGCCTGGTCCCCTACGGCGCCTTGATTGCCACCTTCCACACGGGACTGGGTTGCCTGATGGGGCCCTCGGTGTTGTTTCTGGCCACCAAAGCCCTCGTGGGTTAAACCCACCCCGTCCAGGAGAACTCATGCCCACTTCGCTCCCCTCCTCCACCTGGGACACCCGCCGCCAGCGCCGCCAAGCACGTCTGCAGCGCGCCACGCAGGCCGGCATTGGCCGCCATGTACCAGCCGAGCGCATCAAAACCCTGCTGGAAACCGTCATCGCACCGGGTGATCGCGTCTGTCTGGAGGGCAACAACCAAAAACAGGCGGACTTTCTGGCCCAAGCCCTGTCCGAATGCGATCCCCAACAACTGCATCACCTGCATCTGGTGCAATCGGTACTGGCACTGCCCAGCCATGTAGACCTCTTTGAACGCGGCATTGCCAGCCGCCTGGATTTTTCGTTTTCCGGCCCCCAGGGTGGGCGTCTGGCCCGTCTGGTACAGGACCGGCGCATCGAAATTGGCGCCATTCATACGTACCTGGAACTCTTTGGCCGCTACTTCGTCGATCTCACCCCCGACGTGTGCCTCATCACGGCCCAGTCGGCCGATGCCGCCGGCAATCTGTATACCGGGCCCAATACCGAAGACACCCCGCTCATCGTGGAAGCCACCGCATTCAAAAGCGGCATCGTCATCGCTCAGGTCAATGAACGGCTGGAACACCTGCCCCGCGTGGATGTGCCCGGAGATTGGGTAGACTACGTGGTGGTTGCTCCCCGCCCCAACCACATCGAACCACTGTTTACCCGCGACCCCGCGCAGATCACGGAAATCCAGATCCTCATGGCCATGATGACGATCAAGGGCATATATGCTGAATATGGCATCACCCGCCTCAACCACGGCATCGGTTTCGATACCGCAGCCATCGAACTGTTGCTGCCCACCTATGCCACTGCCCTGGGGCTGAAGGGCAAAATTTGCACCCACTGGGCCCTGAACCCGCACCCCACGCTCATTCCTGCCATCGAATCCGGTTTCGTGCAATCCGTGCATAGCTTTGGCTCGGAAGTCGGCATGGACGCCTACATTGCCGCGCGTTCCGATGTGTTCTTTACCGGCGCGGACGGCAGCATGCGCTCCAATCGGGCCTTCAGCCAGACTGCCGGACTGTATGCCTGTGACCTCTTCATCGGGTCTACCCTGCAAATCGATCTGGCCGGTAACAGTTCCACGGCCACTCTGGGGCGCATTACGGGTTTTGGCGGCGCACCCAACATGGGTTCGGACCCCCACGGACGCCGGCATGCCTCGCCAGCCTGGCTCAAGGCCGGCCGGGAAGCCGCAGGCCCCCAAGCCATCCGGGGGCGCAAACTGGTGGTGCAATGCGTGGAAACCTTTCGGGAACATATGACCCCTGTGTTTGTGGAGCAACTGGATGCCTGGAAAATGCAAGAAAGTCTGGGTATGGCGTTGCCCCCCATCATGATTTATGGGGACGATGTCACCCATGTGGTCACCGAAGAAGGCATTGCCAACTTGCTGTTATGTCGTACGCCCGAAGAACGCGAACAGGCCATTCGCGGTGTGGCCGGATTCACCCCGGTGGGCCTGGCCCGCGACCAGGCCCAGGTGGATCAGTTGCGGGCACGCGGTGTGATTCGTCGTGTGGACGATCTGGGTATCGACCCGCGCCTGGCAACTCGCGATCTGCTGGCCGCCCGCTCCGTGAAGGACCTGGTGCGCTGCTCGGGCGGCTTGTATACCCCTCCCTCCCGCTTCAGAAACTGGTGACCCGCATGGACCAACTCACATTTCAATTCCCCGCGCAGCCCTGTAAACCCAGCGCCAAAGCCTCTCTTTGTGGCGTGGTAAGTTCTGGCAATCTGGAAGTGCTCATCACCCAGGGGGGCCAACCCAACGGCTGTGAGGTGTCCATCCACACCTCGGCCCGGGGTTTTGCTCCCATCTGGCAAGCCGTTCTTGCCGATTTTGCAGCTCAACATGCCCTGGGGGGTACCGCCATCACCATCAATGACATGGGCGCCACCCCTGCAGTGGTCACCTTGCGCCTGGGCCAAGCCTTCAGAGACTATTGCGGAGGTGCCCAATGAATCTCCCACAACCCTCGCCCCCCTCACGGGGCCCCAGTTTTTACGAGGCCACGGCACGCCAGCGGGTCAACCGTCTGCTGGATGCACAGTCCTTTGCCGAGTTTCTGCCCCCCCAAAGTGCACATTCCAGCCCTCATCTGGCCCTGTTGGATCTGCCAGGAGCCCTGGATGACGGCGTAGTGATCGGTTCTGGCACCTTGGGCGGCAAACCGGTACAGATCATTGCCCAGGAAGGCCAGTTTCTGGGTGGGGCCGTGGGCGAAATGCATGGTGCCAAGATCGTGGGCCTGTTACAGCGCGCCATCCGGGACAAGCCCCTGGCGGTGCTGTTTCTGGTAGATTCGGGGGGCGTACGTTTGCATGAAGCCAATGCCGGTCTGATTGCCCTGTCTGAAATCATGCGTGCGGTATTAGACACCCGCGCGGCTGGCATTCCGGTATTCGCGCTCATCGGCGGCATGTGTGGAGCCTTTGGCGGGATGGGCATCGTTTCTCGACTCTGCTCGGCCATCCTCATGTCGGAACAGGGGCGCCTGGCCTTGTCCGGCCCGGAGGTCATCGAAACCGTGGCGGGCGTGGAAGAATTCGACAGTCGGGATCGCGCCCTGGTATGGCGCGTCACTGGGGGAAAACATCGCTACCTGATGGGGGATTGTGTGGCGCTGGTGGAAGATGATGTGGAAGATTTTCGGCAAACCATCATCACGCTGCTCGCCCAGTGGCAGGAAAACCCACCGGAGCCTCACGCGCTGCGCGCCGAACAGGAGCGCCTGACGCAACGCTGCCAACAATTTTCAGGAATGCGCGACGGGCTGGAAGTCTGGGCGGCACTGGGTGTTCCCAATCCCCAGCAGATTCCCCTGCTGGAGCGTGATGCCCTGGTAACCCTGCGCCAAGGATTATCCCTATGACCCTCTTCCCTCTTCTGGATACCTTGTTTCCGGCCGGGCACGATGCCTCTGTCACCCGCCAGGTCATTGCCGGAACGGCCCACACCGCCATCGGACCAGTAGCCCTTCTGGGAACCGTGGACGCAGCCGCCATCAGTCATGACATCGCTCTGCGTTTGGCCAGCCAGGTGCTGGACCTCGTGGACCAGCATCCCGGCCGTCCCCTGATCTTTCTGGTGGATACCCAAGGCCAGGCGCTGGCGCGCGCCCAAGAGCTGCTCTGTCTGAATGGGAGCCTCGCACATCTGGCACGTTGCGTGGACCTGGCGCGACGCCGGGGACATGTCACCCTGGGTTTGATCACCGGCGAAGCCGTCAGTGGTGGATTTCTGTCCTTTGGCCTGATGGCCGATCGGGTGTATGCGCTCCAATCAGCACAAGTGCGCGTGATGGATTTGAAGGCCATGGCCCGCGTCACCAAAATCCCTCACGAGCGTCTGGTGGCCTTGGCGGCCAGTTCTCCCACGTTTGCCCCCGGGGCAGAAAACTATCACCGCATGGGAGCCATCGAAGCCCTGTGGGATACCCCTTCCTCCGAGTTGCTGGAACAAGCCCTGGCCCAACTGCGGGCCTCACAGCCTGGCGGCGACAACCGTCTGCAGCAAGGCCGCCTGCGTGGCGGTCGACAGGAAGCCGCGGCAATTGTCGCAGCCGTCCTGGCCGCCTGAGTGCTTTTCCATGCGCCGTCACGATCTGGCCTACCTGTCTTCCGCAGCCCGGCCGCAAGCCCTGGGGGAAACGCCCTCTGTGCTGCTGCAACCGGCCCTCGAGCACTGGGTTGCCCGGCACCGGCCCCTGGTGGTTGCGCGTCAACTTCCAGAGTGCGCGCAGGCCTTGCTGGCGGTCACTCTCCTGGTACAAAACCAGCGCCAGCGCTGCCATTGTCTGGTATCCCCGCAGGCCATTCTGCGCCTCACCCCCCCACTGTCCATCCACCAATGCCTGGAGACTTTGCCAAAGGCTCAGGCCACCCTTCTGGAACGGCTCGATGCCACTCTGAGGACGCACGGCATCACGGCTGGCGTGTATGGGTCCCTGGCCTGGGAAGTCCTGGGCGGACCAGGTTATCGCCACCCCCAGTCCGATATCGATCTGGTCTGTGACGTGGACTCTCTGGCCCAATCGATCCTTTGCCTCGAAGCCTTGCACGATACGGCGCAACAACTGCCCTGTGCCCTCGATGGAGAAATTCGCTTTCCCGATCAGCGTGCCGTGTCCTGGAAGGAATGGGCCGCCGCTCAAAACCAGCCCGCCAGTGCCCAGGTGCTGGTAAAGGGCGCTCAGCGGGTGGAACTGTGTCCGGTAACAACGCTTCTGGAGAGCTTGGCGCATGCCTGAATGGACCCTCTGCGCCCCTTGGCACACGCCACACCCGGTCCCGGCTCTGGATGACCACCCCGCACTCAGGCGCTTGGGCCGACTAGCCATCCAGGCGTTGTATCGTGAAGTGGCCCTATCCCCCAAACCCGGCCTGATCACTCCCGAATCCAACGGAAGTCACCCGGATATGAATTTTTCCACTTTTGTGCGCAGTCTGCAGGCGTTGCGTAGTTACTTTCCCGAAATCACCCGACTGGGCGCCCGCCTGGCCCCCTTCGAGACCTTGCGACAGGCAGGACAAGCCGCAGAAGCCCGAATGCTGCAGGCCACAGGCGGCGTCAACACGCATCGCGGCGCCATTTTCAATCTGGGATGGCTGTGCGCGGCGGCAGGCGTGCTGTTACACCAGAATCTGGCCTGCACGCCGCAAGCCCTTTGTGCCACAGTAAACGCTCGCTGGGGAGCGGCCATTCTCGACACCGCAGCTTTAGCCCCCCACAGTCATGGCGCACAGGTGCGTCGGCGCTATGGCCATCGAGGCGCACGCCACGAAGCTGCGGCGGGTTTTCCCACCGTACTCCAGGTGGGCCTGCCGGAATACCGTCGGGTCAAGGCCCGCACCGGATCGCCGGAACTGGGGGCCGTGCAATGCCTGTTTGCCTTGATGGCCCGGCTGGATGATACCAACCTGTTGTGGCGCGCAGGCCCCCAGGGGCTGCATTTTGCCCAAACCAGGGCGCGCGAGTTTCTGGCGGCCGGAGGGGTCTTTTCACCGGACTGGCCGGCGCGCGCACAGCGTATTGGGCAGGAGTTCGAGGTGCGCGCGCTTAGTCCGGGAGGCAGTGCAGACCTGCTGGGCGTTACGCTATTTTTGGATGCGCTGTAAGATGCGGCTGGCCATTCTCTTCAACGGCCAAGGCGATCAACAACCCGCTCACCTGCAGCGCCTGCAACAGGATGCTCCAGCGGCGATTCAGCAGGCGCTGGACCAGGCCCTGCCCACGCTGTGGCACCAATCCGCCGTTGCGCCCCAGGACTTGGCGGCCAATGCGGTGGCCCAGCCCCTGATTTTTGCCGTGCATATGCATTGGTGGAACGCACTGGCGGCCCAGCTACCCCGGCCGATCGCCGTGGCGGGCTACTCCCTGGGTGAAATGGCCGCCTGTTGTGCCGCCGGCGTGTTTTCTGCGCAACAGGGCATCGCGCTATGTGCCACCCGGGCGCATCTCATGGATTGCTGCGTGTCCGGGCCCGCAGGGTTGCTGGCCATCACAGGCCTCAACCAAAGGGCCGTGCAACGCATTGCCCAGCAGTCGGGTACCGTGCTGGCCATTTGCAACAGCGCCGAACAGTTCGTGGTGGGAGGACTGGAAGAAAACCTGCAAATGGCCAGCACCCTGGCGCGTAACGATGGGGCACGGCGGGCACTGCGTCTGGCCGTTCATACCCCGTCGCACACCCCGTTTTTGGCGGCCGCCAGCCAAGCGTTTTTACCGCTGCTGCAACCCTACGCCACTGCCCCCCTGGAATTGCCGGTATTGAGTGCCATCGACGGCCGTACGGCCCACACCGCAGCTGCAGCGCTTGAGGCCCTTGCGCGCCAAATCAGTCACCCCCTGGACTGGGCGGGGGTTCTGGATGCCGTGACCGAAATGCAACCCGATCTGGTACTGGAAATTGGGCCGGGCAATGCCCTGTCGCGTCTGTGGCGCGACCGAGACAATGGCATCCCGATCCGGGCCTGCGAGGATTTCCGGAGTATCGATGGGCTGGCACACTGGGTGGCCCAGCAGCACCCGTAGGCAAACGCCGTAACCAGGAACATCAGACCCAAAACTGTCGCACGCACTACAGTGGGAAACCTTTTCTCCCCCCGATCTTGAAGGAACAACATGCTGTCCATCATTCTGTCGTATCTGGCCATCGGCATCGTTGCCGGCTTCTTTGCCGGCTTGCTGGGTGTGGGTGGCGGCCTGATCATGGTACCGGCACTGGTGCTGTTGTTTCAGCATCTTGGCATGCCCCGTGACGTCATTTTTCAGCTGGCGCTGGGCACCTCCATGGCCTCCATCCTGTTTACCTCCTTATCCAGTCTGCGCGCCCATCATCAACATCAAGCGGTCCTCTGGCCCGTGGTACGCACCATCACGCCGGGCATTCTGCTGGGGGCCGGCATAGGCACATTCCTTGCGCGGCATCTTTCCGTACAATTTCTGGCCCTGTTTTTTTCCGGATTCATGCTCTATGTGGCGCTGCAAATGGTCCTCAATTTTCGTCCCAAGCCCAGTCGCAGCTTGCCAGGTTCTGCCGGTATCGCGGCGGTGGGCAGCGTCATTGGACTCGTCTCGGCGCTTGCAGCCATTGGCGGGGGCGCCATGACCGTACCCTTCCTGGAATGGTGCAACGTACCCTTGCGCCGCGCCATCGGAACCTCGGCGGCGGTCGGGTTTCCCATTGCCCTGGGGGGCAGCGTGGGGTATGTCTTCAATGGCTGGGGACTTACGGGCTTGCCGCCCTGGAGCCTGGGTTTTGTGTACCTGCCCGGGTTGGCCTGCATCTTGGCCACGAGCCTGTTGACGGCCATGCTGGGGGCCTATGCGGCGCATCGCTTGCCGGCCCGCCTGTTGCGGTTGATCTTTTCCGGTCTGCTGATTGTGATTTCCAGCAAGATGCTCTATCAGCTCTTTGCCTGACTTGCTAGAGGGCCAAGATCGGCTCTTTGACATAACGTAGTGCGGCATATACAATGTGACATATACATCGGAGGACGGCCCCATGCCTGCCCAATCAATGCCATCCAGACCCAAGGAAGCGAAACTCTTTCGCAACAATCGCAGCCAAGCAGTGCGAATTCCTGTGGAGTTCGAGTTACCAGGGAATCGTGTACTGATTCACCGCGAAGGCAGCAAACTCATCATCGAGCCAGTGACCCGGCCAGCGAACATCGTTGAGCTGCTGGCCGATTGGAGGAAGGAGATACCAATTGGACCAGAAGATCAGTTCCCGACGATTGAGGACATACCCTCCCAACCGGAAGACCTATTTTGAGCGGATATCTGCTGGACACAAATATCATCAGCGACGTGATCCGCAATCCTTCTGGGTCTGCTGCACGTCGCATTGAACTGGTTGGATCGAAGAAGATTTTCACCAGCATCATCGTTGCGGCCGAGCTGCGCTATGGCTGCGCAAAGAAGGGTTCCCCCAAGTTGTTCACCAAGGTGGCCAGCATCCTCGAAACCATTCCAGTGCTGCCACTAGACATTCCGGCTGATGTGGCTTATGGAAACATCCGCGCCGAGCTTGAAGGGGCTGGCCAACCTATCGGCATGAACGATCTGCTGATCGCCGCCCATGCCTGCGCGCGCGGCCTCACGCTAGTAACGGATAACATACGCGAATTCAGCCACATCCCTGGCCTCAAAGTAGAAAACTGGCTCGAAAGATAGCCGTATTCAAGCTTTGCTCATTTTTTACTGCGTGATTGATATTGATCATTGGGGTGACGGATGGGATTCGAACCCACGACAACCGGAATCACAATCCGGGACTCTACCAACTGAGCTACCGCCACCACCGGAACAACCTTACAACAGCGCGCTTTTGGCGTGCCCGACAGGAATCGAACCTGTAACCCCCAGCTTAGAAGGCTGGTGCTCTATCCGATTGAGCTACGGGCACCTGTCAGGAACACCCTGCAATCTTTGGTCGGGGTGGAGAGATTCGAACTCCCGACATCCTGGTCCCAAACCAGGCGCGCTACCAGACTACGCTACACCCCGAGCCCGCAATTATCCGGTGTGTAGCGCAAAAAATCAAGAAAAGGGCGCTACTGGATCAGATCGGCCCCTGCCGGCGGGACAAACCGAAAGGTGTCTGGCGCAAAGTGCGGTGCCGGGTTGAACTGGCTGAAGGCGATGCGAATGGTATGTCCAAAATTATCCAGCAACTCCATTTGCACCAGGGAATGGGCGTCAAAGCCCAGACGAATCCGCTCGAAACCCGAATCGCGGGATTTGGGGGTAGCCAGAACCCATTCCAGCCCCTCGGCGGGAGGGGCTTCTTCCAGGGAAAAACCTTTGTCCAGGGTGTTCTCGCCTGCCAGAATGGCCGCCGGGGTCGATCCCAGGCTCTCGCTCATTTTTTTGCGTGTTACCTGCATCAGGTCGGGATCCCAGATCCAAAGCGTATGGCCATCGCCCACGATGGTTTGTGGGTAGGGCTTTTGGTACTCCCAGCGAAACCGGCCCGGGCGGGAAAACTGAAACAACCCTGAACTGGACTGCGCTTTGTCGGCGGAGGACTTTACGGCTTGCTGCGTAAAATGCGCTTCTCCGGCGCGCGTATCCTGCATGAAGAATTTCAAACGCTCCAGGCCGCTGGCATGTACCTGAGATACCAGTCCCAACCCCAGCACCCCCACCGCCAACTGGCATAAGATCAAGATGCGTTTCTTCATTCCGTTGCCCCTGCAGGAACCAACACCTCGCGGTTACCGTTGGTGGCCATGGTAGAGACCAAACCGGCCTTTTCCATGTCTTCCACCAAACGCGCCGCACGATTGTAACCAATGCGCAAATGCCGCTGGACCAGGGAGATGGAGGCACGCCGATTTTTCAGGACAATGGCCACGGCCTCATCATACAGGGGGTCCTTCTCTCCGGTGGCGGCATCGCCACTACTGACGTCCATTTCAGCCGCGCCCACGGCTGCGCCATCGAGTAGTCCGTCGATATAGTTGGGAGCGCCCTGCGTCTTGAGAAATTCCACCACCCGGTGGACTTCATGGTCGGCCACATAGGCGCCATGCACCCGCTGGGGATAGCCCGCGCCGGTGGGCAGATAGAGCATATCCCCCTGGCCCAGCAAAGCCTCTGCCCCCATTTGATCCAGAATGGTACGGGAGTCCACACGACTGGACACCTGAAAGGAAATACGCGTGGGAATATTGGCTTTGATCAGCCCCGTAATCACATCCACGGAGGGGCGCTGGGTGGCTACGATTAGATGAATTCCCGCAGCACGGGCTTTTTGAGCGATACGGGCAATCAGCTCTTCAACCTTCTTGCCCACCACCATCATGAGATCAGCCAACTCGTCGATGACCACCACCACATTGGGCAAGCGTTCCAGAGGCTCGGGCTGATCCGGTGTCAGGGTAAAGGGGTTAGTCAAGGGCTTGCCCGCCTTCTGTGCCTCCTCCACCTTGGTGTTATACCCCGCCAGGTTGCGCACACCCAGCGCCGACATGGTCTTGTAGCGCTTGTCCATCTCCACCACGCACCATTGCAGGGCGTGGGCCGCTTCTTTCATATCCACTACCACTGGCGCCAACAAGTGGGGAATGCCGTCATATACAGACAATTCCAGCATCTTGGGGTCCACCAGAATCATCCGGATCTGCTGTGGGGAAGCCTTGTACAGCAGGCTCAAAATCATGGCATTGATGGCCACCGACTTGCCAGAGCCCGTAGTTCCGGCCACCAGCAAGTGGGGCATACGGGCCAGATCCACGACCACGGGATTACCGGCAATATCCTTGCCCAACGCCAGAGTGAGGGGGGAGCTCATGTCGCCATACACCGCAGAACTGAAAATTTCCGATAACCGCACCACCTCCCGGCGCGGATTGGGAATTTCCAGGCCCATGCAACTTTTACCAGGAATGGATTCCACCACCCGGATATTGCCCACCGACAAGGCCCGTGCCAGGTCCTTGACCAGATTGACGATCTGACTGCCCTTCACTCCCACGGCCGGTTCGATTTCGTAACGGGTGATCACCGGGCCGGGATAAGCCGCCAAAACCCGCACCTGCACATTGAATTCCCCCAGCTTGCGTTCGATCAGGCGCGAGGTATATTCCAGCAACTCGGCCGAGAGAATCTCGGTCCGCACTTCGGGTTGGTCCAGCAACGACAAGGCCGGCAAGGGGGAGTCGGGCAGGTCCTGAAACAAGGCCGCCTGCTTTTCCTTGACCGCACGCACCGACTGGGGGATTTCCGTGACCGGTGGCGTGATCTGCAGGGGGGCCTGGGTCTCCAGTTGTTTGCGCGCTTCCACCACCACGGCAGCCCGGGCCTCTTCGGCTTTACGCCCCACTTTGCGGTCCTGTCCGGTTTTATACCGCCCCAACAGCCACAGCACCGAGGTTTCCACCCGAACCCCCAGCCATTCCGCCACATCCACCCAGGAAAATCCGCCCAACAAGGATAACCCAATGGTGAAACCAGCCAACAACAGCATGAGGGCGCCGGTTACCCCAAAGGACTGAGCCACCAGATCGCCCAATTCGCAACCGATGACGCCCCCTGCGCCACTGCACACATCCGCGCCCGTGGGCTGCAGCGGTAGTTCGAAACGGTCACCGGCAAAACGCATGGCCTCCAGCGCACAACTGGCCAATAGTACCAACAGGAAGCCCCCGCCCATGACCCATAGGCCATGGGCGGTCAGCACCGGGCGCTCCACCCCCATTTCCCGCTCGCGCTCCCGCTGGGAGCGCCGATAGCCTTGCCAGGCCACCATCAACAGCGCCAATACCAGCCATGCCGTGGAATATCCAAACAGGTACAGCAGCAAATCGGACAACCAGGCACCCACCTTGCCACCCGCATTGGCAATCTGCTGGGTAGAGGCCCCCGTGGACCAACCCGGGTCGCTGCGGTGGTAACTGACCAACACCAATGCCAGATAGAGCGCCAGCAGCACAAGAACCCCCAGCAGGGCTTCACGCAGCAGGCGCATGAACTTTTGAGAAAGAGTCAAAGCAGACATGAGGGAATTATAGCCTTGATTCACGGGTGCTATAATTTCCTCTTTTTGCTGCCACCTGCTCATGAACCCCACACTCCGTCAGTCCCGCTTGCTGATCCTTGGCTCTGGCCCCGCAGGATTCACTGCGGCCGTGTATGCGGCCCGCGCCAATTTAAACCCCGTTCTGATCACGGGAATTGCCCAAGGGGGGCAATTGATGACCACCACCGATGTGGACAACTGGCCCGCCGATGTGCACGGCGTGCAGGGCCCAGAGCTCATGGAACGCTTCGAAAAACACGCTCAACGCTTTGGGACTGAGATCATTTTTGATCACATTCACCAGGCCCAGGTACAACAACCTCCCTTTGTCCTGCACGGCGACCAGGGCATCTATCAATGCACGGCCCTCATCGTGGCCACCGGCGCCTCGGCCCAGTATTTGGGGATACCCTCCGAACAAGCCTACATGGGCAAAGGGGTTTCCGCCTGCGCCACCTGTGACGGATTTTTTTATCGCGGCGAAGATGTGGCGGTCATTGGGGGCGGCAATACGGCGGTGGAAGAAGCCCTCTATCTCAGCCACATTGCCCGCAGCGTCACACTGGTCCATCGCCGCGACTCCCTGCGCGCCGAACCCATTCTGGTGGACCGCTTGCTGGAAAAATCCCGACAGGGCAATATCCGTCTGGCCTGGAATCAGCGGCTGGAAGAAGTACTGGGTGATGACTCCGGGGTAACTGGCGTGCGCCTGAAGGGCACCCGCGACGACACCTGTCAGGACCTGGCCGTGAAGGGAGTCTTCATTGCCATTGGCCATCGCCCCAACACCGAATTATTCACGGGGCAACTGGCCATGGAAAACGGCTACCTCCTCACGCAGGGCGGGCATCAGGGCAATGCCACGCAAACCAGCGTGCCGGGCGTATTTGCGGCCGGCGATGTGCAGGATCCCGTGTATCGACAGGCGGTTACCAGCGCCGCCTCCGGTTGCATGGCGGCCCTGGACGCCCAACGCTATCTGGAAAGCCTGGACCAACCGCCCTCTCACGCAGCCGCGTCGAACCCACTGCCCGCACGCTAGGCCGGCCATCCCCATGAAACACGGCACGGCTCTGGTGCTCCTCGTCCTGCTGCTGTGGAGCCTGGGGCTGTCCACACGCAGCATTACCCGCCCGGATGAGGGACGTTATGCAGAAATTGCCCGCGAAATGGCCGTCACGGGCGATTGGGTTACACCCCACCTCAACGGGATCCCCTATTTCGAGAAACCACCGCTGCAATATTGGGCCACGGCGGGCGCCATCAGGCTTCTGGGCCCTACCGAAACCGCTGCGCGTGCCTGGACCGCCCTGACCGGCCTGGCCTGCCTGCTCTGGGTCTGGTTTCTAGGCAACCGGCTGTTTGGCATTGGTGCCGGTTGGCGGGCCGGGCTGGTGTTATCCGGCAGTATTTATTTTGCGGCACTGGGTCACATCAATTCGCTGGACATGGGCCTGACCTTCTGGATGACGTTTAGCGTGGGTTCCTTTTTATTGGCCCAATCCGCCCAGCCAGCATCCCGCGCCATGCGCCACTGGATGCGGCTGGCCTGGGCGGGGGCCGCCGCCGCCCTGCTCTCCAAGGGATTGATTGCCCTGGCCCTACCGGGGACCACACTGCTGCTCTACTCCCTCTGGACCCGGGATTTTTCTCCCTGGAAACGCTTGACACCCCTCACCGGCGGGTTACTCTTCCTGTTGCTGGCAGCCCCCTGGTTTTGGCTGGCAGCGCAAGTGCATCCCGAATTCCTTCCATTCTTTTTCATCCATGAACACCTGCAACGCTTTACCAGTACCGTGCATCAACGGGTAGAGCCTTTCTGGTACTTCCTGCCCGTCTTGCTGGCCGGACTGTTCCCTTGGACGGGCTTACTCTGGTCCAGTGTTTTCAAGCCCTTGCGTCACGTGCAGGCCAAAAGCTTTTCGCCCCAACGGTTTCTGGCCTTGTATGCCTTGTTCGTGGTTGGTTTTTTCAGCCTGTCAGGCTCCAAACTTCCATCCTATATCCTGCCGGCTTTTCCTGCCCTGGCTCTGCTCATGGGGCGCCAACTGCACCACCAGACCCATTTGCCGGGGCAGGTTCCCGCTACCGGCATCCTGGGAGGGGCCTTTCTGGCGCTGGTGGCTGCCCTGCTGGCGTTCCCGCAGGGAGCCAAGGCCTTGGGGTTCGATCTGGATGTGGATCCCGACATGGTATCCCTGTATCAGGTGTACGCGCGCTGGATCGCCGGGGCTGCGGTGGTCCTTCTCGGGGCTGGCCTGTGGAGCTGGCAACAGCGCAGCCATCAGGCAAGCGCCCTGAGCCTCATGGCCCTCTCCTCCCTGCTAGGCGCCCAACTGTTGCTGCAGGGTAGCGAATCGCTGGCCGCAGTAACCTCCAGCAAAGCCCTGGTGCAGCAGCAAGGCACGGCCTTGCGTCAGGCCTCGCAAGTGTATAGCGTGGGTACCTACGATCAGGTCCTGGATTACTACTTGCAGCGCACCGTCACACTGGTGGCTTTTCAGGATGAACTGGCTTTCGGGCTCACCCTGCAGCCCACAGGGGCCATTGCCACGCTCGAGGATTTTTTACCCCTTTGGCGCAGCGACCCCGCCGCACGAGCCATCATGAACCCGGATATGTACGAGCATCTCCTGCGTGCCCATTGGCCCCTGCAGCTGCAATTTCGGGATTCGCGCCATGTTATAGTGGCGCCCTTCAGTACACCGGCGCAACCGGAGCATCATCCCGCCTTGGCGCGCTAGCAGGGACATGACATGAATCTGGTGAGTTTTTCTCTCATTTTGACCGGGGTTCTGCTCAATGCAGCCGCTCAATTATTGCTCAAGGCCGGAACCAACGCCATCGGGCATTTCACCTTTGAATGGCGCAACCTGCTTCCCATCGGCTGGCAAGTGGCCAGCGAGCCGCATATTCTGGGCGGGCTATGCTGCTATGGCTTCAGCGTCGTGATCTGGATCATGGCCTTGTCCCGGGTTCCCGTGTCCATGGCCTATCCCATGCTCTCCATAGGCTATGTGGTCAATGCCGCCGCCGCCTACTGGCTGCTGGGCGAGTCCCTTTCCTCCCTGCGCCTGGCAGGGATTTTTGTCGTCATTCTGGGAGTATTCCTCATTGCACGCAGCTAACTCACCCTCCGCTTTGCCCTTTCTGCCCTTTGCGCGGCCTACGCTGGACGAGGCCATGGTGGAGGCCGTGGCCGACACCTTGCGCTCCCTCTGGATCACCTCCGGTCCACGCGTCCTCGAGTTCGAGCAGGCCCTGTCGGCCTATCACGGCGGGCGCCCGGTGCGTGTGTTTTCTTCGGCCACTGCCGCTTTGGAGGTGGCCCTGCAGGTGGCTGGCGTGGGCCCCGGGGACGAAGTCATCCTGCCCGCGCAAACGTTTTTCTCTTGTGCCAATGCCATTTCCCGCACCGGAGCCACACCCGTGTTCGTGGATGTGGACCCCGTAACGCGCAATCTGGATCTGGAGGCTGCCGAGCGTGTCATTACCCCCAAAACCCGTGCCCTGATGCCCACCCACTTTGCCGGGCTTCCCTTGCCCATGGAGGCTTTGTACGACTTGGCGGGAGACACCAATCTGCGCGTCATCGAAGATGCTGCCCTGGCCATTGGCTCACGCTGGCAGGGGCGTCCCATTGGCAGTTTTGGGGACATGGCCAGTTTCAGTTTTCACCCCAACAAAAACCTGACCACCATCGAAGGGGGGGCTTTGGTATTTGCCGATGAATCCGAAGCCCAACTCGCCGAGAAGTGGCGTTTTCACGGCATTTCCCGCAATCCGGACGGCACCCGGGACGTACTGGTGGCCGGCGGAAAATTCAACCTGCCCGATGTCAATGCCCGCCTGGGTTTGCTCCAGTTGGCCCGTCTGGAGGAATTTATCGAAAAACGGCGGCAACTGGTGGCCCGCTATTTTCACAACCTGGCCACCGAACCCCTGTGCGAATTACCCGCCCGGGGTGACAGGGGACATAGCTGGAATTTCTTTGCCCCCTTGCTGCGCCTGGAACAGTTGACCTGGAGCCGCAAACAGATCATGGATGCACTGGCCGCTCAAGGCATTGGCAGTGGCATTTCTTACGAGGCCATTCACCTGACCAGCCGCTACCGGACCCTGGGTTATCAGGCGGGAGACTTTCCGCATAGCGAACGGATTGCCCGCTGTACCCTGACACTTCCCCTTTACCCGGCACTCACCACGCAGGATGTGGATCGTGTCTGCAGCACCCTACAAAGCGTCCTGCAACAGGCGCGCGGCTAACCGAGAACTGTTCATCATGGCCCACCTTCCTCTCCTGTCCGTCATCATTCCCGTCTACAACGAGGAGGAGGGATTGCAAGCCCTCTTTGACCGGGTTTACCCGGCTTTGGATGCCTTGCATCTTTCCTACGAGCTGATCTTTATCAATGACGGTAGCCGGGACCGCTCGGGGGCCCTGCTGCGACAACAGTTTGAACGGCGCCCCGAAGTTACCCGCGTCATCTTGCTCAACGGCAACTACGGACAGCATATGGCCATCATGGCCGGATTCGAGCAAGCCCGGGGCGAACGCATCGTCACCCTGGATGCCGATTTGCAAAACCCCCCGGAAGAAATTGGAAAACTTTTACAGGCCATGGATGCCGGGCATGATTATGTGGGTACCATCCGCATGCAGCGTCAGGACAGCACCTGGCGGCGTTGGGCTTCACGCCTCATGAACCGCCTGCGCGAGCGCATGACACGGATTCATATGACGGACCAGGGGTGCATGTTGCGGGCCTATGACCGACGCATCATCCGCGCCATTTCTTCCTGCCGCGAAGTCAACACCTTCATTCCGGCCCTGGCCTACACCTTTTCGGCCAATCCCGTAGAGATTCAGGTCAAACACGAAGAACGCGCAGCAGGCGAGTCAAAATATTCCATGTACAGCCTGGTACGCCTCAACTTCGATCTGATCACCGGATTTTCCGTGGTCCCCCTACAAACCTTCTCCTTGCTGGGAATGGTCCTGTCCGTCCTGTCCGGTCTGTTCGTGGTCTACCTGTTTGTGCGTCGCTGGATACTGGGCCCCGAGGCCGAGGGCGTGTTCACCCTCTTCGCCATTACGTTCTTTCTCATCAGCATTCTGCTGTTTGGCATTGGTTTGCTGGGGGAATACGTGGGGCGCATTTACCAACAGGTGCGGGATCGCCCACGCTTCCTGATCCAGGCCATTCTGGAAGCCCCCGATTTACACGACCAAACCAGATGAGCGCATGGCTCCGCTTTCCGTTCCCGTTCTGGCAATCCCGATATCTGCCTGCGCGCCATACGCTACGCTCTAGCAGACTACTCAACCCCTCCAACTCAATCTGACACCGCCCATGACGCTAACCCGTAAAAATTCTTCTCCTGCCAAACGCGTGGTGGTCTTTGCTTACCACCGCTTTGGCGCCCGCTGCCTGCAGGTGTTGCTGGATCGCGGTGTGGAGGTGGCACTGGTGGTAACCCACCAGGACAATCCGCAAGAAACCATCTGGTTTGAGAGTGTGGCACGGCTAGCCGGATGCCACTGCATTCCCACGATCACCCCGCAGGACCCCAACCACCCAGCCCTCGTCGAGGCGATTCGTGACCTGCACCCAGACTTCATTTTTTCGTTCTATTACCGGCACATGCTGGGTGAAGATCTGCTCAACATTCCCACCCAGGGCGCTTACAACCTGCATGGCTCGCTCCTTCCCAAATATCGCGGGCGTGTTCCGGTCAATTGGGCAGTCATTCACGGCGAAAAGGAAACCGGCGCCACCTTGCACGCCATGACCGTCAAACCGGACCAAGGCGCTATCGTGGCCCAAGTGAGCGTTCCCATCGGCCCGGATGACACGGCCTTCGAAGTCTTTGAACGCCTGGTCCCCGCAGCCACCTACATGCTGGAACACGTCTTGGGCCCCTTGTTCAACGGCAGCGCACCCCATACCCCACAAAACCTGAAACAGGGCAGTTATTTCGGGGGTCGACGTCCGGAAGACGGACGTATCGACTGGCGGCAAAGCGCACAGCAAATCCACAATCTGGTGCGGGGAGTGGCCCCGCCGTACCCCGGGGCAACCACTCAACTGGAGGGGCAAGTGGCCCGGATTTTACGCACCAGCCTGAATCCACATCCCCAGGCCGTTGCCCAGACAGTGGGGGGCGATGGACGCGCACTGTACCTGCTCGAACTGGAAGTGGGGGGCGTCTTGCTGGATGCTTCTGGCTTCAAGGCGCGCTTTCCCAAAGGAGTTCATCCCAGCCCACTGTAACAGAATCCGCTGCAGGTGTTATCATCCCGTAATGCCCCGCCCTGGGGATGACCGCTGATCAGATATTGTTGACGGAGCCATCATGAAATTGATTACCGCAGTGATTAAACCTTTCAAACTGGATGAGGTGCGCGAGGCCTTGTCCGAAGTGGGTGTATCCGGTTTGACCGTCACCGAAGTCAAAGGGTTTGGTCGTCAGAAGGGTCACACAGAACTGTACCGGGGCGCCGAGTACGTGGTGGATTTTCTGCCCAAAGTAAAAATTGAAGTGGTGGTGTCTGACGACAACGAAGAAAAAGTCATCGAGGCCATCGTGCGTGCCGCGCGTACGGGAAAAATTGGCGATGGCAAGATTTTCGTGCTACCGGTCAGTCAGGTGGTGCGCATCCGTACCGGCGAAATCAACGACGACGCCGTCTAGCCACCAAACTCATCTCTGCCGCAGGGCGTGGCGCAGCTTTTCGGCAGTGCCCAAGGCCTGCTCCACGCTAGTCCCCAACACGGTGAAGTGCCCCATTTTTCGCCCTGGACGCGGGTCCTGTTTGCCATACAGATGGAGCTTCAGGGTTGGTTCGGCATACAGCAGAGCCCAGGGTGGGGTTCCTTCGGCCCATAAATCACCCAACAGATTCACCATCACGGCAGGACGCAGTTGCTCTGTACTTCCGGCGGGCAAGCCTGCCAGCATGCGCACCTGTTGTTCAAACTGACTCGTCATGCAGGCATCCAGCGTATAGTGCCCACTGTTGTGAGGTCGTGGGGCGATTTCATTCACCAGCAAGCGGCCCTGACTAACAAAGAACTCCACCGCCATGACGCCCACATAGTCCAGCTGTCGTGCAATGGTGGCGGCCGTATCCTGCGCCTGCCCTGCCAGCACCCCAGAAACCCGGGCCGGCGCAAGGGTGACATCCAGAATACCCTGGGAATGACGGTTTTCTGCCACCGGCCAAAAACTGAGCTCATCGCCGGCGCTACGCGCCAGAATCACGGAAATTTCCAGATCCAGCGGCAACAAGGCTTCGATGACCACCGGCAGCATGGCCGGTTCCCGTTCCAGGATGTCGTTGGCTTGCTCCAGGGTATCGACCCGATACTGACCTTTGCCATCATAACCAAACCGGGAGGTTTTGATGATGGCCGGCAGCCCCACCTGGGTCAGACCGTGCCGGAAGGATTCCCGGCACCGGGCCACGGAAAAGGCCCCCACGGCAATTCCCTGTTCCTGAAGAAAGGTCTTCTCCAGAATCCGGTTTTGCGCAATGGCCACCGCCTGTGCCGCTGGTCGCACCACGGTGTCACTGGCCAGAATGTCCAGAGAGGAGGCCGGAACGTTTTCAAACTCGGTGGTTACCGCACTGCAACTGCGCGCCAAATCATTGAGCGCCTGCGCGTCAGTGAAGGGAGTACAGAGATGACGGGTGGCAAAATGCGCCGCCGGTGCTTCGGGGTCGGGATCCAGCACCACCACGTCATACCCCATGGTGCGGGCCGCGCAGGTAAACATGCGGCCCAGTTGCCCTCCCCCCAGAATGCCCAGGGTCGATTCCTTGCGATTCATGGGCGGGAAACCAGGGGGGGCAGTGGCATGGCCAGGACAGACTGGGCCAGTTCGGTCCGATAGGCGTCCAGAGCGTGCGCCAATGGTTGGTCCGTAAGCGCCAGCAGGCTCACGGCAAATAGCCCCGCATTGGCCGCACCGGCAGCCCCAATGGCGAAGGTAGCCACCGGCACCCCCTTGGGCATTTGCACGATGGACAGCAAGGCATCCTGCCCTTGAAGCACAGTGGCGGGAATGGGAACGCCCAAAACCGGCAGGGTACACTTGGCAGCCAACATTCCGGGAAGATGGGCGGCTCCTCCGGCTCCGGCAATCACGCAGGCCAGACCACGGGCGCGCGCCTGCGCGGCATATTCAAACAGGAGGTCGGGGGTGCGATGGGCTGAGACCACCCGGGTTTCGAAGGGCACGCCAAAACGGGCCAATATCAATGCCGCCGGCTCCATGACCGGCCAATCTGACTGGCTTCCCATCACCACACCGACCCGAGGTTTTTGCATGTCCTGCTCACTCATGTCCTACGTACCGCACTTGTATTGACAAACCGAACCGGGGGCTGTTTACCCTGGATTGGCACCCGGGTTTTCAGTCCACAAGCCCGCGCGCTTCGGCCACCTGACTGCGATAGGAGTCGAAGATGTAGCGCAGGGCATTGGCCATGGTCACTTGGGGTGCCCAGTCCAGATCGGCCATGGTGTTGGTGATTTTTGGAACACGGTTTTGAACATCCTGATAACCCTTGCCGTAATAAGCCTCGGAAGTGGTTTCCAGCAACTGAACCTGTTCGGCCGTGGCACGATATTCGGGGTATTCCAGGGCCAGTTTCAACATCATGTGGGCCAGCTCCTTGACCGAATAATTATTGGAAGGATTGCCCACATTGTAGATTTTTCCGGAGGCTACGCCATTTTTGTTGTCGATCATCTTCATCAGGGCAGCAATGCCATCATCGATATACGTAAAGGCGCGTTTTTGACTGCCCCCGTCCACCAGTTTGATGTTTTCTCCACGCACGATATGCCCAAAGAACTGGGTGATGACCCGCGAACTACCTTCCTTGGGTGTGTGAATGCTGTCCAGGCCGGAACCAATCCAGTTGAAAGGGCGAAACAGGGTGAAGTCCAGGCCGTTTTGCATGCCATACGCCCAGATGACGCGGTCCATCAACTGTTTGCTACAGGAATAGATCCAGCGTTGTTTTTCGATCGGGCCCAGAATGAGTTCGGAGGCTTCGGGATCGAATTCCTCGTCGTGGCACATGCCATAGACTTCGGAGGTGGAGGGAAACAGGATCCGTTTGCCATACTTGACGCAACTGCGAACAATGGGCAGATTGGCTTCAAAATCCAGTTCGAACACGCGCAAGGGTTGCTGCACGTAGGTAGCAGGCGTAGCAATGGCCACCAGCGGCAGGACCACATCACATTTTTTGACGTGGTATTCGATCCATTCCTTGTTGATGGTGATATCGCCTTCAAAAAAATTGAAGCGGGGATGGTCGATGAGATCGGACACGCGATCGCTTTGCATGTCCATCCCATACACTTCCCACTCCGTCGTCGTCAGAATTCGTTGGCTGAGGTGATGCCCAATGAACCCGTTAACACCTAGAATCAGAATTTTTTTCATGAAGGCCGCCGAGGTAAAAGCGCTCATTATACGGCTTTAGGATGTCCTGTTGCCGCACCTGCTGCAAAATCTCGCCGGGTGGCGTGGGCTAGCCCAGCGCGCAAGAGGGTTGGTGCTGTGCGCCCCCCAAAAAAAAGCCCTCGAAGCGTGAGCAACGAGGGCGATAAAGACCACTTTAGGAGACTACTACAACACCTTTGAAAAGCGCTGGTGGTCTGAATGCATCCAGAGATATTTGTCGAATGCCATGGCAATGGCCCGCACAAAAAACCACCCCGCCTTGCTGACCTGAAGTCCAGAGTCTGTACGCCGGACCAGATCAAACTGTTCGAATTCGCGCATACGCGCCAGAGCTTCTTCAAAATAGCTTGCCACGTGGATAGCATAGCGACGTTGCAAGTCCTGAAAATCCATCTTCCCTTGGCACATGAGCCCCATGATGACCTCGCGCCGCAGCAGATCATCTTCGGTGAGCGTAAGTCCCCGGTCCACGGGCAAGCGTCCGGCATCGATGGCCGCGTAGTATTCCGCCAGGGTTTTCAGGTTTTGGCTATAGGCACGCCCCACCTGACTGATGGCCGATACCCCAAAACCCACCAGGTCCGAACCGGCATTGGTGTGATAGCCCTGAAAATTGCGCTGCAACCGTCCCTCGCGCTTGACCTGCGCCAGAAGATCCTGGGGCAGGGAAAAATGGTCCATGCCAATATAGTCGTAGCCTTGTTCCAGAAAGGTGTCGATGGCCCTGTCCAGCATGCCCAGCTTGAGATCGGCTCCCGGCAGATGGGCTGCATCGATGCGCCGTTGCGGCTTGAAACGCGCAGGCAAGTGAGCATACGCATAAAGGGCAATGCGGTCAGGACGCAGAGCCGCAACCTGTTCCAGGGTGCGCGTAAATGACGCCTGGGACTGATGCGGCAAACCGTAGATGAGATCCACATTGATGGAATCAAATTGCAAGGCACGCGCCTGCGCCATCAGGGTTTCGACTTGTTCAAAGGGTTGCACCCGATGAACGGCCAGTTGCACCTGGGGATCGAAATCCTGCACCCCAAAACTGACCCGATTAAAACCCAGGGCGCGCACATGGGCCAAGCGGGCGGCATTGACCGTACGCGGGTCGATTTCGATGGAATATTCCGCTCCTTCCACAAACTCGAAACGTGCGCGCAGCAGTTGCACCAGAGCGGCTAATTCGTCATCACTGAGAAAAGTGGGTGACCCACCCCCAAAATGCAACTGGGACACGGGGGACAGGCGCCCGCCAGGACCCATCAAATGCTGCGACACCTGGTGGATTTCCCGCTCCAGATAACGCAGGTAATCCTGCACCTTGGTATGGTCTTTGGTAATGACCTTGTTACAGGCGCAGTAGTAGCACACCGACTCGCAAAAGGGAACATGCACATACAGCGACATGGGCAGAGCCGCTGCGCCAGCGCGCTCCTCCAGAGCCTGCTTCAGCACCAGACCCTCCGGATCTGGCAAAAACCGATCAGCCGTGGGGTACGAGGTGTACCGCGGCCCGGGAATGTCGAAGCGGCGCATCAGATCGGGGGTAATGCGTTCCATACCAATGGGGTTCTCGTGTAAAGGTTGAACTATGCAGGAAAGCAGACAAACCTGACTTGACCTGAATCAATGATTGTCACCGTTCATTATTCTCTTTCCGGCCGCAAAAGACCAGTCAGGCCCATTGAATACAGCGGCCCGCTTGTTCTTGAGGTGCTGCACATCCGGCCCGGAATGTGCCAAACCGGGGGACACGAGCGGACAGGTGTTCATGAAAACGCCACCGCAAAGCACCTTCCCTTGCGGTGGCGAATGGTGCCGACGAGGGGGTTGTCGGCGTCAAGACGGTCAAAAGCGGTAGCCCGCACCCACGCCGACGATCCATGGATTGAGGTTGGCGGTAAGGACACTGGCGCCTCCCACGGTCTGCACGTCGGCACTAATAAACAGCTTCTTGATATCCAGATTGAGTGACACATGCGCATTGAGCGCATAATCCATCCCTACCTGTACATCCGGGCCCCAGTTGCTCTGGGAAGTGGTCAAGGAACCGCCCGCAGCGCGGGAATCCCAGGTGCGCAGGTAAGTAAAGCCCGCCCCCAGGTAAGGGGTGACCTTGCCCATGGGATCGAAGTGGTATTGGAGATTCAAGGTGGGGGGGAGCTCTTTCAACCCACCGATATTCGTGCCATTGAGTTGGATATTATGACTGACCGGATACGTGGCCACCAGTTCGGCGGCTATATGGGGGGTAAAAAAATAGGACACGTCTACTTCGGGCTGAACCTCATCAGATATTTTCAAGGTATCCGCAGATACTCCGCCACCCGCCGTGTTGTTGGTGTCCGTATGAATCACCAGGGCTCGCACCCGGACCAGCCAGGGCGTGAGTTCCTCATCGGCCTGCGCCACCGCAGACTGCGCGACCCCAGCAAGAACAGCTAACAGCAGCCCGGTTGGGACGGACTTCTTCATCAAGTTTGTTTTCATCAACGTATTTTCCCCTCAGATGGATGATTTGTGGCCATTACGGTCTTACGCCGCTGGGCCCCGGTTTGAAAAACAGAAGATGCCGCGATTATCCTCACGGTCACCCTGCAAGGAACATCATAAGGGAGCGCGCAACACTATACTTTGATCTGGATCAAAGTATAGTGAACGATATAACACAGGAGTGATTTTATCGACCAGTAAGCGGTTTTTGTATGCCATCAGTGACCAGCCATAGTCGATCAGCGCTGTATCAGATGTTGCTGTTGAGCAGTCGATCGAGCCCCTGGGGTTGCAGGATGCGAATATGCCGACCCCGGACCTCCAGTAACTGCTGATCATGAAAACGGGACAAAATGCGGCTGACAGTTTCCAGCTTGATGCCCAGATAACTCCCAATATCTTCGCGGGTCATGCGCAACACCAGCTGAGAGGCGGATTGTCGGCGCGCCGAAAAGCGTTTGGCCAGATTCACCAGAAAGGCGGCCAGGCGTTCTTCTGCCCGCATGCTCCCCAATAGCAGCATGATGCCCTGATCCCGCACGATTTCCCGGGACAGGGTTTTATTGAAGCGATGTTGCAGGTTGGACATGAGTTGCCCCAGTTGCTCAAACTGGTTGAAGTCGATTTCGCACACGGCGCTATCTTCCAGGGCAATGGCATCGCAAATGTGATGATCCGTGCTGATGGCATCCAGCCCCAGAACTTCCCCCGCCATCTGAAACCCGGTGACCTGCGTGCGACCATCCTCATGCAGAATGCTGGTTTTGAAAAACCCGGTACTCACGGCATAGAGGGACTTGAAGGGATCGCCCGTGCGATACAGGGGCTCGCCCTTGCGAACCGGAACACGATGCAACATATGCTGATCCAGCAGCAGGACCTCTTCATCGGTCAAGCCTTCTGGAAGACAAAGTTCGCGAATGCTACAGCCGTAACAGACTGATTTCAGCTCGGAGAAATCCATACACCCATCAAACCCGTGCGCACCGGTTGTTCACAAAGACCTCCAAAATCATTGCAGCCTGCTCAAAGGGACCCAATGCACCCGGATCATCTGGCTGCTACGGGGCGCGCATTGACTCATCGCCCCAGCGCCCCCGTCGAGACATAAGGCGGCGAGCGCCATTTTGACTTACGTCAAACTCCCGTCATTCTACTCAAAAATCAACACCCTGAATACCTTTTGCCATTATTTTGATGCCCCTGAGCAGGGTATGTGCCAGCTGGTTTTCCCTGATTCCAGGCCACCCATGAAAAGAGGGATCGGTTACAATGCCACAGCACTAGTCTCGCGCCGGGTTTGGCCGGGAAATTTTTGACCCGGGCCAGCGCCTCCCGATGCAGGACTGACTTGCCCTCCACGATCCTATTAATGAGACCCCACATGACGGAACCCCTGCGACGTTGGCGATTTTTTCGGGCGGGAGGCTTCGATCAGGTGCGCCTGGATGACGCGTCTGATTTGTTGGCCATCGACCAGCTGGATCAGAAATTATGGATGGCTCTCTCCTGCCCCGTGGCAGGCATCCAGTTTGACGAACGCACCCTTACCCTGATCGATGCCGATGCAGACGGTCATGTGCGCGCCAACGAACTGATTGCCGCAGTGCAATGGGCCCGAGAGCGCCTGACGAACCCGGAACAACTCGGACAGAGCCAAGATGGGATCAGACAGGAAGACATTCGTATGGACGGTCCCGGGGGCCCTGCGTTGCGGCAACGCTTGCAGGCCCTGTTGACAAGTTTGGGTAAAAGTCCCGAGGACACCCTGTCGGTGGATGAAATTCAAACCGCCCAGGATCGTTTGCATGCCGCCCAATTACAAGCCTGGCAAGAGGCCTGCCCCACCATTCCTGCACTGGGTGACGCCACGGAAGCCGCCTTCGACACATTGCTGGCCGTGCAAGACAAGGTGGATGATTATTTTTTGCGCTGTCGTATCAGCGCCTTCGATACGCGCGCACAGCCCCTGCTGGACCCCACCGAGGATCACTTCAAGTCTCTAAATTTAAAGTCACTGGTTGAGACCCAGGCGCTCACCCTTTTGCCCCTGGCGCGCATTGCGCAATCGGGTGAACTCCCCCTCGAGGAAGGAATCAACCCAGCCTGGCAAAAGGCCCTGCAGGCCTTGACCCAACAGGTGCTGACCCCGCTGCTAGGATTCCGATCCCATCTCCATTCAGAACAATGGGAGCAAGTCAAGCAAGCGTTTGCCGAGTATGCCGCCTGGGCGAACGGCAAACCCGTAGGCGATACGCAAGACGAGATCACGCTGACACTTGAACGCCTGACACGCTACAAACGCGACCTCATGACCCTGGCCAACAATTTCGTGGCTTTCAAAGACTTCTACACGCGCCAGGGCAAGGCCACCTTCCAGGCCGGAACCCTCTACCTGGATGGGCGCTCCTGCGAGTTATGCATTACGGTAACCGATCCGGCGCGCCATGCTCTGCTGGCCGCACTATCCCGCATCTGCCTGGTGTATTGCGACTGTACCCGTGGTGGTAAAAAAATCTCCATTGCTGCCGCATTCACGGCCGGGGACTCGGATCAACTCATGGTGGGGCGTAATGGTGTTTTTTATGATCGCCAGGGACTGGACTGGGATGCCACCATCGTCAAGATCATCGATCACCCCATCAGTCTGCGCCAGGCTTTCTGGTCGCCCTACAAACGCTTTGTCAAACTGCTGGGGGAGCAGTTGCAAAAATTGGCCGCCAGCAAATCCAGCGCCAACGAAGCCCGCATGGCTCAGGCCGCAGATGCCACAGTAAAACCCGTCATGACCCCGGCTTCTACCAATAAAACCGGTGCTTCTGCTGCCTTGCCTCAGCCCTTTGATGTGGCCAAGTTTGCCGGCATCTTTGCGGCCATCGGCATGGCCGTGGGGGCCATCGGAACCGCCTTGGCCTCGGTCATCATGGGCATCCTCGCCCTGCGGTGGTGGCAGATTCCCCTTGCTCTGCTGGGTTTGATGCTGGCCATTTCTGCTCCCGCTGTGGCCTTGGCCTGGTTTAAATTGCGCACCCGCAACCTGGGACCATTGCTGGATGCCAACGGGTGGGCCATCAACGCGCGCGCCCACATCAACATCCCCTTCGGAACCTCCCTCACACAGCTCCCGCAACTCCCACAAAACGCCGAGCGCTCGCTTATCGACCCTTACGCCGACAAGAGCCCCTCCTGGCGCCTTTACCTTCCAGGGGCGACTGTATTGCTGGCTCTGGTGGCGGCCTGGTGGCTATGGTCCCACAGATGATGCCCTGAGGCTGCACCTTCAAGGAGGCACCAAAGGGACGCACCCTGTGCGCTCCAGCAGAGGACCCGTGTCGTGCCCACCCAGGACCCCCAGAGCCGCGAAGCCTCAGCGCTTGGGGCTGAGGCTTCACGCATCCGGCTACCCCGTCAGGGGTTATTGCTTGATGGCTTCCACCGATACCGTCAGGGTCACGTCATCTCCCACATAGGGGGCATATTTTCCCATGTTGAAATCAGTACGCTTCACATGGGCCACTGCATCGGCGCCACAGGCGTCTTTTTTCAACATGGGATGAGGCATGCATTTAAAGGAAGTCACCTTGAGAGTGACGGGCCGGGTAATGCCCTTGAGGGTCAAATCCCCCATCAATTCATCCGGCGTATCGCCCTTGAAGGTCATCTTGGTGGATTTGAAGGTGGCTGTGGGATAAGCCGCAGTATTCAAAAAGTCTTCCCCTTGAATATGTTCATTGAACTGGGCCGAGCCGGTGTTGGCCGAACGGGTATCGATGGTGATGTCGGCGGAGCCGGTTTTGGCGGCCTGATCCAGGGTGATCGTGCCCGAGACCTTGTCGAAGCGGCTCAGTTGGGTGCTATACCCCAAGTGGCTGTAGGAAAAGCGCACAAAGGTATGATTGGGGTCTGTGGTGTAGGTGGCCGGTTCGGCCCAGGCCGAGGTGGCCAGCAAGGTTCCGGTAATGAGGGTCAAGAGCGTTTTTTTCATGGGAAGAGTCTCCAGTCGTGGTAATTGAGAAATTGTCAGTTGGATCACATTTAGTACGTACACGAACAATATACCCAATCAGAGCGCATAATGCAAGTCTCTTTCCGTGCTTGGGCGATAATGCTGGAGGTCTGGGAGAGGGTCGTTCACGCCACGCCAGGGGAGACCTTCTACGGGGCTGGGTTGCATCACACACGCCACCTGCAACCGAATAAACGGGTTGGGGGTAGCTTTATGGGTGATCAGCAGCAGTGTGGCTGCAGGTAGCGTTGTTCAAACTGTTTTGGGTCCAGGGGGCGGGAGAAAAAATACCCCTGTCCGAAATCGCAGCCGGCAGCCAGCAGGATGTTGCGTTGCACTTCGGTTTCAATCCCTTCGGCAATCACCTGAAAGCCCAACTCATGCCCCATGACGATGATGGCGTTGGACAAGGCCACGTGCCGGGGGTTAAGCCCCAGATCGGCCACGAAAGAGCGATCGATTTTGAGATAATTCAGAGGAAAGCGGTGAATGTAGGACAGAGAGGAATACCCGGTACCAAAGTCGTCCACGGCCAGGCCGATATGTCGGGAACGAAGGCCCTCCAGCACGCGCTTGATTTCCGGGTCGGATTCCAGCAGCAGACTTTCGGTGATTTCCACCACCAGGTGTTGGCCGGACAGTTGTTCGGCCTCCAGATGCTGGCCCCAGTTTTCCAGCAAGTCCGCACGCCGCTTGAATTGCACCGCAGACACATTCAACGCCAGTTGAAAATCCGGGCAACGCGCCGACCACCGCTTGGCCCAACGCACCGCTTCCTGAAACACCCAATCGCCTATATCCACGATCAAACCGGTTTCTTCAGCCAAAGGGATGAAGTCCAGCGGCCCCACCAGACCCCGCTGAGGATGATTCCAGCGCAGCAAGGCCTCGGCCTTGCGCACCTGACCGGAAACCAGATGAATTTGTGGTTGAAAATGCAGGCAAAACTGCTGTTCTGCCAATGCCAGGCGCAATTCCGCCAAGAGCCCCGAACGGCGATGGGCACGCTCCTGCAATTGGCGGGTAAAAAACCCATACTGATTGCGTCCGGCATCCTTGGCGGCATACATGGCCTGGTCAGCATTGCTCAGCAGGGCATCCACCTCGGTGGCATCCTGGGGAAACACGGTAATGCCAATGCTGGCCGAAACATGCACGGGCGGTTTGTCGGAAAACAGAAAAGGTTCGGCCAAACCCTGGAGGATGGATACGGCCACTTTTTCCATTGCCAGGCTGTCATTGATCTGGGGTAAAATCACGGTGAATTCATCCCCGCCAAGACGCGCCACTGTATCGGATTGACGCACACAGGCTGTCAGGCGCCGTGCCACCTCCTGCAGCAACTGATCGCCAAACTGATGCCCCCAGGTATCATTGACGTCCTTGAACTGGTCCAGATCGATGAACAACAGGCCCAAACCAACCGCATCGCGCTTCGCACGCCGAATTTCATGGCGCATGAGCGTATAAAACATCAGCCGATTGGGCAGTTCGGTGAGCAGATCGTAGTTGGCCTGGCGCCAAATCAGATTTTCCGCCATCTTGCGCGCGGTCACATCGCGCGTCACAGCCAGCAAGGCTGTTCCTTGACCATCGGCATCCGGCAGCGGTGTGCCGTGGGACTCCAGCCAGCGCAAGGTGCCCTTGGCCCCGACCACCGGAAACTCCAGGATGATCCGTTGTCCAGCAGTAACATTTTTATAAAACTGAAGAAATTTATCGCGGTAATCGGGATGCACAAAATCGAGCAACGATAAAGACTGTGCCTGCTCCAGGGAATCGAGCTCCAGCATGGCCAGTCCTGCTGGATTCATATGCGACAGTTTGCCGTCGGAATCCAGCACCTTCACACATTCTGGTTCGGCCTCCAGAATGGCGTTCAAAAAGTCCTTCTGGCGCTGCACGGTGTCCAGCGCCTGGAGATGGTCCGTGTTGCGATCGAATTGATCCAATGCAAAACTGATGTCGCGCGTCATTTCCTCCATCAGCGCAATAGCGGCAGCATCGAAGGCTCCCGGAAGGTCGTGGTACATGCCCAGGGTGGCAACGGACTTTCCGGCCCGCAGAATCGGGAAAGTACCGGAAGAACGCCACCCGTATCGGGCGGCCATTGCGCGCCAAGGCCCGGTTAGCGCATGCGCCTGGTAATCATTGACGATCACGCTGCGTTGCTCGCGCCAGCTGGTGGCCGCCGGGCCCTGACCCTCAAGCACTGCAGGATCGAGGGAAAGGTGTAGATGGGTGAGGTATTCCTGTCCGGTGCCATACCAACAGCTGGGAACCAATTGACCGGAAGCAGACAACTGGCCAATCCAGGCCAGCTTCATGCCGCCAAATTCCACTGCAATACGGCACACCAGAGGAAACAGATCTTCTTCGGAAGTCAAACGAACAATGGCCTGATTGATTTCGCTCAGGGCCGAATACAGCCTGACTTGCCGCTGCAATTGTTGCTGTAGCGCTATTTGTGCCGAGATATTCCGCACCAAGGTAAACAGGCACACCGTCCCGTTATACAGGAGGGCTTTGGCATGAATCTGCACCGGGAAGGTGGTCCCATCGCGGCGCCTGTGGGTGCCGTTGAATTCGCTGATCTGCCCCGGTTGGATACGTGCCCAAAGGGCCAACGCCTGAAGCCGGTCAAAATCCTGCTCGATATCCAGGACGTTCATGCCCAGCAAGTCATCACGGGTATAACCCAGGCTGGTACAAGCCATCTCGTTCACATCCAGAATACGGCCTTGCCCGTCATGCACGAAGAAGGCATCCGGGGCTACCTGCAAAAACAACTGATACGGATCCATCTCAAACATCGCCCAGCCCCCGGAAAATCCCGTCACCCGTTTGGACAAAAGATTGCCTACACTCCAACGGGCATTGTACGGCAAATCCCCGTTTTGCGAGAGCCATGCACCCATCCCCGCGGTCCTGCCATCCATGCTGCCCTTGCACCCGGGCTGCCTGCAACGCGTGGCATTCTTCTCCAGAGAGCACCTGCTTGAGGTAGAATTGAAGCGGTAAGTGCTTCTTCCTGACCCTACACGATGGTTTTCTGACATGTCCTGGTGTTCAACAACACGGTGCCCCGCCCGCGGGCTGGCAGCTTTGCTGATCCTTCTAACAGGGTTTGGGGCCGTCTCTTGCCAGGCAGAAAACCTTTTACAAAGCTGGCAATGGGCCCTGCACTCCGACCCCACCCTGGCCCAGGCGCAAGCCAATCTCGACGCCGATTTGCAAAGCCGACCGCTGGCTCGTTCCGCCTGGTGGCCGCACATGGGCTTGAGCGCCGGCTTTGGTGAAAACACTGCAGGCATAACCGGCCTGGGAAACCCCATTTCACAAAGTTACCCTTCCAACAACTTCAGCGTCAATTTGACGCAGACGGTATTCAACGGCCAGGCCTGGACCGCACTGGCCCAGGCCGACAACCGGATTCAGGCCAGTGAAGCAGCCTTGGTCTACAGTCAGCAACAGTTAGCGCTCAAATTGTCCAACGCCTACTTTGGCGTATTGCAGGCCGAGGCGCAAAATCGCGTGGCCGAAGAGCAGGAAAAGTTGCTGGACACCCTCAATCAGCAAACCCGTGCCACCCTGGAAGTGGGCACAGGAGATGTGATTGCCGTGCACGAGGCCCAGGCGCGGCTCGACGCTGCCCGCTCCGAGCGCATCCGGGCCCATAATGCCGTTACCGTGGCACGGCGCGCATTACAACGCCTAACCCATCAGGAAACCGGCACCTTGGCCGATCTGGGCTCATTCCAACCCCTGCTTCCCCAGCCCGACAAGAGTGCGGACTGGGTAGCATCCGCACTGCAAAACCAGCCCCTCATCCATCAAAACGAAGCGCAACTGCGCATTGCCCAGGAACAGGTGGAATTCAATCGACGGGCGCGTTGGCCGGTGGTCAATGTGCAGGGTATCTCTCAGCATGTGATGGGCGCGCCCTTTCCCAATCTGGATATCAACCAGAAGGGGGCCAGCCTGAACCTGACCATGCCCTTGTTTGACGGGGGCCAGATCAGCGCCACCGTGGACCAGGCCCAGGCCCAGGCGCGCGCCAGCCTGCAAGAATTACAGGGCGTGCGCGATCAGGTCACGCTCAACACGCAAACGGCCTTTTTGAATCTGGAGGATAGCGTGGCCGAACTGGAAGCGGCCAAGACGCAAGTGGCCTCCAGCAAGATTTCACTGGAAGGCACCCGCACCGGCTATGAAGTGGGAACCCGTTCCATTGTGGACGTCCTCAATATCGCCACCGACTATATCCGCAGCGAGCAGACCTACAATCAGGCGCTGTATAACCATGTCATGGCGCGCATCACCCTCAAAGCCGCCGCCGGCATCCTGACCGTGGCCGATCTGGAATCGGTCAACGCGCTGTTGCACGACCCAACACATCCGCTCCCGCCCTGATCTTTGGTCACTTCCGAAGCATCTGCCGTGCTGCTTTTCCGGTGGCCTCATCCCTGAAAGGACTTCTTCCCATGAACCAACCCCCCAGCGAGGCGTCCGCCCCCAGCAAGACCCCGCCCCCCCAGCGCCGGAAAAAACTGAAACGCCTTCTGCTGCTACCCATTTTGCTGGTTGTGTTGGTCGGTCTGGCCCGGTTCATCTACCCCCAGCTTCATCCGGCCCCTTCCGGCTTCATCAAGCTGTATGGCAACGTGGACATTCGGCAAACCCAAATCGCCTTTCAGGATTCGGGGCGCATTGCCCGCGTGCTGGTGCAAGAGGGCGATACGGTGCGCCCCGGTCAGGTTTTGGCCGAACTGGAGCCCGAACGGTTTCGCCAGGCCCTGCGCCGCTCCCAGGCCCAGGTGGAAGCCCAGGCCCAGATCCTGGCGCGCCTGCTGGCCGGCTCGCGCCCGGAAGAAATTGCCCAGGCCCGGGCCGATGTGGCTGCAGCCCAGGCCAATCTGGACGTGGCGCAACTTGGCGCGCAGCGCCAACGGGCGCTGGAACGCCAACACTTCGTACCCCAACAGAGTCTGGATAACGCTGAAACCACCCTGAAAACCGCCCAGGCCACCCTGGACCATACCCAGCAAGCGCTCCGATTGGCTCTCTTGGGTCCTCGCAAAGAGGATATTGCCAGTGCCCGGCAAACGCTGGAAGCCGACCGGGCCAGCCTGGCTCTGAGCGAAAGGGACATGGTGGACACCCGGGTGGTGGCCCCCGAAGCCGGAATCGTCCAGGCCCGCATCATGGAACCCGGAGATATGGCCTCGCCGCAAACACCGGTACTCACCCTGGCCCTGGATGATCCCGTATGGATACGGGCCTGGCTTCCAGAAAAGGCCCTGGGCCGGGTCAAATCCGGTACGCGCGCCTGGATTGAAAGTGACTCATGGCCCGGCGAACGGATCCAAGCCTGGGTCGGTTTCATTTCCCCCACCGCCGAATTCACGCCCAAAACCGTAGAAACTCCCGAACTACGCACCGAACTCATGTATCGCTTGCGCGTTTATGCCTGTAACCCAGGCCATCGCCTACGTCTGGGCATGCCCACCACCGTGCTCATACCCCTCGATGCCGTCCAGGAGAATACGCCCCCCCATGGTTGCGGATCATAAGCCATGAGTAGCGCCACCCCGGCAGTGGTAGAACTGCAAGGCTGCAGCAAATGGTTTCAACGTGCGGGACAGCGGGTTCTGGCCCTGAATGCGGTCACGGCCCAGGTGGCCCAGGGGCGCGTTACCGGCTTGCTGGGGCCCGATGGAGCGGGCAAAACCACCCTCATGCGCCTGGCTGCCAGCCTGTTTCATCCCGATCAGGGAGAAGTCCAGGTACTGGGCCTGAACAGCCGCACCCAAGGGGCACAGATTCAGCAGCTGATTGGCTATATGCCACAACGCTTCGGGCTGTATGAAGAATTGACGGTGCAAGAAAATCTGGATCTTTACGCGGCCCTGCAAGGCCTGGAACCATCCCGGCAACGGGCCCGGCAACAGGAATTGCTGGCTCTGACCGCTCTGGGGCCCTTTGGAGCGCGCCGTGCGGGCCAACTGTCCGGAGGAATGAAGCAAAAACTGGGTTTGGCCTGTGCCCTGCTGCGGGCCCCTGCCCTGTTGTTGCTCGATGAGCCCACCGTGGGCGTAGACCCCATCTCGCGGCGGGAGTTGTGGCAAATCATTCTGGGGCTGCGCCACCAGGGGTTGAGCGTATTGGTGAGCACCGCATACCTGGACGAGGCCGAACGCTGTGATGACCTTCTCCTGCTGCACCAAGGCCAACTCCTGGAGCATGCGCCGCATCCCGTGCTGACGGCTCCTCTGCAGGGGTGCTGTTTTTTGGTGACCCAACCGGGCCTGTCGCGCCGCCTCTTGCAGTCCCGCCTGCGGCAGCGCACCGGGGTGCTGGATGCCACGATTCAGGCAGAGGGCGTGCGGGTGGTCTGCCGCGAGCCCCAGGCGCTCCCACAGCCCCCCGAGCAATGGATGCCCATTGCCCCCCGCTTTGAAGACGCCTTCGTGGTGCGCCTGTATCAGGCACAGCACAGCGGCGCAGCCTCTGAGGCCACCCCCAAAGCCACCCCCAAAGCCATCCCCAGCGCCGTCCCCAGCGTATCACCCCCCCGGCCCGAACCACTGACCCAGCCCATTCAGGCCACTGGACCCACCTTCAGCCCCGAACCGGTGATCGAGGTACATGACTTGATTCGACGTTTTGGGGAATTCGTGGCGGTGAAGGGGATCAGTTTCACGGTGCTTCGGGGACAGATTTTCGGTCTGCTAGGGGCCAATGGGGCGGGCAAGACCACCACCTTCAACATGCTTTGCGGATTGTTATCCCCCACTGCGGGCACCCTGCGCGTGGCGGGAGAGCAACTGGGCCGAGCAGCAGCCCAAGCTCGTCGCAACATCGGCTATGTGGCCCAAAAGTTTTCCCTGTATGGGCATTTAAGCGTATTGCAAAACCTTGCCTTTTTCTCCGCCCTGTACGGATTGCGTGGAGCACATAAAACAGCGCGCATCCAATGGGCCCTCGACGAATTCGAACTGACCCCCTTCGCCCTGGCCAATAGCCAGGATCTACCCCTGGGCTTCAAACAGCGTCTGGCTTTGGCCTGTGCCTTGATGCACCAACCGCTCATCCTGTTTCTGGATGAACCCACTTCAGGGGTGGACCCTTTGGCCCGTCGCGATTTCTGGAAGCGCATCAACCAGCTGGCCGACAGCGGGGTCACGGTGATGATCACCACCCATTTCATGGAGGAAGCAGAATATTGCGATCAACTGGTGCTCATGTCCCTGGGCGAAATTCTGGCCCAGGGCACCCCACAAAGCGTGCGTGCTCTGGCGGCACGCCCGGATCAAGCCCAGCCCTCCATGGAAGAGGCCTTCATCACCCTCATTCAGCAGCATGAATCCCCCTTGCGGCGCGCCTCATGATCACTGCCCAACGCTTGCACGCCCTGGTACGCAAGGAATTTTTGCAAATCCTGCGGGATCCTTCCGCCATTGCCATTGCCTTTGTGCTGCCGGTATTTTTGCTGTTTCTGTTTGGCTATGGCGTCTCGCTGGATGCCCATCATGTCCCTGTGGCCGTGGTGGTGGAACAACCCACCCAGGAAACCAATGAATTCGTGGCCGGTTTGAGTCAGTCCACGTACTTTCAGATCCATCCCTTCACGCAATTGACCGCGGCCCGCGCTGCCCTGATGCGCCATGAGGTCGATGGCGTTTTATGGTTACGCAGCGACTTCACCCGCGCGCTCCTGCAACAACGCACTGCGCCCTTCGGCATCCTGGTCAATGGGGTGGACGCCAATACCGCACGCCTGCTGGAGGGCTATCTGCAAGGCGTATGGCAAACCTGGTTGCAACAGCGCGCCACCCGTTCGGGTCAAATCCTGCACCTGCCTGCCACGCTGGAAAACCGCATCTGGTTCAACCCGGCCCTACGCAGCCGAAACTATCTGGTACCCGGTCTGATCGCTGTCATCATGACCCTGATCGGGGCCCTGTTGACCGCCCTGGTGGTGGCTCGGGAATGGGAGCGCGGGACCATGGAAGCACTCATGGCCACCCCGGTATCGCTCCTGGAACTGTTACTGGGCAAACTGATCCCCTATTTTCTCCTGGGCATGGGGGGCATGGCCCTATCCGTCTGCATGGCCCTGTGGCTCTTTGCGGTTCCCCTGGAAGGCAGTCTGGGCCTGCTGATTCTGGCATCGGCCCTGTTTTTGCTGGTGGCCCTGGGGATGGGACTGTTGATTTCCACCGTGGCACGCAATCAGTTTGTGGCCGGGCAAATCGCCATCATCGTCACTTTTCTGCCTGCCTTCATTTTGTCCGGTTTCATTTTTGACATTGGCTCCATGCCCGAACCCATCCAGTTCATGACCCATATCGTTGCGGCCCGATACTTTGTGGCCCTGTTGCAAACCCTGTTTCTGGCCGGTAATGTGCCAGAAGTCATCCTTACCAACGCCGCTGCCCTGTTGCTCATGGCGCTCATTTTCTTTGGTTTGACCTGGCGACAATCGCGCAAAAGGCTGGACTGATGCTGGCACGCATCTGGGCACTGATCATCAAGGAATTCCTGGCCTTGCTCAAGGACAAAGCCAGCCGGGTGGTGCTCATCGGCCCGCCCTTCATTCAATTGTTGGTGTTTGGTTATGCGGCCACTTTCGATTTGAACCAGATTCCCTACGCGGTGTATAACGAAGATGCCGGGGCCGTGGGGCGCACGCTTGTGGCTTATTTTGAAGGCTCGCCCACCTTTCATCAAACCGTCTTCATCAGCCATGAATCCCAGATTGCGCCCTCGATCGACAACCAGAAAGTCCTGCTGGTACTGCATGTGGCGCCGCACTTTACCCAAAATATCCTGCAGCATCAGTCGGGCCAGATCCAAGTCCTCATCGATGGACGTAATTCCAATACGGCCACCATTGCCCTGAATGATGTCAGTGCCATCATCAATCAGTTCAATCAGGACTGGATGGCCCAATACGGTTGGGCGGCACCTCCCGCGCTCCCGGAAATCAGAGCCTGGTATAACCCCAATCTGATTTCGCGCTGGTTTATCGTCCCGGGCATCGTGGCCTTGCTGACACTGGTGGTGACCTTGCTGGTCACGGGCCTGTCGGTGGCCCGGGAGCGCGAAATGGGCACGCTGGACCAATTGCTGGTCAGTCCGTTGCGTCCGCTGGAAATATTGCTGGGAAAAGCCTTGCCAGGGTTCATCATCGGCCTACTGGAAGCCGGGCTCATTTCCACCTTGGTGGTGGTCTGGTTTCATGTCCCCTTCACCGGCAGTCTGCTCGCCCTGATATTGGGCATCATCCTGTTTTTATGGGCGGCCATCGGCCTTGGCCTGATGATTTCCTCTTTGGCCAACACCCAGCAACAGGGGCTGCTGGGGGTATTCCTGTTTTTGGTTCCGGCAGTCATCCTGTCCGGGTTTTCCACCCCCATTGCCAATATGCCAGAACCGGTGCAATGGCTCACGTTCCTCAATCCCATGCGGTATTTTCTGGTGATTGTGCGGGGCGTTTTTCTGGAGGGCGCTGGCCTCGCCCTGCTCTGGCCCCAGTATTGGCCCCTGGCCCTGCTGGCAGTGGCCAGCATGAGCACCGCCCATTGGCGCTTTCGCACCCATATGGGGTAAGTTGGGGGCAATTCCGGCGTAAACCTGCAGTACGGCTATAATAGCACCTCGCCATCGGTCCTCTGGCAAGGCATGGTGGCCATGGCGGCCGCGTTTGCCGGAAGTAAGATCATCAACACCCCCGTCCACAAGGGAGCTTGAAGTCATGCGTTTTGCGCACATTCGCGGCATCAAGGGTCAGGTGATGCGCTCCTATGGAACCATCATCGATCTGATCATCGTGTTTCTCATTCTAGTCATGCTGATCACCCTGGGCGTGGCTTTTTTGGGCGTCCTGTTCGATCTGTATGACGCCCTTAAAAACCTGCGCCACGAATTCGCCATTCAAACTCTGGTCAGCTCCATCTTGTCGGTCTTCGTGCTTATCGAACTGTTCCGTACCTTTACCGATTATCTGGAATTTCACCGCATTCGCATGCGGGTCATTTCCGAGGTGGCCATCGTCTTTATTTTGCGGGATATTTTCATGGGCTTGTACAGTCATTCCATGGACTGGCGCGACATTCTGGCCTTGGGTTTTTTGCTGGCCGTTCTGGTGGGAGCACGCATCGCCGCCATCTACTTCACTCCCCTGAGTGATTCGCCGGAATGAAACCGATTCTTCGTGGCTTATTCACCGTGTTACGCGCGTTGTTGGTGTTTTTATGGCACGCTCTGGACGCTACCCGACGGCTAACCCTCAATCTCCTGTTTGTGTGTCTTCTGGCGGGCGTATTGACCTACGCCCTGCTGCATCGTACCCCCCGCTTGCAAGCCAACACAGCCCTGGTCCTGGATTTGAGTGGCCAACTGGTGGAACAGCATGCAGCCAGTGCCGATGGCTTGCTGCTCTCGCAAATGGCCAACAACCCTCAGCAGCAGGCAGATATTCAATTGCGCGATGTGCTGCAGGCTCTGGATGCGGCCGGGCAGGACGCCAAAATTACCCGCGTCATCCTGCATCTGGACGATCTGCGGGTAACCGGATTGCCCATCCTGCACGAGGTGGCGGCAGCACTGGATCGTTTTCGGGCTCATCACAAGCGCGTCATTGCCTGGAGCAGTCATTATGACCAGCGCCAATACTATCTGGCGGTGCATGCCGACGAAGTCGCTCTGGACCCCATGGGGCAAGTGGAACTGGAGGGTTTTGGTCATTACCGCAATTACTATCGGGACGCGTTGGACCAGCTGGGGGTAACCGTGCATTTGGTGCGCGTGGGCACCTACAAAAGCTTTGGCGAACCGTTCATCGCCAACGAGCCCTCGCCTGCGGCGCAGGAGGCCGATCACACGTTGCTGGACGCGCTGTGGCTCTCCTACACCCAAACGGTGGAACAGGCCCGCCATCTGGCCCCCGGTACTCTGAACGAGGAGATTGCCCGCTTACCCCATTTACTGGAACAAGCCGGCGGCGATGAAGCCCGTCTGGCCCTGGATCTGCACTGGGTGGACGTCCTCAAGACGGCTTCGGACTTGCGCCAGGCGCAAATCAAGGAAGGAGTGGCCGACTCCGAGGGGCATGATTTTCGTCAGATTTCCCTGGACGACTATCTGGACCAGTTGAAACCAGACAGCGCGGGGGCGCACATTGCCATGGTCGTGGCCGAGGGCGAAATCCACGACGGAGAAGCAGCAGCCGGAACCATTGGGGGCCTGAGCACTGCAGACCTCCTCCGCACGGCCCGGGAAGACCCCCAGGTGAAAGCCCTGGTACTCCGGATCAACTCTCCGGGTGGCAGTGCCTACGGCTCGGAGCTGATTCGACGCGAAGTGGTGCTTACCCGCGCCGCGGGTAAGCCCGTGGTCGTTTCCATGGGCAATCTGGCCGCTTCGGGGGGCTACTGGATGGGCCTTGGGGCCGACGAACTGATTGCCGACCCCACCACGGTCACCGGATCCATCGGGGTATTTGCACTGCTCCCCACGGCCGACAAGCTCATGGGCAAGCTGGGCATTCACCCCGGCGGGGTCACCACCACCTGGCTGAGCGATGCCTCCAATCCCTTGCGCCCCCTGGACCCCCGGCTGCAATCCATGATCCAAAGCAACGTGGATCATCTCTACGCCGATTTCACCCAAAAAACTGCCGTGGCACGCAAACAGCCTCGGGAACAGATCGAAGCCGTGGCCCAGGGGCGCGTGTGGACTGGACAACAAGCCCTGGAGCGGCACCTGGTGGACCGCCTGGGCTCTCTTCAGGACGCCATCCAGGCAGCCGCCCAGCGGGCTCATCTGGGTTCGGCCTATCAGGTGGACTATCGGGACCCACCACCCCGTGGCCTGGAGCATTGGCTGGCTCTGCTGCAAAATGCCCGAGCCCTGCGCACTTTGTTGGCCGCAGCGCAGCGTTGGCAGTGGTTGGCCGGAGCACCCGGAGCCGCCCAGAACCTCTGGTCTACCCCCCCTGCCCTGAGCACGAAGGGGTCACTGGATTTCTTGCGCCTTTTGGGTGAACGGGTGAATTCGGATCAACAGCGCCCGGGCAGCCTGGTGCTGGCCCATTGCCTATGCGTTGCGCCCTAGCCTTGGTTGAGGGCGCATGGTCTTTTTTTGTTCAGGAGTCTCTGCTCATGCCTTCTCCCCTTGCCCGTCCCTTTTTTTTATACGCCACGTCACTGGTGCTTCTGGCTGGCTGTGCCAATGAGTTGATCGATGTTCGCCCAGGCTCGCAAAACATTCCGCTACTGGCCGCCAATCAAGTGGCCCAGTGCCAGTTCCAAGGCAACACCACCGTCTCGGTCTTGGCCCAGGTCGGTTTCGTCAGTCGCAGCGTGGAAGCCATCAATGGCGATTTATTGCAACTGGCACGCAACGCAGCCCTGGACGCTGGTGGCAACGCGCTAGTGCCCGGGGATCGCCCGGAATTGGGAAAACAGACCTTCGGGGTCTATCACTGTCCCCTCCCCTGAAGAGTCTGGCAACGCGCTTGCCCGGGCCTGCGGCTCTGACGGCCCTCAGCGCTCGTTCCTGATCTGCCCTGCGTTTGGCACCGCAGCATTGGGACGACATTAGGCGTTTAGTGCCAATTTCTGATCCGCTCCCCACATGACACGACAGCATTGGACGGCTTTAGCCATTCGATGCTAGACTGCAGACGGTTATTGTTTTGAGAATATTTATTACAAATTATAAAAACCAAAGACCGTCCCGTCCCTCAACCCATGCACAACAGGCTACTGAATCGCTTACGCCGCCCATCCTCCATCTCACTGGGGGGGGGGGGTGAATTCCAATCTCTCTCCCTGGAGGATCCTGACCCTTCTGTCAGTCTCGGTGTTTGCCATCGAATCCCTGGCCATGGTCTTGCTGGGCTGGCTGCCCCCCATGTCCGACGGAGCAGCCACGCTGCTGGATGCCACGTTGCTCACCATCCTGCTCTTTCCCATTTTTTATTTTTATGTCTATCGGCCCTACACGCTCAACCTGAATCGCCTGCACAACACCCAGGAGTCCCTGCGCTTGTCCGCGCTGGTTTTTGACCATAGTAGCGAGGCCATGCTGATCACCGATGCGCTCGGGACGATTCTGGACGTCAATCCGGCCTTTACCGCCATCACCGGCTTTGAGGCGGCAGAAGCCATTGGACGGAAACCCAACCTGTTGAGTTCGGGACTGCAAAATCAGGCGTTCTACCAAAACCTGTGGCATAGCCTCACCACCATGGGCCACTGGGAAGGAGAAATCATCAACCGGCGCAAGGATGGCACCCCCTATGTGGAATGGCTCACCATCAATGCGGCCCGCGACACCACAGGAAAAATTCAGCGCTATGTAGCCCAGTTCGTGGACATCACCCGCAAAAAAAGCGCCGAAGAGCTCATCTGGCGTCAAGCCAATTTTGACCCTCTAACCAACCTGCCCAACCGTTCCCTGTTCTTTGACCGCTTGTCCCGGGAAATTCTTCAGGCCATGCGCAGCAACAAGAAAGTGGCGCTCTTCTTTATCGACCTGGATGGGTTCAAGGCCATCAATGATGAACTCGGCCACCAGGCCGGGGATGTGGTCCTCAAAACAGTGGCCCACCGCTTGTTGAGCTGCCTGCGTGAAAGCGATACCGTGGCACGCCTGGGGGGGGATGAGTTTGCCCTGGTCCTGCCCGACCTGGAGCGCCCCGAGCAGGCCATTCCCATTGCCCAAAAGATCCTGCAGTCCCTGCAGCCCCCCATTCCCCTCACGGCCCACCCCGCCTGCCAGGTCAGCGCCAGTATCGGCATCAGTCTATATCCCGACAACGGTTTTGAAATGGATACCTTACTCTCGGCGGCAGATAGCGCCATGTACGAAAGTAAAAAGCAGGGCAAGCACCAGTTCAGCTTTTCCCAGGCCATGCCAGTCATCCACCCTGCCCAAAGCGACTGGATTACCCTGGACGCCAGTCATCTGGTGGGTGTGACCGACATCGACCGGGAACACCAGGAGCTGGTTACCCTGGTCAACGAAATGAATCGCTCACTCAAAAGCGAAAATCGGGACGGCGTCTGGACCATCTTTGAGGAAATCTTTCAGCGTGTGGACCAGCATTTTGCCACCGAAGATGCCCTCATGGAAAAGCTGGACTACCCCGATCGCGTCGCGCACCAGCATGGGCATGAAGTCATGAAAAACACCCTGGCGCGCATCCGGGAATCCCTGAGTCAATCCAACGAGATGCTGGCCTCCCAATTGTTGAAGAACTGGGTGGTGGATCACGTGCAAGGTGCCGACAAGGACCTGGGCGACTATATCAAATCCCGAGGCAATCTCCCGCCAACCGGCCCGGCTACTTCCCCATCAACAGGGCCATGAGGCGCTCCACCAACTGGCCATAGGGCGGCTCGGCCAGGGCAGCCCCACTCCAGCGGGCCTGCCATACCACCGGCTTGCGATGGCTGAAGGTCAGGAAACCGTCGTGACCATGGTAGGCCCCCATCCCGCTGGCACCAATCCCCCCAAAGGGCAAGTCCTCCACCAGAGCATGCAGCAGCGTATCGTTGATGCTCACCCCGCCTGCGCTGGTGCGTGCCAGGACGCGATTCTGCCGTCCTCGATCGGTTCCAAAATAGTACAGCGCCAGCGGTTTGGGACGGGCGTTGATCCAGGCCAGTGTCTGGTCCAGGTCCGTATAGGTCTTCAGGGGCAGAATGGGGCCGAAAATTTCTTCCTGCATCACCTGCATGTCATCGGTCACATCCAGCAGCACGGTGGGCAGGAACTTGCGCTGCGCCGGTGCTTGATGATGTTCGGACTGCGGATCGATTGCCACCACCCGCGCGCCCTGGCGCCTGGCATCGTCCACCAACCCTTGCAGGCGCACATAGTGGCGCTCATTGACTACCGAGGTGTAATCCGGATTGTTTACCACACTGGGGTACAGACGCTCCACCGCTTTGCGGTACAACGCCACAAAAGGTTCCACCTGACCCGGGCGGAGCAGCACATAATCGGGCGCAATGCAGGTTTGTCCGGCATTGAACAATTTTCCGCGGGCAATCCGTTGAACGGCCTGCTCCAGCAAACAAGGTGCATCGAGAAGTGCCGGAGATTTCCCGCCCAATTCCAGCGTGACGGGTACGAGGTGCTCGCTGGCGGCGCGCATGATCAGACGCCCGGTGGCCGTTCCCCCGGTAAAAAACAGGTGGTCGAAGGGCAGCGCCGCAAAAGTGGCACCAATCTGGGCATCTCCGGTCACCACGCTCACCTGTCGGGGGTCAAAGGCAGTGGACAACAGGCGCGCCAATAATTCACTGCAGGCCGGGGTGTATTCCGAGGGTTTGAGCATGACCCGGTTGCCCGCGGCCAGAGCCGCCACCAGCGGCATGAGTGCCAGGCTGAGGGGGTAATTCCAGGGCGCCATGATGCCCACCACACCCAGGGGCTCAAACCGGAGTTGCGCCCTGGCGGGCCACAATTGCAGCGGCACCCGACGCCGTTGCGGGCGCATCCATTGGGGTAAATGCCGGATGGCATGCCGGATGGACTCCTGAATCAGGAACACTTCACCCAGCAGGGTTTCATGGCGGGAACGGTGGCCAAAGTCCTGGCTGACGGCCGTGAGGAAGGCGTTTTGGTGTTCGCGCAATAAGCGCTGCAATGAGTGCAGTGCCGCAATGCGCTCTTGCACCCCCGGGGGCCCTGTCAGCAAATAATCCTGGCGCTGGCGTTGCAGCGTGGTCAACAGTGGGCAGGAATCCATCGAGGGCGTAGAATGCGCTGTCATGAGTGCTTTAACCTGTGGTCTATTTCTGGATGATCGTCATGAGGCTCCTGACTGGCTGGTTGATGCACCGGACGCTGCCCCAAGAACGATTTTTTGTTGCGCTCTGGGCATGATGGCACCCGATACGGCCGGTATGATTGCTTGTTGAACGCTTCCGTCCCGGTCTGCCCCGGCCCCCCACCCACCGATCTGTCACAACGGTTTAACCGCGAGTGCCGGTGTGTAACCCTGGACCGGAGCGCTTTATGCTCTGCCCTGGAACAGGCGGTGGGCGACCCGGTGTTCTGCACGCAACTGCTGCAATCACACCCGCATTTATTTGCCCACACCCCGGTGTTTGCGCCCCGCGAAGCCCTGGAGCACATGCACCAGACCGTACTGGCCATCGAGGCAGCCACTCGCCTTCCCGCCTACCAACGGCAGGTGCTGGCCTGGGCGGGCGCAGCGGCGCAACCAGACTTTGGCCCTGCAGGCGTGTTCATGGGCTACGATTTTCATCATACACCGTCCGGCCCCAAACTCATCGAAATCAACACCAATGCCGGTGGCGCCTTTCTCAACGCCCTCCTGGCCCGGGCTCAAAGCGCCTGCTGCCCGGAGGTCCAGGCGCACACCAACCCCTGGAACGGGCAGGATTTTGAGGGGGCTGTGGGCGACATGTTTCGGCAGGAATGGGCCCTGCAGGGCCGCGCGGGAATCCCGCGCTGCATCGCCCTGGTGGATGACGAGCCCCAGGCGCAGTATTTGTATCCGGAATTCATCCTGGCCCGGAAAGTATTGCAGCGCCAGGGTTTCACTACCCTGATTGTGGATGCCCAGGACTTGCACTACGCCGGGGGACGGCTTCTTTACCAGGATGCGCCCATCGATCTGGTGTACAACCGGCTGGTGGATTTTTCCCTCGAGCAAGCGCGTCATGCAGCCCTGCGTGCCGCCTATCTGGAGGGGGCTGTGGTGCTCACCCCCAACCCGCATCTGCATGCCCTGTTGGCCGACAAGCGCAACCTGTCATTGCTCTCCCAGCAGTCCCTGCTAGCAGAGTGGGGGCTTTCCCCCACGCAGACCCAAGCCTTGAAGGCCGTGCTGCCCACCGCACTGGTGTCGGCAGAAAACGCCGCAGCGCTGTGGGAAGCCCGCAAAACCCTGTTCTTCAAACCCGCGGGGGGGCATGGCAGCAAGGCCGTGTATCGTGGCGACAAACTGACCCGGAGTGTGTGGTCCCACATCCTGCAAGGCCAGTATGTGGCGCAGGAGTTTTCTCCTCCGGGTGAGCGCATCATCCCACTGGAGGGAAGCACGACCACCCGAAAAATCGATTTCAGGCTGTACGTCTATCGGGGGCAGATCCTGCTGGTAGCCGCACGCCTGTATCAGGGGCAAACCACCAATTTCAGGACCCCGGGTGGTGGTTTTGCTCCGGTCTTGGCGGTCCAGGCCACTTGACACCGCACCGAGCACCCAGCAATTCTGTGGCCCTAGCGTCGCTCAAAGCGCAGCACCAGCCAGATTCCGCCCAAAATCAGCAAGGAGGCCACAAACAACTCGCTGGTCAGCGGTTCGCCCAACAGAACCACCCCGCCCACTGTAGCCACCAGAGGAGAGGACAGTTGCACGGTGGAGGCGGTCATGGCGCGCATGTGCTGTAACACCCGATACCACAGCACATAGCCCAAACCCGAGGTGACTCCTCCGGACAACAGGGCATAATAGACCCCCAAGGCGTCGAGATGCATCCACGGCAAGGTGAGCAGCGACACCCCCAGGGTGATGGGCGCGGCCCGCAAAAAATTTCCCGCCGTGGCCCCCACCGGATCGCTCTGCCCGCGCCCCAGGAGGGAATAGATGCCCCAGGCCACGCCGCTGATCAACATCAAACCTGCATCGACGAGTGAAGGGGGTTGGGCCTTGGGAAATACCAGCACCACAAAGCCCGTCATGGCGCCCACAAAGCCCAGGATTTGCCATCCCCGCATGCGCTCACCCGCCCGATAGCCCATCAGGATCATGGTAAGTTGCACCGCACAGAACAGCATCAGGGCACCCGCTCCGGCATTGATGGTGCGATAGGCAAAGGAAAGCGCAATCGCATATACCCACAACACCCAGGCACTGCGCCAGGAGCCCCGGGCCAAGGGGGCCTTGCGTTGCCACCCCAGCAGGAGCAGTAACACCAGGGCGCCAGACACCAGGCGCAGTGTGGTATAGCTCTGGGCGTCGATGGGCGTGTCCTTCAGGGCCATGCGGCACAACAGGGAATTACCGGCAAAAGCCAGCATGGTCAGGCTGGTGGCAAGGACAAGTTGCGGCTTATTCATGGCAGGGAAAACGTAACGGGTGAATTGAAGAAAGCGCTTGGCAGATTATCACGTTCTGAGCGAGCGCCCATAAAAAAACCGGGAAAATCTCCCGGTTTTTTCAGGTTCATGCCAGACGGTGAAACTCCACCGTCTGATCATACCGGCATCAACCCGTGGCGCCTGTTCCCGAACCCGTGGTACTTGTTGCCGTAGGTGCCGTGCTGGGACCGGTCCCCACTGTGATCGGGGTGACGGCTGTAGTACCTAGAGCGCTTGTGACTGCTGTAATTACAGTCGAAGTAGTGACGGTGGCCGTAGTTTGGGTTGTTTGGCCATTGACAGTGGTCGTGACAGGTACCGCGATGGTGGCAGGTGGCGTACCGGTCGTGACCGTGGCTGTGATCGCCTGAACAACTTCAGGCGCCACTGTACCGGCAGAGGTGATCACCCCTGAACTGGCGAGCGTATCCATCACAGTGTTGACCGGATCGCTCGAGGTGGGCGTAAAGCTGCCCGACAACAGGTTCGTCGTCACGGGCAAGGCAGTGGCAGTGGGGTTCGTCGCAGCCAACACCTGATTGAAGGTCGCAACCGTCGTGGCTACCACAGTATTCACCTGAGCGACTGTAGGTACATTCCCGCTATTGAGCAACGCCAGGGGCGTGACAGTGGTGGTGGCGGTGGTGGTATTGGTGGCTCCATTCACCTTGGCGGCCACGAGCGTATTCACAACGGTGGTGGTGAGCGGCGTCACGTTCGCCGTGGCGGTGGCTGTGCCATTAGCTGAGGTGGTCAGGGCAGGCACGATGGAGGTCAAAGTGATCGCAGGAATGGCTGGGGTCGTGGCCGTAGCCGCAACGGCCGGGGAAGACGCCACGATGATACAGGGGGCCTTGGCGCCACTCACAGTCACATTATAGCTCCCTGCCGGTGATGTGCCGCTGGCAGCATTGGTGGTGGCCGTACCCGTTACCGTACCCACCCCGCTGGCCGCCGGACAAGTGACCGTTACCGTAGCACCCACCAGGCCAGGCCCAGTTGCGGCCACCCCCGATATGGTTAGTGGCGGAACCGGGGCTGAACCACCCCCTCCGCCTCCGCAGGCAGTCAACACAAGAGCCGAAACCCCGCTGACCGCCAGGATCCGGATACGCTTAACAATCGGGTTCTTCATGGAGTACTCCTAAAAAAAGATTGGGTGGCCGACCTGGAACGAAGTGTAACATGACCGCGATGGATTACTTATCAATTTTATTTCGACAAATCATCAGATTGACTATTATTATTGGGTGGAACCCTGGATTTTGTTCTGGCCAATTCCAGGAAAACCAGAAATTCTCGACTTTGACCGCAACTTCCCCACAAAAACCGGCCTTACCGTCAGCCCCAAATGTGTCGAAGTGTTAGCGCGAAAACTACCACGTTCGGCCTTTGGATGCAACGGGATAGTGAAGATTGGACGTCGCCTGACCCAGTCATCTTCCCTGATCCACCTCAAGACCTCTGCCCGGGGCTGAGTCTTCCACAGTATTTTCTAAACGTTAAGATGAGGCTGCCACTGGTTTTCTGGCGGTTTCGGGATATCGCCGCCGCGTGTCACCGAATTAGTTTGGCGTACGTTGCAAATAGACGTCGATTTCCGCCCCAATATCCCTGAGCGGATAATGTTGGGCACGCCCGCTGATGTCGTGAATGTACGCCTCCAGGTTTGCCGGAATCAATTCGTGCTCACCATTTTTCATCCAATGCAGGATTTCCGAATTGATCCTTGGATGATAGTGTTCTGTATCCTTGTAGTTGGCCAGATCATCCACAAATGACTCGGTGTCAAAGCCAAAAACCCGGACGTTGCGGTAGGGCGCACAGTCGTTGATCACAAAGCGGATGATGTCCAGGTACTCTTCATAACTCTGGGGGGCACTTTGCGCCTTGATGGCATAATTGAGACGGGAGTATGGCGGAAAGAACAAATAAAACCGGGTTGCTGGATATTTTGCAATGATTTTCAGCAGGTCATCTGTGAAGATTCTTTCATGTTTTTGCCTTGCCAGGGCCACTTCTGACCAATGGATGACCTGGGGGATGCCGGAATGGATGGTACGGATACTTGCCGCAATGGATTTGAGCGCCTGTTGTATTTGAGCGTTGTTTTTTGCTTGTAGCCAGTTGTTCAAGCCCCCAAAGCGTTGGCTGTACTCCTGATTGGAATACCATTCCACCAGATGCTCCAGATCTCTGGTACCCGGGCATAGCCGGTCACTTGAAATCAGGACATTCCTGCACAAGGCGTAGCGAATGGCCTTGGGGTCCGAGGCATAGATGAGCAGATCATTGAAGGGATTGTCGTCGTACAAATAGGCATAGGGCGCGATGGGGGTCTTGCTGATGGAGTCGGTATCAAAAGCCAGATCATCCAGGGAGTAAATGACGTCCGTGAGTTTTCTCTTGCTTAAGGCATCATTCAGGACAAGCGCACGTTCTACCGCCGAAGACCCGCTCAAGGAGAGATTGACAAACCGGCTACCAAACACCCTGGAGGCTTCTGCGGGCGAAAAGTTTTCCGCCATGCTCGTACCCAGTATGATCGCGTCAAAGGCTCCGGTATTGATGATGCCGCTGGCCAATATGCGAATGTTCCCTGCGTAATAGTCTTCCTGAATCCAGGGTGCATGAAAAATCCGATAGGGGTCAACCAGCAGATTGACCGCAATGAATAGAACGGCTGGCAGCATCCAGCCCATCAAAAAAGTGAAAACATACCGACGCATATTCAAAATTGAAAATACAGGAATTCACTGACCCGGGTCAGTGACAAGACCGAGGTGATGAACAGCAGCGCACAAAACAGGGCATAGGAGCGTGTGGGTTGCCATTGCAGGCGCTTTGCGATCCTCATGGCAGCCATGGGAGGATCCGACAAATCCTCACAGGTTGGATGGTAACCGTGAAATATCTGCCACAGATTCGGGGCCAGCCAAACCAGCAATAAACACGCCATCAACAACACCGAGGCCCGCAGGGCGTCCGTTCCCATTTCGAATGACACCGCCCAGCCCTGCTGGGCACAAAAAGGGGCCACAATGCCCTTCAGAAAAGCCGGAAACGATACCCCGTTCATGCCGGCCATGCCCCGCAGCAGACTAATCGCCGTGGCAAATCGATCAGCACGAAAAAACACCCATCCCACAGTCACTGCCAGGAAGGTCAAGGCCCCCGCACCCAAAGTTGCCAGCTTGCCCCCGACTTTCAAGCCCATGCGGTGTTTAATCCCCCGCCAGGCATGGTTGATCATCAAATAGCCCCCATGCAACCCACCCCAGATCACAAAGGTCCAGCCGGCCCCATGCCAAAGCCCACCCAGCAGCATGGTCAGCATCAAATTGATATAGCGCCGCAGGTTGCCATGACGGCTACCCCCCAGCGGAATATAGAGATAATCCCGCAAAAAGCGCGACAGGGTCATGTGCCAACGGCGCCAGAAGTCGATGATGCTGGTGGCTTTATAGGGAGAATTGAAATTCATGGGAAGGCGCACATTGAGCAGCAGGGACAAACCAACCGCCATGTCTGAATAGGCGGAAAAATCAAAATACAACTGCAAGGTATAGGATAGTGCGCCTACCCAGGCGGCAAACAACTTCGGAGCCTCGCCCGTTGCCGCCGCCGTGAAGACTGGTGAGGCATAATCCGCCAGCGCATCGGCAATCAACACTTTTTTGGCCAGTCCCAGCACAAAAATGCTCATCCCCACCGCCATGTTGCCCCAATGGATCTGGCCCACATGGCGTTTGGCGAATTGCGGCATCATGTCCCGATGATGAAGAACCGGGCCTGCGATCAGGTGAGGGAAGTAGGTGACGAACAAGGCGTAATGAATGAAGTGGAGCTCTTTGACTTTCCCTTGGTAAGTATCCACCAGAAACGCAATTTGAGTAAACGTGAAAAACGAGATTCCCAGAGGGAGCAGCACGTCGCCCACATGCAGAGAAACGCCCGCAATCTGGCCTATCGTCTGGGCAAAGAAGTGCGCGTATTTGAAATAGCCCAGCACCATCAGGTTGAGGACGATGGCTCCAGCCAGCAAGGCCTTGGGCGGTTCAGTGGCCTGGCGGGCTCGTTGTTGAACGATAAGGTAACCTGCCGCGAAATTGAACACCACCGAAGCCAGCAATAAAGCCACATAGCGGATATCCCACCACCCATAAAAAAACACGGACGCTGAAGCCAGCCACAGCGAGGACATGGCAGGGCTGAATCTGCCCAGATAAAAAAACCCAAATAACACAAGCGGCAAAAAGCCAAAGATGAACCCATAGGAATTAAACAGCATGCGCAGTCCCTGCCAGCAGCACGGCCTGGGATTTTCTGATCCTACCCCTGGGGCGTTTCTGCCAGCCATTGGCGGATATGGGCATGGTGTGGCAGGCCCTGCAGCACCGGTGTGCCACGATTGTTTTGTTAGTACTATGGGTCACGCAAGGATATTCCATTTCAAATCAGATCATGGACCAGACTCCGTCAGGAACGGGTCAGGGACCGAGCCTACGGGTTTGAGTCACTCTACGAGGGTACCAATGGGTTGCCGCAAGCCAGTGAGGTCAGATCCCAGCAAAAATCGGCCAAACAGGGCGTAGAGCAATCCCAGTGTGGCCGCCAACAAGACGAGCCAACCCAGCAATCGCCAAAACGTGTAAAACGGTTTCTTCTTCATGGGCGCTGTTCAGGCTTGCCAAGTACCCTCTGGATTGTCAGAATAAAGGGTTCGAATACCCTTCATTTTCGCTGATACTCTATCATGACCATGAACAGCATTGATGTCACCGAGGCAGACTTTGAACAAAACATCCTTCAGGCTTCCCACAGACTGCCGGTTGTTATCGATTTTTGGGCAGAATGGTGTGGCCCCTGCCGGATACTGAAACCAGTTTTGGAAAAACTGGCCGAGGAATTCAACGGTCAATTCCGCCTGGCCAAAATCGATTCTGACGAAAACCCCAGGTTGGCAGGGCAATTCAAGGTGCGCGGCATTCCCACCGTGGTGGCAATCGTGGATGGCCAGGAGGTGGGACGCTTTTCGGGAGCCCGCCCGGAGGGCGAAGTGCGGAAATTTTTGCAGGATCTGATTCCTTCTGCTGCAGATCGGCTCTGTCAACAGGCGCGTGCGGCTTTGACGGCGGGCAACCCGGCGGATGCGGCACACTGGATTGGACAGGCCCTGGAGCTTGAGCCAACACACCCAGGGGCCCTGTTGATGCAGGCTGATTTGTTGATCGAGCAGCAGGACTTTGTAGCCGCCAGAAAAGCGCTGGAACAACTGCCGTTGCAGACACGCCAATCACACGCAGCACAAACGTTGTCACAGCGCCTTCAGTTTCACGAACGGGCCAGCCAACTACCCCCGCAGGACCTGTTACTCCAACGCCTGGAGCGCAATCCCTCCGATCTGGAAGCGCACCTGCAGTTAGCCCACCTGTTGGTGGCTCAAGGCGATTTCGAACCCGCCATGCAGCATTTGCTGACCATCATCAAAACGGATCGCCAGTTTCAGGATGACGTGGGCCGCAAGACCCTGCTACAAATTTTTGATTTACCGGATGTGCCGCCCCATCTGGTCAGTCACTTTCGCAAGCAGTTGGCAGTCCTCCTGCATTAAGGAATCGTCCATTCGGCGCTTGGCGTTTTCTCACGAGTAACTGTTTCAACCTTCACTGTGCACTGAAAGGTCTGGCTGTTGAGCGGTTAAGATCAGAGCGCCGTAGCATATAAAACGCAAAAAAGGTTTCGTTCAGGCGTTTTAACCGGGCCCGATCCTGGTAGACCACAGGACCAAGACCACCGCGTTCGCGCATGAGCAACCCCACTAGCAGTTGATACGCCCTGGGACCATCGCCCTTGGGCAAAGCATCCAGCAGGGTGGAACCCACTTTGCTTTCATGGGCACACCAGGCGGGAAACCAGGTGGCGTCGAGATCGCCCAGGTCTGCCTGGAAAGCACGCCAGTCGCGCAGCAATAGTGCGTTCCCTAGCTCTGTGACCAGCGTGCCAAAGGCCTCGGGGGCCAGCCAGGCATAGCGTAGCGCGGCCTTGCGGGACTGCTCGGTATTCTCACAGCCTTGATATCCCAAGGCCAGCCAGCGTTGAACATCTGCTCTGAGCATTGCCCCCGCAAGGTTTCCAGCCGTGCGCACCACATCACGATACTGCTGCGCCCGCAAATACAGCTCGGCAGCAAAGCAATCGCGGCATTCTGGGCCAACCTTGGCAGCTTCGGAAGCACGGGCCAAATCGGCCCATCGATTCCGGCTCCAGGCGACACCCGCGCTGCCCAGAATGCTGGTGGCCGGCAGGATCCGTTCTTGAAAAGAGCGCACCACGCCAATCAAGGCTTCCCGGGTGCTAGGCCAAGCCGACTCCTCGCTGTACCAGTGATTGGAAAACTCGCACAACAGCGCAAAGTGAGAAAGCCCGGCAAACTCGGGGTCTACAGCGATCAAATCCTGGAGAGCCTTGCTTGCTCCGGGGCCATCCAGACGGGTCAGTGCCTCGGTCAGTATATTGGCCCGCTGTATGGGGACAGAATCCAGAAAAAGATCGAGTTGTTGCAATCTTGACTCCAAATCCACCGGCCTGAGCATCGCCCCAGCACTTTCTGGGTACTCAGACTCGTTACTCTTTTCTTGTTGATAAAATGTACATGAGTCTCACTCGATTTGCCGTATGTCGAATTGAGTCTCTACCGTATTCATCCCTTGCCTTTCTGATAAAGCCTGCACCAATCGTCGTATTGCCGATGCATCATCACCCTGTGCAGGAACACCTTCCCAAACCGGTAGCGGACGATCATGACCACCTGATAGTTATTTCCCCCGACGGTGAACACCGTATAAGGCGCAACGTAATCGGGGGATACGCCGCGTGATGACAAATCAGTGGGTGTCTTTGAATAGTTTCAGCAGCATGAGGGCCCCATTCCTGTCATCTTTCAAATCATACAAGTCACCCGAGTCGTTCATAAAAGCGGAATACCCTTCAATTTTCATGGCTGCCTCCCGGCTGATCTCGTTGAGATTTCGAAATCCCATTTTCCAACCAGAAAACATTCTGTTTTCAATCTTTCCTTCATCGATGACGATGACATTGTGATGTCGCGGATCTTTTTCGATTATCTCGAACAAGGCTTTTACAGGGTTATGCTGACCCTCAATAACCTGCATGAAGTCCCCTGAAGTGGACCCCTGTGTCAAGACAGTTCTCGTATGAGTTTAAGTTTTTCATCTGACCCTGTTGCCACAGCTGATCGGCGCTGCCCCGTGGATGCCCTTTCTTCCTGATCCTTCAGTTGCCCGAATGAAGCGCCAGACGTAGACTTTTCCACGGCGTCGCCGCCAGCCCCTCCATGGCTGGAGGCGTGCGGCACGGTGGGAAAGTCGGGCGCTGGCACTCCAATCCTTACCGTTTCCGATTTACCGTTTCCCGCAAACGGAGCCTCGTGTCCACCAAAGCGGTCAATAATCATCGCACCACCACCCTCGGCCGTTCGGTACACCTCATCCGGGGTTCGGTTTCCCAGAGCTTGGTGCGGCCGCTCAGAGTTGTACAGAACAAAGTATTCTGACAAGCCAGCAAGCAGATCCCCCATCGTTGCATGCCCATACAGGTAAACATGTTCATGTTTGACACTACGCCACAGCCGCTCCACAAATATATTGTCGTAGGCCCTTCCTCTTCCGTCCATGCTGATCCTGATCCCCTCCCGTTTCAACACCCCCGTAAAGGCATCACTCGTGAATTGAGACCCTTGGTCGCTGTTGAAAATCTCCGGTTTGCCATGCGTGCGTATCGCTTCTTCCAGGCTGTCAACACAAAAGTCAGCATCCATCGTGTTGCTGATCCGCCACGACAGCACCTTGCGAGAGTACCAGTCCATGATGGCCACCAGATAGACAAATCCACGGGCCAACCGGATGAAGGTTACGTCTGTGCCCCACACTTGATTGGGGCGTGTGATCGCCAACCCACGCAGAAGATACGGGTATATCTTATGTTGTGGGTGAGGTCGACTCGTGTGGGGACCAGGCGCCATACCGGCCAAACCCATGGTACGCATCAACCTCTGGACTCGCTTCCGGTTCACCTCGTGACCCAAACGTCTCAATATCACCACCATGCGCCTCGTACCGTAAAACGGATGTTCCGTATACTCAGCATCAATCAGACGACAAATCAGCAGATCATCTTCCGGAACAACCGAGGTGCGATGGCCCGCGTAAATCGTGGAGCGTGCTACCCCAACCAGCTGGCACTGGTGACTAACAGCGATCCCGACCACCGGCTCAACCCAATCACGCCTAGTCATGGCAGGGATATCCCGGACTTTTTTTGAGCCAATCTAACTCCATCTTCAAGCGCCCGATCACACCATACAACCGATCCGGTTCCTGGTGTTCCGACAGCGGCTTCGGCCCCCGTTTCCCCTCAAATAATTTCTCAGATTGCTCCAGTATGGCTTTCTTCCACTGCGAAATCTGCACCGGATGCACCCCATACTCCTGTCCCAACTCGTTGACCGTCTTCAATCCACGTATCGCTTCCAGGCCAACCTTGGCCTTAAATTCCGGCGAGAATACCTGGCGATTCTTCCTTTCACCCATCTCGATATACCCCTTTCAATGGGTCTGATCATAACTTAATTGGCTGTCCAAAAACATGGGCCCACTATATGTCGCCGTTTCTTTCATTCAGCCAATTCGTCAGGGTCACACTCTTCAGCGAAGCCACCGAATGAATATTCGACCATGCGGCGCGTTCAAGTTTTGGCGTCTCGAATTGAATATAAGTCACTGCGATTGATGGTAAAAACAACAGGAGCAGCAGATAGGTAACTACCGTTGATTTTTTCATGAGGCCTTGATCATTTGAAGGGCGATGGTTTGATCGCTTGATAAGCTTGATTTTTTCGCATGTCGCTTGGCGGCAATCCCGACAAATTCATCTTTGTATGCCACCTGATCCGTGATCGTCCGTCTGGAAAACTCACTCAAGTTGAACGCATGAGACAATTCGATATTCTCATTATTAGCCCAAATGAACATGGCCCACTTTGGGGTTAGGCAGTCAGGCAAGAAGAAGTTGACATCTTACTCGGGGTTGGCGCTGATAGGCTTCCCGGCGAGCTGTCGCGGGGTCGCGCGTTCGAAGCGAACGCTTGATTTCCCGCTGCCCTGGGTAGAGGGCGCGCAAGGATATTGGGACGATAAAGCGGAAGTAGTAGATGCCGTGACGAGAGAGACGAAGATGCGATGCGAGTTTCATGCGCGAGCCGCCTTAAAAGTTGGTTCACCGCTTTGAACCACCGGATTCTAATCCGTAAAAAACCCGTTTTTAATCAGCAAGATATACGACTTGGCGGAGAGGGTGGGATTCGAACCCACGGTAGGCATACACCTACGCCTGATTTCGAGTCAGGTACATTCGACCACTCTGCCACCTCTCCGAAAAGAGGATTATAACGTGAGTTCGGCCCAAAACTCTCGCCCCCTAGAACATTTTCCATCTAGATCGAATCGCTTCTTTGGTCCAGTCGGGATTTCTTTTGTTCCAGCGCTTCCCAGCGCATCATGGTCAAATCCAGCCTGCTCTGCAGTTCCTGCTGTTGCTGGTGCAATGCGTGTATCGCGGCAGGGTCCGTTTTGTACGTGGCAGGATCTGCCAGGCGTTGGGCCAGTTGCGTTTGTTCGGCTTCCAGCGTTTCGATCTGTCCAGGCAACGCTTCCAGTTCGCGCAATTCCTTGAAGGTCATCTTTTCCTGACGGGCTCGGGTACGTTCCGTTGCGCCTTGGGCAGCAGGAGGTGAGGAAGATTTCAAAACCGTTTGTGGGGCATGACTCGCTGCCAGCGCCGAACGGCTTTCCAAATACCGTTGCCAGTCGCCGTAGCCCCCCGCATTTTCAGTGACCCCGCCCTGCCCATCCAGCACGATCACCTGCGTGACCACGTTATCCAGAAAGGTGCGGTCATGACTCACCAAAAACAAGGTGCCGGAATAATCGGCCAATAAGGATTCCAGCAGATCCAGGGTTTCAATATCCAGGTCGTTGGTTGGTTCGTCCAATACCAGCACATTGGCAGGTTGAGTAAATAAACGGGCCAACAGCAAGCGATTTCGTTCCCCGCCAGAAAGCGATTTGACCTTCGCACGCACCCTTTGTGGTGGAAACAGAAAATCTCCCAAATAACTCACCACATGCTTGCGCTCACCATTGATTTCCACGAATTCTGCGCCCGGATTGATGGTGTCCGCCAGTGTGGCCTCGGGGTCCAGTTGCGCCCGTAGTTGATCGAAATAGGCTACACTCAATCGGGTGCCCATGCGTACCGTCCCCGAAGAGGGGGGCAGTTCTCCCAGCAGGGCCCGCAGCAGAGTGGTTTTTCCCGCACCATTGGGACCGATGATCCCCACCTTGTCGCCCCGCAATATGCGCGTACTATAGTGGCTCACCAAGGTTTGCTGCCCAAAACTTAGGCTAACATCATGGAATTCGGCCACCAATTCTCCCGAACGGGCCCCGGAATCCAAAGCCAGACGAACCTGTCCGCAGCGCTCCCGGCGTAGATCCCGTTGAACCCGCAGGCTTTCCAGACGTCGCACCCGTCCTTCATTACGGGTACGGCGGGCTTCTACCCCCTTACGGATCCACACTTCTTCCTGTGCCAAAAACTTGTCGAATTTGGCGTTGAGTGTTTCTTCCACCGCCAATTGCTCGGCTTTACGACGTTGATAGTCGGCAAACGCGCTTCCAAAGTCACCTAAACGTCCACGGTCCAGCTCTATGATACGTGTGCCTACTCGATCCAGAAATTTGCGGTCATGCGTCACAAACAACACACAGCCGGAAAAATCCAGCAATAAATTCTCCAGCCATTCGATGGAGGGGATATCCAGATGATTGGTAGGTTCATCCAGAATCAGCAGTTGTGGATCGGATACCCAGGCACGCGCCAGCGCGACGCGTTTTTTCCAGCCACCAGAAAGAGCCGCAATGGATTGATCGGCACGCAAACCCATTTGCGTCAACACCTTGTTCACCTTGTGCTGGCCCGCCCATTCCTCCACCAGGTTCAGACCCTGCGCCACCACGGTACCCACCGTCGCCTGGTGATCCAGCAACGGCTCCTGTGGAACATAACCCAGGCTCAAACCCGGTGCCGTCCACAAGAACCCATCATCCAGATCGGCCTCCCCCACCAGCACCTTCAGCAAGGAGCTCTTCCCTCCCCCATTACGGCCAATGAGCCCCACGCGCTCGCCCCTATCCAGAAGCAAATCCGCTTCGTCCAGAAGCGCATGATGGCCGTAGGCCAAGGAAGCACGGGTCAAGGTGAGAATGGGCATGGCGGGTTCAGAAGAGGGCTAGAGATCAGAAAAACTCGTATGCTACACGCATGATGAAGGTACTGTCTGGTGCCCCATGATTGACACCAAACACCAGCGCCGTACTGTACTCCACCTCATCTCCCCGCCCCAAAGCCCATTCTCCGGAAAAAGCCGGGCCCACCTGATGGGCATGATCTGCCGGCCGATAATACGCCTCCAGACCGGGCACGACCGTAGCATGAATGCGGTAGCCCAGGCTATAGGCGGTGCGGAAATTGTAGCGGTCGTTGTAGAGCCCTCCCAAATCCTTTTGCCAGATCATGTTCAGGCGCTGCAGCAAGGGACCCGTCTGTTTTTCCAGCAACGGTCCGAATTCCACGCCATTGGCCAGGCCGGGTTGATGATTGTGAATATACGAAGCCACGAAACCCGGGTCCACCCAGTACTCGCCCGCTTCGGCCAACTGAAAAATATTCTCCAGCTCTTGCCCCGCAAATTGGGTTCCCAAGGCTGGATCGCGGGTAAATTCACCCGCGTAATACTCCACCTTCCACCAGTTCGTGAACGTATGGGCCACAGCCACCTCAAAGGCCCCTGATCCGTTGATGCCCGGACGACCATCCGCTACCCCGTAGCCGCGCAGCTCCACTTCTGATTGGCCCTGCACCACATGCGGGGAATACACGATGAAATCATCATCGGCCCACAGTGGCAAGGCGAACCCAGCCACCACACATATCGCGAGTGTTTTGCGCACTACCATGGGAAACCCTCAAATGCGTCAGCGAAATGCGCCTTTGTGCCTCAAGCAGGATGAACGCTGGGCGGAGTATGCTGCGTCGACTGATGGGGTTGGGAGGCGCGCACTTGAGACCGCTGGCGCTGCACACGCTGAACCAACATCAAAAGCGCAATCGCCCCCAGGGTCAGCGTATAAAAAACCACCTGAATACCTGTCGGACGGGCGGTATATCCCACCAAAATGTGCAGCAACTGCCCCAACAGACTATGCTGATCCAGCCAGCCGGAGGTGTTCCACAGGTTATTTCCCAGGGAGGGCAACCAGCCCGCCTGATTGAGAAATCCTGCAGCCTGGGCGGCTAATCCCGCTGCCAAAAAAAGAATCAGAAGGCTGGTGACCGAAAAAAAATGCCGCAAGGGAATACGAACCAGGCCACGGTACAGCAGGATTCCAGCCACCACGCCAGCACCTGCCCCCAGCACGCCGCCCAGCACCAGGCCTGATCCGGAGTCAGCGCCGGTTGCCAGCGCCCACATGAACAGCACCGTTTCCGACCCCTCACGCATCACTGCCAAGGCGGTTACCATGAGCAAGGCTGTCAAGGGACGGCTGCCCGAAGAAACGGCTAGACCGACAGCCGTTAGTTCCGTTTTCAACTCTTTGGCATGAGCCGCCATCCAGACGTTATGCCAGGTCAGCATGAGCACAGCCGTCAGTAGAATTCCCGCATTGATCAAGGCTTGCGCATCCCCCGAGAGAGTGGCCGTAGCCGAGCTGGCCACCAACGCCACCCCGGCGGCCCCTGTCAACCCCAAACCAACCCCAGCCAGCACCCAGCGCCCGCGCTGGGGAATGCCGCGGCTAGCACCCAGCACCAAGGCAACGATCAATGCGGCCTCCAGAACTTCCCGAAAAATAATGACGGCACTGGCCCCCATGTCAATGTCCTCCCGCCAGGGATTTAGCCACGACCTGACCCTTCACGGCATGATTGAAGTCATTGAAAAAATCATACGCGCCAGGATCCAGTGGCCCCACGTAAAACGCCACCTCGGCATGGGCCGGCACCAGGACTTCGCGCGACAAAGACTCGCTTTCGAACTCGGCCGGCAGGGCCTCCTGATTGCGCAACACCACTCGGGTTTTGGTCCCGGCAGGAATCTCCAGCTGACGCGGTTCAAACTGTCCGGCATGCAAGGTGAGCACCACGTCGGCCTGCGCCGCTTCAGTCCCCGCGAAGGCTGTCACCAGGGCTGCACATAACAATCCTCGCAATGCAGCACACCGCAGTGCAGCACCCCATAAGACTTGATCTTTTCCATGCATCGATTCCATACCAGTTGGTCCTCATTGTCCGCAAGCGATGAAGGGTGCTTTCTGAATCCCTGGTGAAATATTGTAAATGATAATCATTCTCATGTAAAGCGCTGCGCCAAGCCCTGCCCAGTGATAAAATGCATGGCTGGTCCCCGTAGTTAAATGGATATAACAGCCCCCTCCTGAAGCAATTTGGGCACCCCGTGGTGAAAACCCGGGTGTGAATGCATTCAAAGTCGGTGAACCCCCTGCCCGCTGCGGGCGAGGCAATACCGAGCAAAGCCCGTAACCGGGACTGTGTAGAGACTTGACGGATGCGGCCTACCGGCTTTTTGGCCCATGGCCAAGGTAAAGTCCAGCTCACAAACAGCCAAGCTGGCGGTGAAAACCGTAGTGGGATGAAGGGGCAGATACAGGTTCGATTCCTGTCGGGGGCACTAACACCTTAAAAAGGGGTGTCCGGAATCTGGCGTGGAATTCAGGCGAGACAACAGAGTAAAAGCTATTGTCCCGCCAATTCATGATGTAGTAACATACATACATTGATCTTGGGGAAACCACATGACCTACAGGACATTCACCAGTCGAGAGTTCAACCAGGACTCCAGCGGAGCCAAAAGAGCGTCCCTGGAAGGTCCCGTCTTTATCACAGACCGGGGACGCCCTGCCCACGTCCTTCTGACGATCGAGGAATATCATCGTCTCTCGGCTGGAGCGGCGACCATTATCGACATGCTGGCTATGTCTGGAGCACAAGATATTGATTTTGAGCCTCCGCGCGCCACAGGTTTTGCCAAATCGGTGGATCTGTCCTGATGTTCTTGCTTGACACGAACGTTGTCTCCGAGTTGAGAAAAGCCAAGGCCGGGAAAGCGGATCCCCATGTTGTCGCCTGGGCTGGCAGTGTTTCGGCTGGAAGCCTTTTTATCTCAGTGGTGACGATCCTGGAATTGGAGCTGGGAATCTTGCAATTGAATCGTCGCGACCCGGCTCAGGGAGAAATTCTGCAACAATGGTTCAACGGTCATGTCATGCCCGCGTTTGACGGCCGGATACTCCCCATTGATACGGCAATAGCCATCACCTGCGCCAGACTCCATGTGCCGCATCCACGCGCTGAAAGAGATGCCTTGATTGCGGCAACTGGCCTGGTTAACGAACTCACGGTTGTGACGCGAAACATCACGGATTTTCAATCTACGGGGGTGCGTTTGCTCAACCCTTGGACAATGCCATAAGTGAAGACTCCACACCAGATTCCGAATGCCCAAAAAATAGGCCTGTGTGCCAGACTTTCACAAAATAGTGAATGGGTTGGAGGGGTTTACTTGTGTGTCGCCTTATAGTCGCCTTATAGATGCGGAGTATACGGCCCACCCGTTTTACGGTACGCGGCGGAAGGTCGTCATATTGAATCAGCAATTCCATGGAGACTGACTTTTGTTTTGACTGCCTGGAAGAGGCGATACGGGCGTACGGGAGGCCAGAGATTTTCAACAGCGGCCAAGGGTCGCAGTTCACGAGCGAAGTCTTTACTGGAGTATTGAAACGCGAAGGCATACGGATCAGCATGGATGGAAGGGGAAGAACCTACGACACTATATTCGTGGAACGCTTTCAACGCCGTAGCAGGTCTTCCCGTCTTGCTCTATCATGATACATCAAGATAAATCATGATAGAGATGGCCATGACGACCGCTGTCCGCGAAAAATTTTCCTCCCAGGCCGCACCCGATGTACTGGCCGCATTGCGTCAGATCGCAGAAAGCCAAGGTCGCCAGTTTCAGGCGGTGCTTGACGAAGCCCTACGCGACTACATCGACCGGCAGCAAAAAAAACGGCCCCGCCGCCACGTGATGGCCTCCTTCGCGTCCAGCCTAGATGAGTTCGACAGCCTCTACCGGGAACTGGCAAAGTAAATCGTGGCACACGATTACCTGACCGTGGCCGACGTGCTCGGCATGCACACGGTGCTGATGCAACGTTACGGTGGCTCGCCGGGCTTGCGTGAACCTGGGGCACTGGAGGCCGCACTGTTTCGCCCGCAGACCGGCTACTACGATGACATCCTAGCCGAGGCGGCTGCCCTGATCGAAAGCCTGGCTATCAACCATCCGTTTGTGGACGGGAACAAGCGCATCGCCTTCGCTGCTGCCGACGTGTTCCTGCGCATCAATGGCTGGCACTTGCAGCGCGTCCCGATGCAGATCTATGCAGAGATGATGCAGATGTTCGAGTCGGGCAAGTTTGATATCACCCAGCTCGATGCCTGGCTGCGGTCTTTCGCCATCCCCGCAGAATGATGCCCTGTTGAATACTACGTGACCGATTCCTGTCGGGGGCGCCAGGGCCCTGCAACAGACACGGTCATCAGGATTATGCTAGCATCGAAATCTGCATCAGGTCACCCGCACGCAGGGAGATGCCACACGCGTCATTTTTGGTTACTTGTGGCTCTGATGCCTATTTCATCTTAATCCATGCGGGGCCACACCATGTCTAGTTCTCCTTGCAGTCTGGCTGGAAAAAACGGCCTGATCATCGGCTTGGCAAACGAACACAGCATCGCCTGGGGCTGTGCCCAGGAGGCCTCGCAGCAGGGCGCCCGGCTGGTGGCCACTTGTTTGAATGGCAAAGCCTGGCCTTATGTAGAGCCCCTGACCACCGCTGCAGGGATTCCTTTACTCACCTGCGATGTGGAACACCCGGGAGAGCTCGAGGCGGCAGTTGAGCAGGCAGCAGCCACTTTGGGTCCCCTGGATTTTGTGATTCATTCCATTGCCTGGGCTCCCTTGGCCGATCTGCATGGGCATGTAATCGACAGCAGCAGCACCGGGTTTTCCCGAGCCATGGAAGTCTCCTGTCATTCTTTCGCCACCCTGGCAAAACTCTGCACGCCGCATATGACACGGGGGGGTAGCATGGTGACCATGACCTATCTGGGGGCAGATAATGCTGTGGCTCATTACGGGCTGATGGGTCCAGTGAAAGCCGCTCTGGAGTCCCTGGTGCGCTACATGGCCATGGAATTGGGGCCGCAGGGCATTCGCGTGCATGCCGTTTCCCCCGGACCGATCCTGACACGAGCGGCATCGGGCATCGAAGCCTTTGACGAACTGATTCTGCAAGCCAAGACCCGTGCTCCGCTCAAGCGCCTGGTTACCCTGCCAGAGATTGCCCGGCTCAGCTGTTTTCTCTGCAGTGACGCCGCATCTGGCATGACCGGGCAAACCATTTTCGTGGACGCCGGTTATCACGCCATCGCCTGATCACCGCACCCTTTCAGCACCTGGGCGCCAAGGCCCATCGATCCGCCAACCCGACTACCCATCTTTCCCTCTACACACGGCCACCCTATGAACTCAACCCTACACGATGCAGAAACCAGCCAGGAATGGCTTGAAAACATCACCTTCGACGAATTGCAAATCGGCATGAGCGCCCACTTGCTACGCACGCTCACACCGGCCGACATTCAGGCTTTTGCCGCAGTCTCGGGTGACACCAACCCGGCGCATCTGGACCCGGCATATGCCAATGAAACCCTTTTTCATGGCGTCATTGCCCACGGGATGTGGGGCGGCGCTCTGATTTCCGCCTTGCTCGGCACCCGCTTTCCGGGCCCGGGAACCATCTATCTGGAACAGAATTTACACTTCACCAAACCGGTGCGGATTGGGGATACGCTGGACGTCTCGGCCACAGTCGTCAGCCTGGATGAAGTCAAGAAACGGGTGGAACTGGACTGCCTGTTGATCAACCAGAAAGGAGAGCGCGTGCTGTACGGCACGGCCAAGGTGCTGGCCCCGACGCAAAAAGTCCGACTTCCTCGCGCCAGTGCCCCTCAAATCCAGCTCTTTGACCCCGAGGCCCGGTTCAAGGCCTTGCTGGCCCTGGGAAAAGATCTGCCGGCCTTGCGCTGTGCCGTGGTACATCCCTGTGACGTGGAATCCTTGAGTGGCGCCATGGACTCCGCTCGCCATGGACTGATCATTCCCGTGTTGATCGGTCCGGAGGAACGCATTCGCCGCCTGGCAGAGGAAAACGGCATCGATCTGAGCGGCGCCGAAATCATTTCCGTGGTTCATAGCCATGCGGCCGCCGAAAGGGGGGCAACACTGGCAGCTCAGGGGCTCGTAGAGATTCTCATGAAAGGCAGCCTGCACACCGACGAGCTGATTCACGCCGTGTTGGCACAGCGGGAATTGCGGACCAAACGGCGCATGTCGCACGTGTTTCGCTTTGACGTGCCGCTGTATGCCAAGCCCCTGCTCATCACCGACGCCGCGCTCAACATTCGCCCCTCGTTACCAGAAAAAATCGACATCGTGCAAAACGCCATCGATTTTGCCCACGTGTTGGGGCTCAAAACCCCCAAGGTAGCCATTTTATCCGCCGTGGAAACCGTCAACCCTCACGTGCCCTCCACGCTGGATGCTGCAGCATTGTGCAAAATGGCCGCACGGGGCCAAATCACCGGAGGAATCCTGGACGGCCCGCTCGCCTTCGATAATGCCATCTCCCTGCAGGCAGCCCAAATCAAGCATATTTCCTCGGTCGTTTCCGGTGACGCCGATATTCTGGTGGTGCCGGATTTTGAATCCGGCAATATGCTGGCCAAACAACTGGAATATCTGGCAGGGGGGAGCGGCTCGGGCCTCGTCCTTGGTGCGCGCGTGCCCATTGCCCTCACCAGCCGTGCCGACGGGCCCATGGCCCGGGTTGCCTCGGCCTTGCTGGCCCAATTGGTGGCGTATAACGCGCGCCGTGATCATCCCCGCAAGATCTGGCAAAATACACCTTCCTGACGGATTCTCAAGCGCCCATCCCGGATATGGAGGTGAACATGATGCCCCCCGATCTTCACGCCACGCTCACCACAGGATTCATGCCCCACGGGTACTGTTTTCTGTGGACACCCTCCTTGCTGTGGACTTACGTGATTTCCGATACGTTGATTGCCGCGTCGTATTACTCCATTCCCTTTACCCTGTGGTACTTTGTCCGCAAGCGCAAGGATCTGCCCTTGCGCTGGGTCTTCTCGTTGTTTGGCGTGTTCGTTCTGGCGTGTGGCTCCACCCATCTGATCGCAGTTACAAATATCTGGCAAGCCAACTATTGGACCGATGCCAGCGTCAAGGCGCTGACAGCCCTGGTATCCGTTATCTCGGCCGTGGTTCTGTGGCGCATCATGCCCTATGCCTTGTCGATTCCCTCCCGTACCGATCTGGAACAGATGAATCAAAAACTACGGGACGAGGTGGCCCGGCGCAAACAGGCGGAAGAAGCGTTGCTAGCGGTCAACCGACAGCTGGAAGAACGCGTGGTGGAGCGCACCCAGGATCTGGTCATTGCCAACCAGGATCTGCAGCGGGTCAACCGCGCTCTGGAAACCATCAGCCTGTGCAATGAAGCCCTGATCCACGCGGTGGACGAAACCCAATTGCTGCGTGAGATGTGTCAGATCATCATCGAAAACGCCGGTTATCAGTTCGTCTGGGTCGGGTACAAAGAATTGGATGAGGCAAAAACCATCAAACCCATCACCCATGCCGGTAACGACAGTCAGTATGTGGAGCGCGCTCCGGTCTCCTGGGGGGATAGCGAACACGGGCGCGGCCCCTCGGGCATGGCCATCAAAACCCAACATCCCGCACTCATCAAAAACGCCCTGACCGATCCCGATTACGCCTTGTGGCGCAGCCATGCCCAACAACTGGGCTATCGCTCGGTGCTGGCCCTACCCCTGGTATCTTTTCATCAGGTGATAGGCGTCATGACCATCTATTCCCGCCAGGAAGATAACTTTTCCAACGCAGAAATCGCCTTGCTGGATCAACTGTCCAAGGACCTGGCCTTCGGAATCGTTTCCCTGCGCACGCGCCTGCTTCAGGAACAAAGCTCCGAGCGTCTGATGGAAAGCCTGGAAGGAACCATTTCCGCCATGTCCGCCACCATGGAGATGCGTGATCGCTACACCTCGGGCCACCAACAGCGCGTGGCCGAGATCTCCCGCAGCATTGCCGAGGAAATGGGGCTTACCACCGATGAAATCCATGGCATCTATTTGGCGGGCCAGATTCACGATATCGGCAAAATTCACATTCCCGCCGAAATCCTGACCAAACCCGGACGCTTGAGCGAACTGGAATACAGCCTGGTAAAAACCCACCCGCAAAATGGCTTCAACGCACTGAAAAACATCAAATTCCCCTGGCCCATCGCGCGCATGATCCACCAGCATCACGAACGCCTGGATGGCTCGGGATATCCCTTGGGACTTAAAAACCAGGAAATTTGTTTGGGCGCAAAAATCATCGCCGTAGCGGACGTGCTGGAAGCCATGTATTCGCACCGCCCCTATCGTCCATCACTAGGGCTGGAACCCGCCCTGGAAGAGATTCGCACTCACAGCGGAACCCTGTTCGACCCACTGGTGGTAGAGGCCTGCCTGCGACTGTTTCAGGATAAGGGGTACAACATACCCACGTAAATCCGAGCGACTCGATGTCGGACGTTCATGCTGAGGGCACTTTTGCGTGGCGCAACCCCAGGCCGATCATCAAGATGGCCAACACCACGGGAAGCGCATGATGAATCCAGGGTTCATGCACCCAATGCATCTGCACCCAGGCGGGGTCCGATAACAGCATGTCCCCAGCCACATACCCCAACAATCCCCCCCCCAGAAAGATCACGGCGGGATAACGGTGCATGAGGCGCATCAATAGCTCACTTCCCAGCAAGATGATGGGCACGCTGGTAAACAGCCCCAGAATCAACAAAGTCCAGTTTCCCCGGGCCACGGCTGCCAGGCTGAGTACATTGTCCAGACTCATGACCAGATCGGCCACAAAGATCGTCCAGATGGCGCGCCCAAGGCCTGAGGGCGCTCCCCGGGAAGGAATCTGGGGGGCGGTCGGTTCTTGCGCCTCCGGGGGGGCTGCCACCAAGCGCCAAGCCACCCACAAAAGCAGAAGCGCCCCCAGGGTTTGCACATAGGACCACACCAACACCTGCACCGCCACCACGGTCAACAGGACGCGCAACAGCACGCCACCGACCCCCCCCAACCACATGGCCCAGCGTCGCTGGGTGGGGCGCAAGTCCTTGGCGGCCAACGCAATGACGGCGGCATTATCCCCACTGAGAATCAGGTTGAGGCTGATGATCTGGAGCAACGCCAGCCAGAACTCGCCCGAAAATAACTCACTCATCAGGGGTTTTGTGGTCCGCTTGGGTGACAAAATACATGCGCCGAGAATACCACCGCTTGTGGAATAATGGCAGCATGCGTACCAGAACCTTGAGCCAAGACCCTTGGGCACGTCACCTGCCCCGGTGTTCCACCCCCGAATCAAATCAGCCTTGGCCGGCGATAGATCCCCCGGGCACAGCACAGATCCCTGCCGTGGCGCAGACTACTCTGCACGCTTGGCTGGTGGACCGCGGCTCTTTGACGGCGCGTCTCAAAAGTCGCTATCCGCGGTTTCGGGTGGTCGTTCTAGCCCAACGGCTGGAACCGGCCCAACGGGACGAGTGCCGCCTTCTGGGACTACATCGCTCCCACAAGGCTTGGGTCCGGGAAGTGTTGCTGTGTGATGGTGAAACCCCACTGATCTTTGCACATACGGTTCTGCCCCGCCACAATGTTCGGGGGGCCTGGAATCTGTTTGCCGGACTGGGTTCGCGCCCGCTGGGAGAAGCCCTGTTTACCAACCCCATCATCGCCCGTGGGCCTTTGACCTTCAAAAAAATCAACCGCCATCATTCCCTGTTCCAGCGCGTTGGTCGGCACACCTCCAAGCACAGCCTGCAGGCACGCCGTTCCCTGTTCATGCGTCATCACAAAGCCTTGCTGGTCACCGAAGTTTTCCTGTAGACAAGCAGATTCTCGGCTCTCGGGCAAACGCCCTGGATGCACGAAAATTGTGCAATCGCACCCAATCGCCCCATAATAGTGCTTTTATTCACCGGGTTGTCGCGCAAGGAGCCTCCATGGAAACCCTGAAATCGGGTAGTGACGCACTGTTTATCCTTTTGGGCGCCATTTTGGTGCTATTCATGCACGCAGGGTTTGCCTTTCTGGAATTGGGCACCGTGCGGCGTAAAAATCAGGTCAATGCCCTGGTGAAGATTTTGATGGACTTTGCCATTTCCACCATCGCCTATTTTTTCATCGGCTATTGGGTGGCCTACGGCACCCAATTCTTTTCCACGGCCGAAACGCTTGCGGCCAAAAGTGGCTTTGAGCTGGTGCGGTTTTTCTTTCTGCTAACCTTTGCGGCTGCCGTACCCGCCATCATTTCCGGGGGGATTGCCGAGCGCGCCCGCTTCGAGCCCCAGCTTTTGGCCACCTTCCTGCTGGTGGCCCTGGTCTATCCCTTTTTTGAAGGCATCGCCTGGAACAATCATTTTGGCATTCAGGATTGGGTGACGGCGCAAACCGGTTTCGCCTTTCACGATTTTGCCGGTTCTGTCGTGGTCCATGCCGTCGGGGGCTGGATTGCCCTGCCCGCCGTGTTGCTCTTGGGAGCCCGGCACGGACGCTACAGCAAGGAAGGGCATATCACCGCGCACCCCCCATCCAACATCCCTTTTCTGGCCTTGGGTGCATGGATTCTGGCGGTGGGCTGGTTTGGTTTCAATGTCATGAGTGCCCAAACACTGGACAAGATCAATGGATTGGTGGCCCTCAACTCCCTCATGGCCATGGTGGGCGGCACCATTGCCGCTTGGCTGGCAGGCAAAAACGACCCGGGGTTCGTCTATAACGGCCCTCTGGCCGGTCTGGTGGCCGTCTGTGCCGGTTCGGATGTCATGCATCCCCTGGGCGCACTGGTGGTGGGTCTGGTGGCCGGCGTGCTGTTTGTGCGAATGTTCACACTGGTGCAAAACCGCTGGAAAATCGACGATGTGCTGGGGGTCTGGCCCCTACACGGCCTTTGCGGAACCTGGGGGGGGCTGGCCGCGGGTATTTTTGGCCTGAAGGCGCTGGGTGGATTGGGTGGAGTCAGTTTTCTGGCACAGCTGGAGGGAACCGGCTTGGGTATTCTCATCGCGCTGGCCGGTGGGCTCGTCGTCTATGGCACGCTCAAAGCAACCCTGGGGCTGCGCCTGGACCAGGAATCGGAATACCTGGGAGCCGATTTATCCATTCACAAAATCAGTGCCACGCCCGAACGGGATTCTTGACACTGGGCGTCATGCCCCTTCCGTGCCACAATAGCCCATGGCCAAGGTTACAAAACGCCTGCTATGGTTGGTTGGTACCCTGGGGTTGATCCTCTTGGGCAGCAGCCTGATGCTGCCCAGTTTGATTAGAACCCAGCTGCAAACCCGGTTATCCCAATCCCTGCACCGCCCCGTGTCCTTGACGGCCGTCCAGTTATCCCTGTGGACGGGACGTCTGGACCTGCAGAACTTGCAGGTTTTTGAACCGGACGGCAAAACCCTCCTGGCCGGAGTAGACCGAATCCAGCTGCAGGTTTCTGCCCAAAGCCTGTGGCAGCGAACGCCCATTCTTCAAAGCCTTTCTCTGATTCATCCGCACCTGCATCTCGTATTGCTGGGTGCACATCAGCTGAATATATCCGATCTGTTCCCTCAAACCTCCGACCATAGCCAGCCTGCTTCCAGCTCACCACCGGCTTTCGCCGTCCAGCAACTGGAGCTGTCTGACGGTGCCATCGATTTTGAAGACCGTGTTCATCCTGGTCACCATCGCCTGGATCACATCCGGCTTCTGGTTCCTCTGCTTTCCTCCCTGGAGGGACTGCGTTCGCCTCCCCTAGAGCCCCACCTGGAAGCCCAATTGGATGGCACGAGGCTACAACTGTCTGGACAACTGGAACCCTTTGCCAAAAACCCGGGCGGACAACTGCAAATCCGTGTGGCAGATCTGCCCCTTACCCGCTATCTGGAATATCTCCCGCCAACGCCCAGCCTTGCGCAATTATCCGGGCTGGCAACGCTGCAATTGCAAGTATCCTGGGCCTCAAAGGCCGCCGGGGCTGGCGGATTGAAAGCCCAAGGCGAACTGACCGTCAAAAATGGCCATCTGCAGGTGCGGGCGCCGCGGTCTGTGCAGCTCGTTTGGGATCAAGTCCAGATGCAAGTCCAGGGGTTGACGCTGGGCATACCCACGGGCGCCGTGCAACTGGATCGACTGCACCTCTTGGTGCAAGGCTTAACCCTGACGGACCAGGCCCTTCGACCCGCCAGTTCCTTGCATCTGGCACGCATGGAACTAGCCCTGCAGCCCCTGCATTGGCCCTTGAGCCAACCCGAGGTCCGGCCCGAGCATTTCTCTGGGGCACCAGACACAGCACTTGACCTGCGCCTGCAACTGGCCCCAGCCACCCCGGTCCCAACCAGCCCTAAAGGGCCATCGATCCTCCCGCCGCAGGCTCACGCACCCTCCCTGCACGTGAGCGGAACCATTGGGTGGAGCCCGTTGCAGGCGCAATGGGACCTCGACCTGAAACACCTGGCACTGGTCCCCTTCAACCCCTATCTGCTGGCCGTGGCACCCGTGCTGCTGACTCAGGGGGAACTTGCCCTTCAGGGCCATCTCACCCTGCAGCAACTAGCTGACGGTACGTTTTCAAAGCGTTATCAGGGACAGTTGCTGGTCACCAACCTGCGCGTGCTGGACGCCGTGGATACCCAGGAACTGGGGCGCTGCCGGGCCCTGTTCATTGCGGCAATGACCCTGCAAAGCACCCCACCTTCCCTGACGGTCGAGCAACTGGCCTTGAATGATTTTTCCACCCGCTTGGTGCTCGATCCCCAGGGACACCTGAACCTGGAACACTTGACCCCTGCACCCGCCACACCCCCTTCCTCTTCCCAATCGGCCTTACACCCATCCTCCTTGCCCTCTTCCCCTGGAACACAGGCCCAGCCTGCAGCCGCTGCCACCGCCTCGCTGCGCTGGCGAATTGGAAAAATCATTGTGCAGGGCGGGCATGTGCATTACCGCGACCACTACATTCAACCGCACTTCAGCGCCGATCTGGAAAATCTGGGAGGGGTGATTGCCCCCTTGTACCCCGGTACAAACGCCCGCATCGATCTGCGCGGCACGGTCAACTCGGCGCCCCTCACGCTTCAGGGTCGGATGGACCCCACCTTGCAGGCCCTGGACCTTGATCTGCACGGGCACATCACGGGCATGGATTTGTCGCCCTTAACGCCTTATTCCGACAAATATCTGGGTTATGGCATCGCTCAGGGAAAGCTTTCCTTTCAGGCGGATTACCAGGTTCGACAGCAACGACTGACGGCCCATAATCACCTGATTCTGGACCAACTCCAACTGGGCCCGGCCGTGCCTGGCCCCGAAGCCACGCACCTTCCGGTAGAGTTGGCCTTGTCCCTGTTGCAGGACCGCAATGGCCTCATCGATGTCAACCTGCCCATCGAGGGCTCGCTGGATGATCCTCAATTTTCGGTGTCGGGTCTGGTGCTGCGCATGCTGGGCAACTTGCTGGAAAAGGCGCTCACCTCCCCCTTCGAGATGCTCCAGTCCTTTTTTGAAGACCATCGCCAGGCTTCCTGGATTCCCTTCGAGGCGGGTGCAAGCATCCTCAACGAGAGCGCACTAAAAAAGTTACAGTCCCTGTCCCACGCCTTGCAAGCGCGCCCCCATTTGCAACTGGACCTGCAGGGTCGGGCCTTGGCAGACCAGGACGCCGAGCCCCTGCGCGAGCGATTATTGGCACGCCAGATGGACCAGCTCTGGCTGCAGCGTCAATTGGCCCACGGCAACAGCGCAACGCTGGCCGCTCATCCCCCGGCGCAAGCAAAACAGGCGCTCCTGCAGGCGCTCTATGACCACACAGACTTTGCCAAACCGCGCAATGCCCTCGGTTTTGAAAAACAGTTGTCGCTAGCGGAAATGAAAAAACTGCTGCTAGCCAATATGCCTATCGATCAGGACGCTCTGAACCGACTGGCCCAAGAACGGGCGCAAAGCGCTCGGGACTGGTTGATTCACTCGGGCGGCATCGCGCCGGAGCGCCTGTCCGTCATTCGGGAATCCCGCCGGCAGGCGGCAGCCGTTTCAGCCTCGGCTCCAGGGACTCGGGTGGATTTTTTCCTGCATTAGGGCGCCTGTCTTCACCCGTTTTTCGGTCCTGGTCTGGGGGGTTCGGGTGAGTTTTTCTGCATGAGGGCCCATGTCCGTCTGATTCCTTCTCAGGAGCAGAGCCGGTGCGTTACAAAACCAGTTGATGGGTGATGGCGTAATGGACCAATTCGGCATTGGTCTTGAGGTTCATTTTTTCCAGCAAGCGGGCCCGATACACGCTCACGGTCTTGGCACTGAGGGACATGGTTTGCGCGATTTCGCTCAAACGTTTGCCCGCGGCAATCAAACACAGGGTTTGATATTCCCTATTGGACAACAACTGGTGGGGCAAATCGTTTTGGCGTTGAGTCAGGTTTTCGGCCAGTTGCATGGCGGTTTCGGGGCTGATGAATTTTTTCCCGCTGGCCACCTGACGCACTGCCGCCGTCAATTGGGTCAGAGATCCCTGCTTGTTGAGATACCCCGCCGCCCCCGACTTGAGAGAACGAATGGCGTATTGATCTTCGGGGTACATGCTCAGTATGACTACAGGGACATCGGGATGATGATTGCGAATTTTTTTTAGCACCTCCAAGCCGTTTTCACCGGGCATGCTGATATCCAGCAAAACCACCTGGTAGCGATTTTCGCGCAACAAGGCGAGGGCCTCGGGCCCAGTGGCGGCATCCCCCGTCACCCGAATATCAGGGGTATCCTCGAATAACTGTTTGATTCCTTTACGGATAATGGAATGGTCGTCAATAACCAGGACGTTGATCATCTGTTATCACCGTTCTGCGGCCCTGCTCCTCACAACCGTGGGAAACAGAATCTGCGATCTCCTCTCCATCGAGTTTGTCGAAAAAACATAACATAGCGCCGATTGTAATCGACTCTGAGCATTATGAACAGGCAGAATCTTCTCCTGCAGCCGAAGTCTTGTGGGAGGATTTTATCGACGAAGCGCTCCGCTGCTGTGAACTTTGGTATATTTTGATACTCCACTACGCATTAGATAGGAGACCTCGCCATGCGTTCACCTCGTCACCTCACAGCATCCCGGGTCATTTGTCTGGTGGCCCTCGCCACTGGAGCACACTTGGCCCTCGCCTCTGATAGGGACAGCAGTCCCATGGGACCGATGATCAGACAGGGCAAAGAAGCCTTTACCCATGAAACCTTTCAGGGCAGCGGACGAGTGTGCGAAACCTGTCATCTCCAGGGGGGCACCGTGCCCGGCAAGCGCCCCGATGGCGTATCCATTCCCAGCCTGACCAATGCTGCAGTCATCTACCCCCGTTTCAATGCGCGCCAGGGCAAAGTCATCACCCTGCAAGACCAAATCCGCAGCTGCGTCAGCAACGCTCTGGAGGGGACCCCCCCGGCCTATGGCAGTGACCCGCTCAATGCCCTGACGGTCTACCTCACCTCACTGGCCCAGGGCAAGCCGCTCGACATGGGAGGAAAACCGCAATGACCCAACTGCTTTGCCCCCATTGCCAAACAGCCAACCGGATTCCTGAGCACCGTTTGGGCGAACACCCCGTCTGTGGCGCCTGCAAAAAACCACTGCTGCAGGGCGTGCATGCGTTAACGGCCCAAACCCTGGATGCTCTGCTGCAGCAAGACGCCTTGCCCCTTCTGGTGGATTTCTGGGCGCCCTGGTGTGCGCCCTGCCGCCAATTTGCTCCGGTATTTGCCGCCGCCGCGCAGCGACATGGCGGAGAACTGATTTTCGGCAAAGTCGATACCGAAGCCGAACCGTCCCTAGGACAGCGGTTCACGATTCGTTCTATCCCCACGCTGGCTGTTTTTCGGGCCGGAGCCGAACAGGGCCGTGTATCCGGCGCTCTACCCCCCGCTCAACTGGAATCCCTGATCACGCAGGTGCTTCAGCAAACCCCTGCAAGGGCTTGAACCATCATGACCGAAAGTCCGTGCATAACGTTGCAGCAAAAGCAGGATTACGAGTTTTCCATACATTTCGGTGCCGACAAACCCGTGTGGAGTGCCGACGAAAATCCTCCTCTGGGCACCGGGCGTGGGCCTACCCCGGTGCAGTTACTCTTGGCCGCGGTGGGTAGCTGTCTGTCGGATGCGCTGCTTTTTGCACTGCGCAAATTCAAACAAGCGCCCGAACCGCTGCAAACGCACGTCCAGGCAGAAATGGGCCGTAATCCCCAAGGGCGCATCCGTGTTCTGGGGCTGCACGTCACCTTGAAGCTTGGGGTGCCAGCCGCGCAACTGCAGCATCTTGACCGGGTGTTGGATCAGTTTGAAGACTTCTGCACGGTGGGCGCCAGCGTCGCCCAAGGCATACCCTTGCAAATCACCGTGCTGGACGCACTGGACCAGCGCTTGAAGTCCACCTGAACAACGCCCCCCTCTAACCCCTCTGTTGATCCTCTCTACCCTTCCAAATCAGCGAAAGTCCCAGATTTTTTCGCTGATTGGCCTTGTTGCGGCGCAATAATTTGCCTATAATGTTGCAATGCAGTATGGCAAGGTGCGCTTATTCACACAAGGATGACAACATGAAATTCTCAGGAAAAGTAGCAATGGTTACGGGAGCGGCCAATGGTATCGGTTTGGCCACGGCACGAAAATTTGCCCAAGAAGGCGCAATCGTTGCAGTCTGCGATTTGAATCTGGAGCAGGTGGAAAGCGCAGTGGCCTCGTTACGGGAAGCCGGTGGCCAGGCCCATGGATTTCAGATGAACGTCACCCAACGCCCTGCAGTTGATGCCGTGGTAACGTCCATTGTGGAGCAATTCAAAACCATCGATGTGCTCATCAACAACGCCGGGATTACCAAAGACGCCCGTCTGGTAAAAATGACCGAATCCCAATTTGACGATGTCATCGATGTCAACCTGAAGGGGGTTTTCAACTGTACCCAGGCGGTGGTCCCCCATATGCTCAATCAAGGTCGCGGGGCCATCGTCAGTGCCTCCAGTGTGGTGGGGTTGTACGGCAATTTCGGGCAAACCAACTACGCCGCCACCAAGTTTGGCGTCATCGGATTCACCAAAACCTGGGCCCGGGAATTAGGTCCCAAAGGCATCCGAGTCAACGCGGTCTGCCCTGGTTTCATTGCCACCAGCATGCTGGCCACGATTCCGGAAAACGTGCTGGATCAAATGCGCGAGCATAGCTGGATGCGCCGTTTGGGAACCCCGGAAGAAATGGCCAATGTCTACGCCTTTCTGGCCAGCGATGACGCCAGTTATGTCAACGGGGTTGCCCTGGAGGCCAGTGGCGGAATTTCACTGTAAGTACACCGACCTTCCGGGTATGACCCACCAGCCCAAACGGGTTGGTGGGCACTGGTCAGGGCTTTCTGCCACGACTTTCCATAAACCCCCTTTCTCCAAAATACCCCACCCTTCGGGCCGCAGTTCAGGTAGGATTGAAGAGTAATCGTCCCCTTGATCGAGGGTCTCAAACCCCGGATGGTAACCGTCACCCACAGAACGGTCAGTTACCAGCGAAGGAAAATATCATGTCCTCCCCACGTTATCACCGCAAACGCCGCATGGTCCAAATCGGGACGCTGCTGTTGACAGGCCTGATTCCAGCCATTGGATTATTCCGCATCGATCTCACCACTGCCAGTTTTTCCTTCTTCGACCGCTCCGTGTATTGGTCCAACTATCTACTGGTTTTTGGCATGGCATTGGTGTTTGCAACTGGCCCGATACTCACTTACCTCACTATTGGGGCCGCCTGGTGTGGCTGGGCCTGTCCGCAAAACACGCTCTCGGAGTGGGCTAATCGGGTTACTCAACGCTGGTTGGGAAAACGCGCCACCGTGGACATCAATAGCCCGACCCACCAGATCGCGCCGGCAAAAAACACCTGGGTCCATTGGCTGGCGCTCCTGGCAACATTCGTGGGTGCCGCATTGATCCTGGGGTTTTTGCCCTTTCTGTTTTTTTATCCGCTGGTTCAGGCCTGGGGGCTGATTTTTCATAACACCCAGGATCAACTGGCCACCTTCATGCGCCGCTTGTACGGGGTCTCCAGCTTTCTGGCTTTTGTGGATGTGGCCATCATGCGCCACTTTGTCTGCAAATACGTCTGTCTGTACCGCATCGGCCAACGTATTTTTCAATCTCCGCGTGCCTTGCACGTGACCTATGCGCACGAACGTGCCGCAGACTGCAGCAAATGCCACTACTGCGCCACCACCTGCGTGACCGGAATCGAACCCACCCAAATCGCTCGCTACGACAGTTGCATCCTCTGTGGGGAATGTGTCGATGCCTGCACCCAACTCCATCACACGGCAAACCCACAGACGCCGGGGCTTCTGGCGTTTTCCTGGGGCCAGGCGCCCAAGCAGTCCACCCTGTGGCACAACCTGCGTGGGCGCTTGAAAGGCCTGCAGGGGTTAATCCTTGTAGCTTTTCTTGCGGGCTGTTGCTTGATGGTGGCCGGCGTTCTCTTCGAACCGCCACACCAGGCACCAAAACCCAGCAGCGAACAACTCCGCGCTTTTCACATGGCTGAAACCTGCAAGGCGCGCTGCGTGCCCCTGCAGAAAATCTGCCAGTCTGGACAAATGAGCGCATGCTACGATAGCGCCGCCTGTCAATGCACTTGTTTGCTGGAAATGGATCCTCTCAGTCCCAATCGAGCAGCCTGGGAAAGCTGCGTTCGTCATAGCGAAAACAACAAACGGTTACTACTGCACCCCCAAAATCCGGACCACCCTTCCTAGGAATCCACTGTATCCATGCCGCCCCCCATCCGACTGACCCAATATAGCCACGGCGCGGGCTGTGGCTGCAAACTCTCTCCCGCCGTACTGGAAACCATTTTGGCCACCGGAACCGCCCGCCATCAGCCCGTTGACCCTGCCCTGTGGGTGGGCAACACCTCCCGCGACGATGCGGCCGTGTATGCCTGGAACGAGCAGGAGGGGGTGGTATCCACCACGGATTTTTTTACCCCCATCGTGGACGACCCCTTCGATTTTGGGCGGATCGCAGCCGCCAATGCGCTGAGCGACATTTATGCCATGGGCGCATCACCCCTGCTGGCCATTGCCATTCTGGGTTGGCCCCTGCACAAGATTCCCGCCGAAGTGGCGCGCGAAGTCCTGCGCGGCGGCCGGGAAACTTGCACCCAGGCAGGAATTCCTCTGGCCGGGGGGCATTCCATCGATGCCCCCGAACCCATTTTCGGGTTAGCCGTTACCGGCAAGGTGAAACGCTCCTGTCTCAAACGCAACGATACCGCTCAAAGGGGCTGTCGGCTCTATCTCACCAAACCCTTGGGGATCGGAATTTACACCACCGCTGAAAAAAAGGGTTTGTTGCGCCCTGAAGACCAGGGCGTGGCGCGCCACTGGATGTGCCAGCTCAATGATTTTGGGCAACACCTGGGTGAACTGGAGGGGGTGCGGGCCATGACCGATGTCACAGGGTTTGGACTGCTGGGCCATCTAACGGAAATGGCCCAGGGGGCTGGAATCAGCGCGCATCTGGAGTACGCAGCCATTCCGCGTCTGAATCATGTACAACGGTACCTGGAGCTGGGCTGCATTCCTGGGGGGACACAACGCAATTTCGACAGTTACGGACACGGCATCAGCCCCCTGACTCCTGTTCAAAAACAGCTGCTCTGTGACCCCCAAACCAGCGGGGGCTTGTTGATCGCCGTGGATCCTGCGCAGGAGTCCCGGTTCCTGACTCTGGCCCAGCACCATCAAATCGCGGTACATGGCATCGGCCATTTTGGCGCGGCGCAAGAAGAGTATCTGGTCCGGTTGCACCCATGAGTGCCAACGACTTCGGTCGCTACCCGGATCCCGAGGCGTCCACTGAAAGCAGACCTCCCCCCAATCCCACTACAGCCACCCAACAGACTGGGCCCAACCCGTGGGAAACTGCCGAGTATGGCGCTTTGCTGCAACAGGACACGCCGCTGCTGGACGTGCGCGCCCCCGTGGAATTTGCCAAAGGAGCGCTACCCCGAGCGGTCAACCTGCCACTCATGAACGACGACGAGCGCCATCAGGTAGGTCTTTGTTATCAGCAGAAGGGACAGCAGGCGGCCATCGACCTGGGCCTGGCGTTGGTGTCTGGCACCACCCGCCAGGAGCGGATCGCTGCCTGGGTCCGGTTTGTGCAGGCTCATCCCGGGGGACATCTCTACTGCTTTCGAGGGGGGCTGCGCTCGCGCATCGTTCAACACTGGTTGGCCCAGGCTGGATACCCATACCCGCGCATTGTCGGCGGATACAAGGCGGTGCGCCATTTTTTGTTGGACCAGTTACAGCAGGGTGTGCCGGCCCGCTCATTGACCGTATTGGGGGGACTGACCGGAACGGGAAAAACCGAATTATTGGTGCAATTGGCCTCGGGTTTAGACCTGGAAGGCTATGCCGGCCACCGAGGCTCCAGTTTTGGCAAGCAGGTTCGGCCGCAACCCTCTCAAATCGACTTCGAACATCACCTGGCCCTGCACCTTCTCAAAAGCAGCCGGGAATCCGTACCGCACCTCGTGGTGGAAGATGAGGGCCAATTCATTGGACGCTGCGCGTTACCGCCGGTTCTATACCAACACATGCAGCAGGCTCCTCTGGTGTGGTTGGAAGACGCCTTTGACCATCGGGTACAACGCATTCTGCACAGTTATGTCATCGATTTACATCAGGATTTTGTGCGCCTTCAGGGGGCTGATCAGGGCTTCGCCAACTTTGCTCAGCATTTGCGCCAAAGCCTGTCCGGAATCGCCAAGCGCCTGGGGGGCGAACGTACGCAACGCCTGCGCCAGCAAATGGAATCGGCCTTGTCGGTGCAAGCCGAACAGGGCTTGGTCACAGGGCACCGTGTCTGGATAGAAACCCTGTTGCACGACTATTACGACCCCATGTACACCTACCAGGCGCATCGCAAGGAAGCACGGATCATCTTTCGAGGACGAGCGCCAGAAGTGCTGGACTATTTGCGCGGGCAGTAGTTTTCACCCCGCGCCCGGCGCACTGGTTTGGGTACGCTGGCGCAAGGCCCGGGAAAAAACCCATCCCAGCAAGGGTAACCAGGCCGCAGCACCTAAAAAAACCAGCGGAATACCCCAGCGGGCCAGAAGGTTGCCTGCCATCACCACACCCAGGGATTGCCCCATAAAAAATGCCGAAGCAAACAGCGACACGGCCGTCCCCCTCACTTCCGGGGCCATTTGGGTGGCATTGGTTTGCAACGTGTTGTGCAACATGTAATAACCCAAACCGATCAGGTAGGCCCCTGCGGCTGCCCAGATCCAGTGGGGGCCCAGCGCCAGGACCAGCCAGGCCATCCCCAACACCACTCCCCCCAGACGGGACAGGCCAATTTCTCCAAAACGGGACACAAACTTGCGCGCAAACAGGATATACGAAAAGCCCCCTACCCCAAAAGCCGCCATCAGCGCCCCGGCCCCGGTAAAAGAAAGGCCCCAGCGGGCATGCACATAGGTGGGAATGAAAGCCAGGGGACCAAATACGGCCATCCCTTCAAGAAATACCGTCAACAGAATCCTGCGGGCCCAGGGTTTGGAAAACACGCGCAAGAATTGCCCCAGAACCCCTTTGGAAGCCACCTGACCCGAGAGTACTGGACGCGTGGATTCGTTGCGCCAGGATTCCCACAACACCCAGGAACCAACACCTGCATACGTCAAGGCCATGAAACCAAAGGCCCAGCGAAACCCAAGAGAATCCGTGAACAGTCCGCCAATGAACTGTCCGCCAATGACCCCGAAAATCTGTCCCGCCAAAAAGCGGGCCAGGGTAGCCTGGCGCTCCTCGTAGGCAATGGTATCGCCAATCCAGGCCATGGACAGGGGAATGATGGCCGCCGCCGTGGCACCCGTGAGCCAGCGAGCCCCTACCATCGCCAGCATGGAGTGCGCCAGCACCCCCCCCAGACTGCCCAGGGTACACGCCAATGTCGCCCAGGCCACCAGACGAAATTTGCCTACGCGATCGCCCAAGGGTCCATAAAAGGCCTGAAACAGACCATAGGCTACGGCAAATGACGCCACAACCTGGGATGCATCCTGCGCGGAGACTCCGAAGGTTTGCGCCAGGTCGGGCAACATGGGATCGCACAAGCGCCCCGAGGCGGAACTGGTAAAAGCGGCAAAAGAAAGCAGAAGCACGGCACGCCGGTGCAAAGTTACGGAGTGGTTCACAGGAATGAAGGGACCAAGTCGCCGGTCTTTAATGAGCGTTAATGAACAGTAAAATTGAATTGCACCAGCACTTCCGAACCATTGCCAAAAAAACTGACCGCGCTGCATTGGGAACGAATCAGATTCAAGCCACGGCCATGATGGAGCTGGTTGTTTTTGAGATTGTCACGCCAACTTTGAAAATCGAATCCGGGACCCGAATCACGAAAATAAATCTTCAGGATCTCCTTGCTCTGCCCCTGGGCACCAGGCTGGGTTGAAGCGGGGGGTTGGATATCTTTGCTCAGATGAACATGAATCTCCCCCTCTGAAAGCGCTTTCAAGCGTCGGTCGCGCTCGTCAAAATAGTTTTCCAGTCCGTCCAGACCATCCTTCAGAGAAGAATCCAGGCGCAGCAATCCATGATCCAGCGCATTATTGAACAGCTCGGAGAGAACCAGAAACAAGCGATTGCTGTCGATTTGCCAGCCTGGATTTTCACCCTCCACCTGACGTACCAGTCCCAGCAAAAACGGGACCACATCGAGTGTTTTGAGGCGCTGGGCACTCAAGGTGAGAGAAATGTTCCAGTCCTGACTCTTCAATAATTCCACATCATCCATACTGGAGGCATTGAAGATGCCAGGGGTTAGATCCGTCAGGGTTTCAGCGCTCTGGTTCTGGGGTAGCGCCTCGCAATGCAACAGAATCAGGGCTACATCATCTCGCAGGGCCTCGGAGCCCGATTCCAGGCGCCGTTGAAGACGTTGCTGCATGCATTCGAAAGATAATTTGGAACAATGCAGTTGGGCCTCCTTGGCCAGGCCCCACAGCCCCCCTTCTTCCTGTGGCCACAGTTCGCTCACACCGTCGGTACAGGCCAATACGTACTTGGGTGGGGCCTGGAGAATCAGGTGCTCCAGCGTGGGTTCAAATTCCTTGGGCGGGACCACCCCCAAGGGCAAACCCAAAGATTTGAAACCCTGGATCAGGGTTCCGTCCTGCTCCAGCAACAAGGCCGTCGGGCACCCCCCGTTCCACACAGACAGATGTCCCAACACGGGATCGTAGGACAGCATGATGGCGGCCACATACCGGGGCAGGGGAAGATAATGCCGCAGCGACGCGTTGATTTCGCGCAAAATGGCGGCGATTTCAAAGCCTCGTGCCGTCATCTGATAAAAAGAACGCGTCAAGGGAATGCTGGCCAGGGCAGCAGCCAGCCCATGGCCAGCACTGTCGGCCAATAACACATTGAGCTTGTTATCGGGAGCACGCGCCGCGCAAATGAGATCGCCACTAAACTGCGCAGAAGGTTTGAGAAAAAAGCGCAAGGCCAAGTCCTGAATAGACTCGATACGGCTCATCTGTTGCATCAAACCCAGGGCCATCTCCCGTTCTTCCTGAATCAGCGCCCGATAATTGAGTAACTGGGTATTCTGCGCCAGCACTTGCGCCAAGGTGCGTGCCCGTTCCAGCAATACCTCGACCTTGGTGGCCAGGATCTCGTAGCTGACCGGCTTGAAGAGATAATCATCGGCGCCCGCACGCAACCCTTCCAGAATGCTCTCGTTATCCGTACTGGCCGAGATGAAAATGATGGGAACCCAGGATTTGGATTCCATCCGGATTCTTTTGACGAGCTCATAACCCGTCATTTTGGGCATGTACACATCCACCAGAATGAGGTCCGGAAAATCTGTATCCAGTTGCAGCAAGGCCTCAGCACCACTGGGTACGGCAAAAACCAGATACCCCATCTTCTCCAGCATGCGCGTGAGTACCGCCCGATCCAGGCGCGAATCATCCACCACCAGGATGGATCTCTCCTGGGAAGGAACCGACAGACTCAAAGGCACGAATACGGACTCAATGGATCTTGAACAACTTGCCAAAGTTGGCGATTTCCAGAATCTGCTGCACGGTTTTGTTGGGACGCACCAGCGCCACGGTTTTTCCCACAGCCTGAGCCTGCTCCCGCAATAACAACAGCATTCCCAAAGCCGAGCTATCGATATAGTTGACTTCCCCCAAATCCACTTCCAGCGCGGTAATCTTATCCTGCTGCAAGAGTTGCACATAGGTGGATTTGAAAACGCGATGATCGTTGAAGTCAAACCGTCCGCTCAAGCGAATCGTGGCCTTGTTATCCAGGTTCATCGTTACGATATCCATACCGAACTCCCTAACAGTGAAGTCGTCAGTTTACTTGAAGGTCTTGAGGAAGAACACTTTGATCAGTGAGGTTGTGAAAAGCGCTGCAGGATATGCGTGGCAATCGTCGTCAAGGGCAACACTTCGCTCACTCCGCCAGCTTCCACAGCGGCCCGCGGCATGCCGTACACCACACAGGTTTCTTCGTTCTGGGCGATGGTCCAGGCGCCCGCCCGATGCATCTCGGCCATCCCCACAGCCCCATCCCGGCCCATTCCCGTGAGAATGACTCCGATGGCATTGCTCCCGGCATGCCGGGCTGCAGACTGGAATAATACATCCACCGAGGGGCGGTGATGGTTGACCGGAGCAGCCTGGCTAAGGCTGGTCATATAATGGGCCCCACTGCGCTCCAGCAACAAGTGGGAGTGCCCGGGGGCTATGTACACGTGTCCGGGTAACACCCGCTCATGTCCCTGGGATTCCAGCACGGTCATGCGACATAATCCGTCCAGTCTGGCGGCAAACGACTTGGTGAAGGTTTCTGGCATATGCTGGGTAATCAACACAGCTGGGGCATCGGCGGGTAAAGGCAACAATAAGGCCTTGATGGCTTCGGTACCCCCGGTGGAGGCCCCCACGATGATCAACTTTTCGGTGGTAGAAAAGCGCGGGGAAGGGTTGGAAGAGAGAGCGGCGTGCTCGGGCAACAGACTCATGCGCTTGACGCGAGCGCGGGCGGCCATGCGAATGCGACCGGCAATCTCCTCGGCGTACGCCTGAATCCCCTCGGCAACCCCCAGTTTGGGCTTGGTGATGAAATCCACAGCTCCCAGTTCCAAAGCCCGCAAGGCCACTTCGGAACCTCGTTCCGTCAACGAGGAAATCATCAAGACCGGCATGGGCCGCAAACGCATGAGCTTTTCCAGAAAGGTGAGCCCATCCATTTTTGGCATTTCCACATCCAGCGTCAGCACATCCGGATCGAGTGCCTTGATCATTTCCCGCGCCTGAAGGGGATCGTGGGCCGCTCCCACCACGGTCATGTCCGCAAAGCCATTGATGATCTCTTGCAGAATGCCGCGCACCAGAGCCGAATCGTCCACAATCAGAACACGAATCTTGCCTACAGTCATCAGAATAACTCCACATCTCCAGCCACATCGGTGCTGCGAATCCGCTCGATATACTTTTGTTCCCGTTGCACGATGGTATCGTTATGCACACTGCGCAGGCGCTTGACCAGGGTTCGACCGGTGGTGGCAAAAAAATAGACCTTGCGCGGATAAATGTCCAACAGATCCTGAGCCACCACGGGGATACGTTCCGTTTGCAGATAATCCAGCACGAATTGGGCATTGCGCTCTCCCACGTTGGCCACGGTAAAACCCCGCAACACATTGCCCCCTCCAAACACCTTGGCCTCCAGATTTCCGCGCCGTGCACCGGCCTTGAGCAGCCGGTTGATCATCAGCTCCATGGCATAGGTGCCATAACGACCGGCCATGCTCACCGGAGTGCCTGCGTCACTGTTACTGTCGGGCAGCATGAAGTGATTCATCCCGCCAACACCCAGCGAACGGTCCCGAATACAGGCCGCCACACAAGATCCCAATACCGTCACCAGGACCATTTCGCGGGTGGTGACGTAATATTCTCCGGGAAGAATTTTGACGGCCTCCACATTGAAATTTCGATCGAAATAGCGATTGGGGGAAAGAATTTCTTCAAAAGGTTGGTCAGACATGAAGGCGTTCCGGGGATTCAAGTCGTTCGGTGAGGATGTTTCGTCTGGGCCAAAAATGCCGGATCCAGTTCGTACACCGTTCGTCCCCGCAACTTGAAGTACCCGCGTGCATGATAAAAATTTTCCGAATGCCCGGCATAGAGTAGCCCTTTGTGGTTCAGCAAGGGAGCCATGTTTCTGAGAATTTTCAGTTGCGTGTCCTTGTCGAAGTAGATCATCACGTTGCGACAGAAGATCGCGTCAAGCCCGCCCTGAATGGGCCAGCGGGCATCCAGCAGATTGACCTGACGAAAACTCACCAGGCGTTGCACTTCGGGGCGGATTCTGACCATTCCCGACTGCTGGTTGGCCCCCTTCAAAAAAAACCGTCGCACCAGGGCTGGTTCCAGTTTTTCCACCTGATCCAGCGCATAAACGCCCTTTTTGGCCGTCTCGAGTACTTGGGTGTCGATGTCCGAGGCAATGATCGTGACCGGGGGCGAAAAACTGGAAAAGGCATCGATGGCAGTCATGGCCATGGAATAGGGCTCCTGCCCGGTGGAGCTGGCCGAGCACCACAGGACGATGGGGCGCGCGGTCCCTAGCGTCTGCAATTGTTGCGCCAGCAAAGTAAAATGATGCCCTTCGCGGAAGAATGCCGTGAGATTGGTGGTCAGGGAATTCGTGAAGGCCTCCCACTCGGCCGCGTTGTTACTTTCCAGCAAGCGCAGGTACTCGGCAAAGGTACCAATGCCAGTGGCCCGCAAACGCCGCGACAAGCGGCTATAGACCAATTCCCGTTTGGAATCGGTCAAGGCAATGCCGGCGTGGTCATAAATCAGCTGGCGAATGCGCTCAAAATCCCTGACCGAGAAGTCAAACTCGCGATTATCGAATACTTTCATGGATCCTAAAACTCTTGCCAGTCCCCGTCCTCGGAATCGTCCATTTTGGGCGGAAGCTGCACTTTACGCTCTGGCCGCCCCCCCAGCGTGCGGGAAACGGCTGGGCGCGCGGCAGAATCCGAACGGGGCTTGGTATGGCTGCGGGATTGCAGCGCCGCAGGAGCGCTGCGCGGGGTAAGACTTTGCTCCTGCTGGCCCAATTTGAAGGTACCCATGAGCGCCATCAGTTGCACCGCCTGCTCTTCCAGGGATTCGGCCGAGGCCGCAGCCTGCTCCACCAGCGCCGCATTTTGCTGCGTCGTATCGTCCATCTGGGTGATGGCCTGGTTGACCTGTTCGATACCGCGGCTTTGTTCGTTGGAGGCGGCGGCAATTTCCCCCATGATGTCCGTCACCCGCGTCACCGCCGTCATGACCTCCTCCATGGTTTTTCCTGCGTTTTCCACCAGTTCGGTGCCTTGATCCACCTTGCCCACAGAATCACCAATCAATGCCTTGATTTCCTTGGCTGCGGCCGCACTGCGCTGCGCCAGATTGCGCACTTCACTGGCCACGACGGCAAAGCCGCGACCCTGCTCGCCAGCCCGTGCGGCTTCCACGGCGGCATTCAAGGCCAGAATGTTGGTCTGAAAGGCAATCCCATCGATCACGCCAATGATGTCCACCACCTTTTTGGAGCTATCCCCAATAGCCCCCATGGTGCTCACCACTTGCGCAACCACATGGGCGCCCTGCGTGGCCACATCGTGAGCCCCCTTGGCCAGTTGGTTGGCTTGTTTGGCATTTTCTGCATTCTGTTTGACGGTGGAAGTGAGTTGCTCCATGCTGGCCGCCGTTTCTTCCAGGCTGGAGGCCTGTTCTTCGGTACGTTGGGACAAGTCCGTGCTGCCCGAAGCCACTTCCTTACAGGCGGTACTGATGAGATCCGCCGATTCCTTGATGCGCTGGATGATGTCTGTCAACTGGGCCACCGTAGTATTGGTGTCGTCCTTCATCTTGCCAAACACACCCCCATAATCCGCCTCGATGGACTGGGTCAGGTCCCCCTTGGCCAGGGCAGAGAGCAGGCGCGCTACATCTTCCAGGCTGACCGAGGTCTTTTCGATGAGTCCGTTGACCCCTTCAGCAATTTGCAGGAAAAACCCCTGTTTGCCTTGCGTCGAGATCCGTTGCCCGAAATCCCCTTCCACTGCAGCCGCCACGATAGTGCCAATTTCCTGTTCTACAGCGATTTCTGAGGTACGATCGATCCATTCCACGGCGTAACCCAGTTTTTCGCCCCGTTCATTGATGACCGGGTTCACGGTCAGGGCAAAGGTTCGCCCCCCCATGACGATCATGGCACGATGGGCGCTTTGTAACTGTTCCAGCATGTGTGACTGATGACGAGGGTTTTTGTGAAATTCGTCGATGTTGGTGCCCAGCAACTGGTCTGCCCGGAAGTTGGGAAAGGTTTTGCGAATATCCTGCTCCGCTTCCCGGAACATGCGCTGGATGGCTTTGTTCATGAAAATGATGTGGCGTTGCCGGTCGGCAATCATCACGTTGGTGCTCACATTGTCCAGGCCGATGGAAACCCGCAGGGCCGCGGCCGCTACCCGACGACTGTCGTTCACTTCAAAGCCCATGCGGATCTGCATGGCTTTCAGGGCATACATCATTTTTCCTATCAAATCCTGACGCCCCACCTTGATCACATCGGCATAATGACCTTGCGAAATCCGTTTCAGGGCGTCTCCTGCTTTGGTCAGGGAAGCCGTCAAATGCCGCAGAACCAGCCACAACACCAATAGGGAAGCCAGAGTGAGAATGGCGGTCTGAATCGTTTGCAACAAACGGGACTTGACGACCTTGTCATGCTCCAGGACATAGGCGCCCCGAATCCCGCTCGTCTCATGCTCACTCATGGCATCCGCCACCTTGAAAACCTTTTCCCGCAGGGGATTGATGCGAGTCAGCAAGATCTGCTCTGCGCCCGCATAGTCGCCCGCCAGCAGCTTTTCGCGCGCGGGCAGGGTGCCCTCATTCACATAGGCCTCCCGGCTCGCTTTCAGTTCATTCAGAAAGCCCTGCCCCTCCACGGAGCGCACATTGGCAGTCAGGCCGAGCATGAGGGCATCAGCCATTTCTTTGAGCTCCTGGATCTTGTCAGTATGCAAGGTAACCGCATGATCATGCAGGGTAGATACTTTCAGAGCCGGATCATGCTGCAGGGCCAGCAGAACCTGACTACGATTTTCCGACATGATGTATTTCAACTCGGTCAGATCGCTGATGAGGATCACGCGCCGGTTGGCAATGTCATCCAGACTGGTTTCCATATCCTGGCTAATCCAGTAAGCGGTAATGGCGTTGGCCCCCAAAGCCACTAACAACACGGCAAAAGCCAAAAGCACCCGATGCACTTCATTGAACTTGTCAAACCGGGCCTTGAGCCCCGCCAACCATCCGGCCTTGACCGCTTGCCCTTCCAGAATGCGCAAGTTGCCCTGCGTCCCCTCCCGAAAGGAACGATAGACTCGCTCGTGGGCCTCGATGACCATACGCGAGGGCTTGCTGCGCACCGAGAGATACCCCACGCAAGTACCCCCCTCCATCAGGGGGGCCACATTGGCCACCACCCAGTAATACCCACCATCCTTGCGACGGTTTTTGACGACGCCCGTCCAGGGAAGATTTTTTTTGAGGGTCCGCCACATATCGGCAAAGGCTTCGGGCGGCATGTCGGGGTGGCGAATCAGATTATGGGGTTGCCCCATCAGTTCTTCTTCCGTATACCCGGCAGCCTCGATGAAATCATCGTTGACATAGGTGATGACGCCTTTCAGATCCGTCTTGGAAACGATAGACATCTCTTCCCGAAGTTCAAATTCCACGTTTGTGACCGGCAGATTCGTGCGCATCCAGTTCTCCCTTCAAGCTGGTTTATAGGCCATGAGAATCGTCATCCTTCTCACGACGCATTGATTCCTTCAAATGATTGGTGGGTACATTCCGTTAAAACATTGCTACGCGGGCTGCGGGAAGCCAGGCCCCGAAGCCTGCTCCATCAAGGCCATTTCCTCGCTGTTCATGAGCCTGGCAATATCCACCAGAATCAGCATGCGGGCATCCACCGTGCCTAACCCCACGATGTAGCGCGTATCCAGCGACGCAGAGATATCCGGCGCTGGGCGCATCTGTTCGGGCTGCAGTTGCAGCACGTCGGACACCCCATCCACCACGATGCCCACCAGGCGCCCCGACAGGTTCAAGATGATGACCACGGTAAATTGATCGTAGGTGGGGGTGCCCAGGTTCAGTTTGATACGCAGATCCACGATGGGCACGATGATCCCCCGCAGATTCACCACGCCCTTGATGAACTCGGGCAGATTGGCAATGCGGGTCACAGCATCGTAACCCCGAATTTCCTGGACTTTTAAAATATCGATACCATACTCTTCCGTCCCCAGTGTAAAGACCAGGAATTCGTTATTGGTCAGTAAAGGCATTCCCGCAATCAATTTCGAACTTTCTTCGCCTGTCATTCGCTTTTACCCTTATGAGGTGAGCTGTCGCTCTATACCAAGGACAACTGATTTTTTTGGCCCGGAGCCTGCATCAGGGCAATTACATCCAGAATCAAGGCGACACGGCCATCGCCCATGATGGTGGCACCCGACACTCCCGCCAGTTTTCTGAAATTGGACTCCAGACTTTTGATCACCACCTGATGCTGGCCGAGCAACTCATCCACTTGCAAGGCGATTTTACGATTTTCGGCCTCGATGATCACCACGATGGGCTGTTCGGAATCGACCGAATCCTCGCCAGACAGCGGGAATAAAGCCCGTAAAGGGACCAGAGGCACGTACTCGCCACGCACATGAATCATGTGACCATCGCGACTAATGGAGCGTTGGTCCTGTGCCGTCAGTTGCATGGACTCGACGATATAGCTGAGGGGAATGATGTAGATTTGCTGGCCGACGCCCACGGACAATCCATCCAGTATCGCCATGGTCAGTGGCAGTCGAATGGAAAAGCGCGACCCCAGACCCGCTAGGGAGTGAATCTCGATGCGTCCCCCCAGGGCGGAAATATTTCGCTTGACCACATCCATCCCCACCCCACGGCCAGACACGTCGGTGATGGCCTCGGCGGTAGAAAATCCGGCTTCAAAGATCAGCGCCCAGACGTCCTGATCCGTCATCTCCTCGCGCACGTCCAAGCCTTTTTCTCGGGCCTTGGCGAGTATCCTGGTACGATCGAGCCCGGCACCATCATCGGACACTTCCACCACGATGTTGCCTCCCTGATGAAAGGCGTTGAGCGTGACGGTCCCCTTGAGCGCCTTGCCAGCGCGTTCGCGCTTGTCCTGGGATTCGATGCCATGATCCAGACTGTTGCGGATCAGATGGGTCAGCGGATCGATGATCTTTTCGATGACGCCCTTATCCAGTTCCGTGCCTTCTCCCAGAATTTTCAATTCCACCTGTTTACCCAGCTTTGCCGCCAGGTCTCTCACCATTCTGGGAAAACGACTGAACACGAAAGACATGGGGAGCATCCGCACCGACATGATGACTTCCTGCAGGTCCCGGGAATTTCGTTCCAGCTGATGCAGGCTTCCCTGCATCGCCTCAAAAACGTTTTCGCCCAAGCAGTGCGCCGATTGGGTCAACATCGCTTGGGTAATGACCAACTCGCCCACCAGATTGATGAGCTGGTCTACCTTTTCCACACTCACGCGAATCGAGGTTTCGGCTGCACCCGAAACGCCCTCTTGTGCTCGCCGCACCTTGCCGGATTCTGAAGTGGCACTTGGTGGCGCAGACTGCGCAGCTGGTTCGGCCGTCTGACGCACCGGTTCTGTGGGTGGAACTCGATCCTGCACCACCGGTGTGCCAAGTTGCCCAGCCTCCGCCGCAACCTCATCCGCAAAGAACCCGTAGCCGGGATCGCTGGCCAGATCTCCCTTATCCTGCACCACCGGTGTGTCAAGTGGCCCAGCCTCCGCCGCAACCTCATCCGCAAAGAACCCGTAGCCAGGATCGCTGGCCAGATCCTCAAAAAGTCCGTACCCGGGATCGGGTGCTGCTGCAGTCGTGGGTTGCGAGGAAACCGCTCCCGCGTGCGTCAGTTCAGTCAAACGCACACAGATCCGTGTCACCTCCTCCTGCCGAACCTCGGCCCCGATCCGGTGCCCATCCAGTTGCATCCGGATGACATCGCCCGCCTCCAGAAATGCGCTCACCATGGTATCGGTCACCGGCATTTCCTTTTTACGCAAGCGATCCAGCAGGTTTTCCAGCACGTGGGTTACCTCGATCATGTCGGTAAACCCAAAGGTTCCAGCCCCCCCCTTGATGGAATGTGCGGCGCGAAAAATGGCATCCAGATCATCTGACGTGGGATTAGCCACATCCAGATCCAGCAGCAGACGTTCCATGGTGGACAACAGTTCGTCCGCTTCCTCAAAGAACACCTGATAAAACTGGCTCAAATCGATGGTCACGGGTTTACCTCAAGTCAGCCAAGGCATTTTTTGACGACTTCCAGCAGTTTTTGCGGATCAAAGGGTTTGACCAGCCACCCCGTGGCACCTGCGGCCCGCCCCTGCATTTTCATGGCATCACCAGATTCGGTGGTCAACATGAGAATGGGCGTGGTGCGATAAGAGGGCAACGTGCGCAGGGTTTTGATCAACGTCAAACCATCCATGCGCGGCATGTTTTGATCCGTCAATACCAGATCAACACTCTTTTGACGCGCTTTGTCCAGCCCCTCCTGCCCATCCGCCGCCTCGATGACTTCATACCCCGCTCCCTTGAGCGTAAAAGACACCATCTGGCGAATTGACCCTGAATCGTCCACCGTCAAAATCGACTTGGCCACGCTAAACCTCCCTCAATGAAATACGAATGCGGCTTCCAGATGACACCACACCTGACAAGCTCACTCACCGGTGCGGGTTCTTCACATAAAGTAACAATCTACCAAGGAATAGGGCAGACAACAATCTTTGAGGAGACCTTTTCCACTCTGTAGGGGTTGTACAGAGCAAACAGGAACGATGTTTGGGCATCGACAGGAGGCTGTAACGATCATGATGCCAGAATGCCAACCGGCCTCTTGGAGCGGATCCACGCCACCCCAAGTGGATGTTCGGGAAAAGTGTATACCAGGGGGTGCACGCCGGGTGTGGCAAGGATAAAGCAATCCTCTGCGCAGGAGTTTAGAACAACTCCACATCTCCAGTGGTCATGCTACCCTGACGCACCGGTTTTTTTTCGCTGACCTGATCCCCGTTAACAAAGAGCTGCTCCATTTCCATGCGGATTTGTTCGACTTCGGCGTGGGAGAAACGCGTTCCTCTTCTTTCACCTTCAGCAAATTCACCCATGCGCAGCCAAGCCTGGTGCATGGCTGCCAATTTTTTGGTGGCATGCTGCAACAACTGGCCCACCATATCCTGAAACTGCAGGGAAGTCACAGCCGTATTGACCACCCCTTGAACCCGCGAGGAAATTTCGCTTTGCTTCACAATGATATTGGTCATCACACGGCTGCTTCCATGAATATGCATCAGGGTACTATCCAACTTGTCTTTAGCCTCCAGCGCAAAGGCCATGTCCATGGAAGACATCTTGTTGATGGCCCCTTCTGCATCCTTCACCGCCTGATAGACCTGATCGATGTCCTTGCGAATCTGGCTACTGAAGTGCTCGGCCCGGGAGGAGAGTTTACGCACCTCATCGGCCACCACGGCAAAACCCCGGCCAAACTCGCCTGCGCGGGCCGCCTCGATGGCTGCATTCAGTGAAAGTAGATTGGTTTGCTTGGAAATGGCGTCGATTTCACCCAGAATGCTCAGGATCTGATTGACCTGTTCGCTCACCACGTCCATCTTTTCAGACAGAACGATTCCCACCTTGCTGTTTTCAACGATGCTCTCCACCAGCCCTTTGATATATTTCGAGGTTTCACCCAGATAATCGGCAACGATCTCTTTGTCTTCCACTCCCTCGTTTTGCAGCACCACCTCATGGGCCGCGTCGGTTTGCTCGCGGATCAACCCATGCATGCCATCAAAACTGGCCAACAGTTTTTGAATGGCATCGGACAACAAAGTGTCCACCTGCCGCAAATCCTCGCTGGCTGTATCAAACTGTTTTGAGAAGGGCAAGCTGGCACCAGCCACGACCTCGGCGCAAGCAGAATCCAGCTCCCGCCTTTGCGCAGAAGAAAATTTTTCCGCATCGGGATTGGCCTTCGTTCTAAATATCCAATAGGCCAAAACCAACAGACCCACGGTCAGCGCTGCATTCACCAGAGGGACGGTCAGTGAGGAGGTCTCCAAGCCCAGCACATATCCAAGTCCCTGCAAAAGAACGGCTGTCAAACAGAGTGCGAGCAGTTTATTCATGTGGCAAATCCCAAGCGGCCAACCCCACGGAGCCATGCAAAGTCTGCAGGTTGGTTATCTGCAGGTTGGTTGAAGGTATGGCTGATTGATACGTCATGCTATTCATCCTTTGCACAGGATATAGAGATCATCATCTTACAAACCAGTAAAGTACCATGCTTTCATCAAAGATCATATCGTCAATCCCAAAGGATTCTTGAGTAGTAGCCCCAGGCCCAAGAGCGCTCGGTTTTCGCGGCATCCATGCCTCGCACGGCGATTACCTGGCAATTCCATTCTGCTGGGCACATCGATTACCTGGCTGCTTCATTCTGCTGGGCACATCGATTACCCTAATTATTCTATTTTGCTTGTAAGAAAAACATGGCGATCGATACCGACCGGGCCACTGTTTACTGGAAATGTTATTCGAAAGTTACAATCGCAACAATTAGTTTCATTCCCGTAACCTCACTGTTTGTATCATCGCCCTGCGTCGAAAACTCACAGCAAGAAATCACTGCCTTCGATACCTAATTGTCAATCTTCGAAACGCACTTTCATCGAGAAAACTCATGGACTTTTCCAAACCTATTCGCGTCTTTGCCGCTACTCAAAACCAAATTTTCATCCTGGGCTTGAAACGCCTTCTGGAGTCTTCCACCCGCCCCATGGAGTGGGTTGGCAGTCACCCTCCCGACACCCATCTGATGACGGAAATCCAGCGCCGCAAACCCTGCCTGGTCATTGCCGATGAAGAAATCCGAGCCAGGTCCGCAGATTTACCTGCACGCCTGAACGCTCAACAGATCGGGCTGCTCGTCATGAGCCCCTCGCGCAATCTGTTTGAACTGGAAACCATGGTCCGTTTTGGCGCCCGCGGTGTGGTCCACATGGGCGAGCCAGAAGACGTCCTGCTCACGGCCATTCAGCAGGTGGCTGCAGCACACATGTGGCTTCCCCAGGAGCTATCGGAGCGCATGGTGAGCAAAGCCATCGGAGGGATTTTTGGGTTGCGTGCCTCGCCCGAGGAAACGCGTATCGGGCAGCTCACCAAGAAAGAACGTCACCTCATCACCATGCTGGTCAAACATCCCGAAGCAAAGGCCTTTACCCTGGGCGCCTTGATGAATATCAGCGAGAGTACGATCCGCAATCATCTGTGTATCATCTACCGCAAATTACAACTGCGGGGGAAAGCCGCGTTGATTCTCTTTGCCAATCGCTATCACCTGGCTTGAAGCATGGCACTGGCAGAGGTTTTCCTCAAGGGAGGCACGGCCGTATTGTTGTTGCCATTTGGGATCAATATCCTGCACCAATGGTTGCAGCAACCCGGACAAATCACCTATCCGTTGCTGCTGATTACGGAATCCATGACCCTGTTTTTCGCCCTGACCTGCCAGCGCCCCCACCATCGAGATTTACGCCCAGGGGCGCTGCTGCCCAGCTTGCTGGCCACCTTCTACTTTTACTTTCTCGATCTGGAGCATGGCCACAAGCTGTTATCCGACCCTCTTCCGGCTCTGGTCATCAGTCTGGGTGCGCTCTGGCAGATATATGCCAAGTACTCACTGGGGCGCGCCTTCGGCCTGCTTCCAGCCTATCGTCGACTGGTGGCGCAAGGCGCGTACGCAGTGGTCAGACATCCCATCTATCTGGGCTATCTCATCTGCCACTGTGGTTTCTTTTGTGCCCATGCGTCGGTGCATAATCTGATGGTGTATGGGGGATTGCATACCCTGCAACTTTGGCGCATCCGCAATGAAGAATGCTATCTGGCGCAGCACGCGGATTATCGCGCCTACCAGCAGCGCATTCGTTGGCGCTTGATCCCAGGCCTCTATTGACTGTTCTCAACGCTCCATAAACAGCAGAAACGACAGGCGTTGGTGCTTGATCCCAGGCCTCTATTGACTGTTTTCAACGCTCCATCAACAGCAGAAACGACAGGCGTTGGCGCTTGATCCCAGGCCTGTATGAACCCGTATCCACGCATTCCCCTCCTTGGAGGGCTTTTAGCGGTGGGAGACTTCATTTCGACGTAGCTTCAGGACTGCAGCGAATGCCACAAGCTGAGGAACGCCGGTCCCACCAACACCACCAGCAGCGCTGGGAAAATGCAAAAAATGAGTGGGAAGAGCAGTTTCAGACCCATGACGGCAGCCTTCTTTTCCAGCATTCTGCGCCGTCGGGTGCGCACGTGCTCGGCTTGTGCCACCAGCGCGTCACTGACGCGTGTACCAAAGCGCTCGGATTGAATCAACAGGGAAACCAGGCCGTTGAGCGCGTCCGATCCTACTCTGAGGGCCATCTGCTGCAGGGCTCGCGCGCGTCCACTGCCGGCCGTCAACTCCAGCGAGAGGGCCTTCAGTTCATGGGTGAGCAGGGGGTGGTGCCCAGACAGTTCCTGCCCGATCTTGGCCAACGCCTGCTCCAGTGGATATCCCGCCTCCACACAAAGCACCAGCAGGTCGAGCAATTCGGGCAGAGAACGTTCGATCTGGTGGCGCCTTTGGGCGGCGCGTCTCTTTTCCAGGTGCTTGCCAATCACACACCAGGGCCACCACGGCCCCGTCAAGTGGCGGCGCATCATTGTTCCATCCTGATCATGTGCCGCATCATCAGAACACCACTCAACCATAGGGTCAGTGCTCCCACCAATGCCCAACGCCCCAGGGGATCGGTCAGCAAAATCCCCATCAGCCCCGGATGCATACTCTGCACCAATGCACCGCACCCCACTGGCAACAGACTCAGTACCCACGCAGACATGCGCCCTTCGGCGGACAATACCCGAATCTGTTCGCGTAAGGCAGAGCGCTCTCGGATCACGCGTGCCAGCCGTTCAAACACGCGCGTAATATCGCCACCTGTTTCTCGATGCAAGCTACCTGCCACTGCCAGGGTTCTGATGTCGGCGCTGGGTAAACGCTGGGCCAGATGTTGCAGCGCAATCGACAAGCCTCCTCCATAACTGATTTCTTCAGCCACCATGCGCAATTCCATCGCCAGCGGTTCCTGCAATTCGGCACTGCCCAGTTGAATGGCACGGCTCAAATCATGGCCTGCGCGCAAAGCCCGGTTCAGATAATCCAGGGCATCGGGTAATTGTTCCTCCACACACTCCAGGTGCTTGCGTTGCTGCCAGCGGCGCCAAATGCGGTACACCAGCTCAAAGTAGGGGCTCCCCTGCTCCTGCCGTATCCTGCGCGTGGGAGGCGCTGGCCTGGCCAGGGGGGCCGCTTCCAGATCCGGAACGTGGACCTGTTGGCGCAATACCTGCGTGGATTCAGAACGGGTATCGCGCCAATGCCTGATACCCGTCAGAAGAATCAGAAGCAGACAAAACAGGGAAATGGCAAACAGGATCAAGGCGCCACTCATGTCTCGCTCTCTGGTGCAGAAGAGGTATGCAACTGGATTTTTTCCCGGAACAACGAGTCCCTAACCCCCGGCTCAAAACAGCCTTCATACCGGGTTTGTGGGTTCCAGCGCGTCACCCTGTGGCGCCAACGCACCAGCGTTTTGAGGTGTCCCCGAGAATTTCCTTGCAACTCGGTAATAGAAAGGATTTTTCGTTGACCGTCGGGAAGCCGCCCAGTTTGAACGATGATCTGTAGGGCACTGGCAATCTGCGCACGAAGGTTGCGTTCGGACAACTGACGGTTGCCCTGTCCTGCCATCTGTTCCAGCCGCACCAAGGCATCTTCGGGAGAATTGGCATGTAACGTGGACATGGAGCCCTCATGCCCGGTATTCATGGCTTGGAGCATATCCAGGGCCTCGGCGCCGCGCACCTCCCCCACGATCAAACGATCTGGTCGCATGCGCAAGGCATTACGCACCAGTTGCCGGGTGGAGACTTCGCCCAGGCCTTCCACATTGGCACTGCGGGTTTCCAGACGAATGACATGGGGTTGGGAAAGGCGTAACTCTGCCGTATCTTCGATGGTCACCAGGCGTTCGCCTGGATCCACGAAAGTGGATAGCACGTTGAGCAGGGTGGTTTTTCCGCTTCCCGTTCCACCAGACACCAGGATGTTCAACCGGGCTCGCACATAGTCCCGTAGTAAATCAGCCATGGCCTCATTCAAACCCTCTTGGGCCACCAATTGATTCAGCGTGTAGGGTTGGGGACGAAAACGGCGGATCGACAACACCGGACCGTCCAGAGAAAGGGGCGGAATGATCGCATTGACGCGGGAACCATCCGGCAGGCGCGCATCCACCATGGGGCTGGATTCATCGATGCGACGTCCCACTCGAGAGACGATGCGTTCGATGGTTCGAATCAAATGCGCACTGTCTGCAAACCGACGCCCCTCCAGGTTTAGACGGCCCTGTCGTTCCACGTAGATCTGGTGTGGCCCATTCACCAGGATATCGGATATCTCGGCATCCTTCAGCAACGGTTCCAGCGGCCCCAAACCCAACATCTCATGCTGAATGTCTTCGATGAGTTGATGTTGCTCCTGAGTGTTGATGGGCTGACGGTGTTCCTGCAAAAAGTGTTCTACCCAATGCTGGACCTCCGAGCGCTGCTGCGCTGGGGTGAGTCGTTGCAGACGGCTCAGGTCATAACGCTCCAGCAAATGTTGATGAATATTGAAACGCAAAACCGACAATGCATCCATGGTTGCTCTCCCTTGCAAGCGCCGTGGCCTACCCTGGTAACGTCATGGCCGTGGGCTGGACTTTTCCCACGACCGAAGCACCCAGGGTTTTCCGAGCGCCCCACCAACCGCGCCAAAACCGCCCCCGATCGGGCACCTTGCTCTTTTCTTCCCCCATCAGAACCTGCCCCAAGTAGACAATGCTCTGACTCAAGCGATGCCTTGGAAATAGATGCGGCACAGGCACGCCCGTCATGGTCGAACCCTGGACCAGATCGGAATACTCGGGAATGCGATGCACCAGCGCACACCCCAGTGCCTGCTCCAGGGCCTGGACCAACGCCGTAGATCCTCTGCGCGGACAATTGAGGACGGGCACGATGCGCTCCCGGGAAATTCCCTGGGAACGCAGGGAAATCAGCAGTTGACGCGCATCACGCAGCATGGGCAGTGTGGGTTGCAGCACTGGAATCAGGTCGTCGGCCCCTTGCAGCAAGAACTGAGAAGCCGGCTCTGGTTGGCGTCCACAATCGAGCACAATGAGATCGAAGCGTGCTCGGGCCAGTTCAAGCACGCGACATAATCCGCGTTGCAGATCGTCTCGCGACAGAAACACCAGGCCACAGCCACTCAAAACTGCAAGATGGGGATACGGATGCGTCAAAACAGATTCCAGCAAATGCCCATCGATGCGTCCCGGGTTGCGCAGCAGATCACTCAAGGACCCCGTGGGGGAGGATTCACCCAGCATCACACCCAAATCCCCATAGGGATACACGCAATCCACCAACAACACCCGTCGCTGCCGGGATTGCGCCAGAACATACCCGAGCTGGGCAGTGAGGAATGTCGTTCCCACCCCCCCTTTGCAACTGAACAGAGCTAGCGTCCGTGCCCCCGTGCTGGTGGGTGCGCCCTGGTGGGCCAGCCTCTGCGGTAAAGTGCTGGTAGGCGAAGCCATCAGGGACCCAGTGGACTGATCGGGAGGGGTTGGTTGATACGGCAAATCAGGTCGATTGGTCATCACATCCTCATGCTTGCGTTGCGCCCGCACTTTGCAGGGGAACAGTCACGGAAAAAACCGGGAGTTGGAGCGTCAACCCCCACAAACCAATCCATAGGGACTGGTAATTCAACGGTTGACAGGGCGCCACTGCGTTTTGGCATAAAGACACTTGCACCGCACTAATGCAGGGATTCAATCCCTGCGTGCAGTTGGCAAGATTTTGCACCCCATCTGCCGGCAGGTTGGTTGTGGGCGCCAACGCACCCCAGGATCCTGTCATGTATTGAATCTGCACGTTCTGGTTGGTCACTTCGGGAATTCCCGGAAAGGCCACGGAGGTTTGCGTAGACCCGGCTTGCAGGACGGCATTTCTGGCGATTTGACTCGTAGCGCCAAAAGGGAGTGTGGCAGCCAGACGGGCGGCACGAGCGCTCACCTCTGCGGCCGAATTCCACACCCAGAATATCCGGCAAAGTTCCATGCAACCAAACAAGCCCGCGCAGAGCAGAAGACTCACCAGGGCGAATTCCACCGAGCTGGCTCCCCCCTGGCGCACCGCTTTGTCTCTATTGCGAGCGTACCGATCAGCATGCGTTGCGCAGGTGTTTGCGGGCTCATCTTCACTCTGTTCCCGGTGCACCCGTAAACGATCAGGCCCTGGGGAGCGCAACCTGAATTCATGGCCCATACGGATAATCCCCCTCTCCTGTCAGCACAATCGAGCTGCCGTTGGCCAGCAGCGCATAAAACGGCATCCACGATCCCGGAGCAGGCACGGACAGGGTGACTTGTGTCTGCACATACATCAGCGCCGAGTCGGCAAACGCCGTGCTGCCGGGAGCACACCAACCGCCAGAACCGAGCAGTGCGAAACTGCTGTCCAGGCAACTCCACTGAATCTGCACCGATGAATTTCCGACCACTCCCGCCTGCTTCAGATCCTGACGCATCTGTTGTTCTACGGCGCTCATTTCGGCGCCAAACGTGGCCGCCTGCGCCCGGCTCAAGCCCTGAGCGCCTTCGCGTGCAATGATTTGCAGGCTCCCTTGAACCCAGTACACATGTCCCATCTCCACCGCCAGCGTGCACAGCAACAACAGGATGGGCAGCAGCAATGCCAACTCCAAAGCCGCGATTCCAGCCTGCCTGCCATTTTCTTGACCACCCGTATAACCCGGAGAGCGCCAAGCACTGCCCTCGTGGCCGCAGCTCCCGGACTTCACACCCTTGCCACGCGTGATCCGCGCGTTCTGGTCGGTGGTGCAACCTTTCCGCCGTCTGCCTCTGAGCCCGTCTGCGCCACTCTTGTCCACGGTAAATCGAATTACCGAAACAACAAGGGCGCCAACGGTGAGGCGTATCCCGCAACGGCATACCCAAAGGGAGACAAGGAAGTCCCCTGGCTGGAAAATCCCGGCAGAAATTGAGCAAACCAGGGCGTCAGCGAAGCCTGGGAGCCACTGTCCACTTCCAGAAACTGCAGCCCTGCAGGATTGCTCACACCACTACTGGCAGCACTGGCACCCGCTCCCTGAAACGTGCAGGCGGGACTCTCCAGAACCCAATGCAAGGCCGTCACCGCACCCCCCGAGAGTGGGCTGGTGGCACTGTCCGGGTTGGCGCAGGGACCCACCCGATAGGTTACCGTATTGAGGTTGCCACCGGCCCAAAGCACGCCACCCTGTTTCAGCCCAGCCAAGGTTTGTTGGGCAGCAAGCACGGCGTTATAGGTCCCGTTCAACGTGCCATCCAGCTGTCGCGCTCCCGCCAGGGCGGCAGCGTCGATGGCCCCTTGCCAGGATTCCCGGGCCTGATACAAACGGGATAAATCCAGCGCCATGGCCAGAAAACCTAACAGCACGGCCAGCAACCCCACCACCACCAAGGTCACGCTACCCCGTTCACGTCGTCCGCTTTCACGTTGGCCCACCGAGGTGTAAAAGCGGGGCGTTTCGGGAGAGCAATTTGCGCAACGACTCACGGGGTATGCTCCAGAGTCCCCTTCAGCAATTGTTCGCCGAAGGTGGGGGCCTGATAGCCATCGGTGGGCAGTGGCACTGCCGTGGTGCTGGGAGAAACCAGATGGGGGGTGACCACAAAGACCAGTTCGGTGCGGTCCGACTGGAAATCCGGGCTGCGGAACAAGGCGCCCAGCAAGGGGATTTCTCCCAGAAACGGCATGGCGCTGATATTGGAGTTCACATTGTTGCGCATCAGTCCTCCCATCAGGAAATGTTCTCCATCATGCAATTCCACCGTGGTACTGGCACTACGGGTGGTGAAGGTCGGCAAAATGGTGGGAGATAGTCCTGGGCCGCTACTAATGTTGATCCCCTGCGCATTCACTTCAGAGACTTCGGGGGACACCGACATCCAGATCCGCCCCTCATCCATCACCTTGGGTAAAAAGCGCAAAGACACCCCGTATTCCTGTTCCGTCAACGTCACCATGGTGCCTCCCATCCCATTGGGCATGCTGGTGGGGATGAACACTTTGCCACCCGCCAGAAAGCGGGCTTCCTGACCGCTCAAGGCCATCAGGGTGGGTTCGGCCAGTACCTTGATCAGACCGTCACTGCGTTGCCCATCCAGGGTGACCGACAGCGCCCGATTGAAGGCCACCGAAGCGGGCCCTTGAGAGAGCAGGTTGGAGAGCACTCCAAAGGACCACTGACCACCATTTTTTTGGTACTGGATGGCACTCCCCAGTTGTTCCAGCAACAATCTGGACACCTCGGCCACCTTGACTTCCACCCGCACCTGAACCGGCTTGGCCAGCGTCAGCAGGTTGATGACATGCGGCATGCTCAAGGCCGGGGAAGTCGCCACGGCACCTGGCAGCATGGCGCTAGGCAGGTTCTGGATAGTGGGCGATCCCGAAGATGCCCCAGCCATCCCCGTTGGCAAAGCCCCGCTGAAATTTGCCGCCCCAAGGGCTCCAGAAGGCGGTGTCATCGGGGCAACAGCTGCACTAGAGGGGTGCGGCGCCATCCCACCCAACCCTATGCTCCCGACAACACCCGGCAAGGGAATCCGGGTCAGAAACGCCTGGGCCAAGGCTACGGCCTGCTCGGCATGAATGGCCTCCTGTACTTGCCCGGAAAGAACGATGGCTTCTCCACTGGAGGAGACCTCCCACTGCGTTTCCTGGGGAAACAGTCGTTTCAAGCGCGCTCGCAACGGGTCCAGATCGCGCTCCACGTTCAGATTCCAGGTTTTGATGTCCCCCGAGGCCAGCCACAGCACCAGATTGGTCACCCCTGCACTTTGCCCCACCAGGTACAAGGTATGCTCATTGAGCAATGTGACATCGGCAATCTGAGGCTGCCCCACCGACACCCGAATGATCCGTCCCGGTTCCGGCATCAGGCTGGATTTTCCTTCCAATAGCTCGATATTGGCGGGAGTGCTCTGGGGTTCCGGCACCACAGGCTGCGCCTGGATGGTGCTGACTCCCCAGGGTACGAGCAGCCCACAGCAAACCATGTGTTTTAGACGATGCAGAAGATTCATGGCCCAGGACTCCGTTGCAGCCCCCGGATGATTTCGGCACCGGGAATGCGTCGGGGTGCCAAGGCTAGCGATTCACCCCGAAACAGGGTACTGCGCGTAGCCCCTTGGGTGATCACCCGCCGGGCGTCCACCTGGTTGCGCAATACCAGGGACAAGGAACCGATGTTGCGTGCCAGATCCAGACGTTCGGCTTCTTCGGGAGTCACTTCCAGGGTCACGGCATTCACCACATGCGGTTTGGTCTCATCCGGATTGGCTTCCTGGGCAATGGCCAGTACTGGCACATGCTCCAGCACGATGCGCGACAAGGGGTGCAAGCCTTCCTGACCCGGGGCCCCTTCGCGTCCGCTATTGACCAGCACATCCACAAAATTCCCGGGCAGGGCAAACCCTGCCACCCCCACTACCTCATTGACGCGCACGGTAATAGCCCGATGCCCGCTGGCGATGATGGCCGACAACCCACCATGACTGCCTTCAGGGGCCAGCGCCCCCTCCAGGATGGGAGTTCCCTTGGGAATAGTGGTGCGCACATAGCGGCCTTCCAAGCGGGTGGCGTCCACCTGGAACCCGGTAGGCAACAAAGCCCGGGGCCAATCCACCATGGAAACCACCGGAGTGCCCACGCGGCTACCGGGTAACAAGGTGGAGGCCGCCACAGCCACCGGCGTTGCCCGGGGACGCGCCGCCTGGAATACCCACCACAGCGATCCGCCGGTGGAAACGACCGAAACGAGCACACTACAAAGAATCCATTGCGTGCGGGTCAACTTCTTCACGTTCATGGCACTGCCCCCCCGTCAGGTGCCTAACCAGCCGACCCGATACTGGAGGCAATCGTGGTAAATTTTGTCTCGAGACTTGAGCCCAGCACGGTTACCCCGCCAATCACCACCAAACCGATCAATGCCGCAATCAGTCCATACTCGATAGCCGTAACCCCTTCCTCGTGCTTGCAAAAACGACGGATGACCCTGGAAATGGCTTGCATGCTTCCTCCTTTGGCCTCTGGCCCTTCAATCAAAACGTGGAAGATTCAGCTTACCGGGAGAGCCAAAGGACCAACAGTCACAAACCAATGAGATGGAATAGAGTATTGCGGGCCATCGGGCAGGAGGTTAATCCTGACGAATCCTGTAGAATAGTATGATCATGTTGTCCGTTACCCAACTTACCTGCCAACGCGGAGAAAGAATCCTATTTCAGGACCTGCACTTCGAGTTGCCCGACGCCCATTGGCTCCAGATTGCCGGAACCAATGGCGCTGGAAAAACCAGTCTGCTGCGCATCCTGGCCGGATTGACCGAGCCTGTGCAGGGAACGGTTTTGTGGAATGGCGTAGAGATTCGCACCGAGCGCTCGCTCTGGCATCGGGATCTGCTGTATGTGGGACACCAGGGAGCCCTCAAGGAAGAATTGAACCCGGAAGAAAACCTGTTTTTCAGCCTGGGCCTGGAGGGCTTTGAGACTTCCCCTACGGCCATTCGCGCAGCCCTGCAACAATTTGGGTTGCAAGGAAGAGAGCATCTTCCGGTGCGCTACCTTTCTGCCGGACAACGGCGCCGGGTATTGCTCAGTCGGCTTCTGCTACGACCGGGGCGCTTGTGGATTCTCGATGAGCCTTTCACCGCGCTGGACGTTCACGCCAGCCAACTCATGACGCAACAGATCGAGCGCCATCTGCATCAGGGTGGCAGCGCCATTCTCACCAGTCATCAGCCCATCCCGCTGTCTGGCGGAAGCTGTCTTACCCTATGACGTTCCTGCACACTTCCCCTTTTATTCTGGCCATTCGACGCGACCTGTTACTGGCCGCGCGGCATAAAACCGAGATCGTCACCGCCCTGTTTTTCTTTGTGATCGTCGTCAATCTGCTCCCCCTGGGAATCGGCCCGGATACGGATTTGCTGCGTAAAATCGCCCCCGGTGCCCTGTGGATTGGCGCCTTGCTGGCCACCCTGCTGGGACTGCAGCGACTGTTTGCCCCCGATCACGCCGATGGCACGCTGGAGCAGATGGCTCTTTCCCCGCAATCCTTCACCCTGCTCATCGCTGGTAAAATTGTGGCCCATTGGCTGGTCTCCGGGCTGCCCGTGGTATTGATGGCCCCCATTCTGGGGGTTCAATTCGACCTTCCTGGGCGTAGTCTGGGCTTGTTGATGCTTTCGTTGCTCCTGGGAACCCCTATCCTGTCGCTGATTGGCGCCGTGGGGGCCGCCTTGACCTTGGGGGTCCGAGGCGGCGGGGCCCTGTTGTCCTTATTGATTCTTCCCTTGTATATTCCTGCTCTCATCTTTGGCGCGGGGGCGGTAGAAGCCGATCTGGCAGGGTTGGGAGCCGAAGGTCATTTATCGCTATTGGGTGCCGTGTTGGTGGTTTCCCTTTTTTTCGCGCCCTGGGCCAGCACTGCGGCCTTGCGCGTGGCACTGGAGTAAAGGCATGAGTCATTCTCTCGTCAATTGGTTCAAATACGCGTCACCAGCCAGCTTTTATCCTCTGGCCGGGCGCATGATTCCCTACTTTGCTGCCGCTGCCGCCCTGCTGGGTCTCGCGGGTCTGTGGATCGGCTTACTGGTGGCTCCCACCGATGCGCAGCAGGGTGAAGGCTATCGCATCATTTTCGTGCATGTCCCGGCCAGCTGGATGTCCATGTTCGTCTATTGCGTCATGGCGTTCTGGTCTGCTTTGGGACTGGCTTTCAAAACCCGGTTGTCCGGCATGATGACGGCAGCCCTGGCGCCCACGGGGGCCCTGTTCGCTTTCCTCTCGCTATGGACCGGGGCCCTTTGGGGAAAACCCATGTGGGGCGCCTGGTGGGTTTGGGATGCGCGCCTCACTTCCCAATTGATCCTGTTTTTCCTGTATCTCGGATTCATTGCCCTGCAATCTTCCATCGACGATCCCCGTCGCGCCGACAAAGCGGGCGCACTGTTGGCACTGGTGGGTGTCATCAACGTGCCCATCATCTACTTTTCGGTTCAATGGTGGAACACCTTGCACCAGGGGGCTTCGGTATCCATGACCAAGGCGCCCAGCATGGCGCATACCATGCTGGCGGGCATGCTGATCATGGCGCTGGCCTTTTGGGCCTACACCATTGCCGTGGCGCTCGCGCGCGTGCGCTGCATCATGCTGGAACGGGAATTGAGTAGTGAATGGGTCAAGCGCAATGCAACCGAATGATCTCTTTTGCAGTCTTACCAACCACGCCTTTAGCAATTTTCAATCGATCACAAACGGATATAACCATGCAGTGGAACAGTTTCAGTGACTTCGTGCAAATGGGCGGCTACGCATTTTACGTATGGGGCAGCTTTGGAGCCTGTGCTTTGGGTATGCTGCTGGAACCCTGGCTGCTAAAACGCCGGCGGCGGGCGATTCTTACCCGTTTGTCTGGACAGGAGCATCTGCAATGAAATCTCGTCACAAACGTTTGCTACTGATCGTCGGCGGGGTAGCCGTGCTGGGGGTTGCGGCGGTGCTGGTCTTGAACGCATTTCGCAGTAACCTCGTATTTTTTTATACACCCACCCAGATCGCCAAGGGCGAAGCCCCAAAAAACAAGGCCTTTCGAATTGGGGGTCTGGTCAAGGCAGGATCCCTGACCCGGGATGGCCTTACGGCGCACTTCATTGTCACCGACACCTCCCGCGAAACAGCGGTGAGCTATACGGGGATTCTGCCCGATCTCTTCAAAGAAGGGCGCGGAGTAGTAGCTCAGGGTAAGTTGCAGGCAGAAGGGCAATTCGTTGCCACCGAAGTGCTAGCCAAACACGACGAAAACTACATGCCGCCCGAGGCCAAAGACGCCGTGGATCAGGCCCAAAAAGCCGCACGCACGCTAAAACCGTAGTCACTTCCAGCTCAGGAACGTACTGGGTGGCTGCGGATCTGGCCGCGTTCAGGGTTCACAACCTGGCAGCTGCGGATCGGGCCGCGTTCAGGGCTGAACCTGGTCGATGACGAGCTGCACGCCCCGGGCACCGGGTTTGACCACCGCACTCATGCCGGTCAGGTCACCCGGGGTGGGGGTGGCGCTGCCCGACTTGGAAATCCTGGCCTCCACACGAACCGTCCGCACAGAAGATAAATTGAACTGGCGACTCATGGCCATCTCGTCGGTGAGCTCAAAGTCCAGGGGGAGCTGCCCTGCGGTGGTTTTCAGGACCGCCAAAGGCATTCGGGGGCCATCGGGAACCCGCGCAAACAAGTACACCGTATCGCTGGAAGACACTTTGGCGCGCAAGGCAGGATCCAGCGTTACACGGCCTGATACCGCACTGGCGCCAGAACTCCCGGCCAAAGCAGCACCGGTCGGCGTGGAACCGGGTGTGGAGTCGGGGGTGACGCCAGAGTCTCCCTGAGCCCCGGCGGCTCCCACTGGAGGAGACTTCACCGGACCAGAGGGTTCCTGAAATTGCTCCGGTCGCAATGGGGGCAGCTTTAGCTTGGCCCGCGCCACGTTCAGGTTTTCCAGAACGAAGCTGGCATCCTGCGACCCCGGTTCCAGTAGTGGCATCAGTTTTTCCCAAATCGTCGCAGCTTTGCGGAAATCCCTGCCGGCAAAGGCAAATCCCCCCGCCATGAATAATCCTTTGGGATTTCCCGGTTCCAGTTTAAGGGCCTCATCCACCAGATCACGCGCACGTAACAAGGCCGCCTGATCCTGTCCATCCGAGGCCAGCGCTTCGGCATAATCCACCATCAACTGGGGGTTGGTATGCAATTGATCTTTGAGGTGTTCAAAGGCTTTACGCGCATCCAGCGGACGGTCCATGTTCATGTAAGAACGCGCCAGCATGGCCCACCCTTCCGGATCATTGGGCTCCTTGGCCAGCTTGGCCTCCAGTTTGGAGACCATTTCCTTGATCTGCTGCTCACTCACTTGCTGGGGCTGAGCCTGGGCCTGGGGATTGAACACTTCCGGGTTACCGCGCCAAGCGTATATTCCGCCCGCCGCTAGAGGAATCAGGATCAGCAATACCACAGCCACGGTCCGACCATGCGTGTAGTCCGTAACCTCGGGATTGACCGTAGCCTCTTCCAGCAGGCGACGCTGTACTTCATCCCGGGCCTGGGCAAAATCGGAGTCCGCCAGACTGCCTTCACGGTGTTCTTCTTCCAGTTCTGACAACTGATCCCGGTACACAGCGGCATTGAGAGATTTTCGATTGTCGTTGATGGTCCGGCGGTGGCGCAACAGAAAAAAGAACAGGACAGCCAACACCAGCAGCGTCAAAGCGCTGGCGGCAAGGAGAAATGAGATCATGGTTGGTCGCGCAGGAGCGCCTCGGCGTGTTGTTTTTGCTCGGCAGACAGGGGCTCCGTGGCGGGCGTTCGGCTACGGTGACGCAGCACCCCCGCCAAGACGGCAAGGCCCAGCGCCAGGAGCAGAAAGGGCCCAAACCACAGCAGCCAGGTGGTGGGTTTGACCGGCGGGCGATAGCGCACAAAATCGCCGTAGCGGGTCACCATGAAGTCCATGACTTCCTGATTGCTTTTTCCCTGGCGGATCTGTTCCCGAATCTCCTGGCGCAAATCTTCTGCCAAATCGGCATGGGATCCTGCCAGGGATTCGTTCTGGCACACCAGACAACGCATTTCTTCGGCGATCTTGATCATGCGTTGCTCCACCACCGGGTCCTCGGCCAACGGCTTGGCTTCACCGGCCAAGGCGCTCCAGGAAAGAGCCAGACCCAGCAGCACCAGCAGCACCCATATCAGGTTTTTCATTTCTGCAACTCCCGCAACAGGGGCAGGATCACCTGCTGCAAAGACTCGAGGGTAATGGGTCCGATTTGCTTGTACCGAATGATGCCGGCCTTGTCGATGATGTACGTTTCGGGTACGCCATAGACCCCGTAGTCGATACCGACCCGCCCGTCCGCATCCACTGCGGTCAGGGTATAGGGATTGCCATAATTGTCCAGCCAATGCTGGGCATCAGCAGCCTGATCCTTGTAGTCCAGTCCCACCAACGGAATGTGCTGTTCGCGGGAAAACTTCAGCAGCACTGGATGCTCTTCACGGCAGGACACGCACCAGGAGGCCCAGACGTTGAGCAACCACACCTGACCATGATAGGTTGCCGGCGAAAATGACTTGCCCTGCGCCGCTAACTGCGGCAAGCGAAAATTGGGGGCAGGCCGATCGATGAGCGGAGAAGGCACTAGATGCGGATCCCGTTGCAACCCCACGGCAAAGAAAGCCACCAACCCCACAAACACCGCCAAAGGCAGGATGAACCAGAGGTTGAATCGTTTACTCACGCGGATTGCCCCCCCGAGGATGGATTCAGAGTCACCGCCGGCGCAGCGGCCCGTGCGCCCGTGGGCGCGCTGTCCAGAGACACCTGCCCCTTGCCCGAACGAACCCGATAGCGTCGATCGGAAGCAGCCAGAACGCCTCCCAGCGCCATGAGCACACAGCCAGCCCAGATCCAGTTGACGAATGGTTTGTAATAGACCCGTACACTCCAGGCGCCCTGTCCCAAGGGCTCTCCCAAAGAGACATAGAGATCGCGCCCCACGGTGGAATGGATGGCGGCTTCCGTCATGGGCATGGGCGAGGAAAAGTAATTGCGCTTTTCCGGTTCCAGCAGCCCCAGAATCCGTCCATTTTCACTGTAGGTCACCGTTCCCCGCTGGGCGGTATAATTGGGCCCAGGGGCCTGTTCCACCCCCTTGAACTGGAAAGTGGTCCCGGCCAGCGTCAGAGTATCGCCCGGGGCCATGCGCACATCTCTTTCCAGCTCATAGCCCTTGATCAGGGTGACCCCCACCACAAACACGGCCAACCCCAGGTGGGCGGTTTGCATCCCCCAAAACCAGAGGGGGATCTTGCCCGCCTTACGCCAGGCCCAGACCTGACGCACAACCGCAGCAGCCAGCCACACGGCTATGGCAATTCCCAGACCGGCCAGGGGTGTGAACCCTCCCATCCAGATTGGAACCAGGGCGCCCGCCAGCAGGGCCACGACCATTTCGATGCGCAAAGAACGCACCAGCGCCCCCAGGGAAGCCTTTTTCCAATGCGCCAGGGTACCCAATGGCAGGATCAGGAGCAGAGGAATCATGAGCGGCACGAAGACAGTGTTGAAGTACGGAGGTCCTACGGAGAGTTTCCCCAGATTGAGCGCATCGATCAACATGGGGTAGATGGTACCCAGCAGGACGGAAGCTCCGGCCACCACCAGCAGCACATTATTCATCAAGAGAAAGGATTCTCTGGAAACCAGCTTGAACTGCCCCCCATCGCCCACCGATGGGGCGCGCCAGGCAAAGAGTGTGAGCGAACCTCCAATGACCAAGGCTAAAAAGGCCAGGACAAAGATGCCGCGTTTGGGGTCAGAGGCAAAAGCATGCACCGAGGTCAGCACCCCCGAACGCACGATGAAGGTGCCCAAAAGGGAAAGCGAGAAAGCCGCAATGGCCAGCAAGACCGTCCAACGCTTGAATGCACCGCGCTTTTCGGTCACCACCAGGGAATGGACCAGCGCTGTACCCACCAACCAGGGCATGAAAGAAGCATTTTCCACGGGATCCCAAAACCACCACCCGCCCCAACCCAGCTCGTAATAGGCCCAGCGGGAGCCAAAACAGATGCCCAGCGTCAAAAACACCCAGGCCGCCAGCGTCCAGGGTCGCGACCAGCGTGCCCAGGTGGCATCCAGTCGCCCCGAGATCAGCGCCGAAATAGCAAAGGCAAAAGCCACCGAAAACCCCACGTACCCCATATACAACACAGGCGGGTGGTAAACCAGTCCGGGATCCTGCAACAGCGGATTCAAATCCCGCCCTTCGGGCGCTGCCGGGATGAGCCGATCAAAGGGATTGGAAGTGAGCAAAATGAACAGGATGAAACCCAGAATCACCAAGGCCAGCACTCCCAACACCCGCGCCACCACCGGATCTGGCAAGCGCCGGGAAAACAGGGCGACGGCAGCCGTCCAGGCCGTCAGGAGCAATACCCATAACAGCAGCGACCCCTCATGCCCCCCCCAGACGGCAGAGAACTGGTATTGCACGGGCAATTTGGAATTGGAATGCTCGCTGACATATAGCACCGAAAAATCGTTGTGCAGGAACGCCCAGGCCAGCGCACCGAAGGATACCACCATGGACACAAACAGCAGGACTGCCGTGGGGCGAGCCAATCCAATCCAGATGGCCACACCGCGTTGGGCCCCGACCAGCGCCACAAAAGAGAGGACGACAGATAACACCAGCGCCAAAATCAGCGCAAAGTGACCAAGTTCAGGAATCATTCACTCCCCTTCAAACACATAATTTTTTAAAAGTCCGTCAGTGTACATCAGGCAAGAATATAATGTTTCATGTTGCTGTTTTCATCTCTCCGAAGGAGGCTTTTCATGTTCAAACACATTCTCATCGCCACCGATGGCTCTGAATTATCTCAAAAAGCAGTGACCGGCGGCATCGAAATGGCCAAGGCACTAGGCGCCAAAGTCACGGCCTATAGCTGCGTGGTGGAATATCTCCCCATGAGCGAATTTGCAGTGGAAACCCCGCAAAACGTCATGGAACAACTGGAAAAAGAAGCCGAACGGCACCTTGCAGCCTTCGCCCAGGAAGCCCGGTCAGCCAACATTCCTTTCGAAACCGTTAAAAGCGTCGAGTTTTCTCCGTACAACGGCATCATCAACATGGCCCGGGAGCGCGGCTGCGACCTGATCATGATGGCCTCCCACGGACGCCGGGGATTGGCCGGATTTTTGCTGGGCAGTGAAACCCAGAAAGTATTGACGCACTCGGAAATCCCGGTGTTGGTTTATCGCTAAACGGATTTAGGATGGATTGCGGCCTGTGCCCCGTTAAACCAGCCCCCGGATACCATCCAATGGCCCGGTCGGCTGGATAGGGTTAATACACACCGGCGCGCAGCTCATTCCCCCCTGATCTGGCCTGGCGGAACCGCAGGCACTGCGCGCCAGGGCTCCGGGCATTGCGGCACGTAGGGATAATAGCCCTTGGCCGAATCGCAGTAAAACCAGCTCTGTACAGGCGCCGGAGCCGATTGGGTGCTTCCCAGATAGGTTGTACCCTGAGGAGAAACGGGGGCTGAAGGTGCAGAAACCACCACGGTATTGGGGTAGGCGGCCACCGGGACCCCGTAACTGACTCCCCAGGGATAGGGGTTGTACACATAGGGCTCTGACAAGGCCCAAGCCCCATAGCCCAGCCCCAATCCCAATCCCAGGCCCCAACCCCAATCGTCCCAGCCCCAGCCGCCGCCATACCAGGGGCGCCCACCCCAATAGCCGCCGCCCCAACCACCGCCTCGATAGCCCCCCCCCCAATAGCGCCCGCCCTCACGCCCCGCAAATCCTCGACCCA
>DAIDLC010000003.1 GCA_027449685.1 Ferrovaceae bacterium | reverse complement strand
AAACCCACCACTATTTTGCGTTGTTGTACCAGGGCATCCAGATCCAGCCCCTGAATGATTCGAGTCAGTCCATACCCACCCCGTGCTGGCAGAATGAGGTGAACATCAGGGTCACGTGCCAGCGCGTTGAAGTCTTGCGTGCGCTCATGGTCGGTCCCGGCAAAATACTCCCAGCGGGAGCGCACGTGGGGTGCTTGCACCACATGATATCCGCGCTCCTCCAGATACAGTTGCGCCATGTCCAGCGTACCGGGTTCCTGCACCAGACCGGAAGGGGCGCAGATGCCAACCGTTGCTCCCGGCAGGAGGCGGCGGGGCAGAATGCGCTGCTCGGGACGGGAGATCATATCTGCGCTGGCTCAGGAAAGCCGGTGCTGGGCATCCACCACGGCCAGAGCGGTCATGTTGAGAATGCGGCGCACGGTCGCCGTTGGCGTCAGAATATGGGCGGGAGCATTGATCCCCAACAGAATGGGCCCCACGGTGACGTTATCGCCGATGACTCGCACTAGGTTGTAGGCAATGTTGGCTGCATCCAGATTGGGCATCACCAAGAGATTGGCGCGCCCCTTCAGGCGTGAACCCGGCATGACCCGTTGCCGGATTTCGTCCGAAATGGCCGCATCCGCATGCATTTCGCCGTCGATTTCCAGACGCGGAAATAGTTGCGAAACCCGTTCCAGGGTTTGACGCATCTTGAGGGAAGAGTCCGAATGGGAACTGCCAAAAGAGGAATGGGATAGCAAGGCAATGCGGGGTACGATTCCGAAGCGTTGCACTTCTTCGGCCGCCAGACCAATGATTTCTGCCAGTTGTTCGGAGCTGGGGTTTTGATTGACGTAGGTGTCGCAAATGAAATAGGTTCCCTTGGGATTGAGCAGCATATTCATGGCTGCCGGGGTGGATACACCGGGCTTCAAGCCCAGCAGATTTTTGATGAAGTGCAAATGGGCAGCATAGCGTCCGATACAACCGCAAATCATGCCGTCGGCTTCGCCGCGCTTCACCATCAGGGCCGAGGTGAGCGTGGGTTCTCGATACACCTCGTGCTTGGCCAATTGGGGGGTAACGCCTTGGCGCTCCATGATCTGGTGATACAGTTGCCAGTATTCGCGATAGCGGGAGTCCGAGTTCACGTTGACCATCTCGAACTCGGATCCCGCTTGAATCCGCAGCCCCAGACGCTTGATGCGCATCTCGATGACTTCGGGGCGACCGATCAAAATGGGCTGCGCGAGTTTCTGGTCACAAATGTTCTGTACTGCCTGTAGCACCCGTTCATCCTCGCCTTCGGCAAAGACGATCCGTTTAGGTGCGGTTTTGGCACGGGCAAACACGGGGCGCATCACCAGACCCGAGTGGTAGACGAATTGATTGAGTCGCTCGCGGTAGGACTCCATATCACCGATGGGATTTGTGGCCACGCCACTATCCATGGCGGCCTGAGCCACCGCCGAGGCGATTTTGACGATGAGACGGGGATCAAACGGCTTTGGGATCAGATACTCCGGGCCAAAGGCCATGGGTTGATTGCCATAGGCCTCGGTGACGATGTCCGATTGCTCGGCCCGAGCCAGGTCGGCAATGGCGCGCACTGCGGCAATTTTCATGGCCTCGTTGATGGTGGTGGCGCCCACATCCAATGCGCCCCGAAAGATGAAGGGGAAACACAGGACGTTATTGACCTGATTGGGATAATCCGAGCGCCCGGTGGCTACGATGGCGTCTTGCCGAACGGCGTGGACTTCTTCGGGCAGAATTTCGGGTTCCGGGTTGGCCAGGGCAAAAATCAGGGGCTTGGCGGCCATTTGGCGCACCATATCCGGTTTGAGCACCTTGCCCGCAGATAACCCCAAAAAGATATCTGCGTGGGCAATGACTTCGGCCAGCGTGCGCGCCGAGGTTTCCTGACAATAGCGTGCCTTGTTGGGGTCCATCAGCTCAGTACGGCCCGTATAGACCACACCGGCCAGGTCGGTGACGAGAATGTTTTGGCGTGGCATCCCTAAAGCCACCAGCATGTCCAGGCAGGACAGCGCTGCAGCGCCCGCACCAGAGGCCACCAAACGGACTTGGTCGATGCGCTTGCCCACTACCTCCAGGCCATTGAGCACGGCAGCACCCACGATGATGGCGGTGCCATGTTGATCATCGTGAAACACCGGGATCTTGAGGCGCTCCCGCAAGCGCCGTTCCACCTCAAAACATTCCGGTGCCTTGATGTCTTCCAGATTGATCCCGCCAAAGGTGGGTTCCAGGGCGGCAATGGCATCCACCAGTTTGTCCACGTTGGTTTCGTTGAGTTCGATGTCGAAACAGTCGATACCGGCAAATTTTTTGAACAGGACGGCTTTGCCTTCCATCACCGGTTTGGCTGCCAAAGGGCCAATGGATCCCAAGCCTAAAACGGCAGTGCCATTGGTGACGACGCCCACAAGATTGGCGCGGCTGGTAAGAAAACGCGCTTCGCCAGGATTGTCCACGATGGCCTCGCAGGCTGCTGCCACGCCAGGACTGTAGGCCAGGGCGAGGTCCGTTTGGGTGGCCATGGGTTTGGTGGCTGTGATTTCCAATTTTCCGGCAGTGGGATGACGGTGGTAGTCCAGCGCGTTTTTGCGTAAATCTTCCAGCATGACTTCCTCTCAGTACGACCGCAAAGCGTCGACGGGTTATATTTCGATGGGGCCAGGATTCAAAAGATCCTGAAGACGCTATGTTAAACTTTGTCGATTGATTAAGCGAGGGACCTATCCATGTCAGGAAACACCTTGGGCCGGCTGTTTTGCGTGACCTCCTTCGGCGAAAGCCATGGACCGGCCATTGGTTGCGTGGTGGATGGCTGCCCGCCCGGCATGCCTTTGACACAGGCCGATGTGCAGGCGGAACTGGACCGGCGTAAGCCGGGCACTTCGCGCCATGTCACGCAACGACGCGAGCCGGATCAAGTGGAAATTCTGTCAGGTTTATTTGCAGGGGTTACCACCGGAACCCCCATTGCCCTGCTGATTCGCAACCAGGATCAACGCAGTCATGACTATGACCAGATTGCACAGGCTTTTCGGCCGGGGCATGCAGACTATACCTATCTGCAAAAATACGGCCTGCGGGATCACCGTGGCGGGGGACGGGCTTCGGCCCGGGAGACTGCGGTTCGGGTTGCCGCCGGGGCCATCGCCAAGAAATGGCTAAAGCAACGCTACGGGGTCGAGGTTCGGGGCTATTTGGCGCAACTGGGACCGGTAAACATTCCGTTCCATGCCTGGTCAGAAGTCGATCAAAATCCCTTCTTTGCCCCGAATGCCGCGTTGGTGCAAACGCTGGAGGACTATATGGACGCCCTGCGCAAGTCGGGCGATTCCATTGGGGCCAGGATCGATGTCATTGCCAGCGGGGTCCCTCCAGGTTGGGGTGAGCCGGTCTATGATCGCCTGGACGCTGAAATCGCCTACGCCATGATGAGCATCAATGCGGTCAAGGGGGTGGAAATTGGCGATGGGTTTGCCTGTGTGACGCAGAAGGGGACGGAGCATGGTGATGAAATGACCCCCCAAGGGTTTTTGTCCAATCATGCGGGCGGGGTTTTGGGGGGAATCTCCACGGGCCAGGAGATTCGGGTCAGCCTGGCCATCAAGCCCACCTCCAGCATTCGACTACCGCGCCAGTCGTTGAATCAGGAGGGATCGCCGCAGATGGTGCAAACCACCGGGCGCCATGACCCGTGTGTGGGAATCCGGGCTACCCCCATTGCCGAAGCCATGTTGGCGCTCATTCTGGCAGATCATGCCTTGCGTCATCGCGGGCAGAATGCGGATGTGAAGTTCCCCTTGCCTCCCATTGCGGCCCACCCCTGATCTCGTCTGTCCCGATTTTCCTTGGGGGTGTTTGTTCAGTGGGTGGTGCGTATGTCATAATTTAAGGTCCTCAATCAGGTTGCACAGTCATGACCCCTTTGACGCTCTACGAAAAGCTCTGGCGGACCCACGTGGTGCGTCAGGAATCCGATGGCACCGCGTTGATCTATATCGATCGCCATCTGGTCCATGAAGTCACCAGCCCTCAAGCTTTTGAGGGCCTGCGCTTGGCAGGTCGCTCTTTGTGGCGCAAGAATTCCATTCTGGCAACGGCCGATCACAACACCCCCACCACCCAGCAAACGGTGATTGCCGACCCCGTGTCGCGCCTTCAAGTGGATACGCTGGACGCGAATTGTGCGCGCTATGGGCTGACAGAATTCCCCATGGGAGATCATCGTCAGGGCATCGTGCATGTCATCGGGCCCGAGCAGGGTGCTACTCTGCCCGGAATGACCGTCGTCTGTGGGGACTCCCACACCAGTACTCACGGCGCCTTTGCGGCCTTGGCCTTTGGTATTGGCACCTCGGAAGTGGAGCATGTGATGGCCACCCAAACCTTGGTGGCACGTCCTTCCAAAACCCTGCGTGTCCAGGTTGACGGTCAGCTTCCCTTGGGAGTGACGGCCAAGGATGTTGCTTTGGCCATCATTGCCAAAATTGGCACTGCAGGGGGTACGGGACATGCGATCGAATTTGCCGGAGAGGCCATTCGTGGTTTGTCCATGGAAGGGCGCATGACCTTGTGCAACATGGCCATCGAGGCTGGGGCCCGGGCCGGGATGGTGGCGGTTGACCAGACGACACTGGACTATCTCCGGGATCGCCCCTTTGCGCCTCGGGGAGGGGAATGGGATCTGGCCCAGGCCTATTGGCGCACACTCCACAGCGATGAAGGGGCTCTATTCGATCGCGAGGTGGTCCTGGATGCAGGCGCCATCGAGCCACTGGTTACGTGGGGGACTTCTCCGGAAATGGTCGTTGCGGTGGGGGGCCGAGTGCCAGACCCTGCCCTGGAGCCGGATTTGACCCGGCGTGAGGGGATGCTGCGTGCGCTCGGTTATATGGATCTAAGCGCCAATATGCCCATGACCGACATATGGATCGACAAGGTGTTCATTGGTTCCTGTACCAATTCCCGTATCGAGGACTTGCGTGCGGCTGCGGCGGTTCTCGAGGGGCGGCGCATCGCCCCCAACATCAAACTGGCCCTGGCAGTGCCGGGCTCCGGCTTGGTCAAGCGTGCGGCCGAGGCAGAAGGATTAGACCGTATTTTCATGGCGGCGGGCTTCGAGTGGCGTAACCCCGGATGCTCCATGTGCCTGGGGATGAATGACGATCGCTTGTCGGCGGGAGAACGCTGCGCCTCCACGTCCAATCGCAATTTCGAGGGGCGTCAGGGTACTGGTGGTCGAACCCATCTGGTCAGCCCGCAAATGGCCGCAGCAGCCGCTGTGGCGGGACATTTCGTGGATGTGCGTGACTATCTCCCCCATCATCAGAGGACAGCGTGATGCGTGCGTTCAATTCAATCAACGGGTTGGTGGTGCCCATCGACCGCTCCAATGTGGATACGGACGCCATCATTCCCAAACAGTTTCTAAAATCCATCCGGCGTACCGGATTTGGCCCCAATCTGTTCGATGCCTGGCGCTATCTGGATGAGGGGCAGCCAGAGCAGGACAACGCGCGCCGTCCCCTCAACCCCGATTTCGTATTGAATCAGGCGCGCTATCAGGGAGCGGAAATTCTGTTGGCGCGAGAAAATTTTGGCTGTGGTTCCAGTCGTGAACATGCTCCTTGGGCGTTGGAAGACTTCGGCATCCGTGTCCTGATTGCGCCGAGTTATGCGGATATATTTTTCAACAACTGTTTCAAAAACGGCCTGTTGCCCATTGTGTTGCCCGAAACTGTGGTGGATGGTCTGTTTCATGAGGTGTTGACCCAGGCGGGCTACCGTTTGCACGTCGACCTGCAGCAGCAACGGGTGGTAACGCCCTCCGGTGTGCAGCATGAATTTGTCGTGGAAGAATTCCGCAAATACTGCCTGCTCAACGGGTTGGATGAAATTGGCCTGACCTTGCGCCATGCCGATCAAATTCGCGCTTATGAAACCCTGCGCGCGCAACAGGAACCCTGGATTTTTGGAGTCCGTTCATGAAGATTGCCGTATTGCCCGGGGATGGTATCGGTCCCGAAATCGTGGCGGAAGCCCTCAAGGTTTTGCAAGTGTTCCGGCAGGAAGGGGTTGGCTTGGAAATGGAAAGGGCTGATGTGGGCGGCATCGCCGTGGAGCACCATGGGGACCCTCTCCCGGCAGCAACCTTGGCCCTTTGTCAGGCTTCTGACGCCGTGCTGTTTGGTTCTATCGGTGGACCAAAATACGATACGTTAGCGCGCCATCTCCGTCCCGAACGTGGTTTGTTGCGGCTGCGCAAGAAGCTGGACTTGTTTGCCAACCTGCGGCCTGCCCAGGTCTTTCCGGAACTGGTGAATGCCTCCACGCTCAAGCCCGAAGTGGTGTCCGGTCTGGATCTCATGATCGTGCGTGAATTGACGGGCGATATCTACTTTGGTGAACCGCGTGGTGTGGCGCATAACGCGCAAGGGGAACGGGTCGGGACCAATACCATGGTCTATTCCGACACCGAAATCCGCCGCGTGGCCCATTGGGGTTTTCAGGCGGCGCAAAAGCGGCGCAAGCAACTGTGTTCCGTGGACAAGATGAACGTCCTGGAATGTACGCAATTATGGCGTGATGTGGTAACTGAACTGGCACCAGAATATCCGGATGTGCAACTGACGCACATGTTGGTCGACAACGCCGCCATGCAACTGGTGCGAAATCCCCGCCAGTTTGATGTGATCGTCACAGGGAATCTGTTTGGAGACATTCTTTCCGACGAGGCTTCCATGTTGACCGGATCCATCGGCATGTTGCCTTCGGCCTCTCTCAACGCCAGTGGTTTGGGGTTGTACGAGCCGATTCATGGCAGCGCGCCAGATATCGCTGGCCAGGGCATTGCCAACCCCTTGGCTCAAATCCTGTCCGCCGCCATGATGTTTCGTTATTCCCTGCAGCGCGCCGATCTTGCCGATCGTGTGGAGAATGCCGTGCGTCAGGTGTTGCAGAGCGGATTGCGCACGGCTGATTTGGTTCAACCCGGACAACGGGCCGTGAGTACCAGTCAAATGGGGGATGCGGTGGCTGCCGCTGTGCGTCAGCAAGCCTGAACCGGACAAAACGCGCGTCTCCAACAAAACCCATGCGGATGCTGCTGGGCTTGGCGTTGAGTGCGGTTTAATCAAGGGAGCAAAGTGAATGTTGAAAGTAGGCATAGTGGGATGGCGCGGTATGGTGGGCTCAGTGCTGATGCAGCGCATGAGCGACGAACGGGATTTTGCCCTGATCGATCCGGTGTTCTTCAGCACGTCCCAGATCGGCGCACCGGGTCCCGATCTGGGGGCTGGTGCCCAGCCTTTGCAAGACGCCAACGACCTCAAGCACCTGGCGGCCATGGATGTCATTTTGACCTGTCAAGGCGGGGACTATACCCACGCTGTTTTTCAGCCCTTGCGCCAAAGTGGCTGGCAAGGCTATTGGATCGATGCGGCTTCCAGCTTGCGCATGAAGGAGCATGCCATCATCGTGCTGGACCCGGTCAATCGCGCGGTGATCGATCAGGCCTTGGCACAGGGTGTGCGTGACTTCATCGGCGGAAACTGCACCGTCAGCTTGATGTTGATGGCCTTGGGGGGATTATTTCGGGCCGGATGGGTAGAGTGGGTTTCTGCCATGACCTATCAGGCCGCTTCTGGAGCAGGTGCGCAAAACATGCGCGAGTTGCTGCAGCAGATGGGGGACTTGCACCACTCGGTGGCCCCTTTGCTGTCTGATCCGGCCAGTGCCATTCTCGATATCGATCGCCAAGTTACGCAAACATTGCGCAGCGCGGCGTTTCCCACCCGGCATTTCCGTGGGGTTCCTTTGGCCGGAAGTCTCATTCCCTGGATCGATGTGCCGGTGGAAGGAGGGCAGAGCAAGGAAGAGTGGAAAGGGGGGGCCGAGTGCAACAAGATTTTGGGAGGCCCCGCTTTCAGGACGCCTGGCAGCATTCCCGTAGATGGCCTCTGTGTCCGGATTGGAGCCATGCGCTGTCATTCCCAGGGGCTGACCATCAAACTCAAACACGACATTCCCTTGGCGGACATCGAGCAAACGCTTGCGGCGGCCAACGCGTGGGTCCGGGTCATTCCCAACGAGCGGGAAATCACCGAGCGTGAACTCACACCCACCGCAGTGAGTGGAACCCTGGGGGTTCCTGTGGGACGTTTACACAAACTGGCCATGGGCCCCGAGTATCTAGGAGCCTTTACCGTGGGCGATCAGCTTTTGTGGGGAGCGGCCGAGCCTTTGCGGCGCATGCTGCGCATTCTCGTGGAACGTTGACGTGCAATGGTCTGAGTGGTTCGCTTACTGGTGGCAGCAGGTCATGGAGGACCTGCAAAACCGCTATTGGCCCAGTGTGGACGACCTGATGACCTGGATGGACACCCACCCGGATGCCATGATATTTCTGGGATTGTTGTTCGGGGTGGGTTTCATCGTGCTGTTTGTGGGCTGGTGGGTGGGTGTGATGTATGTGCCGCCGCACGCTCGTCAAACGCTGTCCCTATTACCGCAGGATCCGATGCCGCAGGATCCGATTCAGCCGACCGCGCAGCCTCGTGTTCACATTTCGCAGCAGCCTTTGCAGATTGACCCGGATGTTCCTGAAGCGGCGGATCGCACGCCTGTGTCCGTGCCCCGAGTCGATGACCGGGTAGTACGGGTGTCTCCAGCGCCAGAGACGGCCGTCGCGTCCTCCCATGCTGCACATCGTCTCGAGCAGGTAACTCTGGTACCCCCCGCATCAGTTTCTGCGGATGGCGCAACAAAACCCATTCTGCAAGCGCCCTCTGCACCGACTCCGGATTCTCGAACAACAGACATCCCGGCGCAGACCCATACTTGGCCAGAGCAGGAACAGCTTGTTGTTAAGGCCCTGGAGTCATCACGCCTGCAGGAGCCCACTCTGGGAGATCTGGAATTTGGGGGCGATGCGCCTTCCGCAGAGCGGGACCTTCTTCAGGAACAGGCGCTTACCGTGCAGCGGGACGACGCCGAATCCCAATGGACCATGACCGATCTGGGAGAACTCTCCGAGATGATTCAACAGGCCACCTTCGAAGAACAGGACGCCACTTCTCCTGGTGGTGCAGATTTCCCCGCTGAGCCAAGTCCTGCCGAACCGCGGGTGGCAGATCCCATCCGTCCCGAGGCAGCGGAAGAGGCGCTATTGCCCCAGTCCAGACCTTGGCGTTTGTCTGATATCAATGATTTGAAAGCCCTGGACGCGCGCCTGGGAAGAGCGCACGCGCTTCGTGACACCCCAACGGGTGTCACGGAGGCTCGGCAGGGTTTGTCCCAGGCGCCAGAGTTTGTTCGGCAGGGGTACGAGCCAGTCACCGAAGTGGTGGAAATGATCGCGCCCGAACCGCTATTCCCTAAACGGGAGGTGCGTCCGATTCCCGGAACGGGGCACCAGTCAGCCGACTCGGCAACTCCAGCGCTCTCCCCCGCGCTCCCCGTGACTCCCGATGGTCCTGCGACCCCTGTGACCCTCGCGGCTCCCGAGATACCCGCGCCCTTCGCGCTCCCCGTGACCCCCGATGGTTCCTCGATCCCCGTGACTCCCGCTAGTCTCGCGAAGGATCCGGAATCGGAACATCTCTCTGATACTTCCCGGTTCATGGATGAAGAGGGCCCTCTGCAAGATTCCGAGGCGCCAGACGAGCGCTCGCGATTTGCCGACTTTCAGCTCAAGCTGGATGTGTCGGCGCAGGATCTGGCCGAAGTGGGTTTGCCTTTGCAAAGTGAAGCCCTGGTTGCGGAATCTGCACTGCCGGTTGTGCCGCCCATCGTTTCTTTGAGCGATTTGAACGCCGAACAATTGCTGCTCGTGGCCCGTTACTGTCAGTGGCGTGGCGACCTGGACGGGGTTCGTGAGGCCATCGCGCCCATTCTGGAACGTGATGACGTCCGGCTGCGTCGTCAGGCATTAGCCCTGCTGGAAGGGCGTTGAGTGATTTACCCTGGCACCAGGGGTAGATTGGAATCATGAGGATTGCCCTGGGGGTGGAATATGATGGGGCTGCTTTTTGTGGATGGCAGCGTCAAATGCGGCAGCCCTCCGTGCAGGCAGCGCTGGAACTGGCCTTGTCAGCGGTGGCTGGTGAGGCGGTAACGGTGGTGACGGCGGGTCGCACCGACCGGGGAGTGCATGCCCGCGCTCAAGTGGTACATTTTGATACCCAGGCGCAGCGCTTGCCGGTTTCCTGGGTGCGGGGTACTAATGCCCATTTGCCCAAAACGATCGCCGTGCGTTGGGCCAAACCCGTACCCGAAACCTTCCATGCGCGTTTTTGCGCCCGTTCGCGCACCTACGAATACTTGTTGCTCAATCGCGCCGTTCGTCCTGCGTTGCAGTTTCAAAAATGGGGGTGGTATCATCAGCCCTTGAATCTGGAATCCATGCAAGAGGGACTACAGCAAATCGTTGGAACCCATGATTTCAGTGCCTTTCGGGCCGCGGAATGCCAGGCTAAAAGCCCCGTCAAAACGATGCTGGAAGCCCGGGTGACGCGCCTGGGAGATCTGTTCTGTTTTCGCTTTCGTGCGGATGCTTTTCTGCAGCATATGGTGCGCAATCTGGTGGGGGCCTTGGTGTATGTGGGCTGCCGCAAACAACCACCAGACTGGATGAGTGCCTTGCTGTCAGGACGCAATCGCACCTGCGCAGCCCCAACCTTCGCACCGGATGGGCTGTATCTGGTGGCCATCGAGTATGCTCCCCAATGGCAGATTCCCATCTTGTCGGATCCGCCGGGGGCCCCGGCGTTCTCATTTTCATGATGCAGCGCACGCGCATCAAGATTTGTGGACTGACCCGTTCCGAGGAAGTGGATTGGGTGGCGCGGGCTGGGGCCGATGCGCTGGGGTTGGTGTTCCATCCGGCCAGTCCTCGTCATGTGTCTATCGTGCAGGCGCAAGCGCTCTTGCGTCATGTTCCACCCTTCGTCACGGCAGTGGGGTTGTTTGTTGATGCTCCCCCCACTCTGATCGAAGCGGTGCTGGAACAGGTCCCTTTGCAACTGTTGCAATTTCATGGTGCAGAAACCCCCGCTCAGTGCGATCAATGGCAAATGCCCTACATCAAGGTGGCGCACATGAGGCCGGGTACCGATTTGGTACAATACGCCAGAAACTACCCGCGTGCTCAGGCGTTGTTGGTGGATACTTGGGTAAATGGCGTTCCTGGAGGGACTGGAACCGTCTTCGATTGGCAACAGTTGCCGCAACAATTGCCGCTACCGCTCATTTTGTCCGGGGGGTTGACCCCTGAGAACGTGTCCCAAGCCGTGCGCCTGGCGCACCCTTGGGCTGTGGATGTGAGTAGCGGCGTAGAACGACAACCAGGCTGCAAAGACCCGCACAAGATTGCGCGGTTCATACAAGGAGTAAGGAATGAAGATTTACGACATGCCTGATCAGGAAGGATATTTCGGATCCTATGGAGGCACTTTCGTGTCCGAAACCCTGATTGCTGCCATTGATGAATTAAAGACGCAGTACCTTCATTATCGTGCAGACCCATCGTTTCAGGCCGAATTTTCCTACGAACTCAAACATTACGTAGGCCGTCCAAGCCCGATCTATCATGCGCGTCGCTTGTCCCAGCATCTGGCCGGGGCGCAGATTTACCTCAAAAGGGAAGATCTGAACCACACGGGGGCGCATAAAATCAACAATACCGTTGGGCAGGCCATGTTGGCCCAGCGCATGGGAAAGAAGCGGGTGATTGCCGAGACGGGAGCCGGACAGCATGGAGTGGCCACGGCTACGGTGGCTGCACGTTACGGTATGGAATGTGTGGTCTACATGGGCTCCGAGGATGTGCGGCGTCAGGCCCAGAATGTCTATCGCATGAAATTGCTCGGGGCGCAGGTGGTTCCCGTGGAAAGCGGCTCAAAAACCCTCAAGGACGCCTTGAATGAGGCCATGCGGGATTGGGTCACCCATGTGCATGACACGTTTTACATTATTGGGACGGTTGCAGGACCGCACCCTTATCCCATGATGGTGCGCGATTTCAATGCGGTGGTGGGGCAGGAATGTCTCACGCAAATGCCGGATCTGGCAGGCCGCCAACCGGATGTGGTACTGGCCTGTGTGGGTGGCGGGTCCAATGCCATGGGAATCTTTTACCCCTACATCCCGCACCAGAGCGTTCGTTTGATGGGGGTGGAAGCGGGGGGAAGCGGTCTCGCCAGTGGCCATCACGCGGCTTCACTTTCCGCAGGTCGTCCTGGTGTTTTGCACGGCAATCGGACGTATCTGCTGCAGGATGACAATGGTCAGATCATCGAGACACACTCCATTTCTGCGGGCTTGGACTATCCGGGGGTGGGGCCGGAACATGCCTGGCTCAAGGATTCGGGTCGTGCCGAATATGTGGCCATCGACGATCGCGAAGCGCTCGAGGCTTTTCATGCCCTGTGCCGCCTGGAGGGCATCATCCCGGCACTGGAGTCCAGCCATGCGCTGGCACAAGCCATGAAAATGGCGCCTTCCATGGCGCCCGAGCAAATCTTGCTGGTCAATCTTTCCGGACGCGGGGATAAGGATATGGCCACTGTGGCTGAAAAAAGCGGATTGATTTGAAAAATCGCAGAACAGGCCATCCGAATCCACTGCGTCTTGAGTGCAGCGGTTTTTCTTGATCATGATTTCATTGATGTTAGGAGTGTTCCGTGTCACGAATTGCAGCAACCTTTCAACGTCTGACCCAAACGCACCGCAAGGCTTTGATCCCCTTTTTTACGGTGGGTGATCCAAGCCTGACTCAGGCGGTTCCTCTCATGCAGGCTTTGGTGCGGGCTGGAGCAGATTTGCTGGAGCTGGGGATTCCTTTTTCCGATCCCATGGCTGACGGACCCACCATTCAACGCGCCAGCGAGCGGGCCCTGAAACAGGGGGTCACATTGCACCAGGTGCTGGCTGTGGTGGAACAGTTTCGTGCGCTGGATAGCACCACGCCCGTGATTCTGATGGGTTACGCCAATCCCATCGAGCGCATGGGGTTGGAGCGCTTTGCGCAGGAATGTGCCCAATCCGGCGTGGATGGTGTGCTGGTGGTTGATTATCCGCCCCGCGAAGCACGCAGCTTGGGGAGCTTGTTGCAGGCACGGGCCATCGACTCCATTTATTTGCTCTCCCCAACCTCCACCGCCGAGCGGGTGGCAGAAATCGGGGCCATGGCCACGGGTTACATTTACTACGTGTCACTGCGCGGCGTGACCGGAGCGGCCCACATCGATCTGGAGGATGTGGCGCGGCAGGTGGAGCGGGTACGGGCTTACACCCAGGTGCCCGTGGGTGTTGGCTTCGGGATTCGCGATGGGGCGACTGCCAAGGCTCTGGCCCGGGTGGCCGATGGGATTGTGATCGGATCCCGCCTCGTGGAAGAAATGGAAGCCAGTCCACCGGCAGAGTTGATCCAGCGGGTCGAGACGCTGATCGCCGATTTTCGACGTTCCATGGATCACTAACTCATGAGCTGGTTCAAAAAACTACTGCCGCCCCGCATCAAGCGGGATAAAAAATCAGTCAAGGGTTCTGTGCCCGAAGGATTGTGGGTCAAGTGTGGCTCCTGCGAAGCGGTTCTTTACCGTTCCGATCTGGAGTCCAATTTGCATGTGTGTCCAAAATGCGCACACCATATCCGGATTTCTGCACGCACCCGTCTGGACTGCTTTCTGGACCCGGACAACCGTTTTGAAATCGGGAGCGAAATCATTCCGGTGGATACCCTCAAATTCAAGGATAGCCGACGTTATGTGGATCGGCTCAGTGAAGCGGGTGCTGCCACTGGAGAATCAGACGCCTTGGTGGTCCAACAGGGAACTCTCAAGGGAGTTCCTCTGGTGGTTGCCGCCTTCGAGTTCGAGTTCATGGGAGGGTCCATGGGCTCTGTGGTTGGTGAACGATTCGTGCGTGCCGTCGATGCGGCGCGCGAGCAAAAAATACCCTTCGTGTGCTTTTTGGCAAGCGGTGGCGCACGTATGCAGGAAGGATTGTTGTCGCTTATGCAAATGGCCAAAACTTGCGCGGCCTTGACCCGTTTGTCGCACGACCGACTGCCCTTTATCTCGGTTCTGACCGATCCCACCATGGGGGGGGTGTCCGCCAGTTTCGCCATGATCGGTGATGTGGTCATTGCCGAACCCAATGCCTTGATCGGTTTTGCAGGACCACGGGTTATCGAACAAACGGTTCGGGAAAAATTGCCAGAGGGCTTCCAGCGGGCCGAGTTTTTGCTGGAAAAGGGGGCCATCGACATGATCGTGGATCGACGCCAGTCTCGTGACCGTATTGCCAACCTGTTGGGCCAGTTGATGCACCTGAATTCCGAACCGGACTGATGGTTGTTTTGCCCTGATGAAACCGCCTCTGACATCCGCTCAACAGGCCGTGCGCTTGCAGGGTCGCCATCGTGTCATCGGAGTGGCTACCTTGATGCTGCTGGTCGTGGCTATCCTGCCCTGGTTGTTGGCGCCTTCCAGAGCACCGCGTGTGGCTTCTGAGGGGGGGCAGGAGTCGTTTCCCGCTTCCCGGACAGTGTCTAATGTCCCCGTGCGCCAGGCAACGGCCCAGCCCGCTTCGGGGCTTTCACCAAACGACGCAGGCGCACCGCCAGTGGCTGCCGTACCTCTGCCCGAAGCGCAGCCCACCCCAGCCGATCGAGCCTGGTCACCTGCCCCCCAACAACTTTTGCCGGCCGCACCAACCGTATCCGCGTCTGACACCCACCCTCCCCAAGGTGCATCCGCTCTTCCGACGCAAGCCCATCCCCCGCCAAGTGCATCCGCTCTTCCGACGGAAGCCCAACCTCCCCAAGGCGCATCCGTTCCTACGTCGAAAGTGCCTCCTCCCCAAGGCGTATCCGTTCCACCTGCAGAGCCCCCCCCGGCGGCTACTTCCAACCCTATTGTGGTGCAGGTGGGCGTGTTTTCCGAACAGACCAAAGCGCATGCGCTGCTTAAAAAGTTGGAAAAACAGGGGATACATGCGCATATGGAAGTCGCCCGGTTCAAGGAAGGGTCTCGGGTACGGGTACGGATTGGTCCGCTCAAAACCCGCTCCGAACTGAAAAAATTGCTGCATCAACTGGATCAGATGGGAATCAAGTCCATGATTGTCACGCCATGATCGCAAGCTTTGTGTCCGCCTTGAATGCCCTGGACTGGTGCCTGCTGGTCGTACTGCTGGGATCCACGGTGCTGGGCTTGTTTCGAGGTTTGATCCGGGAGGTTTTTGCCATGGCCTCCTGGATCATCGCTTTTGCAGTAGCCAAATGGTTTGGAGTATCCCTGGCCCAACTGCTGGTCCATCTGCTCGCTAACGACATGGTCCGAATCATGGCAGGGTATTTGGGAGTTTTTGTGCTTACCTGGATCGTCATTACGCTCATGGGGTTGGCAACCCATACGTTGGTGGCCATGACGGGTTTGGGGTTTTTCAACCGCTTGGCAGGAGGACTGTTTGGTGCCGCACGCGGTGCTCTGCTCTGTGTGTTGCTGGTGCTGTTGGGTGGCATGACCACCTTGCCGGGACAGCCGCTCTGGAAGACCTCACAAACTGTAGTTTGGGCACTCGAAGCCAGTCATTGGGTGCTTCCCCTATTTCCTGCGGAAGTGCTCAAACAGTTGCGCTGACGCAGGATAAATTCGGGGTTTTAGCAGAACAGGAGTAGAATGGCGCCTTGCGGACGCCACCCTTTTGAAGGAAAGCTGCTTTATGTGCGGAATCGTGGGCATCGTTGCCAAATCGCCCGTCAATCAGTTGCTGTATGACGGCTTGCAACTCCTGCAGCACCGTGGACAAGATGCTGCGGGCATTGCCACGGCAGACGGCAATACCTTTCACATGCACAAGGGATTGGGTTTGGTGCGCGATGTTTTTCGCACGCGCGACATGCGCGCACTGACGGGCTCTCTTGGAATTGCCCATTGTCGCTATCCCACTGCCGGGTCTGCTGTTTCTCCGGCCGAGGCACAGCCGTTTTATGTCAACTCGCCTTTCGGCATTGTGCTGGGGCATAACGGCAATCTCACCAATTCTGGTTTTTTGCGTGCCGAGTTGTTCGAACAAGACCGGCGTCATGTCAACACCAATTCAGACTCGGAAGTCCTGCTAAACGTGTTGGCCCACGAAATTCAGGAAGCAGCCCAAGGGCATAAGCTGGATGCGGGCGACATTTTCAAGGCTGTGGGGCAAGTATATCGGCGCTGTCGTGGGGCTTATGCCACCGTGGCCATCGTGGCAGGTCATGGTTTGCTGGCTTTTCGGGATCCCCACGGCATTCGTCCCCTCGTCATTGGACATCATTGCGCCCTTCAGGGGGTGGAATACATGATTGCTTCCGAAAGTGTGGCGTTGGATGCCCTGGGTTTTCAATTGCTGCGGGATGTCAACCCCGGCGAGGCCGTCTTCATCGACATCCATGGCAACTTTCATAGTCAGATATGCGCTCCGGCGCCCCAAAAAAATCCCTGCATTTTCGAATACGTCTACCTGGCGCGCCCCGATTCAGTCCTGGACGGAATTTCGGTATATGAAACCCGACTGAGAATGGGCGAAAGCCTGGGGAGAAAAATTCGACGCATTGCCCCTCAAATCAATCTGGATGTGGTCATTCCCATTCCCGACACGAGTCGACCCAGCGCCTTGCAGCTGGCCCTTTGTCTGGGAGTTCCTTATCGCGAGGGATTCATCAAAAATCGCTATATTGGACGTACGTTTATTATGCCCGGACAGGCTGAACGCAAGCGCTCGGTCCGACAAAAGCTCAACGCCATCGGTTTCGAATTCAAGGGCAAGGATGTCTTGCTGGTGGATGATTCCATCGTGCGCGGAACCACCAGTCGGGAAATCGTCCAGATGGCCCGCGAATGCGGGGCACGCAAAGTGTATTTTGCATCTGCCGCACCGCCGGTTCGTTTTCCCAACGTGTATGGAATCGATATGCCCACCCGTAAGGAATTACTGGCTACGGGCCGCTCAGACGCGGAAATTGCCCGAGAAATCGGAGCCGATGCGGTGTTTTATCAAGACTTGGCGGACTTGGTTCAGGATGTGGCAGGTCCTGACACGGACATCAAACGATTCGACACCTCCTGTTTTGACGGTTGTTACATTACGGGCGATGTCACGCCAGACTATTTGGCCGAAGTAGAAGCGCATCGTCGTGATGGAGAAACTCAGACCAGTCGCACTGTCACCCAGCAGCTGGATCTCAATTTGCGCCTGCCCGAGTCCGTCTGATGCAAAAGCTCTCAGAAGATGCCGTTCCGGATCCAAGCCTGATAGGCTCTTCCAATCTGGACACGCTGGCCGTTCGTTCGGGTATTCATCGCACGGCTTTCAACGAGCACTCTGAGGCCCTGTTTCTCACTTCCAGTTATGTGTTTGCCAGTGCACAACAGGCAGCAGACCGATTTGGAAACCGCGAGCCCGGTAATATCTATTCGCGCTTTACCAACCCCACGGTGACGGCTTTTCAAGAGCGCTTGGCCGCCCTGGAAGGGGGGCAGTCCTGTGTGGCTACAGCCAGCGGCATGTCTGCCATTCTGGCCACCTTCATGGGTTTGCTCAAGTCGGGAGATCATGTGGTGGTGTCGCAGAGCCTGTTTGGCGCCACCGTGCAACTGCTCAATAACATACTGGGCAAGTTCGGACTAGAAGTCAGTTTTGTACCCTTGGGGGATATTCAGGCCTGGCAACGGGCGATTCGTCCCAACACCCGTTTGTTTTTTTTGGAAACCCCCTCAAACCCCACCATGGAACTGGTGGATATTGCGGCCTTGGCGCAAATGGCCCATGCAGCGGGCGTTTTGGTGGCAGTGGATAACTGTTTTTGTACGCCGGTTCTGCAACGCCCGCTGGAGTGGGGGGCCGATTTGGTGGTGCATTCTGCCACTAAATATCTGGATGGCCAGGGACGTGTCCTGGGAGGGGCCATCGTGGGCTCGCAAGAGCTGGTGATGGACGCAGGCATTTATGCTTTCTTGCGCACGGCCGGTCCCACGCTTAGCGCTTTCAACGCCTGGATCTGCTTGAAGGGCATGGAAACGCTCAATATTCGCCTGCAAGCACAATGTCAAAGTGCGCTGGTCTTGGCCCAATGGCTGGAACGACATCCGGCAGTGGCTCGTGTGTACTATCCCGGTCTACCGTCACATCCGCAATATGATCTGGCTCGACGTCAGCAGCGTCTGGGTGGTGCCATCGTGACCTTCGATGTGAAGGGAGGGCAGGAAGCAGCCTGGCGTGTCGTGGATTCGACCCGCATCATCTCCATCACCGCCAATCTGGGTGACACCAAAAGTACCATCACCCATCCCGCCACTACCACCCATGGCAGAATTTCTGAGCAGGCGCGTCTGAACGCAGGCATTGGCTCGGGAATGTTGCGGGTTTCGGTGGGCTTGGAGGGTGTTTCTGACTTGCAGGAAGATTTGGCGCGCGGTTTGAGCACAACGCGCTGAATGATGCCGAACCATTGGATCCCTTTCGTCAGGGCAATGGAGGCGGTGTGGGTACGCGTTTTTTTTCGGATGACCTCTTGAAATCCCTGGTGTTGTCCCCCATCTGCCCCACCAGTTCCCTGAGGAGATCCACCGATGCAAGATCAGAATCCCGCACAAACCCAAGAGGGGCCCGCTTCTGCGCCCACACCACCCAATCCGGATTCTTCCGAATTTTCCAACCCATCTCCAGTCGCCCAGGGCGCTGATGCCATCCCGGCCATGACCCTGGAACAAGCCTTGGAAGCGTTGAATGCCGCCGAGCTCAGGGCTCAAGAGAAAGAAGAAGCCTGGCTGAGAGCGCGGGCAGACACCGAGAACGTGCGCAAGCGGGCTGCTTCGGATTTGGCCCAAGCGCGTAAATTTGCCTTGGAATCTTTCGCGGCCGAACTCCTGTCTGTCACCGATAGCCTGGAAGCGGCGCTTCAGGTCAAAGAGGCTTCGGTAGAGAGTTACCGCAGTGGTGTGGAGTTGACAGCACGCCAGTTGGCCACAGTCTTCGAGAAGTTTCATATTGCCGCCATCAACCCGGTGCAGGAAAAATTCGATCCCAATCGCCACCAAGCCATTGCTTCGCTGGAAGACGAGGTGGTGCCACCCAATACGGTGCTGACTGTGATGCAAAAGGGCTACCTCCTGCATGAGCGGGTGCTACGCCCCGCGCTGGTGACCGTCTCCAAAGGCAAAAGCAGCTAAGACGGCCCCCGAAGGGGTTTGCAAACTCCAAATAAAATCACGGGTCGTACTTGAAATTGATGGCCTGGCCCTGATTTAACAGTCAACGCTATTCAAACATCATCTTACAGAGGCATAACATGGGAAAAATTATCGGAATCGATCTGGGTACCACCAACTCCTGCGTGGCTGTGATGGAAAGTGGCAAGCCCAAGGTCATCGAAAACTCCGAAGGAGCGCGTACAACGCCCTCGGTCGTCGCCTATCAGGAAGACGGTGAAGTGTTGGTGGGGGCTCCGTCCAAACGCCAGGCCATCACCAACCCAAAAAACACCCTGTTTGCAGTCAAGCGTCTCATCGGGCGCAAATTTGACGAAGAAATGGTGCAAAAGGACATCAATATGGTGCCCTATGCCATCGTCAAGGCGGGTAACGGCGACGCCTGGGTAGAGGTGCGTAACCGCAAGATGGCTCCACCAGAAATTTCTGCTGCCGTGCTGCAAAAAATGAAAAAAACGGCAGAAGACTATCTGGGAGAGGAAGTTACCGAAGCCGTGATTACCGTGCCAGCTTACTTTAACGATAGTCAGCGCCAAGCCACCAAGGATGCCGGTCGTATTGCTGGTCTGGAGGTGAAACGCATCATCAACGAGCCCACGGCAGCGGCCTTGGCTTTTGGTCTGGACAAAAAGGAAGGTGATCGCAAGATCGCGGTATATGATCTGGGCGGCGGCACCTTCGATATTTCCATCATTGAAATCGCCGAGGTAGACGGAGAACATCAATTTGAAGTGCTTTCCACCAATGGGGATACCTTCCTTGGCGGTGAAGACTTCGATTTGCGAGTCATCGATTTTCTGGCGGATGAATTCAAACGGGAAAATGGTCTGGATTTGCGCAAGGATGTGCTGGCGCTGCAACGTCTGAAAGAGGCGGCTGAAAAAGCCAAGATCGAGTTGTCCTCGGCCCAGCAAACGGAAGTCAACCTGCCCTATATCACGGCGGATGCTTCCGGTCCCAAGCATTTGGTGGTGAAAATTACCCGAGCCAAGCTGGAAAGCCTGGTGGACGAACTTATTGCCCGTACCATCAAGCCTTGTGAAATTGCCATCAAGGATGCGGGTGTCAAGATTGGCGATATCGCCGATGTGATCCTGGTGGGGGGCCAAACCCGGATGCCCAAGGTGCAGGAAAAGGTCAAGGAGTTTTTTGGCCGCGAACCCCGCAAAGACGTCAATCCCGACGAGGCGGTTGCTATTGGCGCTGCCATTCAGGGTGGCGTGCTGCAAGGCGAAGTCAAAGACGTACTGTTGCTGGATGTGACGCCCTTGTCACTGGGGATCGAAACCCTGGGTGGTGTCATGACGCGGCTCATCCAGAAAAATACCACTATCCCCACCAAGGCATCGCAAGTGTTCTCCACAGCGGATGACAACCAGTCCGCCGTGACCATTCACGTGCTGCAGGGAGAGCGTAACATGGCTTCGGGCAACAAGAGTCTGGGCCAGTTCAATCTGTCTGACATTCCTCCAGCTCCTCGTGGCATGCCGCAAATCGAAGTCACTTTCGACATCGATGCCAATGGCATCTTGCATGTGAGCGCCAAGGACAAAGCCACTGGGAAGGAAAACAAGATCACCATCAAGGCCAATTCCGGACTGTCGGAAGATGAAATCCAGCGGATGATGCGGGATGCCGAAGAGCATGCAGAAGAAGACAAAAAGAATCTCGAGGCAGTCAATACAAGAAACACCCTGGAAGGGCTGATTCATGGTGTCACCAAGTCTCTCAAGGAGTATGGCGACAAAATGAGTGCGGATGAAAAATCAGCGATTGAAGCCGCCCTCAAGGAAGCAGAAGAGGCTCTCAAATCGGGTGACACCCAGCGCATGGAAGCCAAGACCGAAGCCCTGACCGAGGCCAGTCACAAACTCGCCGAAAAAATGTACGCCCAAACGGCGGAAAGTGCAGGTGCGCAAGCCGGTTCCAGTTCCAGTTCCAGTTCCAGTTCCACTAAGGATTCTGGTGACGAGCATGTGGTGGATGCCGAGTTTGAGGAAGTCAAAGACAAGCACGCCAAGTAAGCTGAGGCAGCATGAGCAAACGCGATTTTTATGAAGTGCTGGGGGTCAACCGCGACGCGTCCGACGAAGACATCAAGAAGGCGTATCGCAAGTTGGCCATGAAATACCATCCGGATCGTAATCCGGATAATGCCAAGGCCGAGGGCCAATTCAAGGAGGCCAAGGAAGCCTACGAAATATTGTCCGACGCCGACAAGCGTGCCGCCTATGATCGTTATGGTCACGCCGGGGTCGACCCCAGCCAGGGAGGTGCCGGTGGACCTGGTGGCCCGGGTTTTGGCGGCATGGGGGGCGGTTTTGCCGATGCGTTTGGCGATATTTTTGGCGATCTGTTCGGCGCTTCCGGTGGTCGTGGCCGCCAAGGTGGCGTCTATCGGGGTGCTGATTTGCGTTATAACCTGGAAATTGGCCTGGAAGAGGCTGCACGGGGCACCGAAACGCAAATCCGCATTCCTACCATGGAAACCTGTGGAACCTGTAAAGGCTCCGGGGCCAGACCTGGAACGGCTCCAAGCACCTGTAATACCTGCGGTGGGCAGGGCCAGGTGCGCATGCAACAGGGATTTTTCTCGATTCAGCAAACCTGCCCCACCTGTCATGGTACAGGCAAGACCATCTCTACGCCTTGCACCGATTGCGGAGGTGCAGGCCGAGTCAAACGGTATAAAACACTGGCCGTCAAAATTCCAGCCGGGATCGATCACGGCGACCGCGTGCGTTTGGCCGGTGAAGGAGAACATGGGGTTTCTGGCGGGCCAGCCGGCGATTTATATGTCGTCGTACAAATTCGTCATCACCCGGTATTCGAGCGGGATGGGGCCGATTTGCACTGCGATATGCCCATCAGTTTTGGGGTAGCGGCGCTGGGAGGGGAAATCGAGATTCCTACTCTGGAAGGGCACGCCAAATTGAAGATACCTGCCGAAACTCAAACCGGACAAGTATTTCGGTTGCGTGGCAAGGGGATAAAGGCCTTGCGCGGTAGCGGTTATGGCGATCTGCTGTGCCATGTGATTGTGGAAACGCCTGTAAAACTCACCGAGTCCCAAAAGGAGTTGCTGCGACAACTGGAATCCAGTACGCGCGGCAGCGAAACTCATAGCCCCCGGGCCAAAACCTTCATGGACAAGGTGCGCGACTTTTTCAACCCTGCGGCTTGAGCCTCGCCCGCGCGCCTGATCCTGACGGGGGGCTTGGTGTCTTGGCTCAAAGACTGACTTTTACACGCGTCGCCAGCTGGTGCCCTGAGCGCTGTCCTCCAGAATGACGCCCTGATCCAGCAACAGCTGGCGCAGGCGGTCGGACTCTGCAAAGTTGCGCGTTTTGCGCGCTTGGGCGCGTTGTTCGATGATTTGCTCCACCGTTTCTGCGCTCAATCCCCGGGTGGCTTGCGAGGCCTTGCGCCCTAAACCTGCTCCTTGCTGCATCCATTGCTCCGGGTCCCTCTCCAGCAAACCCATCATGGCGCCCAAGCGCAGCAGCAAGGTGGCTTTTTCTGTTCCCCCGCCCCGATGAATGTCCCGTGCCAGACCAAACAGAACGGCCATGGCTTCCGGGGTGTTGAAATCATCATCCAACGCCGCCTTGAAAGCCTGCGCTTCGGGCTGTGTCCAATCGGGTAGACCCGCAGTCAATGGCTGGCCCCGCAAGGCGTTGTACAGGGTATTGAGGGACTGGCGGGCATCTTCCAGATGGGCTTCGGTGTAGTTGAGCGGGCTTCGATAATGACCGCGCAGTAGAAAAAAACGAATGACCTCGGCGTCAAAAGCCTCGAGAACGGCGTCGATGGTGAAAAAGTTGTCCAGGGACTTGGACATTTTTTCATCATTGACGCGCAGAAAACCGTTATGCATCCATAAATTTACAAACGTATGACCATGAGCCCCTTCGCTTTGGGCGATTTCGTTTTCATGGTGGGGGAATTGTAAATCGTGGCCGCCGCCATGAATGTCGAAATGGGTTCCGAGGAAATGTTCACTCATGACCGAGCATTCAATATGCCATCCAGGTCGTCCCGGGCCCCAGGGTGAAGGCCAGGAAGGTTCATCGGGCTTGGCTGCCTTCCACAGGACAAAGTCGAGCGGGTCGCGTTTATGCGGGTCCACCGAGATGCGTTCGCCGGCGCGCAGATCCTCCAGGGTTTTGCCCGACAGTTTGCCGTAGGTGGGAAAGTCATGAACCGAGTAATACACGTCCCCATTGCTTCCCACATAAGCCAATTGGCGCTCGATCAAAGTGGAGATCATCGTGATCATGCCGGAAACATGGTCAGTGGCACGTGGTTCGAAGGTGGGAGGCAAAACGTTGAGTTGGGCCAGGTCCTGGTGCATGGCGCTGATCATGCGCGTCGTCAAGGCGCTAATGGGCTCTTGATGGAGGGCGGCACGCGCGATGATTTTGTCATCGATATCGGTAATATTGCGCACATAGGTGACCTGATAGCCCGAGTGCTGTAGCCAACGGTAAACCAGGTCAAAATTGACCAGCATGCGCGCATGCCCCAGGTGACAGCGGTCGTAAACGGTCATGCCGCACACATACATGCGCACTTGTCCGGGTTCAATGGGCTGAAAAACCTCAGTGCGGCGGGTCAAGGTATTAAAAATTTTTAGCATGATGGGGGAAGTGTGCTGGCAAGCGCAAAAAGATTTTGGCAGAAGTCGGACAAGTTCATGGTTTTTTTGCCGCAGAGGGTTCTACAAACAAAGGCCAGGAGCCTGACTAGCGAACTGGAAAAGAATGCATTGTATTGATATAATAGAGTGTTTAGCCTGTTGCGTTTGTCCGGAGAGTATATCACGATATGTTTGAGCGCTTTGCCTTCCCCTTTTACCGGGCCTCGCTCTGGTATTGCGTGGCGTTGGGCTCTGTGGCAAAAAACCGCAGGCGGTGGGGGTTATGAGTCTACGGCCCGTAGTTTGCATCATGCTCTTGACGTGCGGCATGACCAATGGATTGGCTGGGGAAACGGCCGTTAGCGTGGCGGCACCTGCCGACGGTACTCCGGTGCCTGTGGCGTCCACATCTGCGGTAACGCAACCCCCCCCTGCGGCGCCTGTTCCTTCGGCCCCCACGGAATCAACGGGCATGTCTTCGGTCGTGAAAGATCGACCTGCCGCCACGCTCGTACCAGAACCACCCCCAGAGCCTGTCTTGTTGACCCCCAAGGCCATTCGGCATCTGGTGGATAGCGGTAAGGATCAGGAGGCCCTGCAGGCACTACAGGACTACCTGACGGCGAACAGCCAGGATGGGGACATGTGGTTTCTCAAGTCGCAGGTGCTGACTCGGTTGGGGCATGCCGACGAAGCCTTGCAGGTTTTGCGGGGCATGGTGGATCGTTTTCCGGAGATGGCCGCTCCCTATAACAATCTGGCAGTCCTCTATGCAGCCAAGGGACAGTTGGAAGAAGCGCGTAAAAACCTGACAATGGCCTTGATGGTACAACCGAATTACGCCACTGCCCAGGAAAATCTGGGAGATGTGTATGTGGCCCTGGCCAAGCATGCGTATCAGGCGGCGCTCATTCTGGACCCCCGCAACAAGGCCTTGAAAGCCAAATCCGAAAAACTTGACTGAAGGAAAATGACATGGTTCGACTCAAAACAAATTATGGGGATATCGTGCTGGAACTGGACCAGGAGAAGGCGCCTAAAACCGTGGCCAACTTTCTGGAATATGTACGCTCAGGGTTCTATGATGGCACTGTATTTCATCGCGTCATCGATGGTTTCATGATCCAGGGAGGGGGTATGACAGCCGGCATGAAACAGAAGGAGACCCGCGATCCCGTGGATAATGAAGCGGCCAACGGATTGACCAACGAGCGCTACACCATTGCCATGGCACGCACTTCCGACCCGCATTCGGCCACTGCACAATTTTTTATCAACGTCAAAGATAACGATTTTCTCAATTTTACCGAGGCGACTCACCACGGCTACGGGTATTGCGTGTTTGGAAAAGTGGTGCAAGGTCAGGAAGTGGTGGACAAGATCAAGGCAGTAGCCACTACCAGTCGCGGGGGACATTCGGACGTTCCTCGGGAAGATGTGGTGATTGAAAGTGCCAGCGTGATGTGAGCGCCCGTGTCATCCACGTTGTTCATTGCCGATTTGCACCTGTCTGAAAAGGTGCCGCTGGTCACTCAGTGTTTTCTCGATTTCCTCGAGGGACCCTGTGTCGAGGCTGAAAGCCTGTATATTTTGGGCGATTTGTTTGAAACCTGGGTGGGGGACGACGATCGTTTTTCACCCTTTCACGCCCAAATCATACAGGCCCTGGCCGCGCTCGCCAAAAGTGGCACGGCCTTGTATATCATGCATGGCAACCGCGATTTTCTGATAGGTCCCGATTTCATCAAGGATTGCTCGGCAACGTTACTGCCAGACCCTACGATCATTCTCCTCAATGGAACGCGTACCCTTCTTACGCATGGCGATCAACTCTGTGTGGATGACGTGGAATATCAAACTTGGCGCAAACAGGTACGCAGTGCCAGTTGGCAACGCAAGGTGCTGGCCCAACCTCTCGAGGTGCGCTATGCCATGGCCCGCGAGGCCACCCGCATCAGTCACAAGTCCAAGCAGGCCAAGGCTATGGAGATCATGGATGTGTCTCCCCAGGCCGTGACGGATCTGCTGCGCAAGCAGGATTATCCCCACCTGATTCAGGGGCATACGCATCGGCCGGCGCGCCATGTGTATCGACTGGATGACCATACCTGCGAACGGTGGGTGCTGCAGGATTGGAGCAATGAGCGTGCGGGCTATCTGTTGTGCGATGCATCGGGTTGCCGTGCCATCCCACTGGCAGTGACCTGAAGCCAGTAACCCGAAGCCAGTAACCCGAAGCCAGTGACCCGAAAAGCCCCCCTGTTCAGCCCTTTTCGGGATGGGGGAGCTGGCGGGTGGGTTCACCGGGGAGCGCCAAGCGCCTGGGCCCGTTGCTGTGTCAGGACTCCCTCGCGCTGCGCGCATTCGGCGGTCCACGAAGGCTTGAACCACCCCTGCAGATGCTCCAGGGCAATTTGGGTTAGCCCTTCCAGCCATGCGGGTTCATCGTTGAGTGCAGGAATGTAATGGTATTCCCGTCCGCCACTGGATAGGAAAGCCGCTTTCACTTCCATGCCGATTTCTTCCAGGGTTTCCAGGCAATCGGCAGGGAATCCCGGGCAGATGACATGCAGATTCTGTACGCCGTCATGGGCCAGTTGCCGTACCAGCGGTTCGGTATAGGGCTTGACCCATTCCGCGCGGCCAAACAGGGACTGAAAGGACACGGCATACTGTTCGGCCTGCAGCCCCAGGGCCTCGGCCAGCAGTCGCCCTGTTTTGTGGCATTCGCAAAAATAGGGGTCTCCCTTGTCCAGGGTATAACGGGGCACCCCATGAAAACTCATCAGCAACTTGTCGGGGCGGCCATGCATATCCCAGAATTTTTCCACGCGGATTTTCAGCGCCTGGATGTATGCCGGGTGGTCATGATAATGACGAATCACGCGAATTTCCGGCACATTGCGGTAACGTCCCAGCGCCTGGAACAAGGCGTCCAGAGAAGACCCGGTGGTACTGGCCGCGTACTGGGGATACAAAGGGAGCAATAGAATACGGTTACAACCCTGGGCTTTGAGCTCGGCTACTGCGCTGGCAATGCTCGGTTGACCATAGCGCATGGCATATTTGACGCAGAGTGGGCCTTGCAGCCGGGCACCCAAACCTTGTGCCAATCCCAGCGCTTGTTCCTCAGTGTGGACCCGCAAGGGAGAGCCTTTGGGGGTCCAGATCAGGGCGTATTTCTGAGCCGAGCGGACCGGGCGGGTGTTCAGAATGAAGCCGTTGAGGATTAGCCACCATAACACACGGGGCAGTTCGACCACGCGGGGGTCACTTAGAAATTGCTTGAGATAGCGGCGCAGGGCGGATTTTTCGGGGGCGTCTGGCGTTCCCAGATTGACAACCAGAACGCCGGTCAAGCCTTGGTGCGAATGATCAAAGGGAGGTTCTGGGAGATATCGGGGCATGACGCAGGTTCCTGACAAAGAGGGCGGTTCAAGATTGGGAAAGCGCCATGGACAAGAGTCGGGCAGTGATATCCACAATGGGGATGATGCGCTCATAGGCCATCCGGGTGGGGCCTACCACACCCAAAGTGCCCACAACCTGGCCATTGACTTCATAGGGTGCGGTGACCATGCTGAATTCATCCAGGGTAACCAGATTGGACTCTCCCCCAATGAAGATTTTCACGCCATCGGCCCGTTGGCTCAAGTCCAGCAATTGGATGAGTTCGGTTTTTTGTTCGAAGGCGTCGATCAACCGACGCAGCCGGGATAAATTGCCCGAAACGTCCTGATGGGCGATCAACCGGGTTTCGCCACTCAATACATAGTCATCCTGACCCTCGCGCAGGGCGGCGCTCCCCATTTCCAGGGCGGTAGTCATCAAGGTTTGAATGTTTTCGTTGAGGTGCTTCAGTTCATTGCGCAAGCTTTCGCGGACGCCTTCAAAATCACAGCCCGCGTAATGCTCGTTCAGGTATAGCGCCGCTTGTGAAAGTTGGGTGGTGCTATAGGATTGTTCGGTAAACAGGACGCGGTTTTGCACATCCCCGTCCAGCGTGACCAGAATCAGCAAGATGCGTTTTTCTGAAAGCTTGAGAAATTCCAGATGCCGGAAACCACTCGTCAAGCGCTTGGGGATACGGACAATCCCCGCAAAGGCGGTCAATTCGGACAGGGTTTGGGAAGCGGTAGCCACCAGATGGGCCGTATCCGAGGGGAGCAATTGGTGCGATAGATGGTGGATGGTGTCTTCTTCCAGGGGTTTGATCGTGAGCAGGGAATCCACGAAAAAACGGTACCCCTGAGGGGTGGGCACGCGTCCTGCCGAGGTGTGTGGACTGGCAATGAACCCCATTTCCTCCAGATCAGCCATGACGTTGCGGATTGTGGCTGCAGATAGGTCCAGGCCGGACAGGCGGGACAGGGCGCGCGAACCTACCGGCTGACCATCTTCGATGTAGCGTTCCACCAGGGCTTTGAGAAGGGCACGTGCACGATCGTTCAACATGCGCTTCATTCTACCTGAAATGTGGTTTAATTCGAGTATGGATGCATCCTTTCAAAGAATTGGCGTGGTGGGCAAATATGACAGTAGCAATTTGCGCCAACCCTTGCTGGCCCTGATTGATTTTTTGCAGCAGCGCCATTTGCAGGTGGTGCTGGATCAGCGTTCGGCCGATGTGTTGCAAACGCCTGGGGTACGAACGGTCAACCTGGAATCCATTGGCGAGCATACGGATCTGGTCATCGTGCTCGGGGGGGATGGCACGTTGCTCAATGCAGCGCGCGTGCTGGCCAGGCATGCCGTGCCGTTGATTGGCATCAATCTGGGCCAGTTGGGTTTTTTGACGGATATTCCGGCCCAGCACATGCAACGTATGCTGGATGACATTCTGCAGGGGCATTACGAGGAAGAAGCGCGCACCTTGATTCAGGCACGTATCCAGCGGCAGGGTCAGGATTACCGGCAGTCCGTTGCGCTCAATGATGTCGTCCTCACCAAAGGGGCTCGCGGCAGCATGATCGAACTGGAAGTTTCTGTGGATGGGCGTTTCGTCTATAACCTGCGCGCTGACGGCCTGATTCTGGCTACCCCCACAGGATCCACAGCCTATGCCCTGTCCAGTGGGGGTCCCATTGTACATCCCGATTTGCGTGCCTTGGTGTTGGTCCCCATTTGCCCCCACACCCTAAGTAACCGTCCCATTGTTCTCAGCGATCGCTGTGAAGTGGAGGTGGTTTTGCAAAAAGGGGAGGGCGCATTCGTCAATTTTGACGTTCAGGACCAATTTTCCTTGCAGGCAGAGGATCGTTTATGTCTTCAGACGGCCCCTCAGGGCATTCGGCTGTTGCATCCAGTGGCCCATAGTTACTTTGCCATGCTGCGTGAAAAGCTGCACTGGGGAGCCAAATTATGATTGCTTGGGCGCTGCTGTGTGGTCCGTCGATAGACCAGAATCACGGGCGCAAGGTTTTTCTACCATGCTTGTGGTGTGTGACGATGTCTGTCCCACCTGATTTTCTGTGCCGTGTATTGACTCATGCTATCTCAACTGAGCATCCGTAATGTAGCGATCGTGCAGCAACTGGACCTTGAATTCGAGTCCGGTTTTACGGTCCTGACTGGAGAAACGGGCGCCGGCAAGTCCATACTCATCGAAGCGCTGTCACTGGCTTTGGGCGCACGTTGTGATGCGGCCACAGTACGCACCGGTGCCGAGCGCGCCGAAGTCACAGCGGTTTTCCAGATTGCACCGCAATCGCCTGCCATGCACTGGTTGCTCCAACAAGAACTTGGTGAGGAAGAAGACTGTGTGTTACGCCGTGTGGTGGACCGTGGAGGAAAATCCCGCGCTTTCATCAATGCAACCCCTGTGACAGTGACCCAACTGAAAGCTCTGGGAGAAATGCTGCTCGACATTCATGGTCAGCACGCCCATCAATCGCTCCTGAAACCCTCTACCCAACGAGATCTTCTGGACGCCTTCGGGTCGTCCATATCCTTGGCCCGGGAGGTGAAAGGCGCGTTTGAGCGCTGGCAGGAACTGCAAACCCAATGGGAACGTTGGCAGAGTGACCGTGCTCATGTTCAGGAAGAACTGTTGCGCTGTAGCGAACAACTGGAAATTCTGCAGGCCTTGAACCTGGATGTACAGGAGTGGCAAGCCCTGCAATCCGACCATTTACGCCTGAGCCATGCGGCCAGCCTGCAGGAAGGCACGCGCTGGAGTCTCGCTCTGCTGGCCGAGTCCGAGAGTTCGGCCTTAACCTTGCTGGATCAGGTCCTGCAGCGTTTGTCCCAACTGAGTTCCTTTGATGCGGCATTGCACCCGGTGCTGGAATTGCTGCAGCAAGGAGAAATCCAACTCAAGGAAGGGTTGCACGCCTTGCGTCGTTATGTCCTGCAAGCCGAAGAGGATGAGGGCGCTTTGGCACAACTGGAACAACGCCTGCAGGAAATCCACACCGTGGCACGACGCACCCGCATGCGTCCCGAGGAATTACCGGCCTTTCAGGAACAATTGCAGCAGCGCTGGCAGCAGTTGCAGGAGCAGGAATCAGGAGAGTCGCTGGCGCAGGCCGCGGCTTTGGCGCAGGCGACTTTTCTGGCGCAAGCGCAGCAACTGGCCCAGGTGCGGCAACAGGCGGCACAGGCCCTGTCCGGCGCCGTGACCCAACAGTTGGCCGACCTGGCCTTGGGGCAGGCACGTTTTCAAGTAGCGCTTCAGACCTTGCCGCAGCCCACCGGTCAGGGGCTGGAGACGGTGGAGTTTCAGGTGGCCACGCATCCGGCACAAGAACCCCAGTCCCTGGCGCGCGTGGCTTCCGGGGGAGAGTTATCGCGTCTTAGCCTGGCCATTCAAACGGTATTATCGGCAGTGTCGCAAACGCCCACCCTGATTTTTGACGAGGTGGATACCGGAATTGGTGGTGGTGTAGCCGAAATCGTGGGACGTTTGCTGCAACGTCTGGGCGGCACACACCAAGTGCTGTGCGTCACCCATCTTCCCCAGGTGGCGGCCTGCGGACACCATCATTTTCAAGTGAAAAAAACCGAGCAAAACCAGGGAGTGGGTAGCGAGGTTCAACGTTTGACGCGCGAGGAGCGCGTGGAAGAAATCGCGCGCATGCTGGGGGGGGTTACGCTAACCCCTACCATGCGTCAGCATGCGGCAGAAATCCTGACAGACGCCTGCGGACAATCATGAGCCGGAAGGCGGCTCTTCCAGGCGCAAAAAATGCTCCCGATAATGGCGCAGTTCCGCGATGGATTCCATGATATCTGCCAAGGCTTCGTGTTTTCCCGATTTTTTGAAGGTGCCGTAAACCGAGGGTTTCCAGCGCTTGGATAATTCTTTCAGGGTGCTTACATCCAGATTGCGGTAATGAAAATAGCGCTCCAGTTCGGGCATGGATTGCGCCATGAAACGACGGTCCTGGCAAATGGAATTGCCGCACATGGGGGATTCCCCGGCGGGCACATGAAGTCGCAAAAAATCCAGCAGCAGCGCCTCGGCCTGCCCTTCATCCAGGGGCGAATGCCGCACCCGCTCGATCAGACCCGACTTGGCATGAGTGCTTTTATTCCACTGGTCCATGCCTGACAACAGGGCTTCTGATTGATGAATGGCCAGTACAGGACCTTCGGCCACCCAGTTGAGTTGACTGTCCGTGATCACCAGGGCGACCTCGATGATGCGGTCCCGCTGCGGATCCAGGCCGGTCATTTCCATGTCCACCCAGATGAGATGATTTTTATCTTGTGCCATAATGCCTCACTGTCCATTGCCTCCTAAGCATATTACCTGTGAATCCACTCTGTTGTAAGGCGCTACCATGAGCGCCGATAGCCTCTTTGGTGTCTTCTTTTTGTGTTTGCTCGCTGTTGTGACGGGGGCTCGGTTAGGGTTGGCCTGGCGCCAGATCAGGCATGTGCGGCGCCATCGCCAGGCGTTGCCTCCGGCTTTTCAGGCGCGAGTCTCTCTTGCCCAGCATCAAAAGGCCGCTGACTATACCAGTGCCAAAACCCAGTTGCGCATGATACAGATTCTATTGGAAGTTTTGTTACTGGGTGCGTTGACGTGGGGTGGGGGTTTGGACCAGCTAAACCAGTCATTACGCGCTTGGCCGTCGCTCCCGGTTTGGGGACAAAATCTGCTGCTGGTGGGGGCGGTACTGTTACTCGGGGCCTTGCTGGAACTTCCCTTGACGTTGTACGCCACCTTTGGTGTGGAGGCTCGTTTCGGCTTCAATCGCATCACGCCCCGGCTGTTCGTCACCGATTTGTTGCGCGGGGCGTTATTGTCTGTTCTGCTGGGGGCGCCCGTGTTGCTGACCGCTATCTGGATGATGCAGTCCTTGGGGCGTTTCTGGTGGCTGTGGGCCTGGGGCGCCTGGATGTTCTTCAACATTTTTTTACTGGCCCTGTATCCGGTATGGATTGCGCCACTCTTTAACCGCTTTACCCCCTTGCCCGAAGGGGAGTTGCGCCAGCGGGTGGAAGCCTTGCTGCAGCGCTGTGGATTCAGGTCGAGCGGGCTGTTCGTCATGGACGGCTCCAAACGTTCCAGTCATGGAAACGCGTATTTCACGGGGTTTGGAAAAAATCGGCGGGTGGTGTTTTTTGATACCTTACTGGACAAACTGGACGCAGCCGAAACAGAGGCCGTGCTGGCTCACGAATTGGGCCATTATCACCGGCACCATGTGCAACGTCGGATGATCCTGATGTTTGTCATGAGCCTGTTGTTTCTGGCACTTTTGGGGGCGCTCCAGCAGGCCCCCTGGTTTTATGCCGGATTGGGTGTACATATGCCGGGGACTGCCGTGGCGTTGATTCTGTTCGTGCTGGTGGTACCCGTGCTGTCATTCCCCTTGCAACCGCTCATGAGCTACTATTCCCGGCGTCACGAGTTCGAGGCCGATGCTTATGCGGCCAGTGTGGCTTCGGCAAAGGCCCTGATTCATGCGCTATTGAAGCTGTATCAGGACAATGCCTCCACCTTGACGCCCGACCCTTTGCATTCTCTCATCTACGACTCGCATCCTCCTGCGGCGCAGCGGATTGCGCGGCTGGCGACGTTAGCTTCGGATTGAAGTCGATGGTACGGATCGGCCGAGTGATTGCAACCTATGGCCGACATTACGACGTGCAGGAACAACGCGCAGGAATCCTGTTGCCCGATGCCTCGGCCCTGTTCCAGTGTGTGCGCCGCGGCAAACGGCATGACGTGGCCTGCGGGGACGTAGTGGAATTTGAAGGTGCCACGGGTCGGGGGGTTATCGAAACGGTCTTGCCGCGGCGCAATTGGTTATACCGTGCGGACGGGCAGCGCGAAAAAATGTTGGCGTCCAATCTGGATCTGGTTCTGGTGGTGCTGGCCCCGGAACCCACACCCAGCGAGGCATTGTTGTCTCATGCGCTGGTGGCAGCACAGTCTGCTGGCATCGAAGCCCGAATCATTCTGAACAAAAACGACCTGGCGCAAGCGGGTGACTTGTCGCAGGCCCTGAACTATTATCGTTTGCTGGGCTATTGCGTGCTGGAAATGAGCGCTCTGGAAAATTGCGCAGCGTTGCGGGCACTGGTCTCGCAGCGTGTCAGTCTGCTGGTTGGGCAATCGGGGATGGGAAAGTCTACGCTCGTGAATGCCTTGGCTCCCCAGGCCCGGGCCCACACCAATACCATTTCGGAAGCTCTGGATAGTGGGCGCCATACCACCACCTTTACCCGTTACTATCCCTTGGATCCAGCCCAACCGGGAAGCGGAGGCGGTTTGATCGACTCTCCCGGATTACAGGCATTTGGCTTGTCTTACTTGCGGCCAGAACAAATTGTGCAGGGCTTTCCAGAATTTGAACGTCTCTTGGGCCAATGTCGCTTTGCCAATTGCCGCCACCTGACAGAACCCGATTGTGCTTTTCGGGCTTGGGCCCGGGACGACACTCAACGCCTGGCCCGATTGGGTTATCTGGTGCAACTGCAAGCCGCAAGCACCGTGAAACGTCATTTGTAAGGGTGGCGGTTACTGGAAATAACGCTGCAAATGCGCCTTGAACTGAGGCTCTGCCACATACCCTGCCAGCCGGGCGTTTTCCAGCTCTTGGCCGCGGGAATCAAAAAACAGGGTTCCCGGGGGACCGAATAAACCAAAGCGGTTCAGCAATGCTTTGTCTTCTGGGGTATTGCGGGTCACGTCTGCCCGTAACAGGAGGCCACGACCCAACAAATTTTTGATGTCGGGCTGGGAAAATACCTTCTGATCCATTTCGACGCACGAGACACACCAGTCGGCATAAAAATCCAGCATCACGGGGCGATGCTGATCCGAAGCCCGGTGGATGGCCTCATCCAGTTCGGCACTGGAGTGAATGGGGGTGAATGCCGGAGCGCCCGCTCCTGTGCGAGAACCCAGCAAAGGCATGACGATCCACAGTGCAACCCCCAGCAGCAGCACCCCAAAAAATCGTTTCACCCAGACCATCCAATGGCCTGCACGGGGCAATAACGCGCCAGCCGAAGTGCCGATGGCCAATAGCGGCGAGCCCATGCCCAGGGCCATGACAAACAGGGCACTCCCGCCCAGCACCACGTTCCGGGTTTGGGCAATATACAGGAGTCCTCCAGCCAGAGGAGCCGCCACACAAGGACCCATCACCAGTGCTGAGAGCGCCCCCATCAAGCCCACGCCCAGATGCTTGCCCCCCGGGAGTCGCCCAGAAGCCCCATTGAGACGGTTTTGCAAAGCCAGGGGTAACTGCAGCTGGTACAGGTCGAACATGGACAGCGCAAGCGCTACGAACAATAGGGCACTGGCGATTTGTACGGGGGGCGTTTGCAGGACATTGGACAGAAGCGTGCCGGAGAGTCCGGCCAGAACCCCTGCGGCCGCATAGGTTAGGGCCATGCCCAATACATAGGTCAGGGACAAGCCAAAGGCACGGGATTTGGTGATCTGACTTCCCTGTCCGGCAATGATGCCAGAGAGAATCGGGATCATGGGAAACAGACAAGGAGTCAGGGCCAGGAGCAGTCCAAAACCAAAGAAGCTGGCAAGAACCCACAGGGGCTTGGCATCTTTCAAATAATTGGCAAAGGCTATCGGGTTGGCGCTATCTCTACTAGGCGCGCTGGAAACCGTATCTTCCAGGCCATTGGAGCGATACGTGGTGCTGCCTGCCACACGGGTGAAATCGAGCGTCGTGGGTGGGTAACAGATGCCCTGCTCGGCACAGCCCTGATAGGTGATGGCCAGCGTTTCGGGCAACGGGTTGGCTGCCGTGAAAGCCACTTCGAAAGGATGGTGGTACACCCATACCAAACCAAAACTGGGGTCTTGCTTGCTCTCGGCAGGGGGAAATCGAAGGACGAAGGCGGCCTGGTCGGGAACGGCGTGAATCTTGATGCGATCCCGATAAAGATAGTAGCCCGGTGCGGGATTGAATCGCACCGTGAAATCCTTGCCAGCGTTGACGGCAACCTGCAGGGTAAAGGCTTCTTCCGGCATCAGAAAGGTGCGGTGCGCAGGAAGACTGGAGGATAAAGCTTGCGGCAGGGCGGGCGCAGTGGAGGGAATGCCCTCCAGGGCAAACAAGATGGGTGAGCACGACCACAACAGGAGCAAAAAAATCAGGCGGTGCAGTGAGTTCATGGATTCCACGAAGGCGAAAAAACTGGATTTTGTAGTGTAACTCAAATTGTTCCCGGGGCGGGAGTCCTTGATTTTCCGTAGTTATTCTGCACGTAGTGGACCGGCAGCCTGCAGTCGCTGCAGGGCCCAGTTCACGTGTTCACGCACCAGAGCGGATGGGTGGGATTGCCGTTGCGCCAGGACTGTCAGACTGCGCGCCTGGGCTGGGGCATTGCCGAGCGCGACGGCGATATTGCGTAACCAGCGTTCATGCCCTATGCGCAGGATGGGAGAACCCGCCAGACGCTGCTGGAAGGTGCTGGCATCCCAGGCCAATAAGTCGCTCAGAGTGGTGCCATCCAGCGCTTTGCGGGGAGCAAAGTCGGCCACCTTGCCCAGTTGTGCAAAGCGGTTCCAGGGACATACCAGCTGGCAATCATCACAGCCGTAGATCCGGTTTCCAATCAGAGGGCGCAAAGACTCGGGGATGGCCCCCTTCAGTTCGATGGTGAGGTAGGAAATACAGCGCCTGGCATCCAGCTGATAAGGGGCAAGAATGGCCCCGGTGGGGCAGAGGGTCAGGCATTGGTGACAAGTACCGCAATGCTGGGTGGTACTGGGGGGGTCGATGGGTAGAGGAATGTCGGTAAAAATTTCCCCCAGAAAAAAGAACGACCCCGCCGTGCGGTTCAACAACAAGGTATGCTTGCCGCGCCAGCCCAGACCGCTATTTTGCCCCAGTTCCACTTCCATGACGGGGGCGCTGTCGGTGAATACCCGGGCGCTAAACCCAGCGGCCTGCGGGTTTTCGGTGTGCCAGCCCAAATGATGTGCCCGTTCTTGCAGGTCTTGGGCCAATTCCTTTAGACGTTGTCGTAGCACCCGGTGATAATCGCGTCCCAGGGCATAACGGGAGATATACCCCTGATGGGGGTCATCCAGCGCCTTCAAGGCCTGGGCCGGGGGCTGAGTGAGGTAGGACATTCCCAGGCTCAGGATGCGCACGGTTCCCGGATGCAAACGTTGGGGGGACGCCCGCAAGTGGGCATGGCGTGGCATGAAGCCCATTTCACCATGAAGGCCTCGGGCCAACCAGGTATCCAGCCAGTCTTTGGCCCCAGACAAGTCATCAGACGTACCGACCCGGACCTGATCGAAGCCCGCCCGGCGAGCCCGTTCCAGCAAATCTTGTTTGAGCTGGTGGAGCAGGGGTGCGTGCAAGTCGCGGGACATGGTAGGATTCTAGCAGGCTGCGTTAATTTTTTTGGGTAATCCTTGACCCGGACTTCCTGGGTTGGTGCCATGGCGCCTTTGTTACCACTGTGGATTTGCCATGCTCTCACTACCTCGCAAGCAACGTGTATGGTTGGAGGGACTCTGGGCAAAAGCATCGGCCAAACCTGATTTCACCTCTTGCCACCCAGCAATGCTTTTATGCAATTCTTGAACCTGTCCTGTCAGCGCCACGTTACACTGATTGGCCTCTATCAAGACTGGATGGATACTGTACAAACCTTGCTGGCGTCTAGAATCGCTGGCACATTCAAAGTCGCTAGCAGCCTCCACCAAACTGCAATTCGCCGCCAAGCGCTGCAGAAATACGAGCGGCTGCAACTTGAGGTGACCCGCTTGCGAATGCAGGCCACCAAGGAAAAGCAACTGGCACGACAAGTGGAACTGAACCTCGCGCTCAGGCGCGTGCGGGCCAGCTGGCCGCAGCGCGCCAGCAGCTCTGATGTATAAAGATGGAGAAGAGAATGAAAAAAATCGACGTGACAAGCCCGGAGGCCCAGTCCGCTGACCTTGTTGCCGAGAATATCGAACAGCTCAAAGAACTATTCCCCGAGCTGATCACCGAAGGCCCTGATGGTGTGGCGGTGAATGTGGACGTACTCAACCAACTGGTTGGCGACAAGACCATTACCGATGCCGACGAGAAGTACGGCCTCAACTGGCACGGCAAGCGCCGCGCCCGGCAACTGGCGCTCACGCCCAGCACGGGTACCTTACGCCCTTGCCCGGAAGACAGCGTGGACTGGGACACTACCCAGAACCTGATGATCGAGGGCGACAATCTGGAGGTGCTGAAGCTCTTGCAGAAGAGCTATGCGGGTAAGGTAAAACTCATCTACATCGACCCGCCCTATAACACCGGCAAGGATTTTGTATATCCCGATAACTTCCAGGACAACATCAAAAACTACCTGGAACTCACCGGACAGGTGGAAGGCGGTCAGAAGATCAGCAGCAATACCGAATCCAGCGGGAGGTTTCATACCGACTGGCTGAACATGATGTATCCGCGGTTGAAGCTGGCGAGGAATCTGCTGCGGGAAGATGGTGCGTTGTTCTTGACGCTCGACGATACCGAAGTGGCGAACATGCGCCGTATAGGCGATGAGATATTCGGAGAAGAAAATTTTGTCGCCAATGTGGTCTGGCAGAAAAAATATGCAGTCGCAAATGACGATCCCGGCATTGGCGTTATGCACGATCATATTCTCGTCTATCGTAAGTCAGAAGGGTTTGTTCGCGGTTTGCTCCCGCGTACTGAGGAACAAAACGCACGCTATTCAAATCTCGACAATGATCCCCGAGGTGAATGGGCATCAGACAATTACGTTAGCAACAAATCGAAGGATGAACGCCCAACTCTCTGGTATCCAATCCGGCACCCCCGTACCGGTGAAGATGTCTGGCCCGAGGAGTTCGCCGTATGGCGTTACTCTCAGGAGAAACACCAAGAAATTGAAAGAGAGGGGCGGCTGTACTGGGGACCAGATCAGTCCTATCGGAAGCCTCGCCTGAAACGATATCTTAAGGAGGTTCAGCAAGGGATCGTTCCGCCAACCTGGTGGACTTTCGAGGATTGCGGCCACAACGACGAAGCACAAAAAGAAACTTCTGGTCTGCTTGGTCAGAAAGTGTTTTCTACGCCCAAGCCTATCCGCTTGATCCAGAGAATGCTCACTATTGCAGCTCCCAAGGATGCAATTGTTCTAGATTTCTTTGCAGGCTCTGGTTCAACCGCCCACGCCGTTTTGAAAGCAAATGCTGAAGACCTGGGGCAACGGCGATATGTCATGGTGCAGTTGCCGGAACCACTATCCTTAGATAATAACGACCAAAAGAGCGCTGCACTTTTCTGCGAACAATTAGGAAAGCCTAGAACCATCGCCGAGTTGACCAAGGAGCGCCTGCGTCGTGCGGGAGCCAAGGTCAAGGCCGAGAATCCGATGTTTGCCGGTGACACCGGTTTCCGTGTCTTCAAGCTCGACCATTCCAACCTCCGCGCGTGGAACCCCAACCCCGCCGATCTGGAACAAACGCTGTTCGCTCATCAGGATCATCTGGTGGAGGGGCGCACTGAATCCGACATTCTGTACGAGCTGCTGCTCAAGCTCGGCCTCGATCTGTGCGTGCCCATCGAGAAGCGCTCGATCGCGGGCCGCGACGTGCATTTGGTGGGCGGCGGCGTGCTGATGGCCTGTTTGGCCGAAACGATCACTCGCGACGATGTGGAACCGCTGGCGCAAGGCATTGTTGCCTGGCATGAAGAACTTGTACCGGCAGGCGACACCACCTGCGTGTTCCGCGACAGCGCCTTCGCCGATGACGTAGCCAAGACCAACCTCGCCGCCATTCTGGAGCAGCACGGCATTAACAACGTGCGGAGTCTGTGACATGGCCGACCTGAATGCCGCCCCGCTGTCGGGCTTGCTGGATGCCTTGCGCGGCCTGATCCGGCACGGCCGCCAGCGGGCCTTACGCGCGGTGGACATGGTGCAGGTGCAGACCTGCTGGGAGATCGGTCGCCACATCGTGGAGTTTGAACAGGGCGGCGAGGCGCGAGCCGCCTATGGCAAGCAGTTGCTGCCAAAACTGGCCGAGAGCTTGACCCGTGAGTTCGGCAAGGGCTTCGATGCTTCCAATCTGCGCTACATGCGGCTGTTTTATCAGGCGTTTCCAATTCGTGACGCGCTGCGTCACGAATTGAGCTGGACCCACTACCGGGTGCTGCTACGGGTGGACAACGAGCAGGCCCGGCTTTGGTACATGAACGAAGCCGCCGCGCAGAACTGGAGCTCGCGGGCACTGGACCGCCAGATCGGCACGCTGTATTACGATCGGCTGTTGCTGAGCAAGGACAAGACGGGCGTAGCGGCGGAGGCACAGGCCAACGTGGCGGCATTGCCCGCCACGCCGCGTGAGTTCGTGCGCGACCCGGTGATGCTGGAGTTTCTGGGGATGCCGGGGGCGGGCAGGCTGCTGGAGTCTACGCTGGAACAAGCGTTGATGGACAAGCTGCAAGGCTTTTTGCTGGAGCTGGGCAAGGGTTTCGCCTTCGTCGCGCGCCAGCAACGCATCAGCACTGAGACGCAGGATTTTTACATCGACCTGGTGTTTTACAACTACCTGCTCAAGTGCTTCGTGCTGATCGACCTGAAGACCGGCAAGCTCACCCATCAGGACATCGGGCAGATGGATATGTACGTGCGCATGTACGACGACCTGCGGCGCGGCGCGGACGACAACCCGACGGTGGGCATTCTGCTTTGCGAGCACAAGGATCATGCGGTGGCGCGCTATTCGGTGCTGAACGAAAGCGAGCAGCTTTTTGCCAGCAAGTACCGTTTGGTACTTCCTTCCGAGGATGAACTGCGTGCCGAAATCGAGCGGGAACGAGCCGCTATCGAGGAAATGAGGGAACAGGCCAGAGAGCGTGACGCGGGAGATTTGCCATGAAACTGCACTTCGAGCCCAACCTCGACTACCAGTTGCAGGCCATCGAGGCTGTTTGCGACCTGTTCCGTGGCCAGGAGGTGTGCCGTACCGAATTCACGGTGACGATGAAGGCTCCGCCTGTCGTGGCCGACGATATGTTCCCCGGCAGCGTGCCGCAGCAAATGACGTTGGGCATGGCCGAATCGGACCTGGGCGTCGGCAATCGCCTCACGCTTCTCGATGACGAGCTGCACCAGAACCTCGCCGACATCCAGTTACGCGGCGGCCTGTCGCCCTCCAGCACCCTGGCTTCCGGCGACTTCACGGTCGAGATGGAAACCGGCACCGGCAAGACCTACGTCTACCTGCGCAGCATCTTCGAGTTGAACAAGCGCTACGGTTTCACCAAGTTCGTCATCGTGGTGCCGTCGGTGGCAATCAAGGAAGGGGTCTACAAATCTTTGCAGATCACGGAGGAACACTTCAAGGGGCTCTACGCTGGCGTGCCCTTCGACTACTTCCTCTACGACTCCGGCAAGCTCGGGCAGGTGCGCAACTTCGCCACCAGCTCGAACATCCAGATCATGGTGGTCACGGTAGGCGCCATCAACAAGAAGGATGTGAACAATCTGTACAAGGACAGCGAGAAGACCGGCGGCGAAAAGCCCATCGATCTGATCAAGGCGACCCGTCCCGTGGTGATCGTCGACGAACCGCAGAGCGTGGATGGCGGCCTGACGGGTGCGGGCAAAACCGCACTCGATGCGATGAATCCGCTCTGCACGCTGCGCTATTCAGCTACCCACGTGGACCAGCACCACAGGGTATTTCGCCTCGATGCCGTGGATGCTTATGAGCGCAAGCTGGTGAAGCAAATCGAAGTGGCATCAGCCACCGTGGAGGATGCACACAACAAGCCATTCGTTCGGCTGGTGTCGGTGAGCAGCAAGCGCGGCACGGTCAGCGCCAAGGTCGAGCTCGACGTGGCCACGGTCAGCGGTGTGAAACGGCAGGAGATCACGGTGTGCGATGGCGATGATTTGGAGCATCTCGCCAAAAGAGCCATCTATGCCGACTTTCGCATTGGCGAGATCAATACCGCCAAAGGCGAAGAGTTTCTGGAGTTGCGCTATCCCGGTGGGGAATCCTACTTGGCCTTGGGCCAGGCGCATGGCGATGTCGATGCCTTGGCCGTGCAGCGGCAAATGATCCGCCGCACCATCAAGGAACACCTGGACAAGGAAAAGCGCCTGCGCCCGCTGGGCATCAAGGTGTTGTCGCTGTTTTTCATAGATGCAGTAGACAGGTACCGCCAGTACGACGCCAACGGCACTCCGGTCAAGGGCGACTACGCCCGCATCTTTGAAGAGGAATACCGGCGCGCGGCAAAGCTGCCTGCGTATCAGAGCCTGTTTGCCGAAATTGATCTGGCGAGTGCCGCTGAGGAAGTACACAACGGCTACTTCTCCATCGACAAGAAAGGCGGCTGGACGGACACCAGCGAAAGCAACGCAGGCAGCCGCGAAAACGCCGAGCGGGCCTACAACCTGATCATGAAGGAGAAGGAGAAGCTGCTGGCTTTCGAGACGCCGCTGAAGTTCATCTTCTCCCACTCGGCGCTGAAGGAAGGCTGGGACAATCCCAACGTGTTCCAGATTTGCGCCCTGCGCGAAATGGGCACCGAGCGTGAGTGCCGCCAGACCATCGGTCGGGGATTGCGTCTGTGCGTGAACCAGAATGGTGATCGCGTTCGTGGTTTCGAAGTCAACACGTTGACTGTCATTGCTACCGAAAACTATGAAGAATTCGCCGAGAACCTGCAGAAGGAAATCGAGGCCGACACGGGCATACGCTTTGGTATCGTCGAGCAACACCAGTTTGCGGCCATTGCCGTGACAGCGCCCGATGGCCAGGCTGTGCTCTTGGGCGTTGATCAATCGAAGGTGCTGTGGGAACACCTGAAAGCCGCCGGCCACATTTCGGCCTCCGGCAAGGTACAGGATTCGCTGAAGACGGCGTTGAAAGAAGGAACGCTGGCGCTGCCGGCAGAGTTCGATGCGCTACGCGGTCAAATCGCCGAGGTACTGCGCAAGGTTTCTGGCCGTCTGGAGATCAAGAACGCGGACGAGCGTAAGCAAGTGCCGGTACGCAAGGCCATCTACCTCAGCGCCGAGTTCAAGGGGCTGTGGGATCGGATCAAGCACCAGACCACGTACCGCGTGCAGTTCGACAACCCTAAGCTCGTGTCGGACTGCATAGCAGCTTTACAGAAAGCCCCGGCCATCGCCAAGGCGCGCCTGCAATGGCGCAAGGCCGACATTGCTATCGGTAAGGCTGGCGTCGAGGCGATGGAAAAGGCCGGTGCGGCAACCGTTGTCCTGGACGAGACAGACGTTGAGTTACCGGACCTGCTCACCGATTTGCAGGATCGAACCCAGCTTACCCGTCGCACAATCGTCAACATCCTGACGGGCGGTGGCAGGCTTGATGATTTCAAGCGCAATCCACAGCAGTTCATAGAGCTGGTTGCCGAGACGATCAACCGCTGCAAGCGGCTGGCGCTGGTGGATGGCATCAAGTACCAGAAGTTGGGCGACGATCACTTCTATGCCCAGGAGTTGTTCGGTCAGGAAGAGCTCACCGGTTATCTCAAGAACATGCTGATGGATACCGCCAAGTCCGTCTATGAGCACGTGGCGTACGACTCCACTACCGAGCGCGACTTTGCCGATGCGCTGGAAAAGAACGAGGCCATCAAGCTGTATGCCAAACTCCCCGGATGGTTCAAGGTGCCTACCCCGCTGGGCAGCTACAACCCGGACTGGGCGGTGCTGGTAGAGCAGGATGGCGCGCAACGCCTATATTTTGTGGTGGAAACTAAAAGCAGCCTGTTCACGGATGACTTGCGCGACAAAGAATATGCCAAGATCGAATGCGGCAAAGCGCATTTCCAGGCGCTGGCTGTAATGGAAAATCCTGCGAGATATGTAGTGACACGTTCGCTCCGCGATGTGTTGACTGATTGTCTACCCAGCTCCTCCTCTGCTTCGCCCTTGGTATGGTGTCTTGACACCGAAGCGGCCACGCAACACTGGGCCCAGCAGTTGGCTCCCGTCCTGCAGCCCGGTTTGCTGGTTACCCTGCAAGGCCCTTTGGGTGCTGGAAAAACCACCCTGGTGCGGGCCTTGTTACGGGCTCTGGGCGTTCAGGGACAGATCAAAAGCCCAACCTACGCCCTGCTTGAAATGTATGCAGTTTCGAGGTTATACTTGTATCACTTTGATTTTTATCGAATCGGCTCTTCGGAAGAGTTGGAAGAAGCAGGGTTCAGGGAGTATTTTTCCGGAACCGGCGTGTGTTTCGTAGAGTGGCCGCAGCGTGCGGGGGTCTGGTTGCCTGTGGCGGATGTGGCCATCGAGCTGGAATTATTGGAGGAAAAAAGAAGGCTGGTGGCGACTCCCCATACAGCGATCGGAAAATTATGCCTCGAACGTGCCTTCCACGTCTAATCACTTTTCTTTCTCTGGCCCTGCTGGTCATGGCGTTGAGCATACCCCGGGTGTGGGCCGATTATCGTATCGAGTCGGTACGATTATGGCCGGCCGAGGAGTATACGCGGGTCACCTTCGAAGCGCCTGTAGCCATTCAAAGTACCCTGTTTAGCATTGCCAATCCGGAGCGTCTGGTTCTGGATCTGGAGGGGGTGGGTGCCAGTGCTGCGCTGTTGGCCATGGCACACCAGGTGAACCCGGATGATCCCTACATTCGAAATATTCGGGTGGGCCATTTCAAGCCGGGCGTGGTGCGTGTGGTTTTCGATCTCAAGGTGCCGGTATCGGCCAGTACCTCCCTGCTAAAGCCCGTGGCAAAATATGGCTATCGGCTCATGCTCGATATTTATCCCCAAAATCCCTCTGACCCCTTGCAATCTCTGTTGGAGCAAACACAGAACCTGAGCCCCCCCGAGGCGCAGGCCAGCCCCCCCGAGGCCATGACCAGCGCCCCCAAGGCACCCATCCCCATCCCGGGGGTTGCGGCGACGACTTCACCCGTGCTGCTGGCTTCGGGCCCACCCGTCCAAAGCGACGCGCCAGCGCTGGCACCTTCTCCCTCAACGCTGGCGCGTGCGCCCATGGCCGCAGCGACGCAGGGCCCCGCTGCCGTGGACAGCGCGGCCCAACCTCCAACGTCACAGCCTGCCACGGTGCCGGGACCGCCAGAATCGTCTCTTGCCAGCCACCCCGCTGAAGCTGCAGCGGTAAGACCAACACCGTCTTTGATGGCACCTCATGCGCTGGTCATTGCCGTGGACGCCGGGCACGGAGGCGAAGATCCAGGTGCCCAAGGGAGTGCCGGAACGCACGAAAAGGACGTGACCCTGGCGATTGCACGGCGACTCAAGGCGCACATCGATGCCCAACCCAACTTGCGGGCGGTGCTGATTCGTGACGGAGACTACTTCATCCCGCTACAAGGGCGTACCGCCAAGGCCCATCAGCTGCATGCGGATCTGTTCATATCGGTGCATGCTGATGCCTTCGTCAATCACGAGGCGCGTGGTTCCTCGGTTTTTGCCCTGTCTGAGCGCGGGGCCACCTCAGTGGCCGCGCGTTGGTTGGCGCGCCAGGAAAACGCCTCCGACTTGATTGGCGGTGTGAACCTCAACCGCCATGACCCTTATCTGGCACAAACCCTGTTTGATCTATCGCAAACCGCCACGATCAACGATAGCCTGAAAATGGCACGGGCAGTGCTCGATCAATTGCATCAGGTCAACGTCCTGCACCACGGGCAGGTGGAGCAGGCCGGGTTTGCCGTACTGAAATCCCCCGACATTCCTTCCATTTTGGTGGAAACCGCTTTCATTACCAATCCGCAGGAAGAACAGCGCCTGAACGAACCGGAATATCAGGATAAACTGGCGGGGGCCATTCTGGCCGGAATCCAACACTATCTGGCTTTGTCGACTCCCGTGCGTGCTCGGACCACAGCCCTCCCAGAATCTACGGCGCATCAGATGGCCTTCATGCCATGAGCCGAATCAGGCTTCTGGATGAGGTCCTGGTGGCGCAGATCGCAGCCGGTGAAGTGGTGGAACGCCCTGCCTCGGCGCTCAAGGAGTTGGTGGAAAATGCCTTGGACGCTCAATCCACCGAGATTATCGTCACTTTGGAGCAAGGCGGCGTTCGTTGCCTGAGGGTGGAAGATAACGGGTACGGCATGAGCGCCGAAGAACTTCCCTGGGCCTTGACAGCCCATGCTACCAGCAAGATTCGCTCTTTGTCCGATCTGGAATCGGTAGCCAGCCTTGGTTTTCGGGGAGAAGCCCTGGCCAGTATGGCCGCGGTCGCAGATTTGACTTTGATCAGCCGCACCCGGGAAAACCCTTATGCCGCCAGTGTTCGTATCGAAGCCGGAGTCAGTTCCGGAGTCAGCCCGGCAGCCCGGGATGTGGGAACCACCGTGCAATTACGGGATTTATTTGCGGCTACTCCAGCCCGTCGCAAGTTTCTCAAATCCGAAGCCACGGAATATGCGCATTGCGAAGAAGTGCTGCAACGCCTGGCTCTGGCCTTTCCCCAAGTAGGGTTTCGCCTGCAGCATAACGGCCGGATCATCCGCCATTGGCCTGCGGCGGATTTGGCGCTCAGAGTGCGAAGTCTTTTGGGCGAGGAGTTTTTTCAGGCGGCCCTGTCACTGGATGAAGTCGCGGGGCCTTTGAGCCTTGCAGGATGGATTGCCCGCCCCACCTATCAGCGTGCCACGCGCGATACCCAGACGCTATTCGTCAACGGCCGCTTTGTGCGGGATAAGCTCCTGTCCCACGCCATCCGCCAGGCCTACCAGGATGTATTGCATCACCAGCGGCATCCCGCGTATGTGCTTTTTTTGCGGCTCGATCCAGAAAGCCTGGATGTGAACGTGCATCCTGCCAAAACCGAAGTCCGGTTTAGAGAACCTCAGGCGGTGCACCGTTTTGTTTTTCAGTGTTTGAGTAAAGCGCTCGCCACCACTTCTCCTTCCAGCGATGCCGCTCTGGAGCCTATTGGCAAACCACAGGCATCGCACCCGGCTAGCGTTTTCCCCACTCCGGGGCCCGGGAAGAGTGGTATTTCCTTTTCGGTACATCCGCCCCAAGCAGAACGGGAGAGCGTGATGCCTCGACAGCAGTCGTTGGCTATTCAGGAACCGGATCGTTTTCATGCCGCATTGTTTGGACCGCTTGCAGCGCCACTTCCCAGCACTCCGAGCAGCGCTCCGGTTGGTTCATCCCCATCCCCATCTGCGCTTCCTCCGCTGGGCTTTGCCCTGGCGCAGTTGCATGGCATCTACTTGCTGGCTCAAAACCAGCAGGGATTGATTCTGGTGGATATTCATGCGGCCCACGAACGCATCCTCTACGAGCAACTCAAATCACGGATGGATCAGGAACAGTTGCAGGTTCAGGCCTTATTGGTTCCGGTAACGTTTCGTGCCGAGCCCAAGTGGATGGCTCTACTGGAGGAACATGAGCAGCTGCTGTCGCAGTGGGGGTTCCATTTGACCCCCATGGGGCCGCAGACCATAGGGATCCGATCCCTGCCTGCGTTGCTGCACCAGGCCGACCCCGTAGCGCTGGTCCAGGAGGTACTGGGCGAGTTGGACCGGTTTGGGACCTCCCGCGTGGCCCAGGAGCGGCGCGACGAATGTCTGGCCACCATGGCGTGCCATGGGGCCATTCGGGCTCATCAAACGCTGACCCTCACCGAAATGAACGCGCTGCTTCGGCAGATGGAAGCGATAGAACGCGCCGATCAATGTAACCACGGTCGACCTACCTGGCACCAGATGAGCCTGGCTGAGTTGGACCGTATGTTTTTGCGCGGCCGCTAAGGGCACCCGGTCGATGTGGGTGGAATTTTTTCAGTGGCCCACCAGTGCCGCCACCGACAACATGCTCATCAGCAATAGCCACAGAATCACTGTGCGCCAGATCATTCCTTCTGCACTGCGAAGATGATCGATTTCGGGGAGTTCGCCTACACCAAGTTCCAGTCCGTCCACGACCCGTTGGGGAGAAGAGGCATCCCCCAAACGAATACCCAAAGCCCCAGCAGCGCTCGCCAGCACGATGCGCTGGGTGCTGGTGGAGGCCGAAGCCTGAGTTCGCCAGCAGAACAGAGAGTCTTCGAAGTTGCCGACAATGGCAAAAGCCAGTGCGGTCAGCCGTAGAGGAATCCAGTCAAGCCATTCGAACGCCCGCCGCGAAAAATGACCAAAGTTGGAGTCTGTTTGGGTTCCCCAACGTTGGTTCAATTGGTGGGCCATCCAGTATAAAAGCGCGCCGCTACACCCGGGTAGCCAAAAGTACCAGAACAGCACGGCCAATAACTGGGTGTGGATGGCGATGAGAGCCTGTTCGATCCCTGCGGCAATCGCCAGGGTGATTTCTCCCAGGCTATCTTCCCGCTGGGGTTCTGCCAGGTTCCGCTCCTGGCCTGAAGGCCGCAAACGTTGTTGCAGGGCAGTCAAGTCCGCCAGGGTGGTCCGAAAATTCAGAAGCAACAACAAGACCAAGGTATTCAGGAGCCAGGAAAAACCCGTCGTCCAGTGGGTTAGCAAGGCGTTCAGTCCCAGGGCAACTCCCAGAACAGGAAGCACTGCCAGTATCCAGGCCAGCAGGCCATGATGGCGTTCCCCAGAGTTGAACTGATCATCCAGAAACGCCGCCCAGCGCTCGAAGTAGGCGCGAATTTCGGCTTGGGCCGTGGGGGGGCGACGCTGTTCCAGCAGTAACGCCAGCAGAATAGAGAGGATGTTCATGGTGAAAAAAAACAAGAGGTCATGCCGCATTCTATGTCAAAACAGGATGATTCACTCTGCAATGAAAAAAAATCACGGGGTTTCCCCCGTGATGTGATTCATGCCGGCAATTTTCGGGCACTCCATATCTTTTTTTTGTACTTGCCAGACCCTACGGGTACCAGCCCGATATTGAAGACTTCTACCCGATCTCCCAGATCGATCTGTTCGCGCAGCAAAGCCCGCTGCAAATCCACCCCGGTGTGCCGGACGGTTCCTCCGTCCTGTTCCAATTCCGCAAAGAAAGTACGGTAGGACCGACCTGACGGGTCTTTCCGTTCCACGTAGCCGGCATTGCGTAGCACGCCGATATGGGAACGAACCACGGGCGGTTTGATCAGTTGCGGGTATTGTTTTTCATCCCTGGCCAAGGGTTTTTTGCGTGCGGCATCCTCGGCCCGGATGTCATCCATACTCATGTTCACGATCTTGCGCCGTTTTTGTAGATCAGTCAGTTCGGGTTCTGGTGCTGCGGCAGGGGGCAGCAGTCGCCAAGGCCGTTTGTTGAGCAGGTTTTCGGGAATTTCTTCCTCGATTAACGCATTGGCATCTTCCACTGTTTTTTCCATGAGACGAATCACCCGCAGATCCTGAAGGGAATCAAACTCCAGGTAGTCATCGGGTAAGGCGATCCGTCCCCAGGGTCGGAGTGGATGGCTGGCATGGTGTTTACTGCTTTGCATGCGCGCCACATTTTCTCCTGCGCGGGTGCGCAGGCAGCGCACGACATAGGCCCCATGTTTGCGCTGCAATTTCACGTAATCGAGCCAAATCACCCGTGACACGCGCGCCTGACGCAAATAAAAATGACAAACCACGCTAAACCCCTCGCCATAACGAATCAAGGACTGCCCCCCCAAAAAATCCAGGGTTGGAACGGGAACGATGTGCTGCGCCTGTTCCTGTACCTGATTTTTCTCTGATGCTTCCAACGTTGCCTCCGTAGGGGCCAAGGCCTGGTGGCAGGCCAAGACGTTGGCAGGTGTTGCTGCTGTCAAGGATGCTGAAGAAGTTTCCGGCAGCGCATCTACCCAGGAGGGTGAAGGCTTTCTTCCATTCCACAACGTTTTGAGCAGACAGATCAGATACCACACACACCGAAACGACCATTGAATCAAAACAAAAGCCATCATGGGTAAACCTCCATAAAAAAGCCGGAGGTAATCCATGACCCGCCGACGGCGAGAAGGATGCCGTCCGGCGATTCAACTACATGATTTCACCGTCCCGCTGCAGCGCAGAGGAAAAGTGGCACCCCGTAAGAGTTCAAGGAAATATTCCTTTATGCACCGAGAACTGTAGACCCGGTGGCTACAGCTGTGGCAGTAAGAAACGCTAAATCGCCCCGGTTTCGAATCCAGTACAATGGGGTTTTCTGATCTTTGCAGACCATACAACGGCCGCACTCGAGCATGTCCACGAGTTTTCTGACACCGGCATCTATCCATTGGCACCGAGGGGTTCCCTATTCCCGGCACTTTGCGGATGGTTATCATTCCCAGGCCGGGGGCATAGAGCAGTGTTTGCAGGTGTTTTTACGAGGGAATGGCTTACCCCAGCGTTGGCAGCGGGACACACCCTTTCAGATACTCGAAACCGGCTTCGGCATCGGACTCAATTTCCTGGTTACCCTGCAACAATGGCAACTGCGTAACACCCCTTCCTGTCCGGCCCTGCATTACGTGGCGCTGGAAAAACACCCGCCCACACGCGCCGTTCTGTCCCAGATACTGGCCGCCTATCCGGCGCTTGAAGCGCAGGCTCAGGCGCTCCTGGCGCGTTGGCCTGTATTGGTTCCGGGCCTTCATGGCATGCACTTCGAGCGCGATCAAGTGCACCTGACATTGGTATTTGGGGATATTCAGCACACCTTGCCGCAACTGAGTCTGGCCGCTGATGCGGTGTTTCTGGATGGATTTGCTCCCGCCAAAAACCCGCAGATGTGGAGCCAATCGGTACTCCAGCACGTTGCGCGCCAGTGCAACCGGGGTGCAACCTTGGCCACCTGGTGTGTGGCGGGGTCGGTGCGGCGCGCGTTGGAATACTTCGGGTTCAGCACCCTGCGCCACCCCGGTTTTGGGGGCAAGCGCCAGCGTCTGGAGGCCCATTTCGACAAGATCCCCCCTGTGGCATTCCAGCAGCGCTGCACGCTGCGGCTGAATCCCATCCTCCATCGCGCAGTGCACTATCCGCGCCCTTTGCGCCAGGCGTTGATCATTGGCGCGGGTCTGGCTGGTTGTCTGATGAGCGAGGCTTTGGTGCAACGCGGTTGGCAGGTGCAGTTGCTGGAGCAGCATCCGGGTCCGGCTCGCGAGGGTTCCGGAAACCCTGCAGGCATCCTGCGCCCCATATTGTCGCGCGATGATAATACGTATTCGCAATTGGGTCGTGCCGGTTTTTTGTCTGCACTTCAGACGTTGCAACGTCTTGCGGCGCATCTTCCTGCACGGGGGCGGGGAACCAGCGGCGTATTGCTGGGGGCTCGCTCCGAGGCAGACGCCCGGCATCAGCAAGCGTGCGTGCTGCCATTTGCCTGCGCCCCCGATTTTGTTCACAGCCGCCCACCGGGCATACAGTCTGATCTTGGGGGGGTGGATCTGCCCTGGGGAGGGCTGTTTTTTCCCAGCGCGGGCTGGGTGAGCCCCCCACTGCTTTGTGCGGCCGCGCTTGCCGCCTCCCGGCCGGGTCTTCAATGTCAGTGGCAGGTGCTGGCGCATCGACTCGTCAAAACCCCGCAGGGTTGGCAGGTTTGGGATGCTGCCGGGCGTCTGCTGGCCGAGGCTCCCGTGGCTGTGTTAGCGCTTGGTGCGCGAGGGCTGGAGGTTGCTCCTTTCAAGCCGTGGCCGCTACAAACCCTGGAAGGGCAAATTACCCTCCTCCATCCGGATCCTTTTCCACCGGGTACCCCCGTGTTGTGCCAGGAGGGGTACTTGATTCCGGGCCTTCCCGAGGGGCTATGTGTGGGGGCAACCTACGAAAGCGACGCGCAGCGCTGGACCGAACAGCGAGGGATGACAGAAAACCTGCTGCGCTTGCAGCGTTGGGAGAGCCGGGCAGTGGACCCGGCAAGGACCTTGAAAAATCGTCGGGGAGCCCGTGCCGTGAGTCGTGACCGACTCCCACTCCTGGGCCCTGTGGCTGGTCAGGAAGGGTTGTTTGCCTTGCTGGGACTGGGTTCTCATGGGTTATTGTGGAGCAGTCTGGGGGCGCAGCTGATTGCGGCCTGGCTCGAACATGAGCCCCTTCCGCTGACACGTGCCCTGTTCGAAGCGGTTTCTCCCTCGCGTTTCAATGCCCAACCTCTCTAATTCCTGCGCCGATGGAGCAGGTACACGCAACGGTTACGGGTTTCCGCTGAGGAATCCCTCCACGGCTTGTTGAATCCGGACGGGCAAAGAGGGATCCAGGCAGTCTAGTCGCACCAGGTCGGGCCAGGAGCGCATCCAGGTCATCTGACGTTTGGCCAGTTGACGTGTGGCGATGATCCCTCGTTCCCGCATGTCTTGCCAGTTGAGTTCGCCTTCCAGATACTGCCACATTTGTCGATAGCCTACGGCACGCATGGCGGGAAGATCCGGATGCAGAACGTAGCGTTGGCGTAAATCGCGCAACTCCTGTTCCAGACCATCGTTGAGCATTTGATCAAACCGCTGGGCGATGCGCGTGTGCAGCCAACTGCGCTCGCCAGGCCAAAGCCCCAGACAGCATACCCGTGCCTGGAGAGGTTGGCGGGTCGTTTCGTGATATAACGCCGAGAGCGGGCGCCCTGCGCTGAGAACGACTTCCAAAGCGCGCTGAATGCGTTGCGCGTCTCCCGGTTTCAAACGCGCGGCGGTGAGCGGGTCTAGCTGGTGTAGACGCGCATGCAAGGCGGCCCATCCTTCATCCCGGGCCTGTTCTTCCAGTTGGGTGCGCAGGGCCGGGTTGGCCGCAGGCAAGTCATTCAGGCCGGACTGCAGGGCCCTGAAGTACAGCATGGTCCCCCCGACCAGTAGGGGAATGCGTCCACGCCCAGTAATTTCAGCGATGACCTGCAGGGCATCTTCCCGGAAGCGTGCGGCGGAATAGGTCTCGGTAGGATCTACCAAATCCAGTAAATGATGCGGGATAGTCCGCCGGGTTTGTGCATCCGGCTTGGCTGTGCCCACATCCATGTGCCGGTAGACACTGGCCGAGTCCACGTTGACCAGCTCCACATCGAAGCGTTTGGCAAGGCTAATGGCCACCTGGCTTTTCCCACTGGCCGTAGGGCCCATGAGAAACACCACCCGGGGTTGGCAGGAGGGGGTCAAGATCAACTCAGGCGCCGCCGAATGGTGGCTTCCAGTTCGCCTTGTGCCAGGGTAATGGACACGGATTGGGTGGGGTCGACCGCGTTGCTGGTACGCACGATCTGCCCGTCTGCAGTCCGAACGATGCTGAATCCGCGTGCCAGAACCGCTTGCGGATTCAAATGGGAGAGGCCGGAGGCCAGTCGCTTCAAGACCAATCCTTCGCGGCCTAGACGATGGTGCCAGGACTGTTGCAGACGGCGACGATTTTGCTCCAGACCCAGGCGCTGCTGTTGTAATCCTTCACCGGGATGTTTCAGGCGCTGCTGCAAACCTTGCAGGCTCAAGTGCTGTTGTCGCAGGTGCCATTGAACCAGAGTACTCAAGCGCGGGAGGTGTTGATCAAGACGCAGCATTTCGCGTTGTAGCAGGCGTTGCCAAGCGCGCTGCAAACGGCTCTGGTCCTGACGCCAGCGCTGCAATAGGCTTGCGCGATCGGGAGACACCAGCTCGGCTGCCGCAGTGGGGGTGGGTGCGCGTTGATCGGCCACGAAGTCGGCAATGGTGAAGTCAGTTTCATGGCCCACACCGGAAATGATTGGAATGGGGCAACGCGCTATGGCGCGTGCCAGAATTTCTTCGTTGAAAGACCATAGATCTTCAATACTACCGCCACCACGGCAGAGTATCAGAACCTCGCACTCGGCTCGGGAGGCAGCCGTATCCAGGGCTTGAGCCAGTTGTGCTGCAGCGCCTTCCCCCTGCACGGGGGCCGGGTAAAGAATCACCGCACAGGCCGGTGCACGCCGTTTGAGGGTAGTGAGGACATCGCGCAGGGCAGCCGCCGCAGGGGAGGTGATCAATCCGATGGTTTTTGGGTGAGGGGGCAAAGCCCGCTTGCGTGCCGGGTCGAATAAGCCCTCCTGCTCCAAGCGCGCCTTGAGTCGCAGGAAGGCCTCGTACAAGCGCCCCAGGCCCGCTTGGCGCAGGGACTCCACCGTGATCTGAAAGGTACCGGCTGGCGGGTAAAAGGTTGCTGGCCCCTTGAGTTCCACGCCCATTCCATTGCGTGGTTGCCAGTCCAGGCGCTGGTTACGGGAACGAAACATGACGCAGCGCAACTGGGCCTGGGCATCTTTCAGGTTGAAGTACCAATGGCCGGAGGCCGCAGCAGTGAAATTGGAAATTTCTCCCTGGATCCAGAGTTCTTGCGGAAGTTTCTCCAGAACCTGTTGCAAGCGCGAAACGTAGGCGGAAACGCTCAGCAGAGAATCGGGTGGGACGGCTTTTCCGGAGGAAAATGCTTCTAATGTGGCGTCAGATATTGAGGATTTGTTCATGATCCAGATGGGGCCTCAAAAGCACGATTTTTTCGAAAAATCAAGCAAAAAAAATGCAAAAGTACGTTGCTTAAAAAATGACCGGTTCAGAAAAACTTATTGTGAATAAGGGGGTTAATCGGTAAAAAAAACCACTGTACACAAAGTTATCCACAGACTTTGTGGACAACTTTTCGGGTGGAATGTCCTGCCACAGAGGGGTACTTCGCAGGGGCTTGCGGAGGGTTTTTTCCCGGGGTTTCAGCTTCGCAGGATACCAGATTTCATGGTGCGAAAATGGATTCGAGAGTCCTGCGCTGCAGTGCGGTTTTTCCCATGGGCAGTGCACAAAAGTGGCGTGAACGTTTGGGCATGCAGCGCGGAGCATCAAAACCGATGGCGGAAGCGATCCGTGGCCAGCACCAGTTGGGTCTGTATTCCAGGCTCGAAGGCCGAGTGACCGGCATCGGGCACGACGATATATTCTGCTTCGGGCCACTGGCGATGCAATTCATCGGCAGTGACGATGGGGCAGACGCCATCATACCGCCCTTGAACGATGACAGTGGGAAGATGGGTGATGCGTGCCAAATTCTTTAAAAGGGCATTGTCCGGCAGAAAAATACGGTGCGTGAAATAATGGGCTTCGATGCGGGCTAACCCCAGAGCAACGCCATCACTGGCGAAATGAGCCACCGTTTCCGCGTTGGGGTAGAGGGTTGAGCAGGATCCTTCATAGGCCCCCCAATGACGCGCGGCGGGTAAATGAACCCGCCCGTCGGGATGGTTCAAGCGTCGGTAGTAAGCTTCCAACAGATTGCCGCGTTCTTCTTCCGGAATGAAACCGGCAAACTTGTGCCAGGCTTCAGGAAAGATGGCCTTCAAGCCATACAGGAACCACTCGATTTCGCTGGGGCGGCATAGAAAAATGCCACGCAGGATCAGACCCAGACAATTTTGTGGATGTGCTTGCGCGTAAGCCAAGGCCAGGGTGCTGCCCCAGGATCCACCAAACACCAGCCAGCGTTTGATGCCAAACAAGTGGCGTAGACGCTCCAGATCCTGAATCAGCAGTGGTGTGGTATTTTGACGGGTTTCACCCAAAGGCATTGAGCGCCCCGCCCCGCGCTGATCGAAGAGAATGATCCGGTAAAACGTCGGGTCAAAAAAACAACGATGTAGAGGGCCCGAGCCGGCTCCTGGGCCTCCGTGTAAAAAGACTACGGGTACCCCCTGCGGGTTGCCGCTTTGCTCCCAATACAGCGTGTGCAGTTCATCCACCGGTAACCATCCGGTTTCAAAAGGTTCCAGGCGGGGGTAGAGCATCCCGGGTCGGATTGGTTCTTTGCGATGTTCCATGGTCATCTTCTCGGGTATGATGATCCAGATCAAATTTTCTGGAACACTGAATGTTATACGAACTTCACGAACTACAACATGCTTCCTGGACGACTCTCAGAATGTTTGCCCATGCTGCCGGAACCTGGTGCGGTAGCCCGTACAGCCCCTTGAGCTACACGCCTGCCGGAAGAATGATCAGCGCCGGATCGGAATTGTTATTGCGTACTACCCAGCGCTACGAAAAGCCCAGCTTTGGACTGCAAAGAACCATGGTCCGTGGGGAATCTGTCGCATTGCAGGAAACGGTCGTCCTGGAACACCCCTTTTGCCAGTTACGACGCTTTGAACGCATGGCAGGGGCTACGGCCCAGCAGCCCCAAGTGCTGCTGGTGGCCCCCCTGTCGGGCCATTTCGCCACCTTGCTGCGCGATACCGTGCGGTCCTTTGTGCAGGACTTCGATGTGTACGTGACCGATTGGCGCGATGCCAGAAAGGTCCCACTGGCCCACGGCGGGTTTCATTTCGACGATTATGTCCGTCTGATACAAAACTTTTTGATATATCTGGGCCCACAAACCCATGTGGTATCGGTCTGTCAGCCTACGGTGCCTGTATTGGCTGCTGTCTCCCTGATGGCGGCTGGGGAGGATCCAGCCCAACCGCGCTCCATGGTCATGATCGGAGGGCCCATCGATACGCGTAAAAACCCCACTACGGTCAACGACTTCGCCAAGGCCCGTTCCTTGTCCTGGTTTGAAAATCGGGTCATCTACCGGGTTCCGGTAAAGTATCCGGGGTACTTGCGCCGGGTCTATCCCGGGTTTTTGCAGCACGCGGGTTTCGTGGCCATGAACCCGGGCCGCCATGTGTCTTCCCATCGAAACTTTTATCATCACCTGGTGGAGGGGGATGGCGAGAGCGCGCAGGCCCACCGTGCGTTCTACGACGAGTACAATGCAGTCATGGATCTACCCGCAGAATACTATCTGGAAACGCTGGATCGAGTGTTTCATCGTCATGCGTTGCCCCTGGGGGAATTGATTTCCTGTGGTGAACGCGTGCGCCCCGAGCTCATCCAACGCACTGCGCTCATGACGGTGGAGGGCGAACTGGATGATATTTCCGGTAATGGTCAAACTGCTGCGGCCCAGGACCTGTGCCGTGGAATTCCGCTCCTGCGACGACAACATCTGCAGGTGCCCCAAGTGGGGCATTATGGGGTCTTCAGTGGCCGACGGTTTCGCGAAGTGATTTATCCTCAACTGCGGGATTTCATCAACAGGATGGTATGAGTATGGCAGACAATAACGCGGCGCCCGACTTTTTGGAAATGTTCCAGAAAATGATCAACCCGATGGCTTTTCCCATGCAGCAAATCATGATGGCAGGCCTGAACCCTGAGGAATTGGATAAGAAAATTGGGGAACTGACTACCGTAAAACATTGGCTCAATACCAATGTGAGCATGCTGGAATTGACCATCAAAACCCTGGAGTATCAGCGCGCTCTGTTGACTCCGTCGGCCAAAGCCGGGGAAAAATCCCGAGCTGCCGGAAGCTCTTCCTCAAAGACCACGGGAACCGCTTCCAAAGCAACCACTGCCACGCCTAAAGTGGGCGCTGCCGGCCATAAATCTGCTCCGAACAGTGCTGCATCTTCCGCAAACTCGCCCGCTCTGGAAAATCCCATGCTCAATCCGGCGCTCTGGCCCTGGTCCCTCATGGGACTGGACAAGTCCGTGGAAGAAGTCATCAAAAACATCCCCGGGAAGAAACCGGACCCCAAAAAAACCTGAAGGCCAGCGCGTCCAAAGGGAGGCTTCCAGGGGGGGTTGGCGGATGTGGGCCCGCCTTGCCTGCGCGCTGCTCAGTGTGGAGAGTGCTTGAGTCCCTGATAAAAATGGACCAGCATCCCGGCCGTCGCCCCCCAAATGCAGTAGTGCTTCCAGGATATGGCAAAGTACCGGCGTAACTGCCCTTGCGGTGAGCGGTCTTGCTGCAGGATGTGACGGGACGGATTGAGAAACCAGGACAGCGGAGCTTCAAAGACCTCGGCCACTTCAAAGGGATCGCACTGCAGATCAAAAGGTGGTGTGACCCAACCCACTACGGGCGTGACACGAAACCCGGTTGGAATGAAGTACTCCTGTAAATGCCCCAACACCTGAATCTGCGCGGGGGCTAACCCCACTTCTTCCCGCGTCTCTCGCAAGGCTGTGTGTTGTGGCGAGCCATCTTGTGGGTCGCGTTTTCCTCCCGGAAAACTGATCTGCCCGGCATGATCATTCAAGTGGCTGGTGCGCCGTGTCAGCAGGACCTGCAAGCCTTCAGAGCGGGGGATCAAAGCCATCAGGACAGCCGCAGGGGTCGCATCCTTGCAGGCTTGGGGAGTCATCATGAAACGCCCGTCCAGTGGTGTGATTGGCCAAAGAACGGGGTCTTCCAGGGTGGATTTGATCCGCTGTGCAATTTCTGGCCCAGGCAAAGAAGACTCCTGGGCCAGAGTCTGAAGCAGGCTTTCAGCCATGCAGTAACGGCACGATCATCAGGGCAACGATATTGATGATCTTGATCATGGGGTTGACGGCCGGACCCGCAGTATCCTTGTAGGGGTCACCCACGGTATCTCCGGTTACTGCAGCCTTATGGGCTTCCGAACCCTTGCCACCGAAATGGTTGTCTTCGATGTATTTTTTGGCGTTGTCCCAGGCGCCACCGCCCGTGGTCATGGAAATGGCAACGAACAGACCGGTAATGATGGTTCCCATCAACACGCCGCCCAGTGCCCGAGCGCCCAACACCAACCCAACGACCAACGGAACCAGGACTGGCAGCAGGGAGGGGATGATCATTTCTTTGATGGCGGCCTTGGTCAACAGGTCTACGGCACGGGTGTAATCCGGTTTTTGGGTTCCTGTCATGATGCCAGGCAATTCCTTGAACTGACGTCTGACTTCCAGAACCACAGAACCAGCGGAGCGCCCCACGGCTTCCATGGCGATGGCAGCAAACAGATAGGGAATCATCCCCCCGATGAACAAACCGATGATGACCATGTGGTCGGAGAGATCAAACAGGGTTTTTTGACCCAGCACGCTTTCCAGGTTATGCGTGTAATCGGCAAACAGTACCAGGGCTGCCAAACCGGCTGAGCCAATGGCATAACCTTTGGTCACCGCTTTGGTGGTATTGCCCACGGCGTCCAAAGGGTCAGTGATATCACGGATGGCCGAGGGCAGGCCGGACATCTCCGCAATCCCTCCGGCGTTGTCGGTAATGGGACCATAGGCATCCAGCGCTACTACAATGCCGGCCATGGACAACATGGCGGTGGCTGCAATAGCAATGGCGTACAACCCACCCAGCGCATGGGCCAGGAGAATGCCCAGACAGATCACCAGCACGGGTGCCGCCGTGGATTTCATGGAAACGCCCAAACCGGCAATGATGTTGGTGGCATGTCCGGTGGTGGAGGCCTCTGCCACGGTTTGAACAGGCGCATATTCAGTGGCCGTGTAATACTCGGTAATGACCACCAGGGCGGCGGTAACGGCCAGTCCAATCAGGGCTGCCAACCAGAGATTGAGCGGGGAAATTCCAGCCGGATTGTTGGTCATCAGCATTGTGGTGATGGGATAAAAAGCCAGAGCTGCCAAACCACCCGCCACGATCAGGCCACGGTAGAGGGCATTCATGATTTTTCCGCCATCCCGGGCTTTGACGAAATACGTGCCGATGATGGAAGAAATGATGGATACACCACCCAGAGCCAGAGGGTAGGCCAGGGCATTATCAAACCCTTTCATGACGAGTGCACCCAAAACCATGGTGGCGATCAAGGTGACGGCATAGGTTTCAAACAGGTCCGCTGCCATGCCGGCACAGTCGCCTACGTTATCCCCCACGTTATCGGCAATGACCGCTGGATTGCGGGGGTCGTCTTCGGGGATGCCTGCTTCCACTTTCCCCACCAGATCAGCACCCACGTCAGCCCCTTTGGTGAAGATTCCCCCGCCCAAACGGGCAAAAATCGAGATGAGAGAGCCGCCAAAGGCCAACCCGACCAGGGGAGACACATCCACGGCGCTACCCGCCGGTGTCATGGATTGCAATACGGCATAGTAACCAGCCACTCCCAGCAATCCCAGGCCAACTACCAGTAACCCGGTAACTGCCCCACCGCGAAAAGCAACGGCGAGTGCCGCATTCAGGCCTTCATGAGCGGCTTGAGCAGTGCGCACGTTAGAACGCACGGAAACATTCATGCCAATGAAGCCTGCTGCACCGGAGGCCAGTGCGCCGATGGCAAAACCGATGGCGGTGCGAAGTCCCAAGGCCGCGAGGATGACCACAAATAGAATCACGCCCACGATGGCAATGGTGCGGTACTGTCGGTGCAGATAGGCGGTGGCCCCTTCCTGGATTGCGGCGGCAATCTCCTGCATTCGGGCATTTCCATTCGGCCTGGAATTGACCCATTTCCAGGATGTGAAGCCATAGACCAATGCGAGTACGGCACAAACCAGTGCAAACAGAACACCTTGCGACATTTTTATTCTCCCGGTAAAAAAATATGGAATTACATCTTGAACTCACTCTTCAGCTTTTTTGGCACAGCGGCATTTTTGAGGGTGACATAATCCGGTAACCCTTTCTTGTAGGGAGGGTAATCCTCACCGGCAATCAAAGGCTCCAGATAACGACGACATTTGGCGGTGATACCGAATCCGTCCGGACTGATAAAGTCAGGAGGCAGCATTTTTTCCTGGTTGGCCACTTCGGCCAAAGGCACCATTCCTACCGACCAGCGGTAGGGCTTGCTGGATTCGCGCACGATGGTGGGCATGACCGCGTTATGTCCCTTGAGGGCAAACTGAACGGCGGCTTTTCCCATGGCGTAAGCTTGAGCGACATCTGTTTTGGACGCGATGTGGCGCGCGGCACGCTGCAGGTAATCGGCCACGGCCCAGTGATATTTGTAGCCCAGATGATCTCGGACCAGGTTGGCGATGACGGGAGCCACCCCGCCCAGTTGAGCATGGCCAAAGGCATCGCGCAGTCCGCTATCGGATAGAAACTGGCCATCCGGGTTGCGTAAACCTTCCGACACGGCAATGACGCAATAGCCTTTTTCTTGCACCGTCTGCTGGACGCGCTGCAAAAAAGCCGCTTGCTGAAAGGGTACTTCCGGAAAGAGCAGGATATGGGGGGCTTGTCCCGGTTTTTCTGCAGCCAGACCGCAGGCGGCAGTAATCCATCCCGCATGACGTCCCATGACTTCCAGTACGAAAACCTTGGTGGAGGTGCGCGCCATGGAAGCTACATCGAAAGCGGCTTCGCGTGTGGAGGTGGCGACATATTTGGCCACCGAGCCAAAACCGGGGCAGCAATCCGTCAGGGGCAGATCGTTGTCGACGGTTTTTGGTATGCCCACGCAGATGATGGGGTAATCCAGTTGCTCGCCGATCAGGGAGACCTTGTGCGCCGTATCTTGTGAGTCGCCTCCACCGTTATAGAAGAAATAGCGAATGTCATGGGCCTTGAATACTTCGATGAGGCGTTCGTATTCCGCCCGATTCTGGTCCAACCCCTTGAGTTTGTAACGGGCCGATCCAAAGGCTCCGGCCGGGGTATGGCGCAGGGCACGGATAGCCGCAACGGATTCCTTGCCGGTATCGATCAGATCTTCCTGCAGGGCTCCCAGAATGCCGTGACGTCCGGCAAACAGTTTGCCGATTCGATCAGGGACCTTGCGGGCGGTTTCGATGACGCCACAGGCGCTGGCATTGATGACGGCAGTTACGCCACCAGATTGTGCATAAAATGCATTGGGCTTTTTGGCCATAGGTGCTCCGTGAGAGAAGCGCCATTAACGGGCGAAACCAGTGGAGACCATCGTTGCAGGATGCATCTTGCCCAATCAAACGCGCTTCAGGTGTGTTGAAATCGTCGGCGTATGTCTTTCGGTGGGGCTCCCCTAATTGAGTCGGTTGTGTCAGGCGCGCGGCTTTGTCCTCAGGGGGTCAGGGCTTGCATGATGGCTTCACAAATCGCTTCTACCGAACCGGTTCCTGATACCTGCACATAGTGGGGCGCCTGCCTGTCTCCCGAACGTTCCCATTGGGCGTAGTAGTCCACCAGTGGGCGCGTTTGTTCATGGTAGACCTGCAAACGCTTGCGCACGATTTCTTCCCGGTCATCTTCGCGCTGAATGAGTTCTTCCCCGGTTACATCGTCGCGTCCAGGTGTTTTGGGTGGACTGTTTTCTGTGTGATAGACGCGACCGGAGGCTACATGAACCCGCCGTCCTGACATGCGCGCAATGATCTGTGCGTCTTCCACAAGAATTTCAACCACATAGTCCAAGGATACCCCGGCATCCCGCAGGGCTTGCGCTTGAGGAATCGTGCGCGGAAAGCCGTCAAACAGAAATCCGGCAGCGCAATCCGGTTGAGCGATGCGGTCGCGAACCAGGCCAATGATGATGTCATCCGATACCAGGCCACCGGCATCCATGATTTTCTTGGCCGCCAAGCCCAAGGGAGTGCCTGCCTTGACCGCCGCACGGAGCATGTCGCCTGTGGAAATTTGTGGGATCTGGAAATGCTCCTTGATGAAAGCGGCCTGGGTGCCTTTTCCAGCGCCAGGTGCTCCCAATAGAATTAACCGCATCATTGACTCCTGATTTTCTGTGGACTGAGACAATCCGGCAACCTACCCCTATTTTCTCTCCGGGTCAACCAATAGGGCACGAACGCGTTCCAAATCTTCTGGGGTATCAACTCCCGGAGCCGGGGCAGTATCGGTGGTTAGCACTGCAATTCGATAGCCGTGCCAAAGGGCTCGTAACTGTTCCAGCGCTTCGAATTGCTCCAGCGGCGAGTGGGCAAGACTCGAGAAGGCTTGCAAAAAAGAAACTCGGTAAGCATACAATCCCACATGATGCCAGGCTGGAAGGCCAGGGGGTAACGCCGGATTGTCGGGCAAGAGGGACAGACCGGGTGCAGGCTGGGGCATTGTTGCGGCCATGGCCTCTCGGGGCCAGGGAATCGGGGCGCGGCTGAAATACAGGGCTTCGTGTGCGGCGTTGAGCACGACTTTGACAGCGCTGGGGCGTAGCAAATGGGCCAGCGTGCGAATGGGATAGCAGGCCGTGGCCATGGCGCAATGGGGTTTGTTTTCCAGTTCCTGGGCTACGGCGCGAATGAGGGCGGGTTCAATGAGCGGCTCGTCACCTTGAACATTCACCACTACGGCTTCGGGGGGTAACTGGAGCCGGCCGACGGCTTCAGCCAGGCGATCTGTCCCGGTGTCGTGGTCCTTGTCGGTGAGCAGGGCTTCGAACCCTTCTCCTTCAACGGCCTGCATAATGTCTGCATGATCGGTGGCAACGACCACGCGCTCGGCACCACTTTCCCGGGCGCGCCGGGCGCAATGCACAACCATGGGAAGCCCGGCAATGGGGGCCAGCGCTTTGCCCGGAAAGCGGGTAGAGCCCATACGGGCTGGAACGATGGCTGTAAAAGTGGCTGGATTCAAAGGTCTTCCTGTTCATCCAGTCGTCGCGCTTCCGTTTCTAGCATGACGGGAATGGAATCCTCGATGGGAAAAGCCAGGCGACAAGGGGAACAAATCAATTCCTGCTGTTCCGGGCGATGCACTAACGGACCCTTGCAGAGGGGGCAAACCAGTATTTCGAGCAAACGACCTTCCATTCAATATCCCCTTCGAAGTTCGTGATCCAAAAAATCTACCAGACCGTCTTCCAGTTCGGCTTCTACCGGGAGCATCCAGGCATTCGACAATCCTGGCAGATGACGGCATTTTATCCCATCTTTCTCGGTCATCAGTAGGGGCTGCGGTGGTGTGAAAGTCAAATCGGCGGTGGTAAAAGCATGATGATCGGGAAACGCGTGGGCCAGAATGGGAATGCCGAACTTCCGGAGCAGGGAAAAAAAGCGCTCGGGGTTGCCGATTCCGGCCACAGCATGACAGGGGGTGTTGCCAAAAAAATCCAGCGCTCTGGTTTCCTGGGGCTGGAACACATTGACCCAGTGACGAGCTTGCAGTTGCAGCGAGAAAAGGGGGGGTAGAGGGGCAAAACGTTGTTTTACTGCATTCCGTTGCAGGGGAGTGCCATGAACGATGATGGCAGTGGCCTGCTGCAGGCGTTGTGCCGGTTCGCGCAGGGGACCGGCCGGCAGCAGCGCTCCATTGCCGATCTGGCGTGCGCCATCCAGCACAATCAATTCCACGTTGCGGGCCAGGGCCAGATGCTGCAGTCCATCATCGCAGATCAGTAGATCGACTTCGGGGTGAGCCTTCAACAAGGCCTGGGCGACGACAGATCGCTGGCGTCCAACCCAAACGGGTACAGCGCTGTGCTGTGCCATCAACACCGCTTCATCGCCCCAGCGATAGGGGTCATCCTGTGCCTGGATGTGTCGAATCTCACCACCCGAAGCGGCATAGCCCCGACTCAGGATGGCCGGGTGCCAACCCCGGCGCTGTAGAACCTGAACCAGCGCCATGGTGAGCGGTGTTTTTCCTGTTCCACCAACCGTGATATTGCCGACGATCAGGACGGGTACGGGAACCCTGATCTGCCGCAGATAGCCTTGCCGATAAAGCCAGCGGCGCAGCGTGAGGAGCACCCGGTACAGCGCGCTGAGGGGAAGTAACCACCAGTGTGGCGCGACGCGTTCATACCATTGCCGTTGCAGCCAGCGATCCATCTTCAGGGGGAAGGGGTGTCGGTTAACGGTTGGGTGGAGAAGGTGATGCGCCGATACCCTAGCGCCTGTGCTGCTTCAAGTACGGCCATGACCTGTCCGTGGGTGGCTTGCTGGTCAGCCCGGATCAGTACGACTGGGTCGTTTTGGCCAGCGGCAGCAGTACGCAGTTCCTGCTGAAGATCGGTGCGGGAAGGATTGTCCTGTTTGCGCGAGCCAATCCAGAGTTGACCATTGGACTGTATCTGAACCTCGATCCAGCGATCATCGACTTTCTGGGAAGGGGCTGCCTGGCTGCGAGGCAGCGTGATGTGTAAACCGCGCTCCAGGTTGAAGCGTGTGGTGACCATCAGAAAGATGAGAATCACCAGCAGCACATCGATCATGGGAATGAGGTTGATTTCGGGTTCCTCACGGGGTTGCCCACGGCGAAAGTTCACAATTGGCGGTCTCCATGCAGGACTTCCACCAGTTTGATGGCTTGCTGTTCCATCTCCACGATCAAGCGATCGATCCGTGCCCGAAACAAACGATAAAAGATCATGGCCGGCATGGCCACCACCAAACCCAGTGCGGTATTGTACAGTGCGTAGGAAATGCCTTGCGCCAGGTCTGCCGGATTGACGCCGGCTGAGGATTGATGGCCAAACAGCATGATCATCCCTACCACGGTGCCGAATAATCCCAGAAGAGGGCTGATGCTGGCAATGGTGCCCAAGGTGCTGAGGGAACGCTCCAAGTCCACCATGACGGCCCGCCCGGCTTCCTCGATGGATTCCTTCATGGTTTCGCGGGATTGATGTTGATTGCGCAATCCTGCAGCAAAAATGCGCCCCAGCGCCGAGCCCTGCTCCAGACGCGAAATCAGCGCGGGTGTGGTCCCTTCAGAGCGTACATCGTCCAATACCTGGTGCAGCAGTCCGGGGGGTAAAACCCGACTACTGCGCAGGTTCATGCCGCGTTCCAGAATGATGGCCAATCCCAATAGCGAAGCGGTCAATAACAAGACACTGGGCCAACCAGCCAATTCAAGTAATTGCAATAACACGGGGCCCTCCAGTCTTCGGGTTTCCTTAGTCGGCCAGATCTAGCAGATGGCCCATACGTTCCCGTTTGGTTTGCAGATAACGCAAGGATTCTGGTTGCAGGGGAACTTGTAATGAAACCCGCTCCACGACAGATAAAGGGGCCTGGTCGAGTTGTGCGATCTTGTCGGGGTTGTTGGTGAGCAGACGGATGGAAGTTAGTCCCAACGCCTGCAAAATGGCTGCGGCAGCTTTATAGGAGCGGGCATCTATGGGCAGGCCCAGATGCAAATTGGCCTCAACAGTGTCCAGACCTTCATCCTGCAGTTGATAAGCGGCCAGTTTGCGCGCCAGACCGATACCGCGCCCCTCCTGCCCCCGCAGGTAGACCACCACCCCCCGCCCTACCTGGGCGATCATTTTAAGGGAAAGTTGCAGCTGTGGGCCGCAATCGCAGCGTAGGGAGCCTAAGACATCTCCGGTCAGGCATTCCGAGTGAATGCGTACCAGCACATCGGGTTTTCCGGCCACTTCTCCCATTTTCAAGACCAGATGAGACTGGCTGCCACAGGAAAAGGTGCAGGCCAGGAACTCCCCAAAGGGAGTTGGTAAACGAGCCCAGACGGGAGGCGCGGAGGTTTCGGTACAGCCGGTCACAAGAGCCCTCGACCCATGAGGCGGGTCTGGAAAAATGGTTTACTGGCCATTATATCAGAGCTGCTGCTTGCCATCCCAAATGGCCCCCTGGCAAGCTCTGGCATAATGCGTGCAGCAAAGGAAAAATTCATGACTGAATCCATACTCTCTTTGATTGTGGCCATGACTCCGCAGCGGGTGATTGGCGTCAACAACACCATGCCTTGGCATTTGCCGGCAGATCTTGCCTTCTTCAAAAGCACCACATGGGGCGCACCCATCCTGATGGGTCGAAAAACGCATCAAGCCATCGGCAAGGCCTTGCCAGGACGCCGCAACATCGTCATCAGTCGCAACCCGGACTGTGCGGCACCCGGTTGTGAGGTCGTCACCTCCCTGGCGGCTGCCCTGCACTGTTGTACCCAGGCAGCAGAAATTTTTGTCATTGGCGGGGGTTCGCTTTACACCAGTGCTCTGCCCATGGCCCAACGCATTTATCTGACGCAGGTTCATGGCGAGGTGACGGGCGACACGTGGTTTCCCGAATTACCTGCCAACCACTGGGCCGTGGTCAGCCAAACCTTTCGCCCGCAGGACGAGCGCAACGCCTATGATCTGACCTTCATGGTGCTGGAGCGTCTGCCTGCGCGTCGAACCTGAACGGTGCCATCGTGGCGCCTATTGAGAGGGGATGTTTTTCACCCATTCCGGTTGGGGAAGCGCTTCCCGAGTAAAGATTTCAAGGCAACTTGCCCAAGAAAATACAGACGATAGCCAAAAACACTTGAATTCCATCGCGTTTTCCCTCATCCTTCCAAGTTGGCGGGCCTCCCCGCATTGCAGTCTAGTGAACCTGGTCAGGTCCGGAAGGGAGCAGCCACAGCTAAATCCTGCAAGTGCCGGGGTTAGGGCTCGCCTCTTCCAAATCCTTTTCATTCCGTATCTAGAATTCTGGAAAGTTGCATGAATCACACCAAGCATATTTTATGGGCTCTCGCCCTGCTGTCCGGATCGATCCACGCGGCCGATGGTGTTTCTGTGGAAGCGGGCTATGGATATCACACCACCATGGAACGCTTATCCTGGTCGCGCACCTGGGACCGACGCTGGTTTGCCGACCAATCCTGGAACCTTACCGGTTACTGGGATGTGGGTATCGGCCGCTGGACGCCCCATGATGCCGCAGGAGGGAACCATGATGTCAATGATTTCGGAATAACGCCTGTGTGGCGCCTCGTTCCGGCTCAAGCTACCGGGACGGTGGTCCCCTTTGCCGAATTGGCGGTGGGTGCGCACTATATCAGCGACCACGAAATCTATAACGGTCGTAACATGAGTACTCATTTTCAGTTTGGCGATCACGTGGGGGCGGGTCTCTCCTTTGGGCCGCAACACGATTGGGATGCCATGTTGCGTTTTCAGCACCTGTCCAATGCGGGGTTGCAAAACCCCAATCCGGGAATGAATTTCTATCAAGTGCGTTTAACGCACTGGTACTGAGCTTCGCTGATCTTCCATGGCGCACACCACCCAGGCCTTGGCGCGCAAGTGGCGTCCGCGTCACTTTTCCGAGCTGATCGGTCAACAACCGGTGGTTCAAGCGCTGCGCAACGCCCTGCAAACCGGCCGATTGCATCATGCCTACTTGTTCACGGGCACACGCGGGGTCGGCAAAACCACTTTGGCACGGATTCTTGCCAAGTGCTTCAACTGCGAAAGTGGGGTAACCGATACCCCCTGTGATCAGTGTTCGGCCTGCCAAAGCATCGACCAGGGGCGTTTTCCCGATATGCTGGAAGTGGACGCAGCCACCAACACCAAAGTCGAGGAAATGCGGGAGTTGCTGGACAATGCCCAGTATCTGCCGGTGGTGGGACGCTTCAAGGTGTACATCATCGATGAAGTTCACATGCTGTCCCGTTCCGCCTTCAATTCCATGCTCAAAACCCTGGAAGAGCCACCCGAGCATGTCAAGTTCATCCTGGCTACCACCGACCCACAAAAAGTCCCGGTCACGGTCTTGTCGCGCTGCTTGCAGTTTGCACTGCGCCAAATGCCCCCAGAGTTGATTGCACAGCGCCTGCAGGAGATCCTGCAACAGGAACACATCGACTTCGAAAGCCAAGCTCTGCCCCTGATTGCCAGAGCCGCTCAGGGCAGTGTTCGAGATGCCTTGAGTTTGCTGGACCAAGCCATTGCTCATGGGGGAGGTCGGGTACAAACTGCGCCGGTGCATGAAATGCTTGGCACCATCGAACGGGAGGTGCTCCTGGGCCTGCTGCAGGCGTTGGCACAGCAGGACGCTCCGGCTTTGATGAGGGGCACCCAAACCATGACCCTGCAAAGCCTGTCCTTCGATCGGGCCTTGCAGGAACTGGCGCATTTGTTCCATGACCTTTCCTTGTTGCAGCGTCTGCCGGATCAACGGCAGTCACTGGGTATTGCGGAAGACTTGCTGCCCCTGAGCGCTTGCTGGACACCGGTGGAGTTGCAATTGCTCTACCAGATTGCCGTGCAATCGCGCAAAGATTTGCCCTTGGCTCCCGAAGAAAGTGCTGGGTTTCGTATGGCCTTATTGCGTATGTTGGCCTTTGCCCCGGGGACGGCACCCTGGCCCTCGGATTCTACAGTGAGTACCCAAGCCATCCCGCCGCCGGGGGCCCCGTCGTCCCGGGGGCAACCTCCACACCCGCGTTCGGAAGGTGGTAAACAGCCGCTTTCCCTCAAGGACTGGCCGACGCTGGTAAAACGTTTGGAGGGCATGGGCATGGCCCAGGAGTTGGCCCGTTATGCCGAGTTTGTCACCTTTGCCAAAGGGGTGCTGCAGTTGCGCTTGGCCCCTGAGCAAAGACATCTTTTGGGGTATCAGGAAAAACTTCGCACGGCCCTGGAAGCTCTGCTTGATTCAGACCTGCGGCTCGAAGTGTTACAAGCAGATCAGGCAGGGGAGTCTGTGGCGGTCCGGGAACAGAGGACTCATGAGCAACGTCTGCAGCAAGCTGCAGAATCCTTGAAAAGTGACCCCTTCGTCCGGCAGGTGACCACCCTGCTGGGGGGGCAATTGGTAGAATCGAGCATAGAGCCCCGCGGGGCAGAAGACACAGGAGAGCAGTCATGATGAAGGGTGGTTTGGCGGGTTTGATGAAGCAAGCCCAACAAATGCAGGAAAACATGAAACGTGCCCAGGCCGAATTGGCGCAACGGGAGGTGGAAGGACAAGCCGGTTCCGGTCTGGTGAAAGTGAGTGCCACTTGCGATCATGCCATCAAACGCGTCAGTATCGACCCCTCTTTGATGGATGACAAAGACATGCTGGAAGATTTGCTGGTGGTGGCTCTGAAGGATCTGAATCAGCACATTGAAACGGCCACTTCGGAACGCATGTCCGGATTTACCCAGGGCATGGGATTGCCCCCGGGGCTCAAGCTTCCTTTTTGAGCGCTGCATGTCCCCCCACCCCGACCGCCTGCTGCGCCTCATCCATGCCTTGCGATGCCTGCCCGGCGTTGGCCCCCGCTCGGCACAGCGTACGGCGTATCATCTACTGCAGCATGATCGGGCTGGAGCACTGGTGCTGGCTCAAACCCTGACCGATGCGCTGGAGGGTGTCCAGCATTGTCAACAGTGCAACAATTTCACCGAAAACCCCTTGTGTGAACTATGCGCCTCCGATCAACGGGATGGACGTTTGCTCTGCGTGCTGGAAACACCTGCCGATCTCCTGATGATGGAACAGACGCGTTCTTATCAGGGGCGTTATTTTGTGCTGATGGGACGGCTCTCTCCGCTGGATGGCATGGGTCCCCAGGACATTCATTTGGACAAATTGGTTCGGCGTGCCTGTGATGGAATGACCCAAGAGGTCATTCTGGCCACCAACTTCACGGCCGAGGGCGAAGCGACAGCCCATGCGATTACCGAACTGCTGCGCCCGCGCGGTTTGATCCTGACCCGGATTGCGCGTGGTTTGCCCGTAGGTGGAGAGTTGGAATATGTGGATAGTGGCACACTGGCGCAAGCGCTTCTGGAGCGTCGCCCCAGTGCCTAAAACTGTTTTCAGGAGATGTGACTCATGCTGGATATACAGTTATTACGAACGGATCTGGATACCGTACTAAAGCGGCTGGCAACTCGTGGCTATGCGTTCAATGCCTTGCAATTCCGGGAATTGGAAGATGCGCGCAAACAGGTTCAAACGCGCACCCAAACTTTGCAGGCGGAACGCAACCAACTCTCCAAATCCATTGGCATCGCCAGGGGGCAAGGGGGTGATGCCAGTGCCCTGATGGAGACGGTGGCAGGAATCAACCAGGCGTTGAAAGGCGAAGAAATTCGACTGCAAGCCATTCAGCAGCAGCTGGAAACCCTCTTGCTCGATTTGCCCAATCTTCCCCATGACAGCGTCCCGCTAGGACGATCCGAAGGCGATAATGTAGAACTGCGTCGTGTGGGACTTCCCAGGGAAATGGATTTTCCGGTACGCGATCATGTGGACCTGGGAGAGAAGCTGGGGTTACTGGATTTCGAGAGCGCCAGCAAACTGGCCGGTGCTCGTTTTGCCGTGATGAAGGGCGAGCTTTCCAGGCTGCATAGGGCGTTGGCGCAATTCATGCTGGACGTGCACACGCGGGATCATGGCTATACCGAAATGTACGTCCCGTACATGGTCAACGCAGAAACACTCCGTGGTACCGGACAATTACCGCGCTTTGAGGCGGATTTGTTTGCGGTGCCCCGCGAACAGGGCAATCACTATCTGATTCCCACGGCCGAAGTCCCGCTCACCAATCTGGTCCGCAATGTCATTCTGAAGGAGCAGGATTTGCCGCTACGACTCACGGCGCATACACCGTGCTTTCGTTCCGAGGCGGGTTCTTATGGCAAGGATGTGCGCGGGCTGATCAGACAGCACCAATTCGACAAGGTGGAATTGGTACAAGTCGTTCATCCGGAACGATCCTACCAGGCCCTGGAAGAACTGACGGCTCATGCTGAAAGTATTTTGCAGCGACTGCAATTACCCTATCGGGTCATTGTGCTTTGCACCGGCGATATGGGGGCAGGTTCCAGCAAAACCTACGACCTCGAAGTCTGGTTGCCGGCCCAGAAGACTTATCGGGAAATTTCCTCCTGTAGCAATTGCGAGGCGTACCAGGCACGTCGGATGCAGGCGCGTTTTCGCACTGACGACAACAAAAATGAACTGGTACATACGCTCAATGGCTCTGGTGTGGCCGTGGGTCGGGCCTTGGTGGCGGTGCTGGAAAATTACCAGAATGCGGATGGTTCCATAACGGTGCCGGAGGTGTTGCGACCTTATATGGGGGGGTGTGAGCGTATCGAGGCCTGACGGTAAGGGGCTTCGAAGCGCGTCAGGATGTCATAGTAACTGCGTACGTTCTCTACAAAATTAACCGGTTCTCCCCCGCGGGCAAAGCCATAACGGGTGTGCACGTAAACGGCAGGTGTACTGAGAAGGGGAAGCATGGTTTTGACGTCATTCCAGGCATCAGGGTTGAGGTGATTTTGCCGGGCCAGGATGCGGGCGTCTTCCACGTGGGCGTACCCTACGTTGTAAGCCGCCAGGGCCATCCAGGTCCGGTCCGGTTCTGGAATTCGATTGGGCACCAGATCGCGTAGCTGTTGCAAATAGAGGGCGGCAGCCGGAATGGCTTGTTCCGGGTCCGTGCGGTCGGTCACATGCAAGCGGTCTGCGGTATCTGCCGTGAGCATCATGATGCCACGCACGCCCGTCGGCGAGATGGCTTCCTTGTCCCAACGGGATTCCTGATAGGCCATGGCAGCCAACAAGCGCCAGTCCAGGGTGCTCAGCAGTTGAGCCTGCTTGAAGACTGGCGAAAAATGAGGTAGACGGGAGACGATTTTTTGTAAAAACGCGCTCGAATCCTCATGATCCAACGCGTTGACATGACCATAATAGCGCTCCAGCATGCGCGTCAAATTTCCTGTGCGATCAAGGCTGCGCAGAAATTGACAAGCTTTCTCGTACAAGGGGTCAGAAGAAGAGGAAGCGTTTTTATCGATCCTGGGGAAGGCCCAGGAAACCGGCTCTTCTTGTCCCAGATCGAACGCCACAGTCAAATCCGGATAATAATTTTGAGCGATGGCGATGGTGTTGGAGTCACTCAAGGCATATTGAATCGTTCCTTCAAATACCCGTTGCATGAGTTCCAGATCCACATCCCCCCTGGGAAATGACTTCCAGTTCAAACCGGGGTAGCGCGTATGCAGACGATTGAGTAAAGCCAGATGTTCGGGGTGGGGCACCACCCCAAGTGTTTTTCCGGCAAGATCAGCCAGTGTGGTGGGTGCGTTGCCCAAAGTGGCGTTGTACACGATTTGCGGGCGGGTTTTCTGGTAGGCCGGCGTAAAGGAAAACTGGTTTTGCAAGAGGCTCGACAGGGGTACTGCTGCAGCGGCAAAATGCGCTTGTCCTTCGCGCACCGCAGTTAGCACCTGCTCCAGGTTGTCCAGCACCAAAAATCGAACGGGTTTACCCAGGCTGGCGCCAAATTGCAGCGCCAGGTCATGTTCCAGGCCGACTGTCCGGCCATCGGGCTGAGTCAGGTAGGTGGTGGGCCCTAAGCGGGTGGCCACGACGATTTCACTTAACGTGGATAAATCTGTGGGCGTGGGTGCCGGCGTGCTCTGCTTGAGGGTCAGAGCGCCATCCCGGTCTGTTGTGTGCAGGGTGGACCAAAGCACTAGCGCGACCGTTAGCGTGAGCACCAGGGCCAGTGTTCGTTCGGGCCAGGCCAGCGCAACGCGCAGCAACCAATGTCCCAAAGTGTGGTGCGAGGGCTGTGGTAACATTTCCCCGGTTAGCTCAGTGAACGTTCATCATGCCTACATGTGTTGCCATTCTACCTGCCGCGGGCTCGGGATCACGGTTCGGATCGGCCTTGCCCAAACAGTTTACCCTGCTTGGGCAGGATATGCTTGTGGTGCATACCTTGCGCGCCCTGTTGCAAGAGCCACGGATTCAAAAAATCCATGTGGTGCTGGACCCGGAGCATCAGAATCTCATCTCATGGTCCCAGTGGCAAGGCCGAGTTCAACCCTGCCCCGGTGCCGGAGCATCGCGTGCCGAAACCGTGCGTAATGCGGTAGAACATTTACGGCAGCACTATTCCGCAGATACCTGGGTATTAGTCCATGATGCGGCCCGACCCTGTGTCTCTGCCAGTGCGTTGGCACGTCTGCTCGATACCCTGTGGAATGATCCTGTAGGCGGATTACTGGCCATTCCTGTTGCCGATACGCTCAAGCGCCAGGACCCAACGTTGCGGGTTTTGACGACGGTGGATCGATCCGGTTTATGGGCGGCCCAGACACCCCAGATGTTTCCGTTGCAACTGCTGGCAGAGGCCCTTCAACGGGTGTCATCCTTGGAGCAGGTAACCGATGAGGCCTCCGCGATCGAGGCCATGGGATTGCAGCCTTTGCTGGTCATGGGGGAGAGCACCAATATCAAGGTAACCTATCCGGCTGATCAGCGCTTGGCCCAATGGCTATTGTTTCAAGGGCAAAGCGAGATGGCCCGGGTGTCGAATCGCCTGCACGAAGAAACACTCAGCCATCCCGGTTGGTGTGACGAGCGGCATGACCCTGACGGACTTGACGGATGATGCCATTCAAATAAGAATGTTCCCATAAAAATACGGGACTCACCCTCTCATCTTTCAGAGCCGCCCCTTTAGGGCAGTGCCTGAGCAAATCCCGAACACCATTGACAACATAAATCATTCAGGGGACCCCTATGAACCACGCATCCTCCAGCACTGTCTTGCCCCACGCTCTCCCTGACGTCCCAATCCCTGCCATTCTCCTTGCTGGTGCCGGCCTGCTCCTGGCCAATGCCGTGCATGCGGCAGGTCCAACCGGACCAGGAGATGACTACATCATCTACTCTCCCAAAATCACTCAAGGCCAAACCGAGGTGGAATTGCGCGGGTTTAATACGCGTGACGCCAATGCGGCCGTGGACCGCTCAGGGGTGTTTGGTGCCGCTTTGGCCTATTCGCCAACCGCATGGTGGAAAACCGAAATTTACTCGGGGCCCTACAACTATGCCCCTGCTCTGGGGACCCATCTGGGGGGCGTTGAATGGGAAAACTTTTTTAATGTGGGCAGCCAGGAGGAATACGGAGCAGACTTGGGCTTCATGGCCAATTATGCGCGCTATAACGCCAGTATTTATTCCAATGCTGTGGAGGTTGGGCCTATGGTACAGCGCGAAACCGAATCCACACAGCAGCGTATGAACCTGATCTGGCAGAAAACGGTGGGGGTTGATCTGGTGGGCAAGTTCGATTTTCGTGCTACGTATACCGCAGGCTATATCGTCAACGATGCCTTCGTCCCAGGCTTCGAGGCTTACTATCGTCCGGCTGACAATTCCAATCAATTGGGACCCGGTTTTTCCGGAGAATATCATTGGGGTCATACCCAGACTCTGGAATACAGTACCGCGCTGTTATACGGACTCAATAACGGGGCTCCTGCGCATGTCTTTGTGTTTCGGATCTCCAGTGTATTCTGACCGCTTGACCTTACCGGGAGGGGTACATGATTCCTGCACGTGAAATTTTCAAAGCCTACGACATTCGCGGCATCGTTGATCGCACCCTGACTGCTACCGGGGTTGAACGTATCGGCCAAGCCATTGGCTCAGAGGCACAGGCACGGGGGTTGGATACCATCGTCATTGGCCGGGATGGTCGACTCTCAGGCCCTGCGTTGAGTGCTGCTTTGGCACGAGGCCTACAAGCCAGTGGGGTCCATGTGGTGGATGTGGGAATGGTGGCAACGCCCATGCTGTACTATGCGGCAGAGCAGTTTGCCCGGTCTTCGGGGGTTATGGTAACCGGCTCGCATAACCCCCCCGAATACAATGGCCTGAAAATGATGCTGGGCGGCGACACGCTTTCGGGGGAGTCGATTCTGGCTCTGCATCAACGTCTCGTTTCAGGTCAATTGTTGACGGGGTTGGGTCAGTACCGTCAAGACGACGTGAGTGAGAGTTATCTGCAACGGATCACATCCACGGTCAAACTGGCTCGTCCACTTCGGATCGTGGTGGATTGTGGCAATGGAATTCCCGGACGGTTTGCCCCCGAACTATACCGCCGCATGGGTTGCACCGTGGTAGAGATGTACTGCGACGTGGATGGAGCTTTCCCAAACCATCACCCTGACCCTTCGCAACCAGAAAATCTGCGAGATCTGCAGGCGGCTCTGGCTCGGGGGGACGGTGAAATTGGATTGGCCTTTGATGGTGATGGAGACCGCCTGGGTGTGGTCACTCGGCGCGGTCAGGTCATTTTTCCCGACCGTCAGCTCATGTTGTTTGCGGCCGATGTTTTATCCCGCAACCCCGGGGCCGAAATCATTTTTGATGTGAAATGTACGCGTAATCTGTTTGCCTGGGTGCGTCAGCGGGGGGGGGAACCCACTATTTGGAAAACGGGGCACTCCTTGATCAAAGCCAAAATGAAAGAAACCGGTGCCTTGCTGGCGGGCGAGATGAGTGGACATGTGTTTTTCAAGGAACGTTGGTATGGTTTCGACGATGGGCTGTATGCGGGCGCCCGTTTGCTGGAAATCCTCAGTCGTGTGGCGGATGTGAGTGGGCCTCTGGAAACTTTGCCCGATGCGGTGACGACTCCCGAATTACACATTCCCCTTCAGGAAGGAGAGAATTTTTCCATCATTGAGCAACTTCAAAAATCGGGCTATTTCCCCGGGGCCCAGGATATCATGACGCTCGATGGGGTACGGGTGGAGTACTCCGATGGTTTTGGCCTTGCACGTTCCAGTAACACCACGCCGGTGATCGTGCTGCGCTTTGAAGCCGATGATGCGCAGGCCATGACGCGTATCCAGGAAGACTTCAAGCGCGAAATTCTGAAGATCGCCCCTCGAGCACGTCTGCCTTTTTGAGAGCACGGGAATGCCAGCACAGGAGCGGGCACGACCGGGCTTATTGAGCCTCGAGCAAACAAATGGCCAGTGCTGCAATGCCTTCGCCGCGTCCGGTAAAACCCAGATGTTCCGTAGTGGTGGCTTTCAGATTGAGGCGGTTACACGGCACATTCAGATCAGCGCTTAGCAGTTGGATCATGCCGGGCAGATGAGGCGCCATGCGCGGTGCTTGCGCAATGATGGTGGCGTCCAGGTTGCATAGAACATAGCCGGCCGCATGAATTTTCTGGTTTACTGCCCGTAGCAACACCCGACTGTCGATATTTTTATAGAGTGCGCTGCTATCGGGGAAGTGCTGGCCGATATCGCCCAAGGCGGCGGCCCCCAACAAGGCATCACAAATGGCATGAATCAGCACATCGGCATCCGAATGTCCTTCCAGGCCTCGATCAAAGGGAATATGAATCCCGCCTATGATCAACGGCCGATGAGGGACCAGTGCATGTACATCAAACCCCTGGCCGATACGCATCGTGCAATTTCTCCTCGCTCACAAAGGCATTATTCCAGGGTTGAGGTCGAATCCTGCGCGTCGCGATAATGCACCGTAGCGCGCTGGAGATGACAAAGCAATTCGTAGGCGATGGTCTGCGCGTTTTGGGCTACCTCTGCCACGGGTAAGCGCGAACCCCATAATTCAACCGGCGACCCCAATCCCAACTGCGGGTAATCGCTCAAATCCACACTGAGCATGTCCATCGAAACCCGACCGATCAGCGGTACTCGCACGTCGCCCACCAGGACGGGCGTGCCTTGGCGGGCGCTGCGGGGATAGCCGTCGGCATATCCGCAGGGGATGATGCCGGCGCGCGTGGGTCGAGTGGCTGTGAATAGAGCCCCGTAGCCCACAGAAGCCCCAGGGGGAACCTGATTGATGGCGGTGATTCGGGACGTTAGTGTCATGACGGGTTTCAGGGGCTGTCGTGCAGCAACGGCGGGTGCTGCCGGATCAACGCCATAAAGCATCAGACCGGGGCGCCCCCAGTCCCCCCTGACAGCGGGATAGCCCAGAATGGCACCGGAATTACACAGGCTGGTTTTGATTTGTAATTCGGGCAAGGTGCGAAGGCGTTGCAAAACCTGTTGCAGGTGTTGCATGGGTTGGTCCAGAGCCTGTGGTTGTTGGCCATCCGCATGGGCAAAGTGGGTCATGAGCGTGAGGCGGCGGATTCCCATTTGACGATACAGGTGTTCAGCCAAACCGGGTATTTCCTGCGGGGAAAAACCCAGGCGGTGCATTCCGGTATCCACCTTGATCCAGAGCGTTTCGAAAGAGGCCTTTGGATCTTGTGCCAGCCATTCGAGTTGTTGTGCCGTGTGGAATACCGGAGTCAATTCATAGGCAATGGCTTCGGGCAATTCCGCGGCTTCAAAGAGTCCCTCCAGCAGCACGATCGGAAGTCGAATGGCGGCACGTCGCAATTGCAAGGCCTCTTCCAGCGTGGCAACGGCAAACCCGTCGGCCAGTTTGCTCAGAGCCCGGGCGCAGGGGACGGCCTTATGACCGTAGGCGTTTGCTTTGATGACGGCCAACAGTTGCCCGCCATGAAGCATTTGTGCCAACTGAAAATTGTGCCGCAAATGGTCCAGGTCGATCGTGATGGCAGTGGGGCGGGTCATGCGTGGCAAGATAAGGAAGCGGTTTTGCCATTGTAAAGCAAGTCCGCTGACCCATGTGATGCACTTGCCATTTCCCTGTCAGCGTGTCTGGTCCGTTCTCCGTAAAATTCGTGGCATGCCGTGCTAGTCCATGGGGGCCGGCGGACCACCATACGGGCTTCAGCAGATGAAATCCGTGCTGTTGTTCGCAAGGATCCGAGATGCAGATCGGTCTACCATGCCCTCATGCAACCAATAGACCACCACTTCAATGCGCTGCTTCAGGAGGCCTGGGGGAATCTTCGCCCTCTTCTGGCCAATCCCGAGATTCGGGAAATCATGGTGAATGGTCCCAATGTGATCTGGGTTGAGCAACAGGGCCTCATGCATCCGGTTCCTTTGGAATTCTCCACACAAGCGGCCTGGAACCTCATCCAGATACTGGTTTGTCTGCGCGATCAGGGGACGGACGCCCAGGACCATGGGGTGTTACTGGATGTGGCTTTGCCACAACTACGGATTTCTGTGGTGCGTCAACCCATTGCGGTTCGAGGGCACGCGCTGTGCATTCGTAAGCACGCACAAACCAGTCGACCGCTCACGGATTACCTTACTGCGGGCCCAAGGGATGTTCTGGCAGGTGTTGTGGCATCCGCACCCGCAGTCATGGCACAAGCGGTTCAGCCGGCCAACGAGGTTGCACCCTCTGCCCTGGAGATCCTGGTGCCCTGGGTCGAAGGTCGGCGCAACATTCTGGTGAGCGGGGCCACGAGTAGTGGCAAAACCTCCTTTCTCAACGCCCTGCTGGCGTTACTGCCTGCGGACGAGCGCGTGATTACCATTGAAGACACCTGTGAATTGCATCTCGACCAGGCGAACTGTGTGGTGTTTGAAGCGAACGAATCCCTGGCGATTTCCATGCGTGACCTGGTTCGGCAATCCTTGCGATTCAGGCCGGACCGGATCGTGGTTGGGGAAGTGCGGGGCAAGGAAGCCTTCGACCTGCTTCAGGCCATGAACACAGGACACGCGGGTTGCATGGGGACGCTCCATGCCAATAGCGCGGAAGACGCGCTGCTTCGACTGGAACAGATGGTCCTGTTGCAAGGGAGCCAATGGCCTCATGCGGCCATCAAACAACAAATCGCCGCTTGTATCGATGGCGTGGTGCACCTGCATCGCCTCCGGGGCAAACGTCAGATTGCACAGATGATTGAAATCAGGGGGTATCACAATGGAAATTACGACATTGAACAGAAAATGTCCGCATGAATCTTTTGGGCCGCATCCCTTTTGTACCTTTGGATCGAGCCGATGTAGCCATAAAACGCCATGCTTCACGGCCGTATTCCGAATGCCCAAATTATCGCAGCGCAAAGTCTTGGCTTGTTCAGAGTTGGCGCAGGGTTCAGTACTTCCTTGCGAAGACTGGAGGGCAGGATATGCGAATACCATGGTGCAAGGATTTTTATGGATGCTTCTCTTCAGTTCCACTCTGGTGTACGCGGTGTATACGCCCATGCCTTGGGAAGGTCCCATATGCGCAGTGGCCAGCAGCTTGAAAGGGCAGGTGGCAGTGGTTTTATCGGTAGTTGCCACCATCATGATTGGCATCATGTTCATGTATGCGGAAACTGGTGGGATTGTGGCTCGTATTGCCAGTTGGTTGTTGGGCATGTCCTGTGCGCTCTCCGTGGTTAGTATCATTACGGCCTTGTTTCCCGGGGTGGCAATCCCGGGTTGTCTGTGATGAGCCCGCAACCACCAAGAATCAATCGGTTGCACGGGGCACTGGTGGAGCCTCTTCTGATTGCCGGTGTGGAAAAACCCTTTGCCATTGTCAATGCCACCGTAGCCATTGCTCTGGTGGGAGACCTTCATCTTTACGGCTGGATGCCACTCGCGGTTCTTGCGCATCTGGTGTTGCGGCGGATTACGCAGGATGATCCCTTCACCCGCCAAATCTATGTGAAATATAACCAGCAGGGGGACTGCTACGAACCCTGGCCCCATGTACGCGGGCACCGGGGGCGACGTCCTGAGGGGTTTGGACGGAGTATGGCATGCTGAACTTGCGCCGCAAGGCACTGGGCCTGGAAGATCAGGCACGAGGGTTGGCGGAGATTCTGCCCTGGTTGATCCAGATTACTCCGGGAGTAATCCTGAATAAAGACGGGAGCTTGATGGCCACGTTTCTTCTGGAAGGTATGCATGTGGAAGGTTGTGATGGCATCACGCTAGACCGGGAAGCAGACCGGTTGGAACAAGCGTTAAGACATTTCGATCAGCGCATCACGGTATGGTCCAGCGTATTGCGGCGTGCCACAGATCATTATCCGGAAGGAGGTTTCGCGAATCCCGCCAGTGCGCAAATAGACGATTTGTATCGCCGCAGCATGGCAACTAAAAAGCGCTTTTTGAATCGTCATTTCATGAGTATTCTCTGTGCGCAGGAACAAGCACGCGACGGTTTTTTGAATCATCTGGTACGTTCTGGGGGGGGTCGTTCCGGTACCTTGAACAACCAGGAACCTATGGAAGCAGAACCGGTCCCGGCTGGGTTTTGGGGATCATTGCGCCAACACTTGTTTCATGCCAAGGCATTTGACCATGATCGACAACGCTTGCACCAGCGTATTTTGAAGTTTGAAGAATTGCTGGCGCAATTTGGCGGCAATCTGTTTTCTCTGCGGCCAAAACGTCTTGAAGGGCCCAGGTTACTGAGTTTTCTGCAGGAAATGACCAGCCCCGCCAGTACGGTTTCAGCGGCGCCCTGTTTGGCGCCCACAGCCTACCTGGACTCAACACTGGGGCAAGACACCATCGTGGTGGAAAAGGATCATGTGCGTTTTGAAGGAATCTCAGAGGTGCGCTATGCGGCAGCGCTCGCTATCAAGAGTTGGCCCGGAGAGACTTGGACCGGGATGCTGGATGACGTTCTGGGAGTATCGGCGGAACTGACCCTGTCTCAGGTATTTCGCTTTGTGGAGGGCGAAGCAGCCAAACGATACATCAAGAACGTGCAACGTTTTCACTTGAACCTGCAAAAATCCTTGTTCAGTTATTTCCGTGAGGCCATCGCAGGAGAAGAGAGCGTGGTCAAGGATACGGGCAGGGCTGTTTCGGCAGAAGATGCCCGGCAAGCCTTGACGGATATGGTGGCGGCCCGCCGTGTTTTTGGTTATCAAAATCTCACAGTGCTGGTTTTTAGTGACGAGTTGTCTCGGCTGGATGAAACCGTCAGTCGTGTGGCCAGTGAGGTTCAAGCGCAGGGATATTTGCTCATGCGTGAGCGATTGCATTTGAATTCCTCCTGGTCAGGAACCTTGCCGGGACAGTGGGGGGAGTTGGTGCGTTGGCATTTCATTAGCAGTGCCAATTGGGCCGATTTATGTCCCATTCGTTCGGCGGGCTATGGACAACGACATAACGACTATCTGACGCAACAAACGGGTCGCCATGCACCAGCGCTCAGTTTGTTTCAAACGGCAGCAGGAAGCCCCTTTTACTTCAATCTACACCAACAGGATTTGGCTCATGCCTTTGTGGTGGGACCCTCACGCAGTGGCAAGTCGGTTTGGGTCAATTTCATTCTCAGCCAGTTCCATAAATATCATCCGGTCAGGGTGGTTATTTTTGACAAGGATCGCTCCTGTCGAATTCCTACGCTGCTTCAGGGGGGGATTCACCTCGATCCGGGTAAACCGCAAACCCTTTCGCTCAATCCGCTGGCGCAGGTTTCCAGCCCCGAACAACATCCCTGGTTGCTTGGCTGGCTGGAGCTGTTGCTGGGTATTCGGGGATATACCTTGTCGGCGCCAGAGCATAAGGCCTTGGCTCAGGCGCTTCAAGGGTTGGCCAGCATGCCACCACACCTGCACCGACTCAAGAGTTTGCAAGGATTTTTGCCCCGCGTGCTCCGTCAGGAGTTGGAACCCTGGTTGGAAGGGGGCACTTGGGGTAGTTATTTCGATCATCCGGAAGACCGCTTCGAATTATCCAGCATGACCTGCATCGAAATGGGTGAGTTGTTACGCCACCCCGCTCTAGCCAGAGCATTTTTGGAATATGCGTTTCATCGCATCGAATCCGCTCTGGACACTCAGCGTGGGATACCCACCCTGATCTATGTGGAAGAAGCGTGGTTCATGCTGTCGGATCCCTATTTTTCCGGAAGGATCAGAGATTGGCTAAAAACCATTCCCAAAAAAATGGGTTCATTGATCTTGGCAACCCAGTCCCTGGATGACTTGTCCGGTTCGAGTATTTTTTCAACGATTGCCGATAATATTCCCACACGAATCTTTTTGCCCAATGCGCAAGCCCGTGTTCATCGGGCTTTGTATTGCGGCCAATTTGGTTTGAACGATGCCCAGATCGAGCGCATCGAACGCGCCACAGGAAAAATTCATTATTACTTGAATACTCCCCAGGAAAGCCATCTTCTGGAAGTTCGTTTTTCTTCCGAACTGCTGGCATGGTTACGCTCGGATGCCCGCGCCCAGGCCCTGTTCGATGCCTGCCAAACATCGGGGCAGGAACAGTGGATGGATCTGTATCGCAATCAACTGTTGGCAGACACGCCGTGAATTCCACTGGTACTGGTGAATGATGGCGATGAGCCAGAACACCCTTCGCCCAAACAGGGACTTGGGTTTCTTCCAACAGCCCTCTTGTCGCCCTGTCGGCTTCTTCAGACAGATCGCCGCGGCCTGGTTGTTTGCCTGGAGCGCATCGGTAGTCGCCGGTGGTGCAGGGGGCATGGGGAATGTGGTTTACGATCCGATGAATCATGTGCAGACAACCATTTCTGCAGCCAATTCCGTCCTGCAAACGGCGCAGATGGTCCAGGCCTACACCCTCCAGATTCAGCAATATTTGAATGAACTGGAAAATCTGAAGCGCTTGCCCCAGGAAACCCTGAATGCCGTGCTTCAACCCTATACGGATGAGATTTCGGCGGCCGTCAATCTCTCCCAGACGCTGGGAGATACTCTGGCTCAGATTCATCAATTGCAGGATGATTTTACTTCACAAATTCGTCAGATGAGCGCACAGGGTGTTACTCCAGCCCAGTATATGGATCGCGAAATGCAAATCGCCCAACATCGCGGTACCAGCGTTGCTGCGGTATTTAAAAATGAAGTGGACACGATGCAGTCCGTCAACGATTCATTCAATCGCATCAAACAATTGCAGCAACAAATTCCGGCCAGTAGCGGTTTGCAGCAAAGCTTTCAGACGGTCAATCAGCATCTCAACCTGCTGGCCGGGCAGAATGCGCAATTGATCAAGTTGATTGCCGGGCACCAAGCTACCCAATCGGCCCATCAAGAGGATGAGGATAAGGCCAACACGGTGGCAGGTGAGTTGATTCAGAAACGTCGCCAGGATGACAGCGCCAATATTCGGCAATTACATCAACAATTACGGGAGCAGGAGTCTCTGATGGGGTGGGGCCTCATGGGAGGCGGCCCGTGATCAATCTCAGCCCGGCCATTATCGACCAGTTTGCCCAATCCTTTCTGGAGGGAGGGTATCATCTGCACACCAATCTTCAAGGGGTGGCTCAAAGCCTGTACGGTTCTTTATTGTTGCTGACCTTTAGTTGGTTTGGCGTGAATGTGTTACTCGAATCCATGCTGGGAGAAAATCTGGGCAAGGTGCTGGTGCTGCTGATTCGTGCTTTATTCAAGGCAGGGTTGGTGGCCTGGTTTTTGCAGGCCTATGACGTAGTATTTTATGATGGCCTCTATCAGGGGTGTGAGGCCATCACCGCAGCGATTGCGGGGCCGGGGGGCAGTGGACAGGGGTTCGCCAGCGCCTGGGCGGTATTTAATGACATCATCGTGACTGTGTGGGATTCCATTGCGGCTAGTCCGGATCGTTATCTGGCCGGCTCCACCCCCTTGTCCTGGGCATTTTGGGGCGCTTTGGGGGGGTGGCTCAGTACCGTCGCATTGCTTTTTGTGGCACTGCTGATTTTTATCGCAGCCTTGGCTATTCTGGCCATCATTCACGTGATGAGTAGTGCTTTGGCAGGCATCGCTTTGGCTTTGGGACCATTTTTCATTCCCTGGATGTTGTGGGATGTTACCCATGAGTTTTTTATGGCCTGGGTGCGATTTCTGTTCATTGCCTGTTTTTACAAGGTCGTGGCCGTAGCTGTATTGGTCATGGCCAAACCGGTGTTTGTAATCCAGCATCAGTGGATGCTGGACAATGCCGCCACCATGACCAGTGCTTCCCCGTCGGAGTCCATGGCACTGGCGGTTTTGCTGATCATTACGGCGTCTATCATCGCTTATCTGATGGGGCATGTACCCCAGATCGCTGCGTCATTGATTGGGCATGCTCGGGTGGATACCGGCTTTGCCGGACAATCGGCACGCGCCATCCAGGGTCGCATCGTCAAGGCCAACGAGTGGATGGGAAAACAGCGCCGCTCTCAGGGGCCATCGTCCTCCAGTGCTCCCTGAGAGTTCGGCACAACCCAGGTGGTTGTGCGGGCCTGGTTTTATTGGTTTGCTCAGGAGGAGGTTAATGAAAGAACGCATTTGCTGTCGTCTGCCCGGGTTGAGCCGACAAGCCCAGGGCCGGTTATGGATTGCTCTGCGCCGGCGCTGGAGTTTGCCCAAGGTACAGCGTGAGGCTTACCTTCTTCCTGCGCCGTTGGCTCGCTCCCGGATAGGGCAAGGATGGTGGGCCTTGCTGACGGAATTTCAGGATCGGCCGGTATTTACGGTGCTTGGCTTGCTGGCTACGCTCACCTACCCCGTTTTATGGATAATCTTGCGCTATGGGCATGGGTGCGTGGTACTGCTGCATACCATGATGGTCAGGCGCTGACCGGGCCGGTTGCGGCACATGCCGGAATCCACTTGCGCCTCATGCTGGTCAGGGTACTCCGTTGGCCCCGGTTTCATCGTACACTCCGAGTGTTTTTTCAATCGCATATCGAATCATGGATAGTAGCAATCTAGAAGTACTCAAAACAGCCCATGCTTGGCTGCAGGCCGACTTTCCAGTGGTTCTGGTCACGCTGGTCAGCACTTGGGGCTCTTCTCCCCGGCCTGTGGGCTCGTTGCTGGTCATTCGCCACGACGGACATTTTGCAGGCTCCCTGTCGGGGGGGTGTATCGAAACGGATTTGTTGGAGCAGATACGCAAAAAATTTCCGTGCCAACCGGAAATTCTCGAATATGGTGTGAGCGCTGATCAGGCTCGGCAGTTTGGGCTGCCTTGCGGAGGGCGGATGGCGTTGGTTCTCGAGCCGCTTCATGCGTCCGGGCCTTTGCAGACGCTGCTGGATTTTTTGCATCGGGGACAATGCGTGCTGCGCACCCTGGATTTGGCCACCGGACAAGTCAGTCTGGAGAGGGCGGCCACACCCGTGGAGGGTGGTGCCAAATTTTCCGGCCCGTTGCATTACGCGCAAGGGCGCTTGTGCATGCAGTTTGGCCCGCGCTGGCGCCTCTTGATCATTGGTGCCGGGGAAATCACCCGCTATCTGGTAGAGCTGGCAAAAAGCCTGGATTATGAGATCAGTGTGTGCGAACCTCGCGCCGACTTTCAGCGCTCCTGGAGAGTGGAAGGGCTGCAACTGAGCCCTGACATGCCCGACGATTTTATCATTCAGCATCGCCCCGATGCACGCACGGCAATCGTAGCAGTGGCGCATGACCTCAAACAGGATGATTTGGCCTTGCTGGAAGCGCTTAAGTCGGAAGCATTTTATGTGGGGGCCATCGGATCAAAACAGACGCAAGCCAAACGTCGTGAGCGCCTGGCCTTGTTTGACCTCACACCCGCACAGATCGGGCGCTTGCGAGGTCCTGTGGGGCTTCCCATTGGGAGCCGAACTCCACCGGAAATCGCCATCGCCATTGTGGCGGAATTGATTGCGCTGCGTCATGATCGGCCCTGGAGTGGTTTCTCGTGATTTGTGCCATTGTACTGGCGGCGGGACATGGTTTGCGCTTTGGCGCCAACAAACTACTGCAGAAAAACGCGGCAGGTTTTTCTTTGGCGGCCTTGTCGGCGCGGGCCTTGCAAGGCATGTCCTGCAAAGTGGCGGTCGTCCCCGAGGAGGCACGGCCGCTAAATGCGCTTTATCGGTTTGCGGGATTTCAGATCGTGCAGGTCCCTTCAGGGTCTAAAAGCCCGAGCGCACCAGAAGGTTTTGCCAGGGCCAGCCAGATCGGTTCAGCGCTGCAGGATGTAGGGAGCCTGCGGGAGGGTGGCGTTTTGCCCATTGCGCTCTCGCCAGAAGGCACATCCACGTCCACCTGTGTCCAAGGGCCAATGCAAACGCAAGAAGGCCTGTCCTTATCCCTGCGTTGTGGCATTGCGGCTTGTATGCAGGCTCACGGCTGGATCATCGCTCTGGCAGATATGCCTGGGGTTTCTCCACAGACCGTCTTGCAGATCGCCGCTGCCCTGGAAATGGGAGCGCCTCTCGTGGCTTGTCGCTATCGCGGTCAGCGGGGCAATCCGGTGGGGTTTTCTCATTTCTTTGGTCCGGCACTGATGAATTTGACGGGGGATCAGGGCGCCCGTACCCTGTTGCAGCAGCACAGTGACTCGATTCACTGGTTGGACGTTGACGATCCGGGAATCCTGTTTGACGTCGACACTCCAGCGGACTGGCAGCGCTGGCTGGCATTGCACAACGAGTGATTCAATCGGCCAATAGTTGTTCCGGTACCAGCTTTTCCAGACAATTCGTGTGCCCCAAGGGGCATGTGCGCTGGAAACAGGGACTGCAAGGCAAATTCAGGCAGTACACCCGCGCTTGCGCAGAGAGTGGCGGAGTAAAATGCGGGCTGGAGGAGCCAAACAGCGCTTTCAAAGGACGCTCCAAGGCGGCAGCCACATGCATCAGTCCCGAGTCGTTGCTCACCACCTGGTGCGCCAATGCCATCAAATCCACTGCTTCCGATAACCGGGTTTTTCCGCATAGATTTCTGATTGCACCGGATGCCAGCGCTCGAATGGACTCGCCAACCGAGTGATCTTTGGCCGATCCCAGGATCCAGACTTGATGCCCCAGATCCACCCAGTGCTGAGCCAATACCGCGAAATGTCTTGCGGGCCATTGTTTGGCCGGGCCATATTCCGCCCCAGGGCAAAGCACCAGGATGGGCTGCCCCGGGTCCAGTTCCAGTCGCCTCAGAGAATGACCCTGTTCCACCAGATTGGGCACCAGACGGGGCTGGGGCAACGGTTTGGGTAGGGGGGTCGTGGCGGGATAAGCCAGTGCGGCAAAGCGTTCTACCATCAGGGGATGGGTCGTTTTATCCAGAATGCGCGCATCCGTGAGTAGCAGGCTGCGCATTTCTCCCACATACCCTGTGCGGATGGGAATTCGCGCCATCCAGGGCACTAGCGCGGATTTGAAAGAATTTGGCAGCACCAGGGCCCGTGTGTACCCTGCCTGTGCCAGTTGCCGACCCAGATCCCGTCGTTTACCCAGGGCCAATTGTCCATGGGCAAAGGGATTGGTCAGAATTTGGGCCACTTGGGGCATACGGGCCAATACCCCATGGATCCAATGTGGGGCCAGTACATGCAAGGCTTCATCGGGGTGATTATGTTGCAAGGCGGCCAGCATGGGCTGAGCCAGGACGGCATCCCCCACCCAGGCAGGACCGATTACGAGTGCCTGATGAAGGGGCATTGGGGCTCCATCCGCTGCAAAAAGACAAACATCAGGCCAAACGCCTTGCGGGGGGATAGGGGGCTATGAGGTTGCCGCTGGGGTATGGGGAGCGAATCAGTGACCCGACACGCTGGCACCGCCGGCCAGCGTGTAGTGCGTTCCACAATACGGACATTGCGCAGAACCCGTGCGGGCCACATCCAGAAATACACGCGGATGCGTGTCCCACAGTTTCACGCTCGGCATAGGGCAATGCAAGGGCAGGTCCTGCGCAGTGACCTCAACGACTTTCTGATTCAGGGCGGTGGAAGTTGTCATGGGCGATCCCAAACGTCATGTGCAATAAATCCTGCCTGTAGGCACCAGGCAAGCCGGTTCAAGCCTTCATTCTCGGTTTAGTGGGTCACAAAAGTCAACCAGTCTCTATGGGTAGCAGATTTCCCCAGAACACAGTCAAAATAAGCGGACTGCAAGCGCGCAGTGATGGGGCCACGTTGTCCGGTGCCGATGATGCGCCGATCCACTTCGCGGATGGGGGTGACTTCTGCGGCGGTTCCCGTAAAAAAAGCTTCATCGGCGCTGTAGAGTTCATCCCGTGATATGCGCCGTTCGTGAATAGCCAGTCCTTGCTCCTGGGCCAGTTGCATGATGCTGTCTCGGGTGATTCCTTCGAGTGCGCTGGAAAGATCTGGCGTATGCAGTACGCCCCGTTTGACGATAAAAATATTCTCGCCCGAGCCTTCTGCCACAAAGCCGTCCGGGTCCAACAACAGGGCCTCGTCATACCCATCGGCAGTGGCTTCGTTATTGGCCAGAATGGAGTTCATGTAGTTGCCGCTGGCTTTGGCCTTGCACAGCGTGATATTGGGGTGGTGTCGGGTGTAAGAGGAGGTCTTGACCCGAATGCCTTGTTCCAAAGCGGCCTCTCCCAAATAGGCCCCCCACGGCCAGGCGGCAATGCCCACATGGGTCTTGGCTCCCTTGGGGGATACGCCCATCTTTTCTGAACCCAGGTAAATGATGGGGCGGATATAGCAAGACTTCAGGGCATTGCCCGCCACGGCTTCCTGCTGGGCGCGCATCAGAACGTCAAGCGAAAAGGGAACCGGGATTTGCAGGATATGGGCCGATCGCAGAAGGCGCTCGGTATGCTCCTTGAGCCTGAAAATGGCTGTACCTGTGGGGGTCTCGTAAGCGCGCACCCCTTCGAATACCGCCAGGCCATAGTGCAGGGAATGGGTCAGGAGATGGGTATTGGCACTACGCCAATCCACCAGGTGACCATCAAGCCAGATCACCCCATCGCGGTCAGACATGGACATCGTCAATTACCCCACCAAAAACTTCTATTCTAACGGAAGTCGGAGTTCCTCACCAGATGAGGACAGGAGCCCATGATCGACAAACAACCAGGGTCAATCGCAGAAATGATGTGAAGAGACCCGGATCCGGCAGTTTGCTCCAGACAGGACGTGTCTTTCGGCAATGACCAGGGCGCAGTCTGCCTGCCGGTGATGTGACGACTAGGACAAACCCGTATAATCCGCAGCTTATGATGATCTATCGGCATATTCTGCATTTTTCGCGACATGCGTTGCTTTGGGGGGGGACCGCCGCAGTCTTGCTCATGGCGTTGAGTTGGGGAGGGTTGCAATGGATCATTCTGCATCATGTGGATCAATATCGAGCCCAACTGATGACCGTTTTCCAGCAGGAAACCGGCCTGCAAATCGAGGTAGGCGCTCTGCATTCTGTGGGGTTTCGCTGGCTGCCAACGGTTGTCCTGGATCAGGTAACGATCGCTGATCCGCAAGGCAAGCCTGGTTTGCATCTGGATCGGGTGGAAGGACGCCTATCCTTGCTGGGTCTATTTCAGGGGCGGGTCGATCTTCAGGCCTTGCTCATCGACGGACCCACCCTGACGCTCGGACGCAATACCCAAGGGCAGTTTTTTTTGTCGGGAATCCCTCTGCCGCAACCCCAGTCCGGTCCCAGCCCCTTTTTGGATTGGCTGCTGCATCAGGGAACGATCCACATCACCCATGCCACCCTGTACTGGCAGGACGACACGCTGCCCGCCTCCTTGTTGAAGCTGGATCAAGGCGAGCTGTTGTTGCGCAATCGAGGCAGGCATCACGCGCTTGCGCTCACTTTTTCTCCACCGCAAAGACTGGCGGCACCGGTGAGTTTGCAGGCCGATCTGTATGGTTCCGATCTGGGCCAGATCCGGCAGTGGACCGGAAAAGTGAGCGCTGAGGCCTACCAGGCAGATTTGGCTGCTCTCAAGCAGTGGGTTCCTGCCCTGAATCAACTAGAACAGGCCTACGGACACCTTAAATTGACCGCCACATTGGAGCCCGGTCAACATTGGGGCGGGCAGGCAGATCTGGACTTGCATCATGTTCAAGGGCGACTGGACCCGGCATTGAGTCCTCTGCATCTGGAACATGTGCGGGGGATGATTGCAGCGCGTACGCTGGATTCCGGGGTAGAGGTGAGCACTGGGCAATTGACCCTGGAGACTGAGGACCATTCCCTCCTGACTCCCCCGCTGGATTTGCACCTCATTGCCGAGGATACGGGCGGTCTCTTGTCCTTGAACCAACTCCATCTGGATCATCTGGCCGAACTGCTGGGCGCCCTACCGGTACCAGAATCCTTGCGTCAACAGGTAGTTCGGGCCGATTTGAAGGGCAACGTTTCCGCGCTGGAAGCCAACTGGAATGGTTCTCTGGAGAAGCCAGAAAATTACCAGTTCAAGGCCGATTTTGATCACTTTCAAGGGCGTCATGCATCCTCCACGAGCGCTATACAAGGCTTTACCGGTCACTTGCAGGCCGACTCGGAGGGTGGGCAACTCAAAGGGCAGGGCAAGGATCTGCTACTGGGTCTGGCACAGGTTTTTGCTGAACCCCTATGGGTACGAACCTTTGCAGCAGATATCACCTGGAAGAATCGGCATGCTCAAACCCGTGTCCAGTTCAATCAACTGACCTTCTCCAATGAAGACTTGGCCGGGCAGGTGGGCGGAGAATTGACCCTGGGGCCAGCGGGACCAGGCGCGGCTCACCTGACTGGCGAGTTGGAGCGCGCATCCCCCATGGCCATCTGGCGCTACGTTCCGCTGACTGTGCCGCAGTCCACCCGTGATTGGCTCAAACAGGCCGTGATTGGCGGCAGGGGGGCACAGGTTCGCTTTGAGGTGCAGGGGGATCTGCAACGGTTTCCCTTTCCCCAGGATCGAGGCGGTTTTTTTCGGGTGCGGGCCCAGATTGCGGATGCTCAATTGCGATATGATCCGGACTGGCCTGTACTCACCGGGGTCCAATGCCAACTGCTGGTAAATGGGGCAGCGCTGACGGTGAATGCTACGGCTGCTCAGTCCTACGGTGTTCAAATCAGAACCGCGCAGGCCCGAATCGAGGATCTGCAAGCCGATGACTCCCACCTGGAAATTGTGGGGGAGGTGGATGCCCCGTTGCACGAAAGCCTGAACTTTATTGCCCATAGCCCAGTGGCGGGCTATTTGAGTCATGGGTTGGACGAGTTCAAGGGTTCGGGCAACGGACGTTTGGCTCTGGCGATGCAGATTCCTTTGAGCCATGCGCAGGCAACCCAGGTGACCGGTGATTACGAATTTCTGAATGCTGAACTGAACGGAATGGCGCTTGGAATTCCCCCCATGACCCAACTGAAGGGGCATCTGGTATTTACCGATCAGCGTGTCAACTCCCAGGCATTGAGCGCTACGATACTGGGTGGACCAGCCAATCTGCAATGGTTTACCAGTGACGATCAAGGCATTCATCTGTTGTTGCAAGGGACCGCCAACGCGGCCGAATTGCGCAAGGTCTACCATCATGCCGTTCTCAACGAGGTTTCCGGAACTGCCCACTGGCAGGGCGCATTACTCTTTTCCCGGCAGCACACGGATCTGCAGCTGGATTCTTCACTCAATTTTTTAGGGGAGCCAGTCAGTCTGCAGTTGACCCGGGGTGCGGATGGGGGGCTGGATCTGATGCTGGCGGGAAAAACTTCGCCGGCGGCTATTCAGCGCCGTTATCCTTACGGGTTGGCCAAGCTGATGGATGGGCCCCTGGACTGGAATGGGCATGTGCGTTGGCACGCTGGACAGACAGAGGCCAAACTGCAGGGTAAAGGGCAGGTGCTACAGGAACCCGTGCTGTTGCAGGTTGTCGACTCTCAGGGAACATTGCGGGCCGATTTGACGGGGCATGTGGCTGCCGGGTCCCTGGGGCGTTTGATAGGGCCCAATTGGGCTCGACGTCTGCAGGGGCAGACAGCCTATCGACTGCATCTGGAACAACTGGGGCACGACGCGGCTGTAACCCTGACCTCCGACTTGCTGGGATTGGCCGTCAATTATCCACGCCCCTTCGAAAAAACACGCCGCGATGCCCTGGCATTGCAAGGTAGGGCATGGTTACATGGGAGCGATCTGACCGTAGAGGCAAAACTTGGCGAATGGATGGGGGGGCATGTGCTGTATACGCTGCTTCCCAAGGGGGGAATCCAGGCCAGGCACGGTGAAATCTATTTGGGAGAGCGCAGTTCCGGGACCCAATCCGAGGGCTTTTCTCTGACGGGCATGCTCCGTCATGCCGACTTGGACCAATGGCGCACGGTACTGGGGGAAGGTAATGCGACAGCAGATGCCGGGAACGCTGATTTTGGTCCCTTGACCCGATTGAATCTGGTGCTGGAGGACGTGCGTCTGGGGGGGCATGTCTGGGGCCGGCATGCCGTGGTTGCGACGGCTCAGGAGGGGCGTTGGCAGGCCCATGTGGAAGGACCGGAAGCGGCGGGCGATATCACTTGGGTCCCGGAGGGAGTGGGGTTATTGCAAGGTCATTTGAGCAAGCTGTTTATTCCCGGTGAAGGGCAGCATTCGCAGCAGCCCGATCAGGCAGCTATTGACCTTGACGAAGAGTCACGGATGCCCTCGCTGGATGTGGTGCTGGATAATTTTTCCATCCATGGACGCTATTGGGGCCAATTGATCCTGACCGGATTCAGGGAAGGAGCGCTCTGGCATATTCAACATCTGGAATTGTCTCGGGACTCGGGGCACCTGGTGGCAGAGGGGCGCTGGTTGGCCCAACCACAACTGGAAACGCAGTTGAATTTTAAACTGGACTCAAGTGATCTGGGCAAACTGTTTGCTGACTCGGGGTATCCTCATCTGGTGGCCAGGGGGCGTGGCACCATGCAAGGACAAGTGCACTGGCGTGGCAATCCGGAGGACTTTACCTGGGCCAGGCTCAGTGGCATGCTGGACTTGCAGTTGCATGACGGGCAATTCTCGAAAATCGAACCGGGTGGAGCGGGGCGTTTGATCGGGTTGCTGAGTTTGCAAAGTCTGCCGCGAAGAGTCACGCTTGACTTTCATGATATCTTTTCTGATGGGTTTGCCTTTGATACGCTCAGTAGCAAGGCAGAAATGGATCGCGGTATGATGACCTTGCACCATTTCGACATGACCGGACCGGCCGCACGAGTCGGTTTGACCGGGACCATCGATTTGGCTCGAGAAACTTCTGATTTACTGGCGCGTGTGGATCCCGCAGTGGGCGACAGCCTCTCTTTGGCCACCACGCTGGTGGGCGGACCGGTTGCGGGTGCTGCCACGTATCTGGTCCAGAAATTACTGAAAAATCCGTTGGATAGTGCACTTTCCCATGAGTATCGTATCGAGGGAAGTTGGGATGATCCACAAATCAAACCCTCTCGTCGTGGGGATGAAGGGGCCCCTTAAGGTTTTGGAAGGATATCGGCATGGCGTCACCAGTGACCAAATCAGCGCGTAAAATGGACTCCGGTTTTGGGAAAGCCAGGCCCTTGCCCGGCAGTTTCCGGGTGGCGGCCATTCAGATGGCTTCTGGGCCGCAAGTCAGTTCCAATCTGGCGGAAGCCGAACGCCTGCTACGCATGGCGGCCGATCAGGGGGCTTCCCTTGTGGGTTTGCCGGAGTACTTTCCCATCATGGGATTGCAGGAGGGCGACAAGGTCAAGGTGGCCGAATCTTTTGGCAAGGGACCAATCCAGGAGTTTTTGTCCCGCATGGCGCGGCGTTTCGGATTATGGATCGTGGGAGGCTCCATTCCTCTCAAAAGCAACGATCCCCAGAAAATATTGAACAGCACCTTGGTCATCGATCGAGAGGGTCATTGTGTGGCCCGGTACGACAAAATTCATTTGTTCAGTTTTCAACGGGGCAGCGAGCGCTATGAGGAGTCTCGTTCCATCGTGCCGGGTTCGGAAGTCGTTACCCTGGATACGCCGTTTGGACGCATTGGTTTGTCCATCTGTTATGATCTGCGGTTTCCGGAATTGTACCGCGCGATGGGTGAAGTGGACCTGATCTTCGTGCCCTCGGCCTTTACCGAAACCACCGGGCGTGCCCATTGGGAAACCTTGATTCGTGCCCGCGCAATCGAAAATCTGGCCTATGTGGTTGCTCCTGCTCAAGGTGGGTACCATATGAATGGACGCGAAACCCATGGCGCATCCATGATCGTCGACCCGTGGGGGGTCATCCTGGATCAGTTGCCTCGAGGTTCCGGGATGGTCATTGCGGGTGTCAATCCGATTCATCAGGCGGAATTACGGGCCAGTCTTCCGGCCCTGAGCCATCGCACATTGGGACTTCCGGATCCCAAAAAAAACCGCGCGGGCAAACTGGCCTGAGCATTCGATTTCGACGTCTCATCACATTCTTTCAGGAACTTGACGATGACCTCTTCGTCTCTCTCAGTGGCAGAAGCCACACTATTAACGCCTTATGCGCTGGACCAGGGCGCATTGGAACGGACCTTTGGCCAGATCATGACCCATCAGGTGGATTACGCCGATTTATATTTTCAGTACTGCCGCGCAGAAGGGTGGAATCTGGAGGAAGGCGTGGTCAAGTCGGGTTCTTTTCACATCGAACAAGGGGTGGGAGTGCGTGCAATCAGCGGAGAAAAAACGGCTTTTGCCTATTCCGATGACATCCAGTGGTCTTCCTTGCAGCAGGCCGCATGGGCAACGCGCGCCATTGCTCGCAGTGGACAAGAGGGGCGCCAGTCCCTGTTGGGGTCGGTACCGCAGCCCAAACCACTGTATCTGGCCCGGGACCCTTTGAACACTCTGGAAGATTCCAGCAAGGTTCGTTTGTTGGAACAGTTGGAGCATTATGCCCGCGCTCTGGACTCGCGGATTACCCAGGTGATGGCTTCTCTGGCCGGCGAGTATGAAATCGTTCTCGTGGCCCGCAGCGATGGCCGGTTGAGCGCAGATATACGGCCTCTGGTGCGGGTTTCCGTCCAGGTCATTGCCGAGCAGAATGGCGTGCGGGAACAGGGCTCCTCGGGTGGTGGCGGACGTTTTGGGTATGACTACTTTACCGAGGCGGTTTTGCAGGAATATGCCCATCAGGCGGTTCACCAGGCCTTGACCAATCTGGAGGCAAAACCTGCTCCGGCTGGTCCGATGACGGTGGTTCTGGGTAGTGGGTGGCCGGGTATTTTGCTTCACGAGGCCATTGGACATGGTCTGGAAGGGGATTTCAACCGGAAGGGCTCTTCTGCCTTTGCCGGGCGTTTGGGAGAGCGGGTGGCGGCAGCCGGTGTGACGGTGCTGGATGATGGAACCATTCCTGACCGGCGCGGATCCCTGACGCTGGATGATGAGGGTAATCCTACTCAGCGGACCGTTTTGATCGAGGATGGAATCCTCAAGGGCTATTTGCAGGATAGTCTCAACGCCCGCTTGATGGGCATGCAACTGACAGGAAACGGTCGCCGCGAGTCTTTTGCCCATATTCCGTTACCGCGCATGACCAATACATATATGCTGGCGGGCAATCGGGACCCTCAGGAAATCCTGGCTTCGGTGGAGCACGGCATCTATGCCCTCAATTTTGGGGGAGGGCAAGTGGATATCACGAGTGGTAAATTTGTATTTTCTGCTGCGGAAGCCTGGTTGATCGAAAAGGGTAAACTGGTTTGCCCTGTGAAAGGCGCCACACTGGTGGGCAACGGACCGGATGTGCTGACCCGGGTCTCCATGATCGGTAACGATATGAAACTGGATTCCGGTGTTGGAACCTGTGGCAAGGAAGGGCAGAGTGTTCCCGTGGGCGTTGGCCAGCCCACTTTGCGTATCGATGGCCTGACCGTGGGGGGTACGGCCTGAAGCGGTTAAGCAATAAACCCCGGCTTTTGTTAGAATGGTGGGCTTTATGATGAATTTTTGCTCCCCAATCAGGGCGTCGATACCATGACTCCATCCTCCCTTCAGCGCACGGATGATTTGCGCATTCGCGAAATCAAGGAACTCCTGCCACCCATCCATTTGCTGCGCGAATTTCCCCTGACCCCGCCCGCTTCAACCGTGGTGCATGACACCCGCCAAGGCATTCATCAGATCCTGCATGGCGCGGATGACCGCTTGCTGGTTATCGTAGGGCCCTGTTCCATCCATGACGCCAAAGCTGCGTTGGAATACGCACGCCATCTCAAGCAGGTGAAAGCACAATGGGCCTCGGAATTGGTGATCGTGATGCGGGTCTATTTTGAAAAACCGCGTACCACGGTGGGCTGGAAAGGTTTGATCAACGACCCATTCCTGGATGGAAGTTTCCAGATCAACGAAGGACTGCGTTTGGCCCGGGGTTTGCTGCTGGATATCAATGCGCTTGGGGTTCCGGCGGGTACCGAGTTTCTGGATCTCATCACCCCCCAATACTTTGCTGATCTGATCAGTTGGGGAGCCATTGGAGCGCGCACCACCGAAAGTCAGGTGCATCGTGAACTGGCTTCCGGGCTTTCCTGCCCCGTAGGTTTCAAAAACGGGACGGATGGTAATTTGCGCATTGCAGTGGACGCCATTCGAGCGGCGCAACAGCCGCACCACTTTCTATCGGTCACCAAAGCGGGCCATTCGGCGATTGTGGCTACCAATGGCAACGAAGATTGCCACGTGATTCTGCGGGGCGGTAAACACCCCAATTTCGATGCCAGCCATGTGGACCTGGCAGCACGCGAACTCTCCGCTGCGGCACTGGCGGCCCGTGTCATGATAGATGCCAGTCATGCCAATAGCCAAAAGGATCCTCTCAAACAATTGCAGGTTGCCGACAACATTGCAACCCAGCTGCAACAGGGCGAGCAACGCATCATGGGGGTCATGATCGAAAGCAATCTTCTGGGAGGGCGTCAGGATCTTGTCGCCGGTCAACCCCTGGAATATGGGAAAAGTATTACTGACGCCTGCATTTCCATCGAAGACACGCTTCCCGTCTTGCAACGACTGGGAGAGGCGGTCCGTGCGCGTCGGTTTCGTTCACTCGCTGTGGAGAATTGAGGTATGGAAGAGCATTTTCATGTCCACGGTGCCCATGAACATGAATTGGAGCATGCGGCCACCGGTCATGAGAGTTCAGGTCACCACGGGGTCACATTGGCCCAGCAGGTGGCCATTTTTACTGCCGTTCTGGCCGCATTGGGTGCGGTAGTCAGTTATCTTGGCGGTAACACGCAAAACGAGGCCCTGATTCACAAGAATGATGCCGTTTTGTTCAAGGCGCATGCCAGTGACCAATGGAGTTTTTACCAGGCCAAGAGTGCCAAGGGACATCTCATGACCTTGGCCATGGAGTTATCGCCACCTGAGCGGCGCGAGCATTACAAGGCCGAGTTGGAACGCTATGAGCAGGAAAAAAAGGAAATCAAGCTCAAGGCCGAGGAATTTGAAGAAAAGTCGCGACATGAAAGCGAGTTGGCGGAAAAAGCCTTTCACCCGCATCACATACTCGCCTTGGCCATGACATTCATTCAGATTGCCATAGCCCTGGCCTCTGTCACAGCCCTCACCAATCGGCGCTGGCTCCTTGTTCCCGCTGGCCTTGGGGCCTTGGTGGGTTGTGCCATGGCCGTTTTTGCTTATCTGTGATGTCTTCGAATATTCTGGTGGTGCCCTGCCCACAACGCGATGCTTCAAACCGGTCGGCTCTTGAGGAACAGGATCGATGAAAACAGTTTTTCTCGAATTTGAGCAACCCATCGGGGAGCTCGAGGCCAAGATCGAAGAACTGCGATTCGTGCAGGAAGATTCTGCCGTGGATATTTCGCAGGAGATCGAGCGCTTGCAAAAGAAAAGCCAGTCCCTCACCAAAGAGATCTATGCGGGTTTGAAATCCTGGCAAATTGCCCAAGTGGCACGACACAGTCAGCGTCCTTACACGCTGGATTACATCGAGGCGCTCTTTTCTGATTTCGATGAACTGCATGGGGACCGGGCTTTTTCGGACGATCCTGCCATCGTGGGTGGAATCGCTCGTTTTGGTGATCGTCCAGTCATGATCATCGGGCACCAAAAAGGACGCGACACCAAGGATCGCATTTATCGCAATTTTGGTCAGGCGCGTCCCGAGGGTTACCGCAAGGCGTTACGCCTGATGCGACTAGCCGAAAAATTTTCCCTTCCCATACTCACCTTCATCGACACACCGGGGGCTTACCCCGGCATTGGCGCCGAGGAACGCGGTCAGTCCGAGGCCATTGGGCGCAACCTGTATGAAATGGCCGCGCTCAAAACGCCCATCATCTGTACCGTGATTGGGGAAGGTGGTTCGGGCGGCGCTTTGGCCATCGGGGTGGGAGATCAGATGCTGATGTTGCAGTATTCGATCTATTCCGTCATTTCACCCGAGGGCTGTGCGGCAATCCTCTGGAAAACTCCAGAAAAAACCAGCGAGGCTGCAGAAGCCCTGGGAATCACCTCGACACGGCTGAAATCCTTGGGGTTGGTGGATAAAATCGTGCCAGAACCTTTGGGTGGAGCGCACCGCGACTCTGCCATGATGGCTCAAAATCTTAAGCGTGCGCTACAGGATGCGTTAAAGCAGGTGGATTCCATCGCAACCATGGATGAGCTGTTGGATCGTCGGTACGAACGTTTGATGGGGTATGGAAAATTCAAGGAATCCCGAAAGGGCTGAAGTATCTGGTGCGCTGCTTGAGGCGCTCCAGCAGGTCTTGCAATCCCTGCTGACCCGCGACGCGCATCTTTGTCTGGGATATAGCGGGGGGCTGGATTCCACGGTCCTGTTGCACTTGCTGCATCACCTTTCCCGACCGCTGGCCTTTCGTCTCAGTGCCCTTCACGTGAATCATCATCTGCATCCGGAAGCCCTGCGTTGGCAACGATTTTGCGCCGCTCAATGCGCCGCGCTCGGCGTTCGATTCGTGGTCGAGGACGTCTTTCCCCAACCCCAGGCAGGAGAAAGCCTGGAAAACCTGGCGCGCATGGCGCGCTATCAGGCCCTTGCCCGCCAATCCTGTGACTTTGTCGTGCTGGCACACCATCAACAGGATCAGGCTGAAACCCTGCTCATCCAGTTGTTGCGTGGGGCAGGAGTAGCCGGTTTGAGCGCCATGGCAACGCTGCGCACGCACGCAGGAGCAGGGTACTCTGGCCCCCCCTTGCTGCGTCCTTTATTGCATACCCCACGGACCGCATTGAAGCAGCTTGCGCTCCAATGGAATCTTGCCTGGGTGGATGATCCCTCCAACGCGCAGTGTCAGCACGTGCGCAATTTCCTGCGCCATACGGTAGCCCCGCTTTTGGAACAACGTTTTCCGGCCTGGGCCAGCACCTTGTCCCGTTCCGCCGATCACCTGGCCCAGGCCGCTGATTTGCTGGAAGAACTGGCATTGGAAGATTTGTCCGCCTGTGCCGGACCTTGGGGTCTGATCATCGAACGTGTTCTGGCCCTGAGCCGCCCCCGAGCCATCAATCTCCTGCGCACATGGTTCCGTGGCATGGGCGCGCCTACCTGTCATGCGGCGCAACTGGAAGCCTGGTTTCGTCAGGCACAGGCACGGGCAGGACGCTTGCCCATGCTCCGCTGGGGGACTTGGGAACTGGTGCGGCATCAGGATCAGTGGATGCTGCATCCCCTCGTCAGTACCACGTGGCCGACCCAAGGTTTCGACCACTGGCCTGGGGCTGCCTCGGTGCCAATTGCCGGTGCGGGAACACTCCACCTGCGGGCTTGTCCTTCCGCTGCTGTGTCGTTGCACAAGGCAACCCCCAGCAGGGAACAAAAGTGTCGGCCCATGAGGCCCGCAAATGCTGCGCTGCAGCTTCATCCTTTAGCCCTGGCCCTGCGGCAAGGCGAGTATGCCGCCTTGCCGCAGGGCCAGGAATTGACGCGCTTGCGCAGGGATGTTCTGGATGCGGGGCCCTGGAGTTTGCGTCGTCGCTCAGGGGGGGAAGTCCTGCGTGTATACGCCAGAGGACCGACGCGTTCCTTGCGCAATCTGTTTCAGGAGGCCGCCTTACCGGTGTGGTGGCGCAACAGTGTACCCTTGCTGTATAGCGGGGCACAGCTGGTTGCCGTGCCTGGCTTGGCGGTGGCGGCAAGTTATCGTGCCCAGCCGGATCAACCTGCGGTGGAATTGATCTGGCAACCGCATGCGCACCCCTGTTTGTCAGAACGTTGAGCGCTTGCCCGCGCATGTTCCATGCCAAGTGAGTTCCAAAAGACCTTTGGGGTCTTGGCAGTGGGAGACTTCATGAGGGGATCCGACGCTTTCGGCTTTGGAAAATGCCTGCGGTTCTTTCTGTCCAAGCTCCTGACTCTCGTGCTAGAATGTTTCGTTTAACAAACATCATCTTAGCGGAGCACCTTCCATGTCGATCGAGCGTACACTTTCCATCATCAAACCGGATGCCGTGGCTAAAAATGTCATTGGTGAGATCTACTCCCGCTTTGAAAAGGCCGGGCTCAAAATCATCGCTGCGCGCATGATGCATCTGTCGCAGACGCAGGCCGAGGGATTTTATGCAGTGCATCGCGAGCGCCCGTTTTTCAATGACCTGGTGCGCTTCATGACATCGGGCCCGGTGATGATTCAGGTGTTGCAGGGTGAAGGAGCGATTCTCAAGCATCGCGATCTGATGGGGGCGACTGATCCCAAAAAAGCGGCACCCGGAACGATTCGGGCCGACTTTGCGGATAGTATCGACGCCAATGCCGTGCATGGCTCGGATGCCGCCGAAACTGCTGCCGTGGAAATTGCCTACTTTTTCCCGGCCTTGAACCTGTTTCCCCGCTGAAACGGGTTGCGGATCGATTTGACCGGAGCACTTATGCGCACCAATCTGTTGGGTCTCAATCGTCCAGCCTTGACGCAATGGCTGGAAGAGCAAGGGCAGAAGCCCTTTCGTGCCCGGCAATTGATGCAATGGATGCATCAACGGGGAGAATCTGATTTTTCGCGCATGACGGATCTGGCCAAACCCTTTCGGTCGTTGCTGGAGGCTCAGGCCGAGGTAGAAGTCCCGCGTTTGTTGTCCGAACAGTGTTCTGCGGATGGCACGCGCAAATGGTTGTTGGCCTTGGCCCCGGGAAATGCCATCGAAACCGTGTTCATCCCCGAAGAAGACCGGGGCACACTGTGTGTTTCTACTCAGATTGGCTGCGCGCTGGCCTGTTCGTTTTGTGCCACCGGACGTCAGGGTTTCAATCGCAATCTCACCACGGCAGAAATCATTGCTCAGGTGTGGTGGGCCAATCAAGCGCTGGGGCATGACCCTCAGGGTGAGCGAATCATCAGTAACGTAGTCCTCATGGGGATGGGCGAACCCTTGCTGAATTACGATGCGGTGGTTCAGGCGTTGGATATTTTGCTGGATGATTTCGGTTACGGATTGTCCCGCCGTCGGGTCACGCTTTCCACCTCGGGCGTGTTGCCTGCGCTGGAGCGTCTTCGCGAGCGGGCACCCGTGGCTCTGGCGGTCTCTCTGCATGCTCCCAACGATTCCTTGCGTAATGCATTGGTTCCGCTCAACCAGAAATACCCCTTGCAGGCTTTGATGGCTGCTTGCCTGCGTTACCTGGAATACGCGCCTCGTGACTTCATCACCTTCGAGTATGTGTTACTGGACGGGGTCAATGATCAGGCCGTCCATGCCCAGGAATTGATCGAATTGGTTCGCACTGTGCCTTGTAAAATCAATTTGATCCCCTTCAATCCGTTTCCGGATTCTGGCTATCGGCGCTCTTCTTCACAAACCATTCAGGCCTTTCGCCAGCGCTTGCAGCAGGCGGGTCTGGTCACTACGCTGCGTAAAACGCGTGGGGATGATATCGATGCGGCTTGCGGTCAGTTGGCAGGGCAAGTGGTGGATCGGAGTCGGCGTCATCTTCGTATGGCAGGTGCCCCATGACCGAAACCTTGACATCGCCACAGTCCCAGCCCTCCCTGGGGGCTCTGCTCATTAGTCTGCGTCAGGCCCGTGGTCTGACTCTGGAGGAGGTCTCCCAACGTCTGCGTTTTTCTGTGCGCCAGATACACTTGCTCGAGTCTGGTGAATTTGATGCCTTGCCGGATATGGCTGTGGTCCGCGCCATGACCCGTGCCTACGCGCGGTTACTCGAAGCGGATGTCCCGGTGCTGATTCGGCAACTGGAATTGGAGCGGCCCGATGCCCAACGGCTGGCTATCAATGCCAGCACGGTTTCGGTGGTTCCCCAGGGCGTGGCTTCCTTTACTCCGAATCTTTCTCCCACGCGGCACTGGGTGCTTGCGGCGCTCCTGGTATTGTTTCTGGCTGCTTTGGTGGCCTTGTTCTGGCGTGGCGCCGAAGTACCACAGCCGGTTGGTGATTTGCCGGTGCCAACCACCGTCGTTCCTGCACCAGATACCGCCATTTCCGCGCCGGCCACCGCCAACAAGGACCAGCCTCCAGTGACGCCAGCCACCGCCAACAAGGACCAGCCTCCAGTGACGCCAGCCACCGCCAACAACGAACTGCCTCCAGTGACGCCAGCCACCGCCATTCCCGCGCCAGCCACCGTCAATAAGGAACAGCCCCCAGTGAAGTCTGATACTGCTGACGGCAGTGTCAAAAGCAGCCCTCCAGGCGGCAATGAGCATATTTCGGCTGTTCATGCCCCGGACGCTCTTTCCTCAAGCCCAAAACCGCCCGCATCAACCCGACCCAGACATGGTTCGGGAACAGGCAATTTCCTGTCCCATCCTGACCCCGCCGCCTCTGCGATCCCTCCGGGCGACGCTCGGTCTGCCCCGGGTTCATTTCCTTCTGGCGGCAAACCTGGGGACGATCCCGATGCCAGACAAAGTGGGGCCAATGCACCACTGCCGCTGGATCATGCCCCGTCTACTGGTGCCCCAACGCCATGAATGGGCCACACAATTCTCAAGGTCCTGTACGTCGTTCCAGCCTTCAGGTTCGGGTTGGTTCCGTACTGATTGGGGGGACTGCGCCCATCGTGGTGCAATCCATGACCAACACCGATACGGCCCAGGTTGCTGCCACAGTGGAGCAAATCATCCAATTGGCGCGTGCTGGTTCAGAGCTCGTGCGTCTGACCGTCAACACGGCCGAGGCGGCAGCGGCGGTGCCTCGCATTCGTGAGTCTCTGGTGCGTCAGGGCGTGAATGTCCCTTTGGTGGGGGATTTTCACTACAACGGGCACAAACTCCTCAGCGATTTTCCGGATTGTGCTCAGGCTCTGGATAAATACCGGATCAATCCCGGCAACGTGGGGCGAGGTGCCAAGCGCGATGAGCAGTATGCACGTCTCATCGAACTGGCTTGTTTGTACGCTAAACCCGTTCGTATCGGTGTCAACTGGGGTAGTCTTGATCCCCTCATGCTGGCGCGCTGCATGGATGAAAACGCCCGTCTTCCCGTGCCGGCTCCAGTGGCTACAGTAACTCGGGCGGCCTTGGTGGCTTCGGCATTGGAAAGTGCGGCTTTGGCTGAACAGCTGGGATTATCTCCCCAGCAGATCGTGCTCTCCTGCAAGGTGAGTGGGGTTCAGGATCTGATTCTGGTGTATCGGGATTTGGCTCGTCGCTGTCATTATCCACTGCATCTTGGATTAACCGAGGCCGGCATGGGGAGCAAAGGAATCGTGGCTTCCAGTGCGGCCATGGGGATTTTGCTGCAGGAGGGAATTGGGGATACCATCCGCGTTTCTCTCACTCCGGAACCAGGAGGAGACCGCACCCGGGAAGTAAGCGTGGCACAGGAATTACTCCAGTCCATGGGATTGCGTGCCTTCAACCCCATGGTGACGGCATGCCCGGGTTGTGGCCGCACCACCAGCACCTATTTTCAAGAACTGGCGGGTAGCATCCAGAACTGGTTGCGCGCCCAAATGCCTGTTTGGCGGGGCCAGTTTCCGGGGGTGGAACATCTCCATGTGGCCGTGATGGGTTGCGTGGTCAATGGCCCTGGTGAAAGCCGTCTGGCTGACATCGGCATCAGTTTGCCGGGTTCTGGAGAATATCCGGTGGCCCCGGTGTACGTGGATGGCGAAAAGACGGTCACGCTCAAAGGGGAAAACATTGCTCAGGAATTTCAGGCATTGGTGCAATCCTATGTGCAGAACCGATACGGTGCCAGACAGGACTGAGGTGCTCCAAAGACCATGAATAGGCAAAAATTCCAAGCAGTGCGCGGCATGAATGATGTGCTGCCAGACCAATCGGCTAGTTGGGCACGACTGGAAAATCTCTTGAAACAGGGGATGCAACAGTACGGCTATCAGGAGATTCGTACCCCTATTCTGGAATCCACAGACCTGTTCATTCGTTCCATCGGTGAAGTGACGGACATCGTGGAAAAGGAAATGTACACCTTTGTGGATAGTCTCAATGGGGAAAGCCTGACACTCCGTCCTGAAGCAACTGCCGCCTGTGTGCGTCTGGCCATTCAACATCATCTGCTCTACAACGGCCCTCAGCGACTGTGGTACATGGGCCCCATGTTCCGTCACGAGCGCCCCCAAAAAGGACGCTATCGCCAATTTCATCAATGCGGTGCCGAGGCGTTGGGATTTTCTGGCCCGGATGTGGATGCCGAAATGATTTTGATGACAGCCCGCTTATGGGAGCGCCTGGGCTTGACGGATGTCCGCTTGGAGCTCAACACGATTGGGGACCAGGCTGCGCGTCAACGCCATCGCCAGCGGCTGGTAGCCTATTTCCAAAAGTACCAGGAGCAACTGGACGACGACTCACGCCGCCGCTTGCATACCAATCCCCTGCGCATTTTGGATAGTAAAAATCCGCAGATGGCAGCGCTTGTGGAAGATGCACCCCGTTTGCTGGATGATTTGGACGAGGACTCCCTGAAGCATTTCGATGCCTTGCAGAGGCTGCTGAAGGTGGCAGGTTTGAGCTTTCACATCAATCCCCGCTTGGTGCGTGGTCTGGATTATTACAACGCCACCGTATTCGAGTGGACGACCGCGTTATTGGGTGCACAAAGCACGATCTGTGGGGGTGGGCGCTACGATACCTTGATTGCGCAGTTGGGAGGTAAACCAACCCCGGCCTGCGGTTTTGCCATGGGAATGGAACGTTTGCTGGCCTTGATGGAGGTTGGCCAGAAGCAAACGGCCGACCTCACTGGCCCTGATGTCTACGTGATTCATCAGGGGGAACAGGCTGCCACCGAGGCCTTCGTGTATGCGGATGTTTTACGTCAGAGTGGGTTGAATGTAGTGTTCCACTGTGGCGGCGGGGCATTCAAACAACAATTCAAACGGGCCGATGCTTGTCGTGCGGCTTGGGCGTTGATCGTGGGTGAAGAGGAACTCGGTTTGCAGCGGGTAACCCTCAAGCCACTTCGCGGCCAAGGCCCGCAAAGTACCGTGACCATGCAACAGGCCCTTGCGCTCATCCGGCAAGGGCAACACAGTCCTCAGTTCTTTGGAAATCCGGAAGACACTCATGTACGATCTTGAAGAGCAGGAACAAATCGACGCGCTCAAAGCCTGGTGGGCTCAGTATGGACGCTGGGTCTGGTCGGGAGGGTTGCTGCTGATGCTCGTGGTTGGCGCCATCCAGGGTTGGCGTGCATGGCAGAATCATCAGGCCCAGAATGCCGGAGTGCTGTTTGAGACAGTTCAGGGCGCCATACTCCAGCGGGACCTCACCAAATCTTTGCAAGCCGTTCAAGCCCTCGAGGCCGCGCAACCGCAAAGCCCGCTAACGACACGAGCCGCTTTTCTGGTAGCCGCACTGGCCCATGAAAAGAGCGATGGGGCCAATGCCCGTCAAACGTTGCAATGGGTTGTCCTGCATGGCAAGGAACCTGCACTGGTGGATCTGGCACGTTTGCGTGAAGCGGGTGTGCTGGCTGACGAAAAAAAATATGATGAAGCGCTGCGTCTGTTGCAGGATAATCATGCGCCGGAGTATCTGGCCATGAGTGCAGATTTGCGCGGAGATATCCTCCTGGCCCAGAACAAACCTGACGAGGCGCGTCTGGCCTGGCGTCAGGCTCTGGAAAAAACGCAACCCGTGGATGTGGTGCATCAAATCGTCCAGGGCAAACTGGACGCTCTGGGAGGTTCCAAATGACGTCGTTATCTCCACGAATTCGATCGACCGCATGGGTTTTCTGGATCGTGGGCGCCTTATTGCTGGCCAGTTGTGCGGATACGCTGCCCGTCACACCCCTGGCCCCCCTCAAACCGACCATGGAAGCAGAGGTCGTGTGGAAGCAAGGGGTTGGCTCGGTGGAACAAGCCATTCTTCGCCCGGTAATGGTTCAAGGTGTCCTGTATGTAGCGAATGAGGCGGGCGAACTGCGCGCTTTCGAGCCAGCCACTGGCAAGGAACTCTGGCGCGTCAAAACGCTCGAGCCTTTTTCCGCGGGAATCGGCAGTGGCGATCAGATGCTGCTTTTGGGGAACAAGAAGGGCGAGGTGTTAGCGTACACGCTCAAGGGGGATTTATTGTGGCGTTCCCAATTGAGCAGCGAACTGATGGTGGCTCCTCAGGCCGCTGAGGGCGTGGTGGTGACGCGAACCGCCGATGGACGCATTTCGGGACTTGCCGGTGCCGATGGAAAACACCGCTGGTCGGTACAGCGCCCCATGCCTGCACTGGTACTGCGCGGCATCAGCCAGATTGCCATGGAACGTGGTGCCGTGCTGGTGGGTTTGCCCGGCGGCAAACTAATGGCGCTGAACCTTGCAGATGGCAATGTTGGCTGGGAGGCCACCATCTCGATTCCCAGAGGGGCTACAGAGCTGGAGCGCATCAACGATGTCGTGGGTACCCCCTTGTTTGGATTCCGGGACGTGTGTACGGCCTCTTATCAAGGGAAGGTGGCCTGTCTGGATGTGGCCAAGGGCGAAACCATCTGGTCGACGGATCTTTCCGTGACGGGGGCCTTGAGCGCAGAAGGAAACAAGTTGTTTGCCACCACTGAAAAAGGGGATGTGGTGGCCTTGAATCGAACCAGCGGAACCGTGGTCTGGAAGCAGGAGACGCTGGAAGGTCGTTATCCTTCGGCACCCCAGGCGTTTAACGATTATGTGGTGGTGGGCGATGCCCAGGGCGTGGTGCACTTTTTGTCGCGTGCCGATGGCACTGAAATGGGACGCCTCAAAACGGAGGACGTGGCCATCATTCAACAGCCACAAGTACTGGATGACAATTTGATCCTGCTCACCAATCGGGATGGCAAGCTCTACGTGCTGGCGCCTCATGGGACCTCCTCTCATTGGCTCCCCTCCTGGTTCCGATGAAGCCTGTTGTGTTTTTCTATCCTTGACCGAGTAACCTTCCATGCTGCCTACCCTTGCCATCGTGGGTCGCCCCAACGTTGGCAAATCCACATTATTCAATCGCCTCACGCGTTCCAGAGATGCGCTGGTGGCGGATTTGCCCGGCCTGACCCGGGATCGCCATTATGGCCGCGCCCGTTTTGAGGCCTTCAATTTTCTGGTGGTGGACACGGGAGGATTCGAACCCGTTGCGCGTGAAGGGATTTTATGGGAGATGGCGCGCCAGACCTTACAGGCGATCGACGAGGCCGATCGGGTGATTTTTTTGACCGACGGGCGCACTGGCTTGACCCCCGGTGACCGCACTATCGCCACTACGCTGCGTCAACGCGGCAAGCAGGTGGTGCTGGCTGTCAACAAGGTAGAGGGCATGCGTACCGATGTGGTGACGGCCGAGTTTTACGAACTGGGTCTGGGAGAGCCGATACCCATCTCTTCGGCGCATGGTGAAGGGATCTCTGCGCTACTGGAACTGGCCCTCAACGGGTTTGTTGGCGAACAACCGGAGCCATCCGTCGAAACCAAGGTCCCTCGTGTGGCCATCGTGGGACGTCCCAATGTGGGTAAATCCACCCTCGTCAATCAGCTGTTGGGCGAAGAGCGCATGATCGCTTTTGATCAGCCAGGAACGACCCGGGACAGTATCGAGGTGGCGTTCGAGCATCACGGACAGTCCTATGTCCTGGTGGACACGGCCGGGTTGCGTCGCCAGGGCAAAGTATTCGAGTCGGTGGAGAAATTTTCCGTCATCAAGACCATGCAAGCCATTGAGCAGGCCAATGTGGTGGTATTGACGCTCGATGCGCAGCAGGAGGTATCGGATCAGGATGCGCATATTGCCGGTTTCATTCTCGACGCTGGCCGCGCTTTGGTGCTGGCGGTCAACAAATGGGACGGCCTGGAATCTTCGCGACGAGACCTGGTCAAAAACGAGCTTGCACGTAAATTGGGCTTTCTGGATTTCGCTAACATCCTTTTCATTTCGGCGTTGCGTGGCTCGGGAGTCAAGGGCGTTCTACCAGCTGTCAATGCGGCCTACGATGCCGCCATGGCGCGCTTACCAACCCCCCGTCTAACGCGCGTATTGCACGAGGCAGTGACCCAGCATCAACCTCCCAAGGCCGGCCCGTTTCGTCCCAAACTACGCTATGCCCACCAGGGCGGGCATAACCCCCCCATCGTGGTGATCCACGGTTCTGCCGTGGCACATATTTCCGAAACCTACCGTCGCTACCTGGAAAATACCTTCCGCAAAGCCTTTGAGTTACGGGGCACCCCGTTACGGGTAGAATTTCGCCAGGGGCATAATCCCTTTGCGGATCGCAAGCCCAAGCCGTTGACGGAATCAGAGGAGAACAGCTTGCGCCGCCAGCGTCGACGTGGCCGCAAATTATTTGGAAAGAAATAGCCGGTATGTTTTAAATCATGTAGAATCAACCCCCTGCCAAAATCAACTGACAACTAAAACCACTCGGGGGCGCAACACATGAGTACAAAAGGGCAAATGTTACAAGACCCGTTCCTAAACGCGTTACGCAAAGAACATATCCCTGTCTCGATTTATCTGGTCAACGGAATCAAGTTACAGGGTCAGGTGGAATCCTTCGATCAGTATGTGGTCCTGCTCAAGAATACCACCACCCAAATGGTGTACAAGCACGCCATTTCCACTGTGGTTCCCGCTCGCTCCGTTTCCATGAACCTGGATAGTCCGTCGGAATCCTGATGCGTTTGCGGCGATGACAGATGCTGGCCCCCTGTTGGGCCGAGGTCGTCGTTCTCGCACTGAACCGCGGCTCGAGGCTGGGCGTCTGGAGGGGACAGACCAGATACTCGGTCGGTTGGATCATGCGCTTCTGGTGCATCTGGAATTTGAAGCGAATCGGGGCCAGGCCGATACCCTGCAGGAATTATCCTTGTTAGCCAAAAGTGCCGGGTTGCAGGTGGTGGACTGCTTGCAGAGCAAGCGTTCCAAGCCGGACCCTTCCACTTTTTTGGGTCGTGGAAAACTACAGGAATTGCAATCCCGCATTCACCAGACCCAGGCGGGGTTGGTGATCATCAACCACGAATTATCTCCCGCACAGGAGCGCAATCTGGAGCGCGCCCTGTCTTGTCGGGTGATTGACCGAACCAGCCTGATTCTGGATATTTTTGCTCAGCGCGCTCGCAGTCATGAGGGTCAGTTACAGGTGGAGTTGGCACAACTGGAGCGCCTGTCCACGCGTTTGGTCCGAGGGTGGTCTCATCTGGAGCGGCAAAAGGGAGGAATCGGGTTGCGTGGCCCGGGTGAAACCCAACTGGAGACCGACCGCCGTTTGTTGGGGAAACGCGTCAAGGCGCTGAAAGCGCGCCTGGAAAAGGTGCGGCGCAGTCATCAAACCCAGCGTCTGGCGCGCACCCGGGCCGGCGTATTGCGGGTCAGTTTGGTGGGATATACCAATGCGGGCAAGTCCACCTTGTTCAATCGACTGACACATTCCAACGCTTACACGGCCGATCAGCTGTTTGCCACCCTTGACACCACTTCCCGACGCTTGTTTTTAGGGCCAGAAGCCCAAGTCGTGCTGTCTGATACCGTGGGTTTCATTCGCCATTTACCCCACACGCTGGTGGATGCTTTTCGAGCCACCTTGGAAGAAACCCGCGACGCTGATTTGTTGTTGCATGTGGTGGATGGCGCAGACCCCGAACGGGAAATTCAGTTGGAAGCAGTGGATGCCGTGTTGGCAGAAATTGGCGCAGACCAGGTTCCTCAGTTGGTGGTATTCAACAAGATGGACTGTTGGCCGGACGGGCAGGCCGGTTTGGAACGTAATGCCTATGGTACAATTTCACGCGTTTGGATCAGTGCGATGACTGGGGCAGGATTGGAATTTATTCGTCAAGCCCTGGTCGAACTGTGCCAATCTCCACATTCAAACGATACCCATGCTGACACGCGAGCAAATGATTCCGATGGCACAGAATGATCCCCAATGGGGAAAAAAAAACAATGAAGGGCCGCCCGATCTGGACGAGATCTGGCGCCGACTGATCCAAAAAATCAAGGGAAACGGAGCCCCTCCGGGCACTCAGCCTCCCCGAACACCCAATAATCGTCCGCGCCCTGTGTGGTCCATACCAGGAACCCGGCAAGTGATTTTGCTGGGTCTGGGGGGGCTCCTTCTGGTTTGGCTGCTCTCTGGTTTCTATATCGTTGATGCCGGGCGTATCGGGGTCATTTTGCGCTTCGGAAAATTTCAGGAAACCACTGGTCCCGGACCCCATTGGCATTGGCCCTTTCCCATCGAGGCGCAATCTCCGGGAAGTCCGCTCAATGTGTCCCAAGTCCGCACGGTGGAGTTGGGCTACCGTACCAATCTCAAATCCAAAGTGTTGCACGAATCGCTCATGCTGACCGATGACGAAAACATCATTGACAACCAGTACGCCATTCAGTACACCATCAAGGATCCACAGGCGTTTCTGTTCAACAACCGGGATCCGGATGATGCGGTCATGCAGGTGGCAGAAACGGCGATTCGTGAAGTCGTGGGCCGCAACAAGATGGATTTCGTCTTGTATGAAGGGCGTTCCCAGATTGCGGACGAAGCTCAGCATCTGATGCAGCAAATTCTGGATCGCTACCAAACTGGCATTTCCATCAGCAAGGTCAACATGCAAAATGCTCAGCCGCCGGAACAGGTCCAGGCTGCCTTTGACGATGCGGTGAAGGCTGGGCAGGATCGGGAGCGTCAAAATAACGAGGGCCAGGCTTACGCCAATGACATCATTCCCAAGGCCCGTGGTACTGCATCGCGGTTGATGGAAGAAGCACAGGCGTATCAGCAACGGGTAGTGGTGCGCGCCGAAGGGGATGCCAGCCGCTTCAAGCAGGTCCTGAACGAGTATGCCAAGGCTCCAGAAGTCACTCGGCAACGACTGTATCAGGACATGATGCAGTTGGTGTTGAATAACACCACCAAGGTCGTGGCCAATCAAAAAGCCGGTTCCACCTTGCTGTACCTGCCTCTGGATAAACTGATTCGGGCCAGCGCGGGTTCTCCTCCGGAACCCACGTCCGAGGTGGCTTCAGCACCCGTAACCACGGCGCCTGTGGGTACGGTGCCTGCGCCCTCCAGCGCGCCAGTGCCGGTGCCTCCGGCTACCGCCGATGGGGTTCCGGATAGTCGCTCGCGCGATGCCTTTCGTTCCAGAGATCGGGAGTCACGGCAATGACACGTCATCTGGGAGGCTTATTGATCGGGTTGGCCGTGGTGGTGGTGACAGCCGCGCTGAGTATGTATACCGTGATGCAAACCCAAAATGCGCTGGTATTCCAGCTGGGGGAAGTGATTGCCGTGCGCACCCATCCCGGCCTGTATTTCAAGGCGCCATTAATCCAGAACGTGCGCGTATTCGATACCCGGATTCAAACGCTGGATAACAACGATCCCGAGCGCTTCATTACCTCGGAAAAAAAGCCCTTGCTCGTGGACTACTTCGTCAAGTGGCGCATCGTGGACGTCAAACAGTTTTACGTGAGTGTGGGCGGTGACGAGCGTCGGGCACAAGTACGCCTGACCCAAACCGTGAATGATAACTTGCGGGCTGAATTTGCCAAACGCACGGTACACGAAGCGGTTTCGGGTGAGCGGGAAAGTATCATGGAGTCCATGCGCGCCCAGGCGGATCGAGATGCACGACAAATCGGCGTGCAGGTTCTGGATGTGCGAATCCGTCGGGTGGAGTTGACGCCAGAGGTGACCGAATCCGTATATCGCCGCATGGAGGCCGAGCGTAAGCGCGTGGCTAATGAATTGCGTTCCACGGGTTCAGGAGAAGCCGAAACCATTCGTGCCGATGCCGATCGGCAACGGGAAGTGATTTTGGCCGAAGCCTATCGCGATGCCCAGCGGCTCAAGGGTGCCGGAGATGCCAAAGCTTCGGCCATCTATGCCGAAGCCTATGGACGTAATCCTGAGTTCTATGCTTTTTATCGCAGTCTGGAGTCCTATGAACAAGGACTGAAAGGGAAAGGGGATGTGCTGGTTCTGGATCCCGATTCAGAGTTCTTCCGCTATTTCAAAAATGCTCCCGCCGGGTCGGTCAAACGTTAGGGTCATGGCTGCCGATGCTGGAGGCTGAAGGAACACGTGTCGCATGCAAACAGTCTTGACGACCTTTGCCCTGGTTTTGGTGCTGGAAGGAATCATGCCTTTCCTGGCTCCGGCACGCTGGCGTGAAACGGTTACCCGTATCGGTCAACTGAGCGATGGGCAGATCCGTTTTCTTGGCCTTGGCGCCATTCTGGTGGGGTTTATCCTGTTTCAGGTGTTTTCATGACAAATCGCTGGCTATTGCCCGAATATGTGGAAGATCTCTTACCTCCCGATGCCTGGCGTCTGGAAACCGCGCGCCGTGCCATCCTGGATTTGTTTCGCGAGCGACATTTCGATCTGGTCTTCCCGCCCTTGATGGAATATATGGAGTCGCTCCAAACGGGCACCGGGCGCGACATGGATTTATTGACGTTTCGTCTGGTGGATCAACTCAATGGTCGACAGTTGGGAATCCGTGCCGACATGACCCTGCAGGTGGCGCGCATGGATGCTCATGATTTGAGCCACGTGGGCGTGAATCGCTTGTGTTATGCGGGCAGCGTGTTGCATACCCGTCCTGCGGGTCATGGGCAATCGCGTGAACCCTATCAAATGGGCGCGGAAATCTATGGCGTCTCTGATCTTTCGGCAGATCTGGATATCTTGCATCTGATGCTGGAGGCTTTGCAGCGCATTGGGTTGCACAACATGACGCTGGATGTGGGCCATGTGGCTTTTTTTCGCACCCTGATGCAACAAGCCGGGTTGGGAGAAAAGCAGGAAACCCAATGGTTTGAAGCCATGCTGCAAAAAGATGTTCCCACGCTGCAACAACTGGCAGATACCCTGCAACAACCCTGGCGTCAGGCCTTGTTGGCCTTACCCGAACTGAATGGACCGGCTGCCATGCTGGATCGGGCACCAGCAGTTTTGCCGCAAAGCCCGGCCATGACGCAGGCCCTGGAACAGTTGCAGGCGGTCGCGCAGCATTTTCAGCACTGTGTGGATTTGACCTTCGATTTGGCAGCACTTCAGGGCTATCATTATCATAGTGGTCTGGTGTTTGCGGTGTACGTTCCTGGTTATGCGGATGCAGTGGCTCGCGGTGGGCGTTATGATCACATGGGTCGGGCGTTTGGCCGAGCCCGGGCGGCAACGGGCTTTAGTCTGGACTTGCGAGGACTGCTGCCCTCACTGGCTTGATCGCCTTTCTTAATTTATTGCTGGTGTTTTGTTTTTGGAGCGTAACTGTTCATGGCGCGAAATGTCGTTGTTGTGGGAACCCAGTGGGGGGATGAAGGCAAGGGTAAACTGGTGGACTGGTTGACTGACCGCGTGCAAGGCGTCGTTCGGTTCCAGGGGGGGCATAATGCAGGCCATACGCTGGTCATTGGCGGACAAAAAACCGTACTGAGTTTGATTCCGGCGGGCATCTTACGCACTCACGTCACTTGCTACATTGGTAACGGTGTGGTGCTGTCTCCTGTTGCCCTGCAGAAAGAAGTTCGTATGCTGGAATCCTCCGGCGTCGACGTGGCATCCCGCCTGCACATCAGTGATGCCTGTCCCCTGATTCTCCCTTACCATGTAGCCATCGATCTGGCGCGCGAAAACCTGCGGGGCGAATCCAAAATTGGAACCACAGGGCGCGGGATCGGCCCGGCCTACGAAGACAAGGTGGCCCGGCGTGCCTTGCGGGTTCAGGATCTGTTTTATCCGCAACGGTTTGAAGACAAATTGCACGAAGTGCTGGACTATCATAACTTCATTCTGACGCACTATTTTAAAACCCAGGCCGTGGATTTTGGAAAAGTTCGAGACGAGGCCATGGGGTTGGCCGAATGGTTGCGCCCCATGGTTTCCGATGTTTCACGTCAGTTATACGCAGCCAATCAGGCCGGAAAAAACCTGTTGTTTGAAGGGGCGCAGGGGACTTTGCTGGACATCGATCATGGAACCTACCCCTACGTGACTTCCAGTAACTGCATTGCTGGTGCAGCTGCTCCAGGTTGTGGTGTGGGGCCACAACACTTGCATTACGTTCTGGGGATTACCAAGGCCTACACGACCCGTGTGGGTTCTGGGCCGTTCCCTACGGAGTTGTTCGATGCCGTGGGTCAGCAGCTATCCAGCCGTGGTCACGAATTCGGTGCAGTGACCGGGCGGGCGCGGCGTACGGGCTGGTTTGATGCTGCTGCCCTCAAGCGCTCCATTCAAATCAATGGCGTATCGGGTCTTTGTGTGACCAAACTGGATGTCATGGATGGCCTGGAGTCGGTGAAAATCGGCGTGGGTTACCATATCGATGGCCAGTTGACGGATATTTTGCCCCTGGGCGCGGACGCTATTGCCGAATGTAAGCCGGTGTACGAAGAATTGCCCGGTTGGTCAGAAAGCACTGCCGGGATCAATGAAATGCACCGGCTTCCTGCCAATGCCCGACGATATCTGGAGCGTATGGCTCAACTTTGCGGGGTTCCCGTGGATGTGGTATCCACTGGTCCTGACCGGGATGAAACCATCGTGGTGCGTCATCCCTTCGACGTTTGAGTGAGCGCCCAAGGCGCTCCCAGCGGTGCTCGGCCCGTAGGCCAAGGACTCATCAGAGCTGAGAGACCAGAGAGTATTGTGCCGTCAGGTTGGCAGAAGAACCTGACAGGGCCAGATTGCCAAAGGCTGCAGAAATCCCATTGGCTGCCTGCGTTTCCTGATTGAGCAGGGCTTGAAACTGAAGCTGTTGAGTGCTGGCCTGCAGGATTCCGTTGGGTTGCAAATAGCTCTGTGCCAGACTGCTCAATTGGGTTGCAACGCCCTTGGTGGGGTTGGAAAAGAGCTGAGTGACACTCACCGGGTTGGCAGCGTAGGCGCTCAGAAATGCCGCCTGATTGAAGTTTAAGGTTCCATCGCCATTGGTTTCGATGCCAATTTGCGACAGGCTGGTATATGGTTGCACATTGGTTGCATTATTGTTGTTGACGATGGCATTCATTTGTCCTTGAAGAGCCGGCAGGGTGCTGTCCGTGGCCAGATTGCCTTGCAAGTCCGTGCGAATCAGCGCCACCATGCTGTTATAGCTGTTGACCAAGGCTTGCACATCCACACTCGCTTGGGCCGGGTTGGGGGTTACATTGAGGGTGGCGGTGCCGACGGCGTTGAGGTTGAGGGTAATGCCGTTGTTCATGTTGCTCAGGGTATTTCCCGGCGCATTGAAGACGACCTGGTTGATGTTCCCCAGAGCATTCTGGGCGGGGGCTTGAAGGGTGAGTCCGTTGCCCGTTCCGCCGCTTTGATAGTTTAAAAAGCTGGCCAGGGTGGTATCGCCGCTGACGCTCACATTGAAGGTGTTGGCGGCCCCCGTGGGCCCGGTCAAAACCAGTTGATACGTGCTTCCGTTTGAAGCGACCGAGGCGGAAACCCCAAAGTTGGCGGCGTTGATGGTATTGGCGATCCCCGTTAACGTGTTATTGGGGCTGCCAATGGTGACGCTTTGGACAGAGCCGTTCCCAAACTGAAAGCTGACGGTGCTGCTGGAACCGGAACCAATGGCAAGCCCCGCACTGGACTGGGTTCCTGAAAGCAGCGTTTGTCCTTGCGCTAATTGGGCCACGGTGACGGTGTATAGGCCTGTGGAACTGGCCGGAGCACTTCCCGTCAAGATACCCATGGGTGTGGCGCTGGCATTGCCATAGGAAAAGGGCGCGTTAGTGGCCAGGCTTTCTGCGGCAGATTGGAGTGCCGAGAGGGAACTTTGGAGTTGCCCGTAACTGGAAATCTGGCTTTGTACGCTGCTGGTGTTCGCACCAAGGCTACTGGAAAACCCTTGCTGCAAGGGGCTTACCAATACGGCCGTGAGGGTTTGTGTGTAGGGATTGTACAAGACTCCCAACGTATTGACGGCAGAAGAACTGATCATGTCCGGGGCCGTTGAAAGAGCCCGGCGCACCGCAGGGGTGATGCCTGTAGGCAAGAAAAAGTTACCATAGCCAAGGGATGAAACGGTGGGTATGGCGGCTGTATTCTCCATAGCCCGACCATTGTTGGAGCAGGAGGCGCTCTTCCAGGGCGGCCTTGAAGTTAAGGACCCCCAATAAGGCCAGCCACAGGAAGGCAGGATCAAGTCTCTTGGCGCCCAGAGCGACGCCTGCCATGACCATGAGCAGGGCAACGTACATGGGATGCCGGATGTGGCGATAGGGCCCTGAGGTGACCAATCGAGCGCCTGCCTTTGGTTCCGGACGGATATTGAAGTTGCCGGGGTGATTGTGAAGTAAAACCCAAAGAGCCAGTAGTGACCCCATTGAAAGAATGGCCAGTGGCAGGGCACGCAACGTCCACGGCCACGCTTGAAGCACGATGAGGGCTATCAAAAGAAACTGGGCGCTCACCCAGATCAGGGATTGAGATCGGATACCCACCACAGAACCTCACCGTTTTGGGCAGAGTTTTGATTCTACCAAAAATCAGGGGTGTATGTCAGCTCAGTCCGGGTTGTCGGATTGTGCCTGGTCAACCCAATCTGCAGGAATGGCTTTGGAAGGGTGAATGCCCAGTTGTTTGAGCATTTCGGCTTGGCGAATCAGGTTGCCTCGTCCGCTTGAAAGACGTTGGCGTGCACCATCAAAACTGCGTTGGGCTTGAGTGAGGCGTTGCCCCAATTCATCCAGGCAAGTGACGAAGCCCACCAACTTATCGTAAAGATCTGCGCCCCGGCTGGCAATTTCCTGGGCATTTCGGTTTTGCGATTCCTGGCGCCACAGGTGAGCCACGGTTCGCAATACAAACAACAGGGTGGAAGGACTGACCAGCAGGACATTTTTCTCCCAGGCCTGCATGAAGAGGCTTTGATCGTGGGACATTGCCAATACGAAGGCTGGTTCCAGCGGAATGAACAGAATCACGAAGTCCAGGGATTTCAAGCCGTACAACTCCTGATAACGACGTTCGGAGAGTTCCTTGATATGCCCGCGAACTGACTCCAGATGACGGCGCAGGGCCAGTTCCTGTTGTTCGGGATCGGTTGCATGGACAGATTGTTCATAGGCCACCAAAGACATTTTGGCGTCGATGACCAGATGCCGCTCTTGCGGCAGATGCAGGACCACATCGGGTTGAGCGCGTGAACCATCGGAGCGCATCTGACTCACCTGCACGTGATATTCATGATCACGACGCAGTCCCGAGCCTTCCAGAACGCGTTCCAGGATCAATTCCCCCCAATTTCCCTGCACTTTGCTGGAGCCTTTGAGGGCTGAGGTAAGATCTCGCGCTTCCTGGGTCAGGTGTTGGTTCAGTTCCATCAACTGAAGGACTTGTTGAGCCAGAGCAGAGCGGTCTTTGCCCTCCTGCATGTAAAGACTTTCCACCTTGCCCTGAAATTCATGCAGACGGGACTTGAGAGGTTCCAGCAACTGCCCCAGGCTGGATTGGTTAAGCTCGGTGAAGCGCCGGGATTTTTCTTCCAACAAATCGCTGGCCAGCGCTTTGAACTGATACGTCATGGATTCGCGGGCTTCTTGAAGCGCCGTTAGCCGCTGTTCGTTCTGGCTTTTTTCCAGGAGCAATTGGCCATTGGTCTGGGCGAGTTGGGCGGATAGTTCTCTGAGCTGGCCTTCCTTGTCTTCCAGTCTTTGCTCCTGGGTCAGGAGCCTGGTTTCCAGTAGGCTGCGCAACAATTCCTGTTGTTCCAGTTGATAGCGCCATTTTGACGCGCGCAAAAAATAAAACAGGTTACCGCCCAGCAGCAACAGCATGCACAGGAATAGCAGCAGTTCCTGGGTGTTCATGGGGTGGGGCCATGGGGCCGTCGTGCGACCACCAGAACCTCATTTCCTTCCATGAATTCATGAACTTGGGTTGTCATACCCTGAGCATGAAAGGCCTCGACGATTTCTTGCGGTCGGAGCAGATGATTCCCCTGGATGTACTCGCTCAGGTTTTGGAAGGCGAGCCCCCGGCGTGCGGGAAGTCTTAAGGTTTCACGCTGTTCTGGCCAGGCTGGTTCCCAAATGACCGCATGTCCTCCTGGCTTGAGATGGTCATGGAGCCACTGAAAGATTCCCTTTTGATCCCGTTCCCACACGTGGTGCAGGGCACGGTTCATGGCAATCAGATCCACGGCTTCCTGCTGGTCAAAATCATGAATATCGCCTTGCTGGAACTGCAATCGATTCTCCAGTCCCTCTGCTAAAGCCTTGGTGCGAGCCTGCCGGATATTTTCTTCAAAGCCATCCAGGCCGATACCCCGCAGGTGTTTGCAACGGCGCGCCAAGGCGCGCAAATACCAACCATTGCCACATCCCAGATCGAGTGCCAGTCCTCCTTGGGTATCCACCTCGGTGAATACGGATAAAGCGGGGCATATGGTCTGTTCGAACAGGGTTCCAAAGCCGTGTTCCAGCATGGGGCCAAACCAGGGTAGCAGCGTGGCCCGTTCTCCAAGAACCGCTTCGCCAGGGCGCTCCCCACTGGGAAGTAACTCTGCAGCACGATCTGCCATGTGCGCCGAGACCATGGCTTGAATGACCATGGGCATGAGAGTTTCCGGATGGTCTGGACACATCAGCAAGCCCACTTCGGATAGTCTGAAGGTTTCGCCGTCCACTTCGAGATATTCGAAGGCAAAGGCCGCATCACACCAAACCCTGACGTAGCCCGGGTCATTGTGAGAGGCTTCGGCCAGGGCGCTAGGGGTGGCTTGCTGCAGGCGTTGCAGGGTTGCAAACAGTTTTCCCGTGATCCCGATGTAGGCCACGTGCAAGCGGGTGGCGCCTTGAGCCTGTTGGCGAATTTGGTTTTTCAGTACTTCTGCGGACATGGTAAACCCCTATCGAGTTTGCAATACACCCGGCATCGGTGCATTATTGGCGTGATGTTAGTGCAAGCGCAAAGTGGCCTTTACGGCTTTGCGTGTGCATCTGCAAGACCATCGATTTTCGAAAAAATTCCTTCTCTAACCCTGACTACGCCATGAAAACAAAAAATAAACCCAGTGCGGCAAGCAAGTCTCCTGCGCGTTCCAGGGGTTCTGACAAAACGGCAGTGATCAAGACTGCACAAGATTACGAAGCCCAGTTGCGTTTATTGCAAATCGAACTGGTCAAGTTCCAGCGTCATTGTATCAGCCAGGGCGAAAGGATTCTGGTGTTGGTGGAGGGGCGGGACGGCGCAGGCAAGGACGGTACCATCAAACGCCTGGTGGAGCATCTCAGCCCGCGCGACACGCGCGTCGTGGCTTTGGGAAAACCTTCCGATACCGAAGCGGGGCAATGGTATTTTCAGCGTTATGTGCATCATCTTCCCAGTCGCGGCGAATTCGTCCTTTTCAATCGCAGTTGGTATAACCGGGCCGGGGTAGAGCAGGTCATGGGTTTTTGCACACCCGAGCAATATGAAGATTTCATGAATACGGTCACCACCTTCGAATCCATGCTGGTGCGCTCCGGCATCCGTTTGTTCAAGTATTATTTGGACATTACCCGCGAGGAACAGGTCAGGCGCTTACGAGAGCGTCAACGTAATCCCCTCAAGCAATGGAAACTCAGCCCCATCGACAAGGTGGCACTGCGTAAGTGGAAAGCCTACAGCATGGCGCGTGACGCCATGCTGCTCAGAACCCACCATCAGGCGGCTCCCTGGACGGTGGTGCATTCCAATGACAAAAAGAAAGCGCGCCTCAATTTGCTGCGTCACTTTTTGTCTCATCAGGATTACCCCGAAAAAAAGCCGGGCCTTTTGCTCTGGAATAACTCGGTCATCGATGATTGGCCCATTGGGGGTGCCCCGTTGCCAGAATTGGCCGAGTAAGCGGCTAACTCGCACATACCCGTTGGAAGTTCCAACGGGGGGCTTTGGTTTTATTGGTTTTTTACAATCCACGTCTTGATTATGGAAGGAGAAACCCCATAATCACTAGCGTACACTCCATTTTCAGGAAACGATTATGCTTGCCATACGCCGTGCTCGCGACCGGGGATATGCAAACCACGGCTGGTTGGAGAGTTGGCACACTTTCTCCTTTGCGGATTATTTTGATCCAGCCCAGATGGGATTTGGTGCCTTGCGGGTCATCAATGACGATCGGATTGCCCCTGCACAAGGCTTTGGCACTCATCCCCATCGGGATATGGAAATCATCACCTACATGCTGGAAGGCACTCTGGAGCATCAGGACAGCATGGGGCATCGCCAGGCTCTGCGTACGGGCGAGGTGCAACGCATGACCGCCGGTACGGGCCTCACCCACAGCGAATTCAATGCCTCGGATACCGAGCCTGTCCATCTGCTACAGATCTGGATCGAACCCGAACGCCGGGGATTGACCCCGGAGTATGAACAAAAGCCGTTTCCTTTAGAAGACAGCCCTTCGTCTTTTCGTTTGATTGTATCTCCCGATGGACGCGATGGCAGTCTTAGAATCCATCAGGATGTGTGCGTATACGCTGCGGTTTTAAAGGAAGATGATATCTTGGAGCACCGGTTTGTGCCCGGACGTCGGGGTTATCTGCAGGTAGCCACGGGCGATTTGGTTCTGGATGGGCATTTGCTGCGTGCAGGTGATGGTGTGCGGATTAGCCAGCAGGAGCGGATTGCACTGGGCTCTCCCAAACGCGCTGAAATTCTGTTGTTCGATCTGCCGTGACGGTTCCCTGAGGTCGGGTGTGCCAAGCTTTAAAAACCTGATTCATAATCAATGAATTATGCCTCGCCGCTGATCGAGGCCGTGTTGCTGCGGCGGTATAAGCGTTTTTTGGCAGATGTGCGCCTGCCAGATCAGACTGAATGCACCGTTCATGTGCCCAATACAGGATCCTTGCTAGGTTGCCAGGAACCCGGGTCTCCTGTGTGGATTCGCGATGCTGGTCAGGCTGGACGACGGTATCGGTATACCTGGGAGCAGGTGCAGGTTCGGGGGGGCCGAGTAGGGATCAACACACACCTGGCCAATGCCTTGGTGGGCGAGGCACTGGATCTGGGCCTGTTCCCCACCTTGCGGGGTTACTCCCAACGGCGCGCTGAAGTGGCCTATGGGAGCGAAGGTAGCCGTGTGGACTGGTACTTGACGGGTGCAGACTTGCAGCCTTGTTTTCTGGAAGTAAAAAACGTGACTGCGGCCGCGCAGGGAGGGATTGCACTGTTTCCGGATGCGGTGAGCCTGCGTGCCCAAAAGCACTTGCGCGAGTTGATGGCGCAAGTGGCCGCCGGATATCGCTGCGTTCTGGTCTTCTGTGTTCAGCGTGAGGATGTCACGACTGTGGCACCAGCCGAGGAGATTGACCCGGCCTACGCCGCGCTGCTGCGTCAGGCCGAAAAGGCGGGTGTGGAGTTGATTGGTGCCGGGGCGGCCTTGTCGAATGTCGCCGTGACATTGACTCGACAATTGCCGGTTTCCTTGTAACCTGGACCTCTGGCCGGACAGAGGCCCATGAGACGGGATACAGGAGCAACAAAATGATCATGTTAGGCGTGTATGAAACTAATCGGAGGATCATCAGCAATGAGTCATGCCATTCGAATGCACCACACAGGCGGCCCTGAGGTATTGACCTGGGAGTCAGTGGAGGTGGGGGCCCCGGGCCCCGGGCAGTTGCGGTTGCAACAACGGGCGGTGGGATTGAACTATATCGATGTATATCATCGCACAGGGCTTTATCCCATGGCGTTACCGGCTATTCCGGGCATGGAAGCAGCGGCAGTCGTTGAATCGGTAGGCCCGGATGTGACCGAATTTGCTGTGGGCGATCGGGTTGCTTATGCCTCGGGCCCCTTGGGAGCCTACGCCGAAGTTCGACTGATGCCTGCCAACCGCGTGGTGAAAATTCCTGAAGGAATTTCTGATGGCCAGGCTGCGGCCATGATGTTGCAAGGGTTGACGGTACAGTATCTGGTGCGTCGAACCTATCCCCTCAAGAGTGGGGACACCATTCTAGTCCATGCGGCGGCCGGCGGTGTGGGTTTGATGTTGTGTCAATGGGCCAAGTACCTGGGGGCTACGGTCATTGGAACGGTGAGCACGCCCGAAAAGGCAGCCCTGGCCAAGGCTCATGGCTGCGATCATCCCATTTTGTATACCCAGGAAGACTTCGTCCAGCGTGTGTTGACGCTAACCCAAGGCCGCAAGGTACAGGTCGTCTATGATTCCGTAGGCAAAGATACCTTCATGGGCTCACTGGATTGTTTGGCCCCTTTGGGGATGCTGGTGCTTTTTGGTCAGTCCTCGGGGCCGGTGCCACCCTTTGATTTGGGGCTTCTCTCCACCAAGGGCTCCCTGTTCGTTACCCGGCCCACCTTGGCTACTTATACTGCGGAGCGCCATGATCTGGTGTCCGCTGCCACCGAACTGTTTGATCGAGTCCTGAAGGGTCATGTGCGCGTGGAAATTCATCAGCGTTACCCGCTGCGGGATGCTCAGCAAGCCCATCGTGATCTGGAAGCACGTCGTACGACAGGCTCTACTATCCTGACGATATAGTCGAAGAGGAACGACAGAGCTGCTCAAAGGCCTGACGGGGCAAGCTGACTGGCCGCCCTTTCAGGCTCACCCAGTTCAAGGGGCGCTCCAGGGCTCCGGAGGCCAAGGGAATCTCCCGTAACTGGCCTTGATCGATGGTGGAGTGCACCATGATTCTGGGAATGAGACACAGACCTCCGCCGGCCAAAACCATTTGAATGGCCGCCATGTTGCTACCCACCTCGATGCGGCGTTTGGGCTGGAAGCGGTGTTCCGAAAAAAATTGGTTGACGACCTCGCCGGTGCCCGACCCGCTTTCACGAACGATCCAGCAGTGATTCTCCAGAGCCGTCGGATCGACTTCCAGGGTGGGGGATGCAATCAGCGTCAACCGCTCTTTGCGCCACATTTGGCCCTGTAAACGCGCATCGGTCACAGGGCCTTCCACCAATCCGATATCCACCTGATAATCCAGCACTTGGTGCTGAATGGTCAATGAATTGCCGCTCACCAAACTCACCTCGATATCCGGAAGCCGTTGCGTAAATTGCGCCAGATAAGCGGGTAACCAGTACGCGGCAATCGTCGTGCTGGCGCCTACGACCAGACGTCCGCGACGTAACCCGCGACGTGCCTTGATGTCTTCCAGCATGACCTGTTCCAGCGCAAAAATGGAACGTGCTTGGTCATACAGTGCCAGCCCTGCCTCGGTCAGGCGTACTTGTCGTGAGGTGCGTTCCAGCAAGCGGATTTCCAGATCCAGTTCCAATTCGCGCACTGCCTTGGATATGGCTGGTTGAGTCAGGTGCAAGGCCACTGCGGCCTGGGTGAAGCTTTGGCAGCGAGCAACTTCCACAAATGCACGGAGATATTGAAAGTTGATATTCATATCCGATAGTAATCAAAACATGAAAATAATCAATTGGAGTTATACCATAAAACGGGTCTATTATGGCAAATGGTTATATCCATAAAACAAGGAAGCATAATATGACCCACAATCACAGCAATGTCCACGTGCATCCGGGGTTGGTTGCGCAACCCCTCTTCAAGGGACGGCTGCCGGGGCTGTGGCTGGCGGGAATTGGCAGTGCGCTGATCATGTGGGTGGCTAGTCTTCCTTCCGTGCAACGCACCGGTTTAAGTTCACTGACCATAGCCATCGTCATGGGTATGGTGCTAGGCAATACGGTTTTTCCAAAAATGGCGCATGTCTGCGCACCAGGGGTGGATTTTTCCCGCAGCACCTTATTGCGTCTAGGTGTCATCCTATATGGTTTTCGCATTACATTCCTGCAAATCGCTGGGGTGGGTTGGAGTGGTGCGCTCATGGATGTGCTGGTGATTGCCCTGACCTTTGGCTTCACGCTTCTCATCGGCATCCAATGGCTCAAGATGGACCGGGACACGGTTATCCTGATCGGTGCAGGGAGTTCCATTTGCGGCGCCGCTGCGGTGTTGGCTACTGAACCCGTGGTGCGTAGCCATGCGCACAAGGTATCCGTGGCCGTGGCAACGGTCGTGGTCTTTGGAACGCTTTCCATGTTCCTCTATCCGGTGCTTTATCCTTACCTGGGGTTTAACGAATCGACCTATGGGCTTTATGTCGGGTCCACAGTGCATGAAGTGGCTCAAGTGGTGGCAGCCGCCAAAGCGGTGAGTGATCAGGCGGCAAGTAATGCCGTGATTGAAAAAATGTTGCGGGTGATGATGCTCTCCCCCTTTCTGATTTTGCTGTCCGTGGCCATGAGTCGTCTAAGTGCCAAGCACCCAGTACACCACTCAAGCCAGCATGAATTGGGCGCCGGGCACGGGACCAGTGGAGACCAGCAAAAACCCAAGGTCACGATTCCCTGGTTTGCCGTGTGGTTTGTGGTTGTCAGTGGCTTCAACACGTTGAGTTTGCTTCCCAAGTGGGCATTGACTACCGTGCTGCAACTGGACCTGTTTTTACTCACCATGGCCATGTTTGCCCTGGGGCTGCGAACCTCCGTGGGGGCCATCAAGCAGGCCGGTTTCAAACCCCTGTTGTTGGCAGGCTTGATATTTCTTTTTCTGAGCGTCGGTGGTTACTGGTTGAACCGTTTGATGCTGAATTAAACCTGATCAAGGGTGCCATCCGGAAGAGTTTCTCCAGGATGGCCCGACCGTGTTGTTCCCCGGTAATCCCCGATTGCGCTCTCGCAGGAGCAATCGGGGATTTTTTTACAGCAAGCATGCAGGCCCGGGGTCTTCATCCGGGATGTAATCCCGTCAGGGCCCGGATGGGGCCATCCCGATGGCTTTAGTTGCCTCGGTTCTGGGTGTTGCGTTCCACCGCAAACAATACCGCAGCCTCTACCCGGGAACTGAGATTGAGCTTGTTGAGAATGTGGCGTACATGTTGCTTGACGGTGTCATTGCTGATGCCCAAGGTGCGTGCGATGGCTTTGTTGCTACTGCCGTTGGCCAGCAATTCCAATATCTCCCGCTCTCGTTCCGTGAGTTGGCGCAAGGAGTTTTGATAATCTTCCCGGGTGTTCCCTTTTTGCAATATTCCAATCATCTTCATGGTCATGGAGGGGGCCACGACCATTTCTCCGGCGGCAACGCGCCGAATGCCGTCCACCACATCATCCGGGGCCATGTCTTTGAGCAGATATCCGCGCACGCCAGCCCGCAGGGCTGAAGCCAGATCGGATTCGGTATCGCTCATGGTAAGGATGACCACGGGTGTGTCATGCCCGTCCTTGCGGATTTTATCCAGCAACTGCAGTCCGCTGAGCGGGTCCATGCGCAAATCCATGACGACCAAGTCGGGATGGTGATCCACCAGAAGGGCATCCAGTTCTACCGGGCTATCTGTGGCTCCCACCACTTCAATGCCGTAACGGTTGGTGAGCAATTCGGTCAGACCGCGCCGGCAAAGGCCGTGGTCATCTACCAAAGCGACACGGATAGGGGGAGGGAGGTTATTCATGGATGGAGGACCGGGAGATGGGCAAAGTCAGGGTAATTTGGGTACCCACGTCGGCAGCCGTATGAATATCCAGTACGGCTCCGATGCGTCGGGCCCGTTCATGCATGATGGTGAGCCCATAGTGTCCAATGGGCGAAAAAGGTTGATCCATGCCGATCCCATTATCGGTGACCAGAAACTGGACGCTACCGGGTTCGTGAGAAATGACCAGGTGCGCCCAGGTGGCTTGGGAATGGGTGGCGATATTATGAAGTGCTTCCCGTAAAATATGAAAGACCTGCAATTCCTGTTCCAGGGTTAATTCGGCTTGCTGGCGTGGATGCTGAAAGTCGAACGTGATGGAGGAGCGTACCTTGAGGCCTTCGATGAGCATCTGCAAGGCGTGGTGTAATCCCAATGGGTCCATGGGGCTGCGGAAATGGGTGATCAGATCACGCACCGATTTCTGGGCTTGGTTCAGGGCCTCCCCCAGATCACTGACGCAGTCATTGGCCTGTTCCAACTGGCCGGAATGCAGGGCTTCGTTCAGAACGCTCATGCGAAGTCGGGCATAAAAGAGGGTTTGTGACAGGCTATCGTGAATTTCATTGGCAATGGCCTGGCGTTCCGCCATCAGGTTGATGCGCTGATTTTCCTGAGTCAGTCGCGCATGGTTTAACGATTGCCCGATCAAGTCGGCATAGGCGGTCAAGAGTTGTTGGGTTCTTTCGTCAAGCGCTCGTTCGGTTTCGAAAAACAGTGTGAACACGCCCAGGCAATGGTTGCCAAAGTCCAAAGGGATGGCAACTACGCCCAGGCAATCTTCGGCAAAAAAGTCTTCACCACTGCGCTGGGCGCAGTAGCTGCTAGAAGTGGCGGATATTTTCCCGGTTACGGCCGCTTGTCCGCACACGCCACAGGTTAGAGGGACGCAGGACTCACAGCGCATGATTTCTTGCGGGAGGGCATAACTGGCTCCCAGGGCCAGTTCGTTCTTGTGGGCGCTGTCTGATAAAAAGCGAATGGCACCCGCACGTGCCCCGGTCATCCGGACGATGGTGTCCAGAAATCCGTTGAGCAAATTGGCGAGGGATTGCTCGGGCGCCAAGGAAGGCGCTTCGGTCCCAAGCGTGCGCTGGGGCGGATCGATCACGACGGTCATGGCATGGGGGTTGTTCAGGATTCTCTCCCAGGCTTGTGAGTTCTTGGAGAATCTGCCAAGGGCAGATTCCAGCGCAACGGAGTACGAAAATCTTTCCGTTCCGGTCTCGCCGAGAATAACACAAGTCATTGCCCATGCGGAGTAGTCTCCTCGCAGCCATCCCGCAACCGGGTTTTGTGCTTGCGGAAACGTCTTGTCAGGCATACATTTGCTCTACACACCCAAATGGCCCCAGGCTAATATCCCCACGTCGAAGGTTGGTAGTGAGGGGTGGGGTCCGTCTGGCACACACATTCAATCGGCGTATGGAGTATCGAGATGCAGCATTTTTCCCCCAAGGAAGCCAAGGTTTTTCTGGATGAGCACCCGGAAGCCGTATTTGTGGATGTCCGCAGCGAAATGGAGTACATGTTTGTGGGCCATCCGGAGGGAGCTGTATGGATTCCCTGGATCGATGGCCCGGATTGGGAATTGAATCCTAATTTTGTGGCGCAGGTGCGCAAACTGGCCAGTGCGCATCGGCCAGTGGTGTTGATCTGTCGTTCCGGAAGCCGTTCTGTGGACGCCGGAAACGCCCTGAAGGCAGCAGGATTGGAACAGGTTTATAACGTTCTGCACGGCTTTGAGGGCGATCTGGACTCACGGCATCATCGAAATGCCGTCAACGGGTGGCGTCACGAGGGCCTTCCCTGGGTGCAATCGTAATCGCCAAAGCATCGGGCTAACTCCAATGGGTTATTTCTCATAACTCTTGGGTGCTATAGACTGAAAGCTCATAATTATTCGTAATGGTGAACGAGCCCGTTGGCGTGACTTCGTTCCCATCGATATTATAAAAATACATATAAAACAAGGAGTTAAACTTTATGCAGGTTGACAAAGAGCTCGATGCCCGAGGATTGAATTGCCCCTTGCCCATCTTGAAGACGAAAAAATCACTGGCGGACATGACCTCTGGTCAGGTGCTGCGGGTGGTCTCCACCGATTGCGGGTCGGTCAAGGATATGCAGGCGTTTTCCAATCAAACGGGAAATACATTGCTCTCTACCCAGGAGGCGGGGGGCGAATACACCTTTTTCCTCCAAAAGAAATGATCCCGTTTTAACGGGGTTGCGAACAGATTTCAACGCACGGCTGGGCAGTGGCCCGGTGGCATGATCTGTGTAGCTTCTCGTGAGACGACATCATTGGTCGTTTCGATGGTTATCCCGGATATTGTTGACGTGTTAATTTCGAGGGAGAGTTCCGCATGAAAAAAATGGCCATCATCGCCACCAAGGGGACGCTGGATATGGCTTACCCGCCGTTTATCCTGGCTTCTACTGCTGCCGCTCTCGGGTATGACGTGCAGGTGTTTTTTACATTTTACGGGTTGCAACTGCTGCGCAAGGATCTTTCCGACGTCAAAATCAGCCCCTTAGCCAATCCGGCCATGCCCATGCCCATCCCCATGCCGGTGATGGTGCAAATGTTACCCGGCATGGAAACCATGGCCACCCTGATGATGAAGGACAAACTGAAGAAGAAAGGCGTTGCCTCCCTGGAAGAGTTGCGTGCGCTTTGTCTGGAAGCGGATGTGAAATTCATTGCCTGCCAAATGACCGTGGATCTGTTCGAATTCGACAAGTCTGATTTCATCGAGCAAATCGAGTTTGGAGGAGCGGCAACTTTCATGGAGTTTGCTGGCGATACCGATATCTGCCTGTTTGTTTGACGCGCAGGGTTCAATTTCCTGCACGTTGCGAGGTGAACTCCTGATTGAAATATCTGCTTATTCCTTATTCGTTGGGCTCTATGTAAGGTAAAGCGCTGTCTCGATCTTGGATGCCAACCGACTGGCCCGGTATACGGCCAAGACTAACGCCACACATAATGTATAAACCAATCAGGAGAGGAGAGGGCATGAATCGAAAAATGAGACTGGGGGCATTGATTGCGGCCTGCGGATTGGTATCCCCGTTGGCGCAGGCCACGAATGGATATTTTGCCATCGGTTATGGCCAAAAATCTGTTGGGATGGGAGGGGTGGGTATTGCTCTTCCTCAGGACGCATTGGCAGCCGCCGCAAATCCGGCCGGGATGGTCCTGGTGGGAGATCGCACCGATTTCGGCATGGAATGGTTTCGCCCCATGCGCAGCAGCAGCGTTACCGGAAACAACCTGGGACCAGGTGGGTCGGATAATGGTTCCTATGATGGGAACGAAACAAAAAACTTCTATATTCCGGAGTTTGGCTATAACCGGATGGTGAGCGATACCCTGTCCCTGGGGGTTTCTGTGTTTGGCAACGGGGGGATGAATACGGACTATAACCCCAGCAACAATCCCTTTGCTCACTTTGGGGCCAGCGGCAACGCGGGAGTAAACCTCGAACAGTTATTTATCTCGCCCACCGTGTCCATGAAGCTCAATGCCACCAATTCGGTGGGACTATCGCTCAATTTGGCCTATCAACAGTTTGCGGCCCAGGGCATTCAGCCGTTTCAAGGCATTTCCGGAAATCCTGGAAACGTCACCAACAATGGCACCGAAAATTCCACGGGCTATGGTGTGCGGGTGGGTTGGAACGGTCAGCTGACGCCTCGATTCACACTCGGTGCCACCTACCAAAGTAAAACCCAAATGGGCCATCTCAGTGGCTATAGCGGATTATTTGCAGCCAGCGGCAGCTTTGATATTCCGGCAAACTACGGCGTCGGGCTGGCTTTCAAGGCCACGGATGCTACCACGGTGGCCTTCGACGTGGAACGCATCATCTACAGTGGGGTCGGTGCGGTCTCCAACCCGCTGGTGTTTCCTCCCACCGGGCCGAGCACGATGCTAGGTGGCGGGAATGGCTCTGGGTTCGGGTGGCAGGACATGAACGTCTTCAAACTGGGTGTCAGCCAAAAGGTCAATTCCACCCTGACAGTGCGGGCTGGGTACAATCATAACAACCAGCAAATTCCTTCCAATCAGACGTTTTTCAATATTTTGGCACCCGGGGTCGTGCAGGACCATGCAACCTTGGGGGCGACCTGGATTTTGCCCAACAAAGCCGAGTTGACGGTGTCGTACATGCATGCTTTTGCCAACTCCGTGATGGGATCCAGTTCCATTCCCGCAGGGTTTGGAGGGGGAAACGCCAACCTTTTCATGCATGAAGATTCCCTGGGCATTGCTTACGGGTTTTAATGCTCAACCATCTTCAGATCCGGAAGAAATTCCGGCTTGAGGCCACCTTCTGGGTGGCCTTTTTTCTATGCCCGCGGTGCTGGTGGCGCACTTGCTTCGGGCTGGATGCGCTCCAGGTAACGGGCACGATACAGTAACCGCGGGTGGGAGGGATCATCGGTGAAGGCGCTGCGATCATGCAGGACGTTGTTGCATAACAGGCCCATACCGGGTTCCAGTAGTAGCTGGAATCCCAGCGGGGCGGGGTTGGCCAGAAGGGCCTCCAGAGCAGCGACGGCACTTCGGGTGAGGGGATCCTGTTTCCAGGCGATGCTGCGGGTGCGTGCCGTGTAGCGCATGTGTAACTGGCCGTTGTCCAGCACTGAAAAAACAGGCCCACTTTGCGCGGGGCGAATGCCATCCAGCGCATCAACCCGCTCGGGAATGAGCAAGGCATCCGCAGCCATGAGGGCGCGAATGTAGTCCGGATTCTGTTCGCGTAATTGAAGATAGACCAGTTCAGGGTCCATCAGGCGGTTATGTCCGCCCTGACGGGCGTTTTGCACACAATGCAGGATCATGGCGCAAATCTTGCGTTCTGGCGGATTGTAATAACCGTCTGTGTGCCATTTGATGGGTTGGTTGGTATACGGAATGTAGGCTTTGCGGGTACCCTGATCTTGTACCCGGATGCTGGAGATACCGTCTTCCTCGGCCAACCAGTTGGCATCCAGATGGACCAGACCAAACTGGGCCCCCAGTTCTGTGAGTACATTCGGGTCTTCCTGCAATGGGGGGCTCACATAAACGGCCATGTTACAGCGCGCGACCCGTGCATGGACTGCGGCCCGTTCGGCGGGCGTTAATTGCCGCGGGTTCTGTATGGGGACCAGCAACTCCTCTTGCGAGCGAGGTTGCAGGTCCAGTTTTTGCTCGCGCCAGCGTCGCCAAGTCTTGTCATTGAGTAAATGGAAGGGGGAATCAGGATCTGGGGGCTGGTTGTCCATTGGGAAAATTCCAGTAAAACGCTTCAATCCACATCACAGGGCAGGCGCGCGCCTTGACGCCGGGGCTTTTGACGATCATTCGGGGCCGATGACCGGGCCTCGCACGCGACGTTGACGTGGCGTCTCATCAAACAGACGCGTGACGGCTTTTTGCAGATGATCGATGGCTTCAGGCGCTTCACGTTGCATGATGTAGTCCATGATCCAGGCTTGATCCGAGCCGCGCATGACGGGCTGCAGGGTGGATCCCAGATAACGAATGAAGCCAAAGTGACCCTTTTGCAGGTCGAATTCGAATTCGGCGTAATGCTCGCTTCGTTCATTGAGCAAGCGAATGAATTCTGCCTTGATGCGTACAGGGTCTGCGCCCAGCAAAGTACTTTGGTTGTCTGCCATCAAATCGGCCAGGCGGTGGGCCAGGGTGCTGGTGAACGTAACCCGTACGTTCCAATGGGCTTGTGCATAGACCAGTCGATCGGCCACTTGAATCAGGAAAAACAGAAACTCTTGTAGAAAGGCCAAATAGGGCGCGCCAACCTCCAGTTGGAAATTGGCCCGGCGTGTGTTTTTAAGGGCGTTTTGGGCGATTTTCCAGGCCATGACAGCCACGGCGCCAGCCCGTTCCTCGGGGGTTCTGGGCTGTGCATTCTGAAACCATTGGCTTCTCAAACGCATGAATCACCCCTTGCGGATGAAGAACGCAAACTCACCTGCAGCGATTTCAGTGGTGTTGACTAGCGTCATGTGAGTGGCCTGAACCCAACCACCCAGATCGGAGCGAATGCCGGGGCAATTGCTGATGAGTTTCAAGACCTCGCCCGGTTTCATGCCATTGAGGAGTTTCTTGGCTTCCACAATGGGGCCCGGGCAGCTCACACCACGAATGTCCAGGGTGACATGGGCGTGCGGCTCTTGTGCCGCCCCCTTCTGGATGAAATAGCCATTGGCCCCATCAGGTTGCTTTTCCGAGCGCAGCAACTGGTTGCCCGTTTGGCGTGCCCAGGAGAGTAGATCATCGTGGGTTCCGGGGCAATCGGAAACCAGTAACAGGATTTGGCCGGGTTCTAGCAGGTCCACCATCCGTTTGGCTCCGAGCAGAGGGCCAGGACAGGTCAATCCCTTCAGGTCAAGAAAAACCTGATGGGTGGCGGTTGTTTGATTCATGTTCAGTAACCTCCTTTGCCAAAAGGTTTGGGTAAACCGGCAATTTTCACCGCCTGCTTCGCAGGTCCAATGGGGAACAGATCGTAGAGAAACTTGCTATCCGCCTCAGGCATGAACTCCTGGATATCCTTGAGCATGTTGCGAAAATTTGGGGTTTTTCCCTCTTCGCGAAACACATCGCGCAGGTATTGAATGATGAGCCAATGGGTTGGCGTCAGGGAAACGTTTTCTGCGGCCGCGATGACCGCCACGGTGTCATCTTCGTAGTTGGGTTCCAGCAGATACCCTTCCTCATCGCATTCCAGTGCGACGTCATTGACAATGTAGGGCATGAGACTTTCCTCCTTGGTTTGCTTGTGAATGGGCCGTGAGTGAATGCAAGGCGCTGAGGGTCATTCCAGATCAGGGATGACCTTGTAGGGAACGAACAGGCCACAGCCTAAAGAACGATGTTCGCCCAGACCCAGACTCTGGATCTGCAGGGATTGTTCTGGGCCCAGATGATGTAGGACCAAACTGTAGCCGGAAATTGCCGGATCGTAAGCATCCAGCACCTGGCGCCGACCACAAATCCACTGGGCCTGGATTTCCAGCGCACCCAGGGCCATCTGAACGCTGGCCAGAAACCCGGGTTCGTCATCCGCACTGACCACCAGATGGGCATGGAGAGCGGGATGGGGTATCAAGGGACGCAGGCTGCCTGGGCCAATCTCCAGAGTCGTCTGGTCCCATGCCAGGATTTTCCCGGACAGACCCAATGTTTCGGAAACCCGCGCGGCCGGAATGCGTAAAATCAGTTTGGTGCGCCGCGGCAACCAGATTCCATCCTGATTTTCACGTCCTCGCAGAGGGATCACGCCACTATGAGGAGACTGTTCCAACCACGACAGATGAGTCACAAGGGCGTTCCAGAGCGGACGCTCATGACCTGCGCGCAGAAAATTTCCGGCCACGGAAAAAGCCAGGTCGGTCATGAGAGGGGGCGCAGTGTGCATGCTATCCGTGCCCTTGATCATGCGCCCATTGCTGCATCACCGCACCGAGAGTCTTGGCGCTCACTGCGTCCATATCGAAGATGGTGAAGCGTTTTCCTTCACGAATGCGTAGCCGTAACAAGGGCATGCCCCCCTCCACATGTTCAATTTGTTGCACCTGGATTTCCTGTTGCCCCAAGGGAATGGTCAATGTTGCCAGTTGCAGAATGTCTGCCATGTTTACGATTCCTGATAAATGCGTCTATAGCCTCTCGTGGGGAGAGATTTTGTAACCCATCGGGCAGGGTTCCCCCCCCCATTGGGGTTATTTAAAGTCCATCGAAGTTCGGTGATCATGGCATACAACTATAAATCATTCGAATCGATTTCCACATAAAGATTCAGGATGCTCATCCCGCAGGGCGGGTGGTACCCATCGCAAGGAGGAAAAATGGCCAAAAAAATGCACGACACACCCAACCTGGATCAACTGGAGTCAGGACCCTGGCCCAGTTTTGTGACAGGTCTCAAACGCCTGGCAAAAGACAAGGACCAAATGGTGGATTTGCTGGGGCAGCTCGAAACTTCCTACCAGACCAAGAAGGGCTATTGGAAAGGCGGGACCGTGGGTGTGTTTGGCTATGGCGGGGGAGTCATTCCACGCTTTACCGAACTCAAGGATGAAAATGGCGAGCCCCTGTACAAAGACGCTGCCGAATTTCATACCTTGCGTGTCATGCCCCCACCCGGCATGCATTACAACACGGATATTTTGCGCAAGATGTGCGACATCTGGGAGCGCAACGGCTCCGGTTTGATTGCCTTTCATGGCCAGTCGGGCGATATCATGTTTCAGGGGGCCACGACCGAAAACGTGCAAAAGGCTTTTGATGAGATCAACGAGCTGGGTTTCGATCTGGGGGGGGCAGGCCCGGCAGTGCGCACCGCCATGTCGTGCGTGGGCAGTGCCCGGTGTGAGCAATCCTGCTTTGATGAGGCCAGGGCGCATCGTGAAGTGGTCAATACCTTTACGGACGACATTCATCGGCCCTCGTTGCCCTACAAGTTCAAATTCAAGTTTTCTGGTTGTCCCAACGACTGCATGAATTCCATACAGCGTGCAGATATGTCCATCATCGGAACCTGGCGCGACAACATTCGCACCGATCACGCCATGGGACGCGCCTGGTTTCAAAAGCACGGCCTGAATGAACTGGTGGACTCTGTGGTGACCCGTTGCCCCACCAACGCGTTGCGCATCCGGGACGCGGGTCAGGGACGAACGGACGGCCACTTTTCTTCCGTGGAGCTCAATGATCAGCAATGCCTGGAAATCGACAACAAAAGCTGTGTGCGCTGTATGCAATGCATAAATGTCATGACCGGAGCCTTGGCTACCGGAGCCGACAAAGGGATCACCATTCTGGTGGGTGGTAAGCGCACGCTCAAGATCGGTGATCTCATGGGGACCGTGGTAGTACCTTTCATGAAACTGGAGACGGATGAAGATTTCGAAAAGCTGAAGGAACTGGCCCAGAAGATCATCGATTTCTTTGCGGAAAATGCCCTGGAACATGAGCGCACCGGTGAAATGATCGAGCGTATCGGTCTGGTAACATTCCTGGAGGCCATGGAGCTGGATGTGGATCCCAATATGGTGAATTCACCCCGCATGAATCCCTATGTGCGTACCGATGGGTGGGATGAAGAAGTTGCCAAGATCAATGCCAAAAAACGGGCTGCTGGAGGAGAGTAAAAGTGAGCCAACCCCAAATGCGTCGTCCTGTGGAATCCGGTGTGCCGGATAACAAGCAATATTTGCATCCGACCCTGCTCAAAAATTATGGAAACTGGAAGTATCACGACCGGCCCAGACCGGGGGTCTTGCATCATGTCTCCTGGACAGGTGATCAGGTCTGGTCGGTGCGTGCGGGAACGCAACGGCAAATGGATGTTTATACCATCCGCAAGTTGTGTGATATCGCCGATCGTTTTGCGGAAGGGCATGTGCGCTTTACCATTCGCTCCAACATCGAATTCATGGTGTCGAGCGAGGCCAAGGTGGCCCCCCTGATCAACGAGTTGGAAAGCAACGGCTTTCCGGTGGGTGGAACAGGTAATTCCATTTCCATGATTGCCCATACGCAAGGCTGGCTGCACTGCGATATTCCCGGCACTGATGCCTCGGGTGTGGTGAAATCCCTCATGGACGAATTGATTCACGAGTTTCGCCGCGAAGAAATGCCCAACCGAGTGCATTTGTCCACCTCCTGTTGTGAAATCAATTGCGGGGGTCAGGCGGACATTGCCATCATCATTCAGCATACCAAGCCCCCCAAAATCAACCACGATCTGGTAGCTAACGTGTGCGAGCGCCCTGCCGTCGTGGCGCGTTGCCCTGTGGCGGCCATCCGGCCGGCCATGGTCAACGGCAAGCCCTCTCTGGAAGTGGATGAAGAGAAATGTGTGTGCTGCGGGGCCTGCTATCCCCCGTGTCCTCCCATGCAGATCAATGATCCCGAGCATTCCAAGATCGCCATTTGGGTGGGCGGGAAAAATTCCAATGCGCGTGCCAAACCGACCTTCATGAAAATGGTGGCCTCCGGACTGCCCAACAATCCACCGCGCTGGACGGAAGTGGGTGCTGTGGTGAAAAAAATTCTTCATGTGTACAAGGATGATGCCCGCAGCTGGGAGCGCCTGTCCGACTGGATCGAGCGTATTGGCTGGCCACGGTTTTTCGAATTGACCGAGCTACCTTTCACCAAGTATCTGATCGATGACTGGCGTGGCTCACGTGCCAACCTGAACGCTTCGGCCCATATCCGTTTCTGACAGAGGGCAGCATGAAATTGGGAATCCTTATCAATGAAGGGCCTTACCAGCATCAGGCTAGTGACAGCGCCTATTTGTTTTGTAAGGCGGCACTGGAAAAGGGACACGAGATCTTCCGGGTGTTTTTTTATCATGATGGCGTCAACAATGCTTCCCGTCTGACGGAACCTCCGCAGGATGACCGTAATGTCGTGCTGCGGTGGAGCAAGTTGGCAGAGACACACCATCTGGATTTGGTGGTTTGTGTGGCGGCCGCTTTGCGTCGTGGCATCAAGGATGAAAACCTGGCTCCTGGTTTCCGGATTTCCGGGCTAGGGCAGTTGGTTGAAGCCGGAATTCAGGCCGATCGTCTGGTTACTTTCGGGGATTGAGGAACACCCATGAGCGAAGACAATATCAAGAAGTTCATGTTCGTCAACCGCAAGGCGCCCTACGGAACGGTCTACGCGCTGGAAGCACTGGAGGTGGTTTTGATCACTGCGGCTTTCGATCAGGACGTGTCGTTGGTTTTTGTGGACGACGGGGTGTATCAGTTGCGTAAGGGACAGCAAACCAAGGGGATCGAGACCAAAAACTTTTCCCCCACGTTTCGGGCCTTGGAAGGCTACGACATCGAAAAGCTGTACGTGGAAAAGGAGTCTCTCCAGCGGCGTGGACTGACAGAAGAAGATCTTCTGGTGGAAGTCACGGTGTTGGATAGTGCGGCCATGGGGGCCTTGATGGACGAACAGGATGTCATCCTGAGCTTTTGAGGAACGCGGGACATGTTACATATCATCAACAAATCTCCTTTTGGACATGAAACATTGGCAACTTGTTTTCGAATGGCTCAGGGCGGAGACGTTTTGCTGATCGAAGATGCGGTGTATGCGGCCACCCCGGGTACGGCTCTGGAGTCTCTGATCAAAGCGGCCCTGGAGCGGTTCAACATCCATGTGCTGCAACCGGATCTGGACGCCCGGGGGGTGGGAGCCGAGATTATCGAGGGTGTCCATGCGGTGGATTACGGGGGGTTTGTGGATCTGGTCACGCGTAACGCAACGAGTCAATCCTGGCTGTAATGCAAATAGTACGTTTATAAACGAGGAGAGAGCAGCATGTCGAATATTGATGTCAATGGAAAGACCTACGAAACCGATGAAGAAGGTTATCTGGTAAACCTGGCCGATTGGAACAAAGACGTTGCGGAATATATCGCCAAAACGGAAAACGTGAACATGTCGGAGCAGCATTGGGAAGTGGTGGATTTTCTGCGCGGCTATTACGACGAGTATCAAATTGCTCCGGCAGTTCGTGTTCTGACCAAAGCCATTGGCAAGAAACTGGGTCCGGAAAAGGGCAACAGCCAATACCTGTATGAATTGTTCCCTTATGGCCCTGCCAAACAGGCCTGCAAGATAGCCGGCCTGCCAAAACCAACCGGTTGTGTTTGATTCGATCCTCGGGGTTTCTCATGGCCTTTGCGCTGTTATTCAGTGTAGGCGCGTTGGTGTTTGTGGGAGGACTGGCTTTTCGTATCGCCAGATATGCCCGTACGCCAGCGCCGCTGAAAATTCCTACGACACCAGCACCTGTCACTCTGGCGGGGGTGTGGTTGCGCATGGCACGCGAGGTGTTGCTGTTTGAGAGCCTGTTCAAGGCCAACCTCTGGATTTGGGCTTTTGGTGTTTTATTTCACCTGGGTTTGGTATTGGTCATCGTGCGTCACCTGCGCTATTTCACAGAACCCGTCTGGGGTTGGGTAGCTGTGATGCAACCTTTTGGAATCTACGGCGGTATGGCCATGGTGCTGGGATTGGGTGGACTATGGGGGCGGCGCTTGCTGGTTGAACGCATCCGCTATATTTCCACGCCCTCCGACCATCTCATGCTGCTTTTCTTGCTCGCAATCGGTGGTTCGGGACTAGGGTTGAAGTTTCTGTTGCATCCCGACATCATCGCAGTCAAGGCATTTTGTCTGGGGTTGCTGCAGGGAAATTGGCAGCCGCTTCCTGGTAATGGCCTCTTGCTGCTCCATCTGACGCTGGCGTCTTTGCTGCTCGTCATTTTTCCCTTCAGCAAGCTGCTGCATGCTCCGGGAGTGTTCTTCTCCCCAACCCGGAACCAAATCGACAACCCGCGCGAAGCGCGACATCTTTCGACCTGGGCTGCAGCGCTGGACGGGGAACCTCCTCATGGCTGATACCCTGCAACCACCACCCTACCGGGTCATTCCCATCATTCCGGCGCTAAAACCCGGAGCCATGGGGCAAGTGCGTTCCTTTGTGGCCAATGAAAAAATCCAGACCAACATCGGATTTCCAGGCCGGTTGGTGGATGACTGGAAAGAAAGAGCATTGGAACGCATGGGTCAGTTACTGGGCCAATATCGTTCTCTGCGGGTCTTCATGGATGCCTGTGTGCATTGCGGGGCGTGCAGTGACAAATGCCATTACTTCCTCGGTACACAAGATCCCAAAAACATGCCGGTGGCGCGCCAGGATCTCCTGCGCAGTGTGTATCGACGCTACTTCACCCTGGCGGGCAAATATTTTCCAAAATTGGTGGGCGCCCGGGACCTGACCAAAGAGGTCCTGGATGAGTGGTATACCTATTTCAATCAATGCTCGGAATGTCGCCGTTGTTCCGTGTTCTGTCCCTACGGAATCGATACGGCAGAAATCACCATGGCTGCCCGTGAAATTCTCGATTCCGTGGGATATGGCCAGAAGTACACCAACGAAATCATCGGCAAGGTGCATAGCATCGGAAACAATCTGGGTTTGCCGGGCCCCGCTCTGGAAGATACGTTGCTGGGGTTGGAAGAAGATGTGAAAGAAGACACGGGTGTGGATGTGCGCTTTCCGGTCGATGTTCAGGGCGCTGAAGTGTTGCTGATCACCCCTTCGGCAGACTTCTTTGCCGAACCGCACATCGATAGCCTGATTGGTTACGCCAAAGTATTTCATGCTTCCGGTATCTCCTGGACGCTTTCCACCAAAGCTTCTGAAGCCGGAAATTTTGGAATGTTCATTGGAAACTACGAACAATTGCGCAAAATTGCCCTGCGGATTCGCGAAGCCGCCCTGGAACTGGGGGTCAAACGGATCATTGTGGGTGAATGCGGCCATGCCTGGCGTGTGGCGTACAGCTTCTGGAACACGCTGACGGGGATTGGAGCGGGGGCTCATGATCCCTACGCCCTGCAGTTACAACATCAATTGGATGCACGTTACAAGCAGCCCACGCATATTTGCGAATTCACCTGGGACCTGATTCAGCGTCAGGCGCTGCAATTCAATCGGGAAGCCAATGATGCGTATGTGGTGACTTTTCATGACTCCTGCAATGTGGCGCGCGGATCCCGTATGGGAGATTATGCGGGCGGTCAATTCGATATCCCGCGTCACATCATTCGTGCGGTAGCGAATAAATTTGTGGAAATGGATGCGGCCACGATTCGGGAAAAAACCTTTTGTTGTGGGGGTGGGGGCGGACTGCTGACGGATGACCTCATCGAGCTGCGGGTCAAGGGGGCTTTGCCCCGGATGGAGGCCCTCAAACAGGTGGCAGATGAACAAGGGGTCAACTTCATGGCGACGATTTGCGCCATTTGCAAGGCTCAGTTCAGCAAGGTATTACCCTATTACCAGTTTGACCGGCGGGTAGTTGGGGGTGTCCATCAATTGGTGAGCAACGCCATTGTGTTGGGGAGGCCGGAATAGAGCGACTGTTCGGGTGCTGGCGCTGGAAGAAGAATGACCCGGGAAATTTCGGCAACAAAACTGATAGCCACAATCACGTTGGCACAAACAATCAAAAAATGGAATCCGGAGGAGGTTTTACATGTCTGATACATTGACGCCGAGCGAAGAAAAACTGACATTCCGTCGCTACAAGGAAGGGGACAGTAAACCGCATTCCCTGCGCGAAAAAATCTTTCAGGCCAGCTACTCCCACAAATGCCCCACCTACATTCAGTCTACCCCTCCCTGTCAAGGCAGTTGTCCCGCTGGGGAAGATATCCGGCGTTATTTGCAAATAGCCCGGGGAATGGAAAAACCTCCTGCAGGCATGCTCTGGCAGGAGTTTGCCTGGCGTGTTCTGACTGAGGCCAATCCGTTTCCTTCGGTCATGGGTCGGGTGTGCCCGGCGCCTTGCGAGTCGGGATGCAATCGCAATGAGGTGGAAGACCATGTGGGAATCAACTCTGTGGAGCATTTCCTGGGTGAATACGCCATTGCGAATCATCTTGGGTATAAACCCGTAGCAAAATCCACCGGAAAAAAGATCGCCATTCTGGGGGGCGGACCTGCCGGATTATCCTGCGCCTATCAACTGGCCCTGAAGGGGCATGCAGTCACTATCTTTGACGAGCACGAACATTTGGGCGGCATGATGCGCTACGGCATTCCGGGATTTCGTACCCCGCGTGCCGTTCTGGATGCGGAAATCCAGCGCATTCTGGATTTGGGCGTGCAAACCCGATTGAACTGTCACGTGGGCAAAGACATCACCTTGCAGGAGATTCGCGCCCAATTCGATGCCGTATTTCTCGGCATGGGGGCGCAATCCGGCCGCGCCTTGCCCATCGAACAGGCAGAAGCACCCAACGTGGTGACCGCCACTGCCTTTTTGCGCGCGTTTAATGATGGACGCCTCAAATATGTGGGTCAACGGGTGGTGGTAGTGGGAGGCGGCGATACCTCCATCGATGTGGCGACTGTGGCCCGCCGGCTGGGGCATATCGAAAATGCCCGGCCGGTAGACACGGAGCGCGCCATTGCCGGGCGTATGGCCCACGATGTGGCGGAAATCTCGGCGCGTCAGGGCGCGGAAGTCACACTGACCTCGGTATTTTCCGTGGACAAGATGCAGGCCAACAAACATGAAATCGAGCAGGCGCTGGCAGAAGGGATTGCCATTCGTGGCGGGATGGCTCCCATTGGAATCGTCCGCGGTTCTGACGGGCGCGCCACCGCGCTCCGGGTGATTCAATGCCAGGCCAGGTTTGTGTCTGGACGCCTGGAAATCACCCAGGTGGCTGGAACAGAAGAGGAGATCCCTGCGGATTTGATCGTATCGGCCATTGGACAGGCCGTGGATTTTTCGGGCCTGGAAGAATTTGATAGTGGTCGCGGCAATGTCGCCACCGATAAAAATTACCAGATTCAGGGAAAACCCGGTGTCTTTGCTGGAGGGGATGTGATTCGACCCCATCTTTTGACGACGGCCATCGGTCATGGGGCTATTGCTGCCGAAGGAATCGATCGTTTTCTGGCCGGTGAGGAGTTGGAAAAGCGCCCTAAAATCGATGTGCACACTTTCGACCTGATGCGCAAAATGCTGGAGTCCGGCCTCAAGATCGAACCAGTGGCAGAACCGATCAGGGGGACTGATGAAGCTCCAGTGGTGCATAACTTCGATAATCGCTCGAGTCGTTATGTCATCACGCACAAGGAATTGTTTTTGGGGCATTTCAGTTATGTGGCACGACGTCGTCGCGGGGTTACGACCTTGAGCAAAGAGACTGCTCTGGGCAACTTCGACGAACGTCTGCATGTGCTCTCCGAAGCGGACGCAGTGGCCGAGGCCAAACGTTGCATGAGTTGCGGAATGTGCTTCCAATGTGACAACTGCGTGGTCTATTGCCCGCAAACTGCCGTCTTTCGTGTGCCAAAATCCAAATCAACGGTGGGCCGCTATGTAGACACGGACTATAACAAGTGTATTGGCTGCCATATCTGTCACGATGTTTGTCCTACGGGTTATATTCAAATGGGGCTGGGCGAGTAAGCATCATGACCTGGCTTGGATTACAGCGCTATGTGCTGATGCTCTTGTGGGGGATGGCTTTTCCCTTGTGGGCTGCAGTGACCGTTCCCAACCTGGATGTTGGCCAGGGAGGGCATTGCGTGGATGATCCCCGCTTCATGCGTTCCAACCACATGAAGCTGTTGCTGCATCAACGAGATCAAACCATGCGCCAAGGGATTCGGGGCGGGAAATATTCCCTTGCGGGCTGTGTGGACTGCCATGCCAGCAAGATCAATCACAGCGTGCTGGGCTCCAATCATAACTTCTGCCAAGGCTGTCATGTGTATGCGGCTGTGAAAATAGATTGCTTCGAGTGTCATTCAAGCTCACCACGGCAACCTGCCATGGGGACTGCTGCTACTACAGGACAAAAGGGGGAAGTGAATGCCGGCCCTCTATCCGGAAATGGAAACCATTTTACGGGACTCACTTCCCGGGAGGGGAGCCCATGAATCTGCCACCTGTAGACCGTCGTCAGTTTCTAACCCGGGGCGCTGCCTGGACGGCGGCCGTAACTCTCGCTCCAGGCGTATTGCTCTACGACATGGCCCGTGCACGGCCAGCGGGAGAACCAGCCTCCAGCGCAGTTCGGTGGGGGATGTTGGTGGATGTCTCGCAATGCGATAGCGGCTGTGATGCGTGCGTGCAGGCGTGCAATCGCGAGCAGGCTTTGGGCACTCCCACGCGGCCGACCGATCCCCAATGGATGCGTAAGGTACAGCTGGAGCAAAACGCCACAGGACGCAAGGTTTCCTTGCCCATGATGTGTCAGCATTGTGCCCAACCCCCCTGTGTGGATGTATGCCCCACCGGGGCTTCCTTCAAAAGGGCCGATGGCATCGTTCTGGTGGATAAACACCGTTGTATTGGTTGTCGCTACTGCATGATGGCTTGTCCTTACAAAGCCCGCTCTTTTGTCCATGCTCCTGTGGAAGACCATTCCGGTGCAACCCCCCGCGGCCAGGGAACAGTGGAAAGTTGTACCCTCTGCGTGCATCGGGTGGACCAAGGGGAACAACCGGCCTGTGTGCAAGCCTGTGCCAAGGAAGGACGTCAAGCTCTGTTGTTTGGAGATCTCAATGATCCCCAGAGTGAAATTTCGCAACGCATGCGCGCACTCAACGCCATCAGTTTACGCCCTGATCTCAACCTCGACCCCGGGGTTTCCTATGCGGGGTTGTGATGTGTGCAAGCGATGAAGAGATGAAGCGTCCAGGACACAGGGTTGACCAGAACGGCTGCAAACGGGGGGTAAACGGCTGCAGACTGCAGAGCGTCTTGATCCCGGTAAAGGGGAGGTTGCAATGAGCCAGAGCGCCACGTCATTTTCCCGCATCGAAGCGCGCTATTTTTTTCTGTTGCTTCTGCTTGGCCTGTTGGTGGTGATGGGAGGGTTATGGGCTGCCTATCAAATGGAGTCGCAGGGTCATATCCTCTCCGGAATGAACAATCAGATCGTCTGGGGCTTGCCTCACGTGTTTGCCATATTCATGATCGTTTCAGCCTCCGGTGTGCTCAATGTGGCTTCCGTGGGGTCAGTCTTTGGGCGCAAGATCTACAAAGCCCGCGGCCCCTTGTCGGGGCTCTTGTCCCTGGGGTTGCTGGCGGGTGGCTTGACGGTGCTCATGCTGGATCTGGGGCGCCCGGACCGGGTAATCGTGGCAGCCACCACGTACAATGTGACGTCCGTATTTGCCTGGAATGTGCTGCTGTACTCTGGCCTGTTTGCTACGGTGGGACTGTATCTCTGGACCATGATGGATAAGACCATGGGGGCTTGGTCGCGACCGGCCGGGATTTTGGTATTTTGCTGGCGCTTTATCCTTACCACGGGTACGGGTTTGATCTTTGCCTTTTTGGTTGCGCGCCAGGCCTATGCATCGGCCTTGCTTCCGCCCCTATTCATTGTCATGTCCCTGGCCTGGGGGCTGGCCATTTTTTTGATCGTTCAAACGGCCATGTATCGCTGGAATTTACAGGAACTCAACCCTTTGATTCTCAAGCGACTAAAAAATCTGCTGGGAATTTTTATAGTCACCCTGCTGTATCTGATGGTGGCTTACCATCTCACCAATGTCTATTTTGCACGTCAGGTGGATTTTGAGCGTTTCATTCTGCGTGATGGCGGAATTCTCACGTTTCTTTTCTGGGGGGGGTATGTGGGCTTGGGGTCGGCCGTGCCGCTGCTGCTGATCTTTCTGCCTGGTCTGGGACAAGGCCGACATATGTGGATCGCCTCGTTATTCGTACTGACAGGGGCTCTGAGTCTGCTGTATGTGTTCATCATTGGGGGGCAGGCCTATCCGCTGCAGATTTTTCCCGGCTATCACGTGTACAGCAGTTTTGCCGACGGACAGATCAATTCGTACAACCCCAGTTCGTATGAGTGGATGCTGGGTGTCGGTGGCATGGGCGTGGCTTTTCTGGTGACTCTATTGGGCGTTCGGGTCTTGAATTTCCTGCCCTATGATGATCCCCATTATCCGCTGGAAAGCAATTGATGGGACTTCAGTTGAGTGGTGGGATATGAACCACTGCTTCATGATTTCTGCCGCCCATAAGTCTTCGGGAAAAACGACCTTGAGCGTGGGCCTCTGCGCTGCCTTGCAGGCCCGAAAGATAACCGTTCAACCGTTCAAGAAAGGACCGGACTACATCGATCCCATCTGGTTGACTCAGGCCAGTGGGCGCGCCTGTCGCAATCTCGACCTGTACCTGATGTCGACGCAGGAAGTGGCTTCTATCTTCCAGCGGTTTGCCGGGCAAGCCGAAGTAGCACTGGTGGAGGGAAATAAAGGGCTCTACGACGGCTTGGCTCTGGATGGCAGCAACAGCAACGCCGCTCTGGCCAAAGGGCTGGGTCTGCCCGTGGTGTTGGTGCTTGATGCGCGCGGGATGACACGCGGGATAGCCCCCTTGATCCTGGGCTATCAGGCGTTTGACCCGGGCATTCGCTTCGCCGGGGTCATCCTGAATCAGTTGGGGGGCACACGGCACGAATCCAAACTGCGTCGTGTCATCGAACACTATACCGACATACCCGTATTGGGGGCTGTGCATCACGACTCCGAGCTGTTTGTGGCGGAACGCCATTTGGGCTTGGTTCCGGGTAACGAAACTCCGCAAGCTCTGGCGCTGATTCAACAATTGTCCGAGCGCATCGAACAGCAAGTGGATCTGCCCGCCTTGCTGGAACGCACCCGCACGACGCCGGCCTGCGTTCCTGTGCAGGAGCCACAACAGGGGCTTGCACGCTCCGGAGCACACCCCTTCGCGCAGGAAATCTTCCCAACTCCCGCCCCTCCTGTGGCAAGGAAAAAACCCTTGCGTATTGCCATTGCGCGTGATCAGGCTTTCGGGTTTTATTATGCGGACGATCTGGAAGCCCTGGAGGCGGCGGGTGCTCGCCTGATTCCCTTCAATACGCTGACGGATCGAGCGTTTCCGGAAGTTGACGGGCTCTACATCGGGGGGGGATTTCCGGAGGCTTTTGCCGGTGCGCTGGCGGCCAATGAGGCCCTGCGCTCCCACCTGCGCCGGGTCCTTGCAGCAGGTCTGCCCGCCTATGCCGAATGTGGAGGCTTGATGTATCTGGCGCGCTCCTTGCGCACCCTAGACGGCAAGGAATATCCCATGGTGGGTAGCATTCCCGGTACAGTGGTCATGCACGAGCGCCCGGTGGGGCGGGGTTACGTCCACCTGGCCGAGCAGGCCCATCATCCCTGGCCGCGGCCGAAGGGGCCAGCACAACACATTCGCGCCCATGAATTCCATTACTCCAGCCTGGAGGAGCTGCCTTCCGACAGCCGTTTTGCTTATCAGGTATGCCGCGGCTATGGCATCAACGGCAATCAGGATGGCCTTGTGATCAATCAGTTGCTGGCCTCCTACACCCATTTGCGTACCATCGGCGATTGTACCTGGGCCAACCGTTTTGTAGCCTTCATTCGCCAACAGAGGGATGCTTCCTGTACAGTCGCGCCTATGCAACATTCAATGATGGGAGAGCCCGTGCATGAATGAACATCCCTTTGCGTCGTTCATCCAGATCCTGGGAAAGGGTAAACGCGGCGCGCGTGATATGACGCAACTGGAGGCACGTCAGGCCATGGAGATGGTATTGGCGGGACAAGTCACCCCGGAGCAATTGGGGGCTTTTTTGATGCTGATGCGCGTGAAGGAAGAAACCCCGGCAGAGGTGGCGGGTTTTGTGGAGGCCGCTCGAGCCTCTCTGCCATCCGTGGCACCCGGTACGGTCGATCTGGACTGGGCGTGCTATGCGGGCAAGCGGCGTCAGCTCCCCTGGTTTTTGCTGGCCGCTTTGTTGCTGGCAAGTCACGGATTCAAGGTCTTGATGCATGGGTTGAATCAGCCCGGAGATCATCGTGTGTATGTTCCCCAGGCTTTGCGGGCACTGGGAATGCAGGAGGCACAGTCGCATCAACAGGCGCACCAGCAGATTGCCGCGCGCCGCCTGGCGTACCTCCCCTTGCCGGTTTTAAGCCCTGTGCTGCAGCATCTGATCGCGCTCAAAGCGATTTTGGGGCTGCGTTCACCCGTGCATACCGTGCTGCGCATGCTCAATCCCTATCAGGCCCCGGCCTCTATCCTGGGAATCTTCCACCCCGGTTACGACCTCACCCATCAGCAAGCAGCCCTATTGCTGGGGGATTCCCGTCTGGCTGTTTTCAAGGGGGAGGGCGGTGAAGCCGAATGCAATCCCGACGGCCCTTGCATGGTCCGTGGGGTGATTGACGGACAAGTTCGCGATCAGGAATGGGCACCCCAGTTTGCGCAACGGCATCTGCGCGACGAGCAGATGGATTGCACCCAATTGCGTCAAGTGTGGGAAGGTAACGCACGCCATGAATATGGCGAAGCCGCCTTGCGGGCTACGGCAGCCATTGCTCTGGTGGCCTTGGGCCAGGCGCAAAGCCCGGAAGAAGGTTTGCAGCGGGCAACGCATCTTTGGCAGACCCGTCCTTTGAATTTCCTGTCCCCATGATTCTTGGGATACGCCGATGACGATTCAAAACCCTACTGGCAAGGTCTATCTGGTGGGAGCAGGACCGGGCGATCCCGATCTGCTGACTGTAAGGGCCCTGAAACTGATCCAGAGTGCCACCGTCACGCTGTACGACAATCTGGTCTCTCCGGCCGTGGTAGAGCTCATTCCCGCCTCCGTGCAGCGCATCTATGTGGGGAAAGAACGCGGCAACCACACCCTGCCCCAGGAAGAAATCAACCACTTGCTGGTGCGACTGGCGCGGGAGGGACATCAGGTATTGCGCCTGAAAGGAGGGGACCCCTTCATCTTTGGCCGCGGTGGAGAAGAAATCGAGACGCTGGCGGCCTCGGGCATTGCCTTCGAAGTGGTCCCCGGGATTACAGCGGCCTCGGGGGTTGCCGCCTATGCGGGGATTCCTCTCACGCATCGGGATCATGCCCAGTCTTGCGTGTTTGTCACAGGCCATCTGAAAAATCATACGATGGACCTGGATTGGGAATCACTGGCCCGGCCCCATCAGACAGTGGTGGTCTACATGGGGTTGCAGGGGCTTGGCGCCTTGTGCAGCAACCTGATCCGGCACGGATTGCCCGCCCACACACCCGCGGCCATCGTTCAGCAGGGAACCCGACCCCAGCAGCACGTGGTGATTGGCACTTTGCAGAATTTGCCCGAGCGTGCGCTGGCCGCAAAACTCCAGGCACCCACGTTGATCATCGTGGGGGGGGTGGTCACCCTGCATCAGGTATTGCATTGGTTTAACCCGCGTCCCCCCGCCTGATGCACGGTGCTTTGCTCTCTCCTCGCCGGGGTTTGGCCGGCGCCCTTCGGATGGGCTGCGGTTGCCCTACGCGGCTGGCGCACCCGAGCGCAAGGCAGGATAAAATCTTGCTACAATTTCCTGACTATTAGTACGAGGTGCAACATGCCCATTTACGATTATCGTTGCAACGACTGTGAGCAGGTTTTCGATCTTTTGGTGCGTACTTCCGACGTTCCCGTTTGTCCTGCCTGCGGCAGTTCGCAATTGCACAAACTGCTTTCTGTTCCTGCTCCCACGCCGAATGCGTCAGGAGCCGATTCCTGTGCTCCGGGTGGCTGCATGCCCAGTTGTGCATCAGGGGCTTGTCCCTTCGAGTAACCGGTTGAACGTTACCCACCTCAGCGTTTCTGTTTTCTGTTCGCTGTGGCTTGGTAACACTTGGACAGCAACGGGCTAGCTCAAAAGGGTTATATCCGTGCCGCATGCGGGTCGCTATGCTGCGCTCAAAACAACACATCAGGAGATATACGATGGATTATTCGCGCCGGGACATGCTGGGTTTGGTGGCCAAAACAGGTCTGGCCACACTGGCCCTCGGGCAAAGCAGTTTTGCTTCCACCCAGGTGCCTGACAGTAGTGAAGCTCCTGCTCTGCTGCAAGATGGGGCCAAAACGCTCAAGGAATTGATGGCGGCGCTGGCCAGGACTCCGCGGCGACGGGATTTCAAGGAAGTTCCCATGGTATTGACCAGCCCTGACCAGTGGGATGACGCCGCCCTGCGTTTGCTGATGCAATACCGCGGCAAGGTCAAACAGGTGTGGGACCATACGGCTTTGGATGGCCCTTGGCTCAATTTGATGCGCAACACACTCAATACCCAGATCTGGGCGTTCAAGCACCCCGACTTTCTGGTACTGTCTGCCACGCACGGACCGGCTCATCTGGCGCTCTATGACCAGGCCATGTGGGACAAGTATCAGCTGAGCAAGCTCACCAATGACAAGTTTAAGGAAAACACCTTCATCAAAGTGGGTGAAGCCGCACATGCCGACCCTGCCAACATTCAGGATGAAGCGGGGGTCTACTCGCCACGAGACAACAGCATTCCTGTATTGCAGGCGCGAGGCGTGGTGTTTTTGGGATGCCACAATGCCATTTTCGAGTTGGCCTACCGGTTGCACGAGAAAGACGTCAATCCCGACAAACTCCCGGTTCCTCAATTGGTGGCCGAACTCACCAATCACCTCATTCCGGGAGTTGTGTTGACACCGGGTATCGTGGGGACGATCCCGGAACTGGGGTTTCATGGTTATCAGTACGCCCGTTGAAACGGGCTCAGGTCGGCACATTCTCTCCGGTGGACGAACATCGCAAGTCTCCGGGTGAACTGTGCCATCCCTATCGCACAGGAAGCAATGCATCATGAAAAAACAAAAAAATGCTCTGGGAAGGCTCCTGGGGGCCGTATTATGGACAGCTACCCTGGGATTGTTGACGCCATCCGCTCAGGCCGGCGTCTACCCCCCCTGGAGTC
>DAIDLC010000002.1 GCA_027449685.1 Ferrovaceae bacterium | reverse complement strand
CGCACGCCCGCGGGGCTATTGAATCGGACCCGATCCCCTTCCCGCTGTTTGAGCAGGGCCCGAGCCAGCGGGGAAATCCAGCTGATGTGCCCGTGGGAAGCGTCCATTTCATCGATCCCCACGATCCGGTAACGCTGCTGCTCGCCCAAGCCCTCGCACACGGTCACAGTAGCCCCAAAAAACACCTGCTCATTCCCACGCTGAAGCCCGGGATCCACCACTTGTGCAATCTCCAACCGCTTGGTCAAAAAGCGCAAACGCCGATCAATTTCCCGCAAACGGCGCTTGCCATAGATGTAATCGCCGTTTTCCGAGCGGTCTCCATTAGAGGCCGCCCAGGCGACCGTGTCTACCACTTTGGGGCGTTCCACCCGCAGCAAATGTTCCATTTCCTGAACCAGACGGGCGTGCCCCGCAGGGGTCAGATAATTGGGGGTTCCCTTGGGTATGACGAGTGCCCCTTCGGGAGGGTCCTCGTCCTCATCCTGATCGGATTCACGGGTAAAGGCCTTACTCATCGTTGCCTCGCTGCATCTGACGGTGTGGTCTTCTGCGATGACAGATACGGGGCCAGCAGCGCCATCAACTGGCGAGTGGCCCCTTGGTGTCGTTGAGTAAAGGCCCATCCCGCCTCACGCATCGTCTGACGCAGTTCGGGATTCTCCAGCAGCAAGACAAGTTGGCCGGCCAGTTCCTGATGGCTCGTCACGCGGCGCGCTGCGCCGCAGGCGATGGCCTGCTGTGCCACCTCGCTGAAATTATAGGTGTGGGGGCCCACCAGCACCGGGCAACCTGCGGCCGTGGCCTCGATCAGATTCTGCCCGCCAAAGGGCAGCAGACTGCCACCAATCAGGGCCACATCCGCCAATCGATACCAGCTTGGCAATTCGCCCATGCTGTCACCCAGCAAAACGCGTACCGTGTTGTCCTGCACCGGACGATTTTCGCTGCGCCGCACAAAATTGATGCGCCGACGCTGGAGCAGGCTGGCCACTTCCTCGAAGCGTTGGGGGTGACGCGGCACCAGAACCAGTAATGTCTCTTGTAACGGGGCAAGATCCAGCAAATTCAGCACCATCTCCTCTTCGCCATCCCGCGTGCTGGCCGCCAACCAGATCCCGCGTCTTGCACCCAGCAATGGACGCAGTTGCTGGGTGACCTGATCCAGCAAGGGGGAATCCGGCATATCGAATTTGAGGTTTCCCGTCACGTGCACCGTTCTGGCACCCAGTGCTGTCAAGCGTTGGGCATCCGCGCTGGTTTGTGCGGCAATGAGGGTCAGGGCTTGCAAGGTTTTTGCCACCAGCGGTTGAAACCGGGCATAGCCACGGGCCGAGCGTTGGGATAATCGGGCATTGGCCAAAACCAGTGGGATAGAACGTTGGGCACAGGCATGAACCAGATTGGGCCAAAGTTCAGTTTCCAGTAAAACTCCCAGTACAGGACGCCAGTGCGCAAGAAACCGGGCCACTGCATGGGGCAGATCGTAGGGCAGATAGCAGCGCACGCCACCCAGCCCCAATAACTCGGGAGCGGTTGCCCGCCCCGTGGGGGTCATGTGCGTCAGGAGGATTTGATACTCCGGAAAGTGCGCTTGTACCGAGCGCACCAGAGAAGTGGCCGCACGGGTTTCGCCCACCGAGACGGCATGGATCCAGAGTACGGGAGGCTTGGGAAAACAGGAGTAGCGGCCCAGACGCTCGCTCCAGTGATGCAAATACTCGGGCTGACGTCGAGCACGCCAGAGCAGGCGCAGAAATATCAGCGGCAATAGCAACCGGAACAACAGCGTATAGCCGGAGCGTGTCATGAGCCCGAAGCTCCCGGATCGCGCCACCCGGACCCTGACAGCTGTACCGCCGCGGGTGGTCCCTGACCAGCGGGTGGTTCAAGCACCGTTGAGACAGGAGTCTTGGGTGCCCTATCCCAGGCGGTAAGCTCCTGCAGATGCTGCAGGACCTGGGATACCGTGGGGCAACGCGCCTTGCCCCCACAATTACGCGCCACCGGGCTGCCAAATACGCCCGTGGCCAGGGGGTCGGTGGCCGTAAACAAGGCCACCACCGGGCGGCGCAGGGCACAGGCCAGATGGGTCAGTCCAGTATCCACCCCCACCACGGCCCAGGCCTGGCCCAGCAATCCGGCCAATTGCCTCAAGTCCAGAGGTGGTGCAGCCACGGCCCCTGGAATGGCGTGGGCCAGCCGCCTGGCGCGCGCCTGCTCCGTTGGGTTACCCGCCGGCAGGATGGCATGAATGCCGCGCTCATACAGTTCTTGTCCCAACTGGAGCCAATGGGGTTCCGGCCATTCCTTCTCGGCCCGGCTGGTGGCATGCAGCAGAACCACGTAGCGGCTAGAAGGAATCCAGTGTGCATACCAGGACGGTGCATCGATTCCATAGCACACCTCGGCCTCTGGCTCGTAACCCAGGGCCTTGGCGCTCAGCATCCGATTGCGTTGCACCGCATGCAAGGACCAGGGCACCGCAAAAGTTTCCTGATAGGTCCAACAGGCCAGTGGCTCGCGCGCACTGGCCCGGTCATACCCCAGGTGATGGGTGGGGGCCAAGGCTCCCAGCAGGGCACTTTTGATCAGTCCCTGCAAATCCAGGCTGAGATCAAAGCGTGCCTGTATCAGTTGCTGGCGCAGTCTACGCAGATCGCCACGCGTCTGTGCGGCCAACCAGTGATGCCGCCAGCGTCGGGTAGCCACCGCAATCACTTGATGAACTCCAGAATGCAGGGCCGGCAGTGCTGCAAAGGATTCTTCCACCATCCAGGACACCTGTACATCCGGGCGCTGGCGCTGAATATCCGTCAGGGCCGGCAGGGCATGGATGACATCCCCCAGAGAAGAGGTTTTGATGAGAAGAAGACGAGGCATAGGGGGGATGATAGCGCAAATCAAAGCGCGCTCAGGAAACCTGCGCCGCTGAGGGTCTGCCCCCAGCAGCCGGGTTTGTGAGCGCTTACTGGCGCATCAGCCATAGCTTGGCGTAACGATAAAACGTGGTGTGTGCATTGGAAAGCGCCAGCAAAAAACCATGCCCCCCCTCCAGGCAACTGCCGCGCAAGAAATAGGTTCGGAAAAAAGCCCAGGCGCCATGCCCCAGGGCCTGTGCCAGACCAGCTCGGCGCCCCTTGGCGAAATCCTGTTGCGCGCCCAGTGTGGAGTAGCGATTGGCCTTGTCCAAAACTTCTTCCAAAGTGGCATAAGTGGCATGGTGCAGGGGGTGCTGCAAGGTTCCCAGCGGCATTGCGCCCTGCCCCTGCTCGGGAATCAAGCGTTCATGCACCTGGTCTTGAGAAAAGCGAGCCGTTCCCCGTTGGAAGAGACGCGTGACATAATCGGGCCACCAGCCCCCGCGCCTCAGGGTTCGGCCACAGTAAGAAGAAGCGCGAGGCATACGATACCAGGGCCGTGCATCGATGCTGGCCATCACGTTTTGGATTTCTACCGCCAAACCTGGCGTGACGCACTCGTCGGCATCCAGGGACAGCACCCAGGGAGCACTGGCATAGGCGAGCGCCCGATTTTTTTGAGGGCCGAAGCCCGGCCAATCCGGGGCAAACTCTACCCGTGCGCCATGGCGCCGGGCAATGTCGACCGTATCATCCGTGCTGCCGCCATCCAGAACGATCCGTTCAGCCGCCCATGCCACCGATTCCAGACAATCCCCCAGAGATTTGGCCTCGTTTTTGGCAATGATGATGACCGAGAGCTTGACAAGCGCAGGAGCGGTCGTCTCAGAACTCAAAGCGCTCGGGCTGCAAGGCATGGTGCAGCGGAGGAACCACGGTTTCAAACAGGGACTCTGGTTGGCACGCTCCGTTCCCCTGACGGCGCCAACGGGTTACCGTCATGCTGGGTGCATCCCCCACCACCGCCAGCAAGCACCCCCCGGGAGCCAGAGCCTCCAGAAACGCCGGCGGCATGACTGGAACAGAGCCGCTGAGCACGATCACGTCCCACTGGCGCTGCGGGTGCCAACCCTGGGCCGCATCCCCAATTTCCACCGTCACGTTGTGACACCCGGCCGCTTGCAGCTTGTGCTGCGCCGCTTGCGCCAAAGACTCGTGAATTTCCACAGAAGTGACCGTGGCGGCCAAGCGGCTGATCAAAGCGGCCATATACCCACTGCCTGTGCCCACTTCCAGCACACGGTCGGATTTTTTCAGGCGCAGTTCCTGCAGCAAGCGCGCTTCCAGTTTGGGAGAGAGCATGAACTCGCCCAACCCCAGAGGGATCTCCATGTCGACAAAAGCCAGATTCTCCCATCCGGCAGGCACAAAATCCTCGCGCCGCACCTGATAGAGCAAATCCAGCACCGTCAGGTCCAGCACTTCCCAGGGACGGATTTGCTGTTCTACCATATTGAAACGGGCTAGTTCGATGTTCATGAGGGCAACCCTATATCCTTGAACGTAATTTCTCCATTGTACCAAACTCATCTGCGGCATGGCCAAAGGAGCGCCTTTTTATTACGCTGCGCAACATACCCATTGCGCACCAGCCTGAGGGTATTCCGGGGCACGAGTTTCAGAGTAAACTGTCGGTGCCCTGAAAATCACTGGTTAGCACATCCGACTGATGAACCCCACGCCACCTGACCTGGACCCCACATCATGAAAAAACTCACCCATCACCTGTACTTCTGGGTCCTGTTGGCGATTCTGGCAGGCGCCCTGTTCGGTTTCATCTCGCCCAAGGATGCGGTGGGGCTAAAACCCTTTGGCGATGGCTTCATTGCCCTGGTGAAGATGATGATCGCACCCGTCATTTTTTGTACGGTGGTGCTGGGAATAGCGGGTGCCGGCGACATGAAGAAGGTGGGCCGGGTGGGCGGTAAGGCCCTGTTGTATTTTGAGGTGGTTTCCAGCCTGGCGCTGGTCATTGGCCTGATTGTCATGAACACCCTGCAACCGGGCAAGGGCTTCAATGTGGACCCCGCCACACTGGACCCCAAGGCTGTGGCCAGTTTCGCCAAAGCCGCCAGCGAACAGAAGGTATCGGATTTCCTCTTGCATATCATTCCCAAAACCTTGTTCGACGCCTTTGCCGGCAACGGCGATTTGCTGCAGGTCCTGCTGGTGGCTATTTTGTTTGGTTGGTCCCTAAGCCACATGGGGGCCTTGGGCGAAAAAGTCTTTCACCTGATTCAAGAGCTCTCCCACGTGTTCTTTGGCATGATGAATACCATCATGAAGCTGGCACCCCTGGGCGCTGGTGGCGCCATGGCCTTCACCATCGGCAAATATGGCGTGGGAGCCCTGGCCCCGCTCATGGCGCTGATGGGAAGTTTTTATCTCACCTGTGTGATTTTCGTGCTGCTGGTTCTGGGCGCCATCAGTGCCCTCACTGGCTTCAACATTCTCAAATTCCTGTTATATATCAAGGATGAGTTGTTGACCGTGCTGGGTACATCCTCTTCCGAATCCGCTCTGGTCCCCCTCATGAGCAAGCTGGAACAGGCCGGCTGCCCCAAGGCCGTGGTCGGTCTGGTAGTCCCCTCCGGGTACTCCTTCAATCTGGATGGCACCAATATATATCTCACCATGGCCGCCCTGTTTGTGGCCCAGGCCTTGAATATCGATCTCACCTTGCAACAGCAACTCAGCCTGCTATTCGTGGCCATGCTCACTTCCAAGGGCGCCTCGGGCGTTACCGGAGCCGGGTTCATCACCTTGGCCGCCACTCTGGCCGTGGTGCCTTCCATTCCGGTAGCCGGCTTGGCCCTGATCCTGGGCATCGATCGTTTCATGTCCGAGGCCCGGGCACTCACCAATTTTATCGGCAATGGCGTGGCCACCATCGTGGTTTCCCGTTGGGAAAAAGAGCTTGACGACCGCCGTCTGCACGCCGCGCTGGAGGGTCATCCCTTGCCCTCTTGAGGTCTGATTGGTGACGAGCGGCGATTTTAGAATAAGTCTTTGCAATTTCCGACCTTTGTTTCTCAGCTCTGGTAGGATATGTTTTTGACTGCGCGAAAAAATCATGAACGCCAAACCTCCTTTCATGGCCGATACGGCCCAGGTCGATCAGGCCTCCATCGCCCCTCTGCCGCGCTCGCGTAAAATTTACGTCACCGGCTCGCGCCCCGACATCCGGGTGCCCATGCGCGAAATCAGCCAATCGGACACGCCAGCCTCCATGGGCGCAGAATCCAATCCCGCCATCACCGTTTACGACACCTCAGGGCCTTACACCGATCCTCAGGTGCGCATCGACATTCGCTCCGGCTTGCCCCCCCTGCGCGAACCCTGGATTACCGAACGCCAGGATACCGAGCGGCTTGCCGGACCCAGTTCCCTGTTTGGTCAAACCCGTTTGACCAATCCCGACCTGGAAGCCTTGCGTTTCAAACTCAAGCGCCAACCCCGGCGCGCCCTTCCCGGTAAAAATGTCTCGCAGATGCATTACGCCCGGCAAGGGATCGTCACCCCCGAAATGGAGTTCATCGCCCTGCGGGAAAACTGCCGCCGTGAAGAAATGCAGCAAGCCTTGCTGCGCCAAGGCAAGAACATGGCCCGTCTGTTGGGCACCCAACACCCGGGGGAAGGCTTGGGGGCCTGTATTCCCCAGGAAATCACCCCGGAATTCGTGCGCAGTGAGGTGGCCTGTGGCCGCGCCATCATCCCGGCCAATATCAATCATCCAGAATCGGAGCCCATGATCATCGGGCGCAATTTTCTGGTAAAAATCAACGCCAATATTGGCAATTCCGCACTGGGTTCCGGCATTCAGGAAGAAGTGGAAAAGATGACCTGGTCCATTCGCTGGGGGGGGGATACGGTCATGGACCTCTCCACTGGCAAGAACATTCACGAAACCCGTGAGTGGATCATCCGCAATGCGCCAGTGCCCATTGGCACCGTCCCGATCTACCAAGCCCTGGAAAAGGTGGACGGCAAGGCCGAAGAGCTCACCTGGGAAATTTTTCGCGATACCCTCATCGAACAAGCCGAACAGGGCGTGGATTACTTCACCATTCACGCGGGCATTCGCTTAGCCCACATCCCCCTGACAGCCTCCCGCATGACCGGCATCGTCTCCCGGGGGGGGTCCATCATGGCCAAGTGGTGTTTGGCCCATCATCGGGAAAGTTTTCTGTATACCCATTTCGAAGAAATTTGCGCGCTCATGCAGGCCTATGACGTGAGTTTTTCTTTGGGCGATGGCCTGCGACCCGGCTCCATTTACGATGCCAATGACGAGGCCCAGTTTGCCGAACTCAAAACCCTGGGAGAACTCACCGAAATCGCCTGGAAGCATGACGTGCAGACCATGATTGAGGGTCCGGGTCATGTACCCATGCAGCGCATTCGGGAGAACATGGCGCTGCAACTCAAACTCTGTCACGAAGCCCCCTTTTATACCCTGGGACCTTTGACCACCGATATTGCCCCGGGCTATGACCATATCACTTCGGCTATCGGGGCCGCCATGATCGGCTGGTACGGCACAGCCATGCTGTGCTACGTCACACCCAAAGAGCATCTGGGATTGCCCGACAAAAACGATGTGAAGGACGGCATCATGGCCTATAAGATTGCCGCCCATGCCGCGGACCTGGCCAAGGGCCACCCCGGCGCACAACTGCGCGACAATGCCTTATCCAAGGCACGTTTTGAATTCCGCTGGGAGGATCAATTCAATCTGGGTCTGGATCCGGACAAGGCGCGAGAATTTCATGACGAAACCCTGCCCCAGGAAGGCGCCAAAATGGCTCATTTCTGTTCCATGTGCGGCCCGCACTTCTGTTCCATGAAAATCACCCAGGACGTGCGCGACTACGCAGTGCGGCAGGGCATGTCCGAGCAAGAGGCCTTGCATCGGGGGTTGGCTGAAAAAGCGGACGAATTCCTGCAGGAAGGCGCCGAAATCTACAAGAAACTTTAACGTTACGACCGCAGGAATTATCGATGGATCTTTTGTTGTTGGCCAAGGCCGCCATTCTGGGCCTGGTGGAAGGGCTGACCGAGTTTTTACCAGTCTCCAGCACCGGTCACCTGATATTGGCGGGAAGCCTGCTGCATTTCAATGACGAAAAGGGCAAGGTTTTTGAAATCGTGATCCAGTTTGCCGCCATTCTGGCGGTGTGCTGGGAATACCGCCGCAAAATCACCCACGTGATCCAAGGGCTTGGTCATGACCCCAAGGCGCAGCGCTTGGTGCTCAATCTGTTTGTGGCGTTCCTTCCCGCCGCTTTTCTGGGGCTTCTTTTTGCCAGTCGCATCAAAGCAACCCTATTTGCTCCCGTACCCGTGGCGTTAGCCTTCATACTGGGCGCCTTTGTCATTTTATGGGTGGAACGCCGGCAACAACCCCTCCTCCTGGAATCGGTAGACGACATGGATTGGCGTCTGGCGCTCAAGATCGGTTTCTGTCAATCCTTGGCCCTGATCCCCGGCACCTCCCGCTCCGGCGCCACCATCATGGGTGGCCTCTACTTTGGACTATCCCGGAGGGCGGCCACGGAATTTTCCTTTTTCCTGGCCATTCCCACGCTCAGCGCGGCCACCCTTCATGAGCTCATCAAATACCGGCATCTGCTGCACACCGCAGATATTGGCCTGTTCCTGGTGGGCTCATTGTTCTCTTTCCTGTTTGCCTTCATCACCGTGCGGGCCCTGCTGCGTTTTGTGAGTCACCACAATTTCAATCTGTTTGCCGGCTACCGCATTCTTTTTGGGTTGATGATTTTGGCCACTGACGCCTGGGGATGGGTGCGCTGGAGTGAGGGTTGATGGCAACCCAATAGCCTGTCCGGTGGCGAAGGGGCCCAAGGGCAGCGCTTGGAAGGCTTAAAACTCGATCATCTCGAAGTCTTCCTTGCGCGCTCCACATTCGGGACAAACCCAGTTGACCGGCACATCCTCCCAGCGGGTTCCGGGGGCAATGCCCTCTTCCGGATCGCCTAGCTCTTCGTTATAAATGTAGCCACAAATCAGGCAAAGATACGTTTTGTAGGGTTGGCTTGCTTCCATGGTTTTCCTGGAATTGGGTTAGAATAGGGTGTGCAACGACACAGAAGATGACCGTGGTGTCGCCCCTGGTGGGGCAGTACCCGAGCATCATAAAACCTGACACTCAGAAGAGCAACTTCATCCATGACTCCTCCCCCTCCAGCCGTGCTGGTGTTTGCGGCCACTGACCCCAGCTCGGGGGCCGGATTGCAAGCCGATATTCTCACCCTGGCCAGCATGGGCTGCCACCCCTTGTCGGTGGTTACCGGCATCACGATTCAGGACACCACCGGCGTGGAGGATATCCTGCCTTTGGATGCGGAATGGGTTGCCGATCAGGCGCGCTGTATTCTGGAAGACGTGCCGGTGGCGGTGTTCAAACTGGGCGTACTCGGGAGCGTAGAAGCCATTGCCGCCATCGCCGAAGTCGTTTCGGACTACCCCGAAATTCCCTTGATTCTGGACCCGGTTCTCGCCAGTGGTCGGGGCGATGAACTGGCCTCGGAAGACATGTTGGCGGCCCTGCGCGAGCTGATCATCCCACAGGCCACGCTGGTCACTCCCAACACGCTGGAAATCTTGCGTATTGCTTACGAGGAGGTCCCCGAGGATGAAACACCGGATTTTGCCAAAGCGGCTAAACTCATCCTGGATCTCGGATGTGAGTACCTACTTCTTACAGGAACTCACAGCGCCTCCCGTCAAGTCATCAATACGCTGTATGGGCGCGAGGGAGTCATCCGCTCCGACAGTTGGGAACGTCTCAATGCCAGCTTTCATGGCTCGGGATGTACCTTGAGTTCGGCCATTGCCGCCGGCTTGGCGCAGGGTCTGGACATGGCAGAAGCCGTGGCCGAAGCGCAGGAATTTACCTGGCAAACCCTCAAGGATGCCTTCCGCCTGGGCATGGGTCAACCGATTCCCGACCGCTTGTTCTGGGCCCGGGAAGAACCACCCGCCGCAGACATTCATTAACGTGCACCGGGCTCTCCTTCGCGCGGTCTTCTCCCGACACACCGCTCACCATGCCTCTTAGTCCAGCACCCATTCACGGACTGTATGGGATTACCCCGGATATTCCAGACACGCCCCGCTTGCTGGCCAAACTGGAAGCAGCCTTCGCGGGGGGGTTACGTCTGCTGCAGTATCGTGCCAAGTCACTGGATTCCCTCGCGCGTCGAATTCAGTCTCTGGCCGTAGCTGAGTTGTGCCAGAAGTGGGCAGTCACTCTCATCGTCAATGACGACCCTGCCCTGGCGCAACACACCCACGCGCAGGGCCTTCATTTGGGCCAACGAGATCTACAACAGTCTTTGATGGCACAGCACGCTCTGCGCCCGAGCGAGCCCACGGAGAGTGATCCAACCCCCCACAGGTTTGCCGTCCCCTCTCAAAACTCATGGCTCACCGGAATTTCCTGCCATGCGTCCCTCCCCCAAGCCCTGCAGGCCCAGGATCAGGGCGCCTCTTATGTGGCTTTTGGCAGCATGTACCCGTCCCGCACCAAACCCCAGGCGGCCGCAGCGCCCCTGGCCTTGCTGCGCCAGGCACGCTCACAATTGCGCATTCCCATCGTGGCCATTGGCGGTATCACGCTGGACAATGCCCCCCCATTATTGCAGGCAGGTGCGGATGCTATTGCCGTAATTTCCGGCCTGTTTGAGGCCGACGATATCTGCCGGCGCACCCGCGAATTTCAATCCTTGTTTTGTAGGCCATCATGACTTCCCTGAATCAGCAACTCTTTGAACGTGCCCAGATCCGCATACCCGGCGGAGTCAACTCTCCCGTGCGCGCCTTTCGGGCCGTAGGCGGCGCTCCCCGCTTCTTTACCCGAGGTGCCGGACCCCGGGTGTGGGACGCGGATGGGCAGGAATACATCGACTATGTGTGCTCCTGGGGACCACTGCTGCATGGCCACGCCCACCCAAAAATCGTTAGCGCCGTGCAGGCCGTGGCAGAAAAGGGCCTGAGTTTTGGGGCCCCCACCGAACTGGAAATCGAGCTGGCCGAACGCGTCTGTGCCCTGATGCCCGCCCTGGAACAGATCCGCTTGACCAGCTCTGGCACCGAAGCCACCATGAGCGCCATCCGTTTGGCCCGAGGCTTTACCGGCCGCCCCAACATCGTCAAGTTTGACGGCTGCTACCATGGCCATGGCGACTCCCTGCTGGTCAAGGCAGGCTCCGGTGCCTTGACCTTTGGCCAACCGGACTCCAGTGGGGTCCCGGCCGATCTGGCAGCCCACACCCTCGTATTACCTTACAACGACGTGCAGGCGCTGGAAGCCCTGTTTGCTCGAGAAGCCGCGCACATTGCCGCCGTCATCGTGGAACCCGTGGCGGGCAATATGAATATGGTCTTGCCGCGCCCGGCGTTTTTGCAGCGCTTGCGCGCGCTCACCCAAGCCCACGGGAGTCTGCTGATTTTTGATGAGGTCATGACCGGCTTTCGGGTGGCTTTGGGGGGTGCCCAGTCCCTGTATGGCATTACTCCGGATCTCACCACACTGGGCAAGGTCATTGGCGGGGGCATGCCCTTGGCAGCGTTTGGGGGCCGACGGGACATCATGCAGCATCTGGCGCCGCTGGGTCCGGTCTATCAGGCCGGCACCCTCTCGGGCAATCCGGTAGCGGTCACCGCAGGGCTCGTCAACCTGGAACTGGCCACGGAACCCGGCCTGTATGAGCGCTTGGGAGAAATGACCCGCGTCATGACCGAGGGTCTGGTGCAGATTGGGCGTCACCACGGATTTCCCGTGTGTGCCTGTGCCTTGGGTGGCATGTTCGGCTTTTATTTTCGCGACACACTCCCCACGCATCTGAATGAAGTGTTGAGCGCAGATAAAGAACGCTTCAAGCAGTTTTTTCATGGCATGCTGGCCCAAGGCATTTATATGGCCCCCTCGGCGTTTGAAGCCGGCTTTGTGTCCACGGTACATGGCACGGCCGAGCTGGAAAAAACCCTGGATGCCGCCGAAACAGTTTTCAGCACACTAGCATGATCCGTGTTCTGTGCACGGTGTGATCAAGATGTCATTTTTCCAGCAGGCCCGTTTTTATACGACAGCCGGCGATTGGTCCAGCCTGCCGCCCGATCAGGGTTTGGAAATCGCCTTTGCCGGGCGCTCCAATGCCGGCAAATCCAGTGCCATCAACCTGCTCACCCAACAGTCCCGCTTGGCCTACACCAGCAAAACGCCAGGACGTACCCAGCACATCAATTTTTTTGATCTGGGTGCCGGACGTTTTTTAGTGGATTTGCCGGGGTATGGTTACGCCCAGGTGCCTCTGGCCGTCAAACGGCATTGGCAACAGTTTTTGTCCGATTATCTGGTGTCCCGTCAATCCCTCAAGGGCTTGGTCCTGTTGATGGATATCCGTCATCCCCTCACACCCCTGGATACGCAGCTCTTGGAATGGTATTTGCCACGGGGCAAACCGCTGGTGATCCTGCTGACCAAATGTGACAAGCTGGCGCGGGGCCCACGTCTTGCTGCCCTGCGTGCCATCCAACAGGCCCTTCGCCCTCTGACCGGAGCCTTGCCTGTGGAAGTCATTCCCTTCTCCAGTCTGTCGCGTGAAGGCCTCGAGGCGGCGCAACAGGCCATTCAGACCCTGTTCAGCCCCCCTGCTTTGCATCTGACAGCAGACCCCAACCCCCTCCCATGAACTGTCTGGCGCCATCAAACCGTGGATTCGGTAGTCAAAAAAAACCGTGGCATATGGCATGCCACGGCGAAAATGGTCGAGGAAACCGACCGTACCTGTCTCAGGGAGATGAACAGGGACTGTTTGCAAAACAGCCATGAGTCAGATTACATTGAATGGGTTAAGTTCATTTTTTGAATGACTATAAACAGTCCATGTACCATAAACCCGTCCCTGCGGACCTTGCCATCCAATTTTAAAGAGACCTTACCATGGAAACTTTGGGTCAATTCCCCGGGCGCAGGATGCGCCGTAATCGTCGCGACGACTTTACCCGTCGCCTGGTTCAGGAACACCACCTCTCCTGCAATGACCTGATCTATCCGGTTTTTGTGCTGGCCGGCCACGGGCGTCAGGAACCCGTCTCCTCCATGCCCGGAATCCAGCGCGAAAGCCTGGACCATCTGTTGCAGACGGCCGAGCATTGCCTATCTCTGGGCATTCCCGCCCTGGCGTTGTTTCCGGTCATCGATCCTGCCCTGAAAAGCCTGGACGCCTGTGAAGCCTGGAATCCCGAGGGATTGTTGCCCCACACCGTGCGCGCCCTCAAGGCGCGATTTCCGGAGTTGGGTCTGATCGCCGATGTGGCCCTCGATCCCTACACCACTCATGGCCAGGATGGCATCACCGACCCTCAGGGGTATGTCCTCAATGACGACACCTTGCAGGCACTGAGCCGCCAGGCCGTGGTCGCCGCTCAGGCAGGTGCTGATATCGTGGCGCCCTCGGACATGATGGATGGACGCATTGCCCGAGTGCGCGCTGCCCTGGATAGTGAAGCGTTGATCCACACCCGCATTTTGGCCTATTCGGCCAAATATGCGTCGACCTTTTATGGCCCGTTTCGAGACGCCGTGGGCTCGGCCAAAAATCTGGGCAAGGGCAGCAAGCAAACCTATCAGATGGATCCTGCCAACGCCCTCGAAGCCCTGTGGGAAGTGGGTCTGGATTTGGCAGAAGGCGCCGACATGGTGATGATCAAGCCCGGGATGCCTTACCTGGACATCATTCGCCGCGTCAAGGATCAGTTTGGCGCACCCACCTTTGCTTATCAGGTCAGTGGTGAATATGCCATGCTCCGGAGTGCCATCGATCAGGGGTGGCTGGATGAGCGCGCGCTCCTGGAAGCGCTGCTTTGCTTCAAGCGGGCCGGGGCCGATGCCATTCTGAGCTACTTTGCCGTGCAAGCCGCCCAAATGCTGCGCGCTTGATCCCGTCGCGCCGCATTTTCCCACCAAGCCCTTATCAGTGCGCCGGTTCGACCGGATTGGCATACTGATAGTCCTGGCGGGCTTCTCCCTTGCCTGAGTTTACCGTCACGACATTGAGGCCTGGCGGCAGGATGGGTTGGCTCTCCGGTATCGTCTGCAGCGCGGTACTCATATAGGCCATCCAGATGGGCAAGGCCGCCTGAGCTCCGGTTTCATGGCTTCCCAGCGAAGTCGGTTTATCGAATCCCACCCAGGATACCGCCACTAGGCTGGGTTGAAACCCCGCAAACCAGGCATCCACATGGTCATTGGTGGTGCCTGTTTTGCCCGCAAGATCCGAGCGCCCCAAACTCTGGGCACGGACCGCCGTTCCTTCACGGATCACATCCTGCAGCATGCTGGTGATGACAAACGCATTGCGCGCATCGATCACTTGTTCCGCACCTTCTGCGGCCACTTGGGGCTGAGTTTTGCGAATGATCTTGCCGTGATCATCCAGAATGCGGTCGATGAAAAACGGCTTGACACGAAAACCACCATTGGCAAATACGGCATAGGCTGCAGCCATCTGTAAGGGACTGGCCTGCCCGGACCCCAGCGCCATGCTCAAATACGCCGGATGCCGCTCGGGGTCGAAACCAAAGCGGGACATGATGTACTGGTGGGCATACCCAGGGGTAATGGCCTGCAGTACCCGCACGGCCACTACATTTTTGGATTTGGCCAAGGCCAGCCGCAAAGGGATGGAGCCCTCATATTCCGGTTCATAATTGTGCGGCTCCCAAGGCTGACCATTATTGATATTGGGATCAGAAATCACCAGCGGGGTGTCACTGACCAGGGTCGAGGCCGAATACCCCTTTTCCAGGGCCGCAGAATAAATGAAGGGCTTGAAGCTGGAACCGGGTTGACGGTACGCCTGGGTAACATGGTTGTACTTGTTCTGATCAAAATCAAACCCTCCCACCAGGGCTCGAATGGCACCGTCATGGGAATCCAGGGAAACCAGAGCCGCCTGGACGTCCGGATATTGGGTGATTTCCCACTCGCCCTTGTCGGTGCGGGCCACACGGATGATGGATCCACGCCGTATTTGACGACTGGCTGGGGCCTTGGCGCTCAAGGCCGACTTGGCAAAGGCCAATCCCTCGGAGTGCACGGTGACCGGACCCACGGACTTCACATAGGCCTGCACGGCCTGCTCGGAAGCCTGGGTGACCACCGCAGGATACAGGTCGTCGCTGACATCCACGTCGCTCAAGGCATCTTCCAGATCCTCGTCGCTTACCGCTCCAGTGGCCAAATCCGCCGTATCTTCCGGGCCTCGATAGCCGTGACGGTGATCATAGGCCATGACACCGGCGCGCACCGCTTTATAGGCTGCGTCCTGGTTGGCCTTGAACAATGTGGTGATCACCTTGTAACCCCGGTTATAGACGTCCTCCCCATAGGTTTGTACCATGTACTGACGGGCCATTTCGGCCACATAATCGGCCTTGAGCAGAAAGCCGGAGTGAAAGGGTGTGGCGTGACCCGGATTATGCAAGGCGTAATCATAGTCTGCGTCACTCAAAAACTTGAGCTCATGCATGCGACGCAACACATATTGCTGGCGCAAGGCCGCGCGTTTGGGGTTGATGATAGGGTTATAGCGCGAAGGGGCCTTGGGCAGACCCGCCAGCATGGCCATTTCGGCCGCACTCAACTGATCCAGCGGTTTGCCGTAATACACGTACGCCGCGGCTCCAAACCCATAAGCCCTTTGCCCGAGATAGATTTGGTTGATATAAAGTTCCAGAATCTGGTCCTTGCTCAGATTGCTTTCTATCTTGTAAGCCAAAAGCACTTCGGAGAGTTTGCGCGTCAGGGTTTTTTCGTTGCTCAGAAAAAAATTGCGGGCTACCTGCATCGTGATCGTGCTGGCACCTTCCTTGACACTCCCGGAAAACACATTGGCCATGACGGCTCGCAAAATGCCCTGATAATCCACTGCGCCATGCTGATAAAAGCGGTCATCTTCGGCAGCCAAGATGGCCTCGCGCATGCGCATGGGCACGTGGGACAGTTTGAGAAGCGCACGCCGTTCCTCGCCAAACTCGCCAATCAACTGGTCATCTGCCGTAAAAACCCGCAAGGGAATTTTGGGGCGATAGTCCGTCATGGAGTCCAGACTGGGCAGATCCGGGTAGATCAAGGCCAGCACGAGCGCGACGATACCCGCCCCCACCAATCCGAGGGTGGCCAGAATCGCCAAGGGAAACATAAGGATACGAAAAGACATGGAGCACCCGATAGAAGGTCAGACTGCATTATAAGGCGTCCCTCGGCTACAATGTGAGTATGCAAACCCAGACCAATATATTTCTGATCGGGCTCATGGGCTCTGGAAAGACCACGGTGGGGCGGCTCCTTGCGCGCCGCCTGCATCTCGGTTTCGTCGATTCGGACCATGAAATCGAAGCCCACACGGGCGTTCGCATCAGTACGATTTTTGAAGTGGAGGGAGAATCCGGTTTTCGCCTGCGCGAAGCCGACATGATCGCCCGCCTCACCCAGCGCCAGGGAATCGTTCTGGCCACAGGCGGGGGCGCCATTCTCAACGTGCATACACGCCAGCTCCTGCAGGCGCGTGGACTGGTCATTTACCTGCGTGCAGATCCCGAGCAGCTGTGGCTGCGCACCCGTCACGACCGCCAACGTCCCTTGTTACAAACCGCTCACCCCAAGGCGCGTTTGCAGGAACTCTATGCGCAGCGTGACCCGCTCTACCGGGAAATCGCCCACCTGATCATCGATACCGGCCAGCAAAGCGTGCCACGTCTGGTCTCGCATCTGGAATTCGAACTGCGCCAATTCGCTTCTGCTGTCCCAAACGGCACCGGGACCGCAGCCCCGCCCGCCGTGGAAGCTGCCAACACGGCCCCAGAACCTACCCTGCCATCCACCCAGCTCCCATGAAAACTCTCTGCGTCAATCTTGGCAAGGCCTCCTATCCGATTCACATTGGCCCGGATCTGCTCCAGCAACCGCAATGGATTCTTCCCCATCTGGCCCAACCCACCGCAGTCATCATCACCAACACCACGGTGGGGCCACTGTACCTGCCCCCTCTGCTGGACATGCTATCCCAGGCGGGGATACATGCCCTGACCATCACCCTGCCCGATGGCGAAGCCCATAAAACGCGCACTACGCTAAACCAGATTCACGATGACATGCTGGCTCACCGCTGCGAACGTAAAACCACCGTCATCGCTCTCGGTGGAGGGGTGATCGGGGATGTGGCCGGTTTTGCCGCAGCCACTTACCTGCGCGGCGTACCGCTCATCCAGATCCCCACGACCTTGCTCGCCCAGGTAGACTCCTCGGTGGGGGGTAAAACCGGCATCAATCACCCCCTTGGCAAGAATTTACTGGGCGCCTTCCATCAACCGGCTCTGGTGCTGGCCGACACAGGCACACTGAACACGTTGCCAGAGCGCGAATTTCGCTCGGGAGTAGCCGAAATCATCAAATACGGCCTGATTCGGGATTTGCCCTTTTTGCACTGGCTGGACCAGCATCTGGAAGCCCTCATGGCGCGCCACCCCGAAACCCTGATCCAGGCCATCGAGCGCTCTTGTAGCAACAAGGCCCAAGTCGTGGCAGAGGATGAATTCGAAACGAAGGGGGCCCGGGCCTTACTCAACCTGGGACACACCTTCGGACACGCCATCGAAACCGGTGCCGGCTATGGCGTCTGGCTGCATGGCGAAGCCGTGGCCGCCGGGACATTGCTGGCCGCCGACCTGTCGCAGCGCCTGGGCTGGCTCTCCCACGCGGAGCTCGCGTTGATCGAGGCGCTCATGCAACGTGCAGGCTTGCCGTTGCAGGCCCCCAATCTGGGCCCGGAGCGCTATCTGGAACTCATGGCCTCGGATAAAAAAGTGGCTGCAGGAGCCATCCGTTACGTGTTGCTGGCCCAACTGGGGCAAGCCCAACTGACGGCGCAAGTGGATCCGGCCCTCGTCCGTCAAACCCTGACCCCGGGAATGGGCCGTTTCATCTCCCCCAGCAACGCGCTCGGCCCCTACCAGGAATCTTCTGTTTAGTGCGGGCACAGGCTGGACCGCCGCCGGGCGCATCAACCCGGTATTGATCCCGGTGGCGGATGGCTGTATCATCCTATGCCCGGTGCGTCACGTACAGCCCTGCCCTTCGTGAAGGTTTGACTTCAACGCCCCCCGCTCTTGAACACTTGAACGCAGAGGTTATTCGATTGAACCAGCCTTCATCTCCCCCTTCCCGTCAGGGTCTGTATGATCCTGCCCATGAACATGACGCCTGTGGCGTTGGCTTTGTTGCCCATATCAAAGGTCTGAAAAGCCACGCGATCATTGCTCAGGGGCTACAGATTCTGGAAAACCTGTCCCATCGGGGAGCCACAGGGGCTGACCCACTAGCAGGAGATGGTGCCGGGATATTGATACAAATGCCGGATGCCTTTCTGCGCTCTGAATCCACCCTTCTGGGAATCACACTGCCGCCCGCTGGCGAGTATGCCGTGGGTATGGTGTTTCTGCCCCAAGAGGCCAAGGCGCGTGCCTTCTGTGAGGAGACGCTCACGCGCTGCGCCACCGAAGAGGGCCAGAGAGTCCTGGGCTGGCGGGAGGTGCCCACGGACAACCGCAGCCTGGGTGACAGCGTCAAACAGGTGGAACCCGTCATTCGTCAGCTGTTTGTGGCCCGTGGGGAAAACTGTCCTGACCAAAATCATTTTGAACGCAAGCTCTTTGTGCTGCGCAAACGCGCAGAACACGCCGTGCTGCAACAGGGCATCGATCGCAAGCAGTTTTATCTGCCTTCCCTGTCTTCTCGTACCCTGATCTATAAAGGCATGCTCCTGGCGGATCAAGTGGGCCAGTACTATCGGGATTTATCACACCCTGCCATGGTTTCGGGCCTGGCCTTGGTGCACCAGCGCTTTTCCACCAACACCTTCCCCACCTGGGATCTGGCGCATCCCTTCCGCATGATCGCCCATAATGGAGAAATCAACACCCTGCGCGGCAACGTGAACTGGATGGCTGCCCGCCGTGGCACCATGGCGTCCACGCTTCTGGGCGATGATCTGCCAAAAATCTGGCCTTTGATCATGGACGGGCAGTCCGATTCCGCCAGTTTTGACAACGCCCTGGAACTCCTGGTTGCCGGGGGATATTCCCTGGTACAGGCCATGACCATGCTGATTCCCGAGGCCTGGGCAGGAAACCCGCTCATGGACGAAGGCCGTCGCGCCTACTACGAATATCATGCAGCCCTGATGGAACCCTGGGATGGCCCCGCCGCCGTGGCCTTTACCGATGGCCGCCAAATTGGCGCCACACTGGATCGCAATGGATTGCGCCCGGCCCGCTATTTGCAGACCAGCGATGATCTGGTGCTGATGGCCTCCGAAATGGGTGTTCTGGATATTCCGCAACATAAAATCGTCAAAAAATGGCGCCTGCAACCGGGCAAAATGTTCCTGATCGATCTGGAGCAGGGGCGCATCATCAGCGACGCCGAGGTCAAACAGCAACTCTCCCGCGAGCATCCCTATCGGGTGTGGCTGCAGTCCACCCAAACCCGCATCGAGGATTTGCCTGCGCCCACCCAGCTGCAGACACCCAGCCCCTGGGCCCTGCTGGACCGGCAGCAAGCCTTTGGCTTCACCGAAGAAGAACTCAAGTTTTTGCTGGTCCCCATGGCAGCCACTGGTCAGGAGGCTGTAGGCTCCATGGGAGACGATACCCCGCTGGCTGTGCTCTCCAACCGCCCCAAATCCCTCTACCAGTATTTCCGTCAGTTATTTGCCCAGGTCACCAATCCTCCCATCGACCCCATTCGGGAAGAGTTGGTCATGTCGTTGGTATCCTTCATCGGTCCGCGTCCCAATCTGCTCAGCGTCGATGCCACCCAACCCCAGCCACGACTGGAAGTGGGACAGCCGGTCCTGACCCCGGAGGATATGGAAAAAATCCGCACCATTGCCGCCTATACCGGGGGGCAGTTTCGCGCCACCACCCTGTCCATCACCTACCCCGTCAGTGCGGGAACTGCGGGCATGGACCAGGCGCTGCAGGATTTATGCGCTGCAGTGCTGGAAGCCGTGGCCCAGGGCGTGAATATCCTGATCCTGTCCGATCGCGATTTGGGGCCCGAACGAGTGGCGCTGCCCGCCTTGCTCGCCACCGCCGCGGTCCATCATCATCTGGTCAAAAATGGTCAGCGGACCCGCACAGGACTGGTGGTAGAAACCGGCTCGGCCCGTGAAGTGCACCATTTTGCCCTGCTGGCCGGGTATGGTGCCGAGGCCATTCATCCCTACCTGGCATTGGAAACCCTGAGTACCCTGGGCGCCTTGTTACCCCCGGACCTCACCCTGAAAGATGCGCAGAAACGCTATATCAAAGCGGTTTCCAAGGGCCTGCTCAAGGTCATGTCCAAGATGGGCATTTCCACCTACCAATCTTACTGTGGGGCCCAGATTTTTGAAGCGGTGGGGTTGAGCAGTGAATTTGTGCAGCGCTTTTTTACCGGAACCGCTACCCGTGTAGAGGGCATCGGTCTGGAACAAGTGGCCCGGGAAGTGCTACGACTGCATCAGCAAGCCTTCTCGAACGACCATCTGTACCTCCATGCGCTGGATGCAGGGGGAGAATATGCCTACCGCATTCGTGGCGAAGCGCACATGTGGACCCCGGAGAGCATCTCGCGTCTGCAGCACGCCACCCGCACCGGAAGCTATACCACCTACAAGGAATACGCCAAAACCATCAATGACCAATCGCAACGACTCATGACCTTGCGTGGCCTGTTCGACATTGCCAAAAGTGAGAATCCCTTGCCCCTGTCGGAAGTGGAGCCGGCCCAGTCCATCGTCAAACGTTTTGCCACCGGCGCCATGTCTTTGGGCTCCATCTCGCAAGAAGCCCATAGCACCCTGGCCATCGCCATGAACCGCATGGGCGGCAAATCCAATACCGGGGAGGGGGGCGAAGACCCCCAACGCTTCAAACCCATGGCCAATGGCGACTCCATGCGCTCCTCCATCAAACAGGTGGCCTCGGGGCGATTTGGGGTCACGACCGAATATCTGGTCAACGCCGATGACATCCAGATCAAGATGGCTCAAGGGGCAAAACCCGGCGAAGGCGGTCAATTACCAGGTCATAAAGTCAGCAAATATATTGGCAAACTGCGGCACTCCGTTCCGGGTGTGGGTCTGATTTCCCCTCCGCCCCATCACGACATTTACTCCATCGAAGATTTGGCCCAGTTGATTCACGATCTCAAGAATGTCAATCCAAATGCCCGCATCAGCGTGAAGCTGGTGTCGGAAGTGGGCGTTGGCACGATTGCAGCGGGGGTATCCAAGGCCCATGCCGATCACGTCACGATTTCCGGGCATGATGGGGGTACTGGTGCCTCACCCCTGTCCTCTATCAAGTATGCGGGGTCCCCGTGGGAACTGGGATTGGCAGAAACCCAGCAAACGCTGGTCCTGAACCGTCTGCGGGGACGCATCTGCGTACAGGCCGATGGTCAGATGAAAACCGGACGGGACGTGGTCATCGCCGCTTTGTTGGGCGCCGATGAATTCGGGTTTGCCACCGCACCGCTGGTGGTGGAAGGTTGCATCATGATGCGCAAATGTCACCTGAATACCTGTCCGGTAGGCATTGCCACCCAAGATCCGGAACTAACCAAAAAGTTTTCCGGACAACCAGAGCATGTCATCAACTTTTTCTTTTTTGTCGCTGAAGAAGTCCGTGAATATATGGCGCAGATGGGTTTTCGCACCTTCGAAGAAATGGTGGGACGCGTAGACCAGCTCGACATGCGCCGTGGAATCGACCACTGGAAGGCCCAGGGACTGGATTTCAGCAAAATCTTTTACCAGCCAGACATGCCGTCTCAGGTAGCCCGTTCCTGGAAGGAGCGCCAGAACCACGGACTGGATACGGCCCTGGATCATCACTTGATCGCGCAGGCCAAGCCCGCCCTGGAGCAGCGCCAAGCGGTACAGATCGACGTGGCTGTGCGTAACGTCCATCGCACGGTTGGCAGCATGCTTTCGGGGGAAGTGGCTCGTTTACATGGGCATGCCGGTTTGCCGGATGACACCATCGTGATTCGCGCCCAAGGCACGGCAGGCCAGAGTTTTGGCGCATTTTTGGCCCGCGGGATTACGCTGGAATTATTGGGAGAAGCCAACGACTATGTGGGCAAGGGACTTTCGGGGGGACGCATCGTGGTGTATCCCCCGGCCGATTGTCCGATCGATGCCGCGCAAAACATCATCGTGGGCAACACCGTCTTGTATGGCGCGATTTCCGGTGAATGCTATTTCAGTGGCGTGGCCGGCGAACGCTTTGCCGTTCGTAATTCGGGGGCCACAGCCGTGGTAGAGGGTTTGGGGGACCATGGCTGCGAATACATGACGGGCGGTACGGTGGTGGTTCTGGGCGAAGCTGGACGCAACTTTGCCGCCGGGATGAGTGGTGGTGTGGCTTATGTCCTGGACGAGGCGGGAGACTTCGAGCAACGCTGTAACCTGGCCATGGTGGAGCTGGAACCGGTCCCCTCCGAAGACAACGCTTCGGAAGAGTCCCAAGGCAACCTGGATAGCCACGGCCGAGTGAAGGTCAATCATCTGGGTGAACGCGATTGCGTTCTACTCAAGTCCCTCATCAGCCGTCATCTGCATTACACCAACAGCCAACGCGCGCGCCAGATTCTGGATCATTGGGCTGACTATCTACCAAAATTTGTCAAGGTCATGCCCATGGAATACCGGCGTGCTCTGATGGAAATGGCCGCAGAGCAGGAACAGGACGCAATGCAAAGGGGCATCAAACATGGGTAAGATCACCGGCTTCATGGAAATTGCGCGTCAGGATCCTGCCTCGGCACCACCCGCCGAACGGATTCGGCACTATCGGGAATTTACGCTGGATCTCCCGCTGGAAGACATCAGCCAGCAAGGTGCGCGTTGCATGGATTGCGGCATTCCCTTCTGCCAAACGGGCTGCCCGGTAAACAACATCATTCCCGACTGGAATGATTTGACCTATCACGGCCAATGGCGCGAAGCGCTGGAGAAGCTGCATTCCACCAACAACTTTCCCGAATTTACCGGACGCATTTGTCCCGCACCCTGCGAATCGGCTTGTGTTCTCAACATCAATAACGATGCGGTCACCATCAAGAATATCGAGCATACCATCGTGGACAAGGGCTGGTCTGAAGGCTGGATCATCCCGCAGCCGGCACCCCGCAAAACTGGCAAACGGGTTGCCATCGTGGGTTCAGGCCCTGCGGGTCTGGCTGCTGCCCAGCAATTGGCGCGGGCTGGCCATTCGGTGGTGGTCTTTGAAAAAAATGATCGTATCGGCGGTCTGATGCGTTATGGCATACCGGATTTCAAAATGGAAAAGCATTTGATCGACCGGCGAATAGATCAAATGCGCACCGAAGGCGTGGAATTTCGCACCAATACCCATGTGGGCGTGCACTTGAACGGCCCAGCCCTCATGCAGGAATTTGACGCCTTGTTGCTCGCAGGAGGTTCCGAACAACCCCGTGATCTGGCAGTGCCGGGCCGTGAACTGCACGGGGTACATTTTGCCCTGTCCTTTTTACCCCAGCAGAATCGGCGCAATGCCGGCGATACCGTCATCGACCAGATTTCTGCCAAAGACAAACAGGTGGTGGTCATCGGGGGAGGCGATACGGGCTCGGATTGCGTGGGAACCTCCATTCGTCAGGGTGCACGCGCCGTTACCCAGTTTGAATTGTTGCCCCGCCCTCCGGAGAGGGAAAACAAATCCCTGGTGTGGCCCCAATACCCCATGAAGTTACGCACCTCCTCCTCCCAGGAGGAAGGGTGCACCCGCGACTGGAGCGTGGCCACCAAGGCCTTTCGTGGTACGCACGAAAAACTGGAGTCGTTGCTGGCAGTACGCTTGGAATGGAAGAAGAATGCCCAGGGACAAATGACCATGCACGAGGTCCCCGGGTCGGAATTCGACATTCCCGCCGATCTGGTTCTGCTGGCCATGGGCTATCTGCACCCGATACACACCGGATTGCTTGAACAACTCGGCGTTGCGTTCGATGCCCGAGGCAACGTTCAGGCCAACACGGAACAGTATCAAACCTCGGTCCCCAAGGTGTTTGCCGCAGGAGACATGCGCCGCGGCCAGTCGCTGGTGGTCTGGGCCATTCGCGAAGGACGTCAGGCCGCACGGGCCGTGGATGAGTTCCTGATGGGACATTCAGTTTTGCCGCGTTGAAGGCCTTCCATCAATCCTGTAGCCAGCGAGATCCTAGGGGTTTTATGCTCAAAAATGACGTGTTTCTGAAAGCGCTCTTGCGCCAACCCACACCCTACACTCCGGTCTGGGTCATGCGCCAGGCGGGGCGGTATTTGCCAGAGTACAACACGACCCGGGCGCGAGCGGGCAGTTTTCTCGATTTATGCAAAAACCCTGACCTGGCCACCGAAGTTACCTTGCAGCCTTTGGCACGTTTTCCCCTGGATGCTGCCATTTTATTCTCCGACATCCTGACGATTCCCGATGCCATGGGCCTGGGCCTGTACTTTGCCGAAGGTGAGGGCCCAAAACTGGAGCGACCTCTGCGCGATGAGTGGGAAGTCCGTAACCTGAGCGCACCGGACCCCACCGAGCACCTGGGTTATGTACTGGATGCAGTGGCACAGATCAAGCGCTCTCTGGCCGGTGCTGTCCCCCTGATCGGTTTTTCCGGCAGCCCCTTCACCCTGGCCTGTTATATGGTAGAGGGGGGTGGTTCGGATGACTTTCGCCATATCAAAGGGATGCTCTATCGCCGCCCTGATCTGTTACATCGTATTCTGGAAGTGACCACAACGGCCGTGATCCAGTATCTGAATGCGCAGATTGAAGCCGGTGCTCAAGCGGTCATGGTCTTTGATACCTGGGGTGGGACCCTGAGTGCAGCAGCCTATCAGGAATTTTCTCTGGCCTATTTGGCGCAAATTGCCGCAGGGCTTACGCGTCATGCCGCAGGGCGCCGCGTACCCAGCATTGTCTTCACCAAAGGTGGCGGACTCTGGCTCGAAGCCATTGCCCATGCAGGTTATGACGCCGTGGGTCTGGACTGGACCATCGATATCGCCCAGGCGCGCAGCCGTGTGGGCGATCAGGTGGCCCTTCAAGGCAATATGGATCCTGCAGTGCTGTTTGGCACCCCCGAGGCGGTGGAATTGGAAGTGAGACGCATTCTGGCCGCCTATGGTGCCGGCAGTGGCCATGTGTTCAACCTGGGGCATGGAATTTCCCGCTTCACAGACCCCGAAAACGTGGCGGTCATGGTTCAGGCAGTACACCAGTTCAGTCGCCCAACAAGTTGACGCAGCTCAATTTTCGAGCATCCTTGCCTCAGGGTTATGCACATTGGTAACCATTGGGTAACAATCCCTGAGAAATCAATAAGTTCCGTTTTTTGAATGGATAACATATTGATTTATATATGATTTATTTCGAACCCCAGTCACCGGCGCAACACAAGAATCGAAAATCAACCCTTGACTTTCAAGACATTCTGAAGATATGAACAGAGTTATCCACAGGCTGTCGTTGTACCCCCAGTGCAAGCGCTCTTCTTTACTGGGTGCGGTTGCTGTATCCACCGTGCCGCACGGGTTTTCCGGTCAAATCTCCGGCCAAACCTAACACGCCCATTCATGCCTACCATACAGGTTGCCCTTGATGTTCCCGTAGCGCGTTTATTTGACTATGACGCACCTCAAGCCACAGAACAGGACGTGGGTTGTCGGGTCTTGGTACCCTTTGGTACTCGACTCAAGACGGGAATCTTGTGGGCCATTGCCACCGAACCCGGTTGCGACCCCGCACAGCTACGCCCCATCCAGGCCCTGTGGCGTGATGTGCCCGCTTTATCCGCTACCGATTTGGCCTTGCTGAAATTTTGCAGCGCGTATTATCACTATCCGCTGGGAACCACCGTGTTGCATGCCTTGCCCCCCGGATTGCGCCGCACCAAGGGCTGGACCCCCCCGCGACGCACTGGCGCCAGCGTTCTTGCGCAAGACTCGGACAATCCCCCCCTACCCCTGGCACTCAACACAGAACAACTTCAGGCCCTGCGTGGCATCTTGCAGGTTACTGACAGATTTCGGTGTCACTTGCTGCACGGAATTACCGGAAGTGGCAAAACAGCGGTGTACCTGGCCCTGATTCAGGCCCTGCTGGCCCAAGGAAAAAGCGTGTTGGTTCTGGTGCCCGAAATCAATCTGACCCCGCAACTGGAACAGCATTTTCAGCAGCATCTCCCCCAGACGACCTTGCTGAGCTTGCATAGCGGGTTGGGTGAAAAGGAACGGGTAACGCGCTGGCTCGCCGCTCAAGAGGGGTCTGCCAGGGTCATCCTGGGAACACGGCTCGCAGTCTTTTGTCCCATGCCCCAACTGGGTTTGATCGTAGTGGACGAAGAGCACGAAACCTCTTACAAACAACAGGAGGGTCTACGCTATAGTGCGCGCGATGTGGCGATCATGCGTGCCCAACAAGGTCAAATCCCCATCGTCCTGGGTTCAGCCACCCCGTCTTTGGAGACCTGGCTGAATGCCCAGCGTGGACGCTATCACCAGCACTCCCTGACGCAACGCGCCATAGCGGGCGCCACGTTGCCACGCATGCGCCTGATCGATACCCGGCGCACAGCCCTGCAACAGTCGCTCTCCACGCCCTTGCTGGAGGCCTTGCAAACCCAATTATCCCAGGGGGCACAGAGCCTGGTTTTTATCAACCGGCGTGGTTATGCACCGCTGTTGCGCTGCCAGCAATGCGGCTGGTCGTGTCCTTGCACACACTGTTCCACGCGCATGGTGGTCCACCTGCGCACCAACCAGATGCGCTGCCACCATTGTGGCCGTAGCCGTCCAATCCCCGTCCATTGTCCGGATTGCGGCAGTGTGCAACTGGACACCCTGGGCGATGGCACCCAAAAGGTGGAGGATCAATTACGCTGGCATTTTCCTCACGCCCGCATCTTGCGCTTGGACAGCGATACCCTGTCCAGTCCGACACAATGGCGCGAGGCGCGCGCCGCAATCCAGCAGCGCACCGTGGATATTCTGGTAGGGACGCAGATGCTGGCCAAAGGACACGATTTCCCCCACTTGACCCTGGTGGCTGCATTGGGAGGGGACCAAGCACTGTACAGCACTGATTTTCGCGCTGCAGAAAGGCTCTTTTCTCAACTGATGCAAGTAGCGGGCCGTGCGGGTCGTTCCCACCTGGCGGGAGAAGTATTGATTCAAACGGAATTTCCGGAGCATCCCCTGTTCGATTTCCTGATGCGCCAGGATTATGACGGTTTTGCTCAGTACGAACTAAACCAGCGGCGCTTGTCCGGATTCCCTCCCTACATGCATCAGGCTATCCTGCGGGCTCACAGCAAACGACCGGAACGCCTTGAAACCTTTATGGCACAAGCACATGCCAAAGCCCTGGCGCTTGCCCCCAAACCCCCTCTGACCCTGTTCGACCCCGTCAATGCACTCCTGCACCGCCGCGCTGGAGACTATCGCATGCAACTGTTACTGCAATCCCCCAGGCGCCAAAACCTGCAGGAGTTTTTAGGCCTTTGGGAAAAAACCCTGACAGCCTCCACGTTGCGTTCTGTCCACTGGGTTTTGGATGTGGATCCGGTAGAGCTTTGATTCCTCTATAATGAGACCCATTCTCGAGAAACCCCATGACTTCAAACCACACTCCCAGCCTTCCCCAACAAATCATCGGACTATTCACGCAAGCCCTGCATCAGCTCGCCCCTGAACTGCAAGGCCCCATTACGCTGGAGCGTCCACGCCAGGCCGATCATGGAGAGTTTGCCTGCCCCTTGGCGTTGCAGTTGAGCAAGTCCTTGCGTCGTGCACCGCGGGACATCGCCCAGGACCTGATCCAGGCCATGCCTGCATCTCCCTTGATCCAGCGAGTAGAAGTGGCCGGCCCTGGCTTTATCAATGTGTTTTTGACCACGTCAGCCAAACAAGCCGTGGTTCACGAGGTTTTGCAAGCCGGCTTGCACTGGGGCGAAGTCGCTCTGGGAAGAAACCGACGCGTTCAGGTAGAGTTTGTCTCCAGCAACCCTACGGGCCCACTGCACGTGGGTCACGGCCGTGGTGCAGCGTTTGGTGACTCTCTGGCCAATTTGTTACATAAGGCCGGATATCTGGTACAGCGGGAGTATTACGTGAATGATGCCGGTCGCCAAATGGATATCCTCACCTTGTCCACCTGGCTGCGCTACTTATCCGGTTTTGGTTCGCAGATTGCTTTTCCTGCAAACGGCTATCAAGGGGACTACGTCTCCCAAATGGCCGAGCAGCTTCGGTCCCGATTCGGGTCGACGCTATTGCACCCGGACACTGCCATTCTCTCCGGTGTATCCCATGCCCCTACCCATTCCGACGCATCCGACACGGATCCTGATGCAGCCCCCGTAGAGGCTTACATGGATAGTTTGATCGAGCGGGCCAAAATACTTTTAGGTGAGTCCTATCGCAGCATTCATGATCATGTTTTGACGCAACAACTGGCCGATTGTCGTGATGATCTGGAAGAATTCGGCGTTACTTTCGACCGATGGTTTTCCGAGCAGTCCCTGTATGACCGGGGTCAAGTGGCACAGGTCGTGCAGCAATTGGACCAGGCCGGTCACCTGTACCTGCAGGATGGCGCCCGTTGGTTCCGGTCCAGCGCTTTTGGGGATGAAAAAGACCGCGTGGTGCAGCGAGAAAACGGCCTCTATACCTATTTTGCCTCGGACATCGCCTATCACGTGGACAAGCTGGCGCGGGGATTTGATCTCATCATCGACGTCTGGGGCGCTGATCATCATGGCTATATTCCCCGGGTTAGGGCTGCCCTCCAGGCTCTGGGCCTAAAGGCCGAACGCCTGGAAGTCCCCTTGGTCCAGTTCGTTTCCTTGTATCGTCACGGTGCCAAGGTGCAAATGTCTACCCGCAAGGGCCAGTTCGTGACCCTGCGGGCGCTACGTGCCGAAGTGGGTCGGGATGCTGCGCGCTTTTTTTATGTGTTGCGCAAGTCGGATCAACATCTGGACTTTGATCTGGACCTTGCCACCTCGCAAAGTAATGAGAATCCAGTTTTTTATGTGCAATACGCTTACGCACGCATCCGCAGCGTCCTGCACAAATGGGGCGGTGATCCTGCCTCACTGTTGACGTGTGCTGTGAGCCCCCTGCAAAACAATGCCGAATTCAGTCTCATGCAATGGCTGCGCGCGTATCCCGAAATCATCGAGAGCGCTGCCCAGGACCGTGCACCGCATGCACTGGCCTTTTATCTCAAGGATCTTGCTGCCGACTTGCATAGTTATTACAACGCGGTCCCTTTCCTGGTAGACGACATTCCGGTGCGCATGGCCCGTTTGGCACTGCTCCAGGCTGTGGCCTGCGTCCTTCAGGATGGGCTGAGAATTCTGGGCGTCAGTGCTCCCGAGACCATGTAATACGGACAACCATGGGTACCTTTCTCTTCTGCCGACAGTCTTCAAACTTCTATGATCCCAAGCGTTGCCGTTTGCAACGCCCCATTCTTTGGTGTCCTCTTCCATGAACTCAATCCCGACCGGTACGCGCTCTAAAACTCCTGCACCTTCCACGCTCATCACCTTCCTCAAAGGGCTCATGAGCGGTTTGATTTTGGGCGTTGCGCTATGCGCCGGGGTCGCCCTCTATGTCACCCGCCTGCCCATGCCCTTTGTGGCTCATGTAGCCCCCCCAGCCATTTCCGAGCACGCAGCGGGTGATGGCCGTGACAGCAATGCCGAACACGGCCTGATGAGCCCCACCACCGAAGGTTCTGCCCCTGCGAGCACAGCACCCGCGGCCAACGGAAGTACCCTCTCCCCCACTGCACCTGCAGCGGCACCCTTGCCGATACCTGATTCCGAGCATACGCCTGCCACGGATTCCCCGTCGCCTGCGGTATCCAAGCCTGCTGACGCCCCCTCGGGCGCCAAACCCTTAATCGAGCATACGCCTGCCACCACAGGAACCAGCAAAAATAAAAATGCAGCGGCACCCGCCGCATCCAACGAAGAATTGGCCAGCAGCACGGCCCCTTGGTTCGTTCAGACCGGAGCCTTTGGCAGTGCCTCGGATGCCGAAAACCAGCGTGCGCATTTAGCGCTTCTAGGTTTGGAAGCCACCGTTTTGGCGCCCGAGGCGGGTGAAAAACCGCTCTATCGTGTTCGCTTAGGGCCCCTGACAACCATCGACGAGGTTCGCACCCTGGTAGCCACCCTCAAAAACAATGGGATTCCCACCAGTATTTCTCATGGCAACTCCCTCAAAGCCCGCTAACCCATGCGCCCTTCTTTCCATTGCACATGCACGCTCCCTGTTGAACAGCTGGCCGCTTATCCTGATAGCGGCCGGACCAACTTCAGTAGATTAGGCAGGTGACACCCCGTTGCGTGCGCCAACCCCGACAAGATTTGTCACGATTTCATGGCTCAGGCCTGTTACAGTACCAGTTTTTTTATGACGCTTGATGTCGTCGCCCTTCTCTGAAAAAGGATACCGATCATGCAAGGACTCTTGAATCGCCTCAAAAGCTGGCTCATTCTGGGCATTCTGGCCAGCAGCAGTGCCTTCGGCGCCGTTCTGGATCACGATTATGTCCGTATCAATCCCGCGCAACCCACGGATAACCCGCGCAAGGTCGAAGTGATCGAGGTGTTTTCATACGCCTGTCCCCATTGCAGCAGTTTGGCCCCTCAAATCGAGCCTTGGGCCAAAAAGCTTCCGGCCAATGTGGTGTATAAGCGCATTCCGGTAAGTTTTGGCCGCGCGCAATGGGCGACACTGGCACGCACCTACTACACCCTGGAGGCACTCAACCAAGTGGATCTGGTTCATGAAAAAATTTTCACGGCGCTACACAGGGACCATATCGACTTGACCTCTGAGGATACCCTGTTCGACTGGATGGCCAAACAGGGCATCAATCGTCAGAAATTCATCGATACGTACCACTCTTTTACCGTACAGTCGAAAGTGCAACGGGGGGATCAGAAAGCCATGTCCTATGGTGTTGATGCCGTTCCCACCGTTATCGTGGATGGCAAATACCGTACCGAACCCAGCATGACCGGAAGTAACGCCGCATTGTTTCCGGTACTGGATGATTTAATCCGACTGGCTGCCCACGAAAAAGGGCAGTGATGCGAACTGTGGAGCGCTTGTAACCGATGCGTGGTTTGGACTGTTAACGAATACGTGACGCATTACGGTTAGGTCACGTTTTTTTTCGTGCCGGACGTTGCCAACGGGGTATGGTGATTTGTTTGGAGCGTGACAAGGTCAGCTGGTGCCCGGGTGCCCGGCTGACGATGGTTGACCCTGCGCCAATCGTGGCCCCTTGCTCCACTGTCACTGGGGCCACCAATTGAGTATCCGACCCAATGAAGACATCGTCCCCAATCGTGGTGTGGTGTTTGTTGACCCCATCGTAATTGCAGGTAATGGTTCCCGCTCCAATGTTGACGCCACGCCCAACGGTGGCATCACCCAGGTAGGTGAGATGATTGGCCTTGGTGTGGTCCCCCAGCGAGGTATTTTTTACCTCCACGAAATTTCCCACGTGGACCCCTGATCCGGTAATCGCGCCTGGACGAAGACGCGCGTAGGGCCCCAAACGATTGGCCGGGCCGACCTGCACGCCATCCAGATGGCAATAGGGCTGCAGCACCGTTTCTGCAGCTACGTGGCAGTGACGCAAAACGCTATGTGCGCCCACCCGAACCCCATCCTCCAGGGTAACCTGTCCTTCAAAGATACAGCCCACATCGATCTGAACATCCTGACCGCAGTGTAAAGTGCCCCGCACGTCGATGCGTGCCGGATCTGCCAGGTGCACGCCAGCTTCCATCAATTGCCGTGCCTGCTCCCGTTGATAGATCCGCTCCAACTGCGCCAGATGAGATTGGTTGTTGACACCCATGGCCTCCCAGGAAAACTCTGGCGTGACTGTGAGCACTTGCACACCTTGTTCCACCGCTTGCACCACCACATCGGTCAAATAATATTCCTGCTGGGCGTTGGCACAATTCAAGGCCTGTAACCAATGGGTCATCCGGGCTGCAGGCAGGGCCATGATACCCGTATTGACCTCGGTGATGGATCGCTCCTCCACCGTAGCGTCTTTTTCTTCCCGGATGCCACAAACCTCTCCCAGACTGGTGCGCAGAATGCGTCCATAACCCGTAGGGTCGAGCAGATGTTGGGTGAGCAATACGAGGTGTCGTCCTTGGCAGCGTGCAACGAGCTGGCTCAGGGTGGTGCTCTGCAACAAGGGGACATCCCCATAAAGAACCAGAACGGTCCCTTCTGACTGCAGGTGGGGAGCGCCCTGGAGCAGTGCATGGCCTGTGCCGCGCTGCTCCTGTTGCAAGGCCCAAGTCACGGGCGCATCGACCAAGGCTTGCTGTAACGCCTGGCCGCCATGGCCATATACCACGACGATTTTTTCTGGCTGCAGCGCCTGCACGGCGTGCAGCACATGCTCCAGCATGGGGCGCCCTGCCAAGGGATGAAGGACTTTGGGCAAACGCGAGTGCATGCGTTTGCCTTGGCCTGCGGCCAGAACGACCGCTTGTAATGGCGTTGTTGGGACCGTGTGCTCGGGCACCGGGATCAGTGACCTGTTTTACGGAACTTCTTGATGGTGGCCAACTGCCCGATGGCATCAGCCAACTCGGCCTCGGCCCGAGCGTAGTCGATGGAAGCGCCGTTATTTTTGAGCTGCTCCTCGGCCAGCCGTTTGGCTTCGGCGGCCTTGGCCTCGTCCAGATCATGCGCCCGAATCGCCGTGTCTGCCAGAACGGTCACAGAGTCGGGCTGGACTTCCAGAATACCCCCCGAGACAAATACCATCTCTTCCTGGGCCTGTCCGGGCAAGCGCAAACGCACTGCACCCGGCTTGATACGCGTAATCAGCGGGGTGTGTCGGGGATAAATACCCAACTCTCCCACCTCTCCAGGCAGTACTACAAACTCGGCCAGACCAGAAAAGATTTGAGCTTCTGCGCTGACGACATCGACCTGCATGGTATTGGCCATTGGGGGCATTCCTCGTTATTGCATGGATTTGGCTTTTTCCACCGCTTCTTCGATGGTGCCAACCATATAGAACGCCTGTTCGGGCAAAGCGTCGTAATCACCATTGACGATCCCTTTGAAGCCCTTGATGGTATCTGCCAAGGAAACGTATTTTCCGGGCGCTCCAGTAAATACCTCGGCCACATTGAAGGGTTGTGACAGGAAGCGCTGGATTTTACGCGCCCGGGCCACCACCAACTTGTCTTCCGGGGACAGTTCATCCATGCCCAGGATGGCAATGATGTCGCGCAATTCCTTGTACCGTTGCAGGGTAACCTGAACGGCGCGGGCAGTATGGTAATGGTCTTCGCCCACTACCAGTGGATCCAGTTGGCGGGAAGTGGAATCCAGTGGATCCACGGCAGGATAAATCCCCAGAGAAGCAATATCCCGTGACAACACCACGGTGGAATCCAGATGCAGGAAGGTAGTTGCTGGAGACGGGTCGGTCAAATCATCGGCTGGCACATACACGGCCTGTACCGAAGTGATGGAGCCGACCTTGGTGGAGGTGATACGCTCTTGCAAGCGTCCCATTTCTTCTGCCAGGGTGGGCTGATATCCCACGGCAGAAGGCATGCGGCCCAGCAAGGCCGACACTTCGGTTCCCGCCAGAGTGAAGCGGTAAATATTATCCACGAAGAGCAAGACATCCCGCCCTTCATCACGGAAGTACTCGGCCATGGTCAGTCCGGTGAGAGCCACGCGCAACCGGTTTCCGGGAGGTTCGTTCATTTGGCCATAGACCAGCGCCACCTTATCCAGCACATTGGAGTCTTTCATTTCGTGGTAGAAGTCATTCCCTTCGCGCGTCCGCTCACCGACCCCTGCAAAAACCGAATAACCACCATGCGCCTTGGCAATATTGTTGATGAGCTCCATCATATTGACGGTCTTGCCTACCCCTGCACCACCGAACAAGCCGACCTTCCCACCTTTGGCAAAGGGACAAATCAGGTCGATCACCTTGATTCCGGTTTCCAGCAGTTGCTGGCTGGGAGAGAGCTCTTCGTACTGGGGCGCTTTACGATGAATGGACGCCGTGGATTCGGCGCCAATAGGGCCCGCTTCATCGATCGGTCGACCCAGCACATCCATGATGCGTCCCAGGGTTTTGGGGCCAACCGGCACAGAAATCGGCTTGCCGGTGTTTTGCACTAACATGCCACGACGCAGTCCGTCCGAAGAACCCAAAGCAATCGTCCGAACCACGCCGTCACCCAGTTGCTGCTGGACCTCCAGGGTCAATTCGCTACCGTCCATGGTCAGGGCGTCGTAGATGCCGGGAATGTGATCACGGTGGAACTCCACATCGATCACAGCACCGATACATTGGACAATTTTTCCTTGGTTCATTTGCGTGTCCTAAGTAGAAAAGTTTAGATATTGAATGTTAAATCAGACGGCCGCCGCCCCGCCCACAATTTCGGACAGTTCCTTGGTAATTGCCGCCTGACGAGATTTGTTATAGACCAGCTGGAGTTCGCCAATGACGTTACCCGCATTGTCCGAAGCCGCTTTCATGGCAACCATCCGGGCACTTTGCTCGGAGGCCATGTTTTCGGCCACCGCTTGATAGACCAGGGCTTCCACATAACGCAGCAGCAATTCGTCGATCACGACCCGCGGATCAGGTTCGTAAATATAGTCCCAGGACATGGATTCATGCAGACTCTCACCCTTCAGACGATGGTCCGGAAGGGGCAGCAAGGCTTCTACAGTAGGATCCTGTTTCATGGTGTTCACGAAGCGGTTATAGGCCAGGTAAACCGCATCCACGTGGCCTTGCGCGTACATGTCCAGCAGCGTTTTGACCGGACCGATCAGCTTGTCCAGATGGGGATAATCCCCCAAATGACTGGCGTGGGCTTCAATAGGCACATTGATGCGCTGCAGAAACCCGAAACCCTTACTGCCAATGGCCACCGCGTGCACTTTGGCCCCCTGCTCTTCCCACTTTTTCATGGATTGGGTCAAGGAGCGTAGCAAGTTGGTGTTGAGACCTCCGCACAGGCCCTTGTCGGAGGTGATCACCACTACCCCCACGGAGCGAATGGTTTCGCGTCGCACCAAAAAGGGGTGTTGGTACTCGGGATGAGCCTGGGCCAAATGGGTGGCAACCTGGCGAATTTTTTCGCCGTAGGGGCGTGAAGCACGCATGCGCTCTTGTGCTTTGCGCATTTTGCTGGCCGCCACCATTTCCATTGCCTTGGTGATCTTGCGCGTGTTTTGCACGCTCTTGATCTTCATCCGGATTTCTTTTGAACCAGCCATGAGTTACTCCGCGTTCCGGTGAAAGATCAATAGACGCCTGTTTTCTTGAAATCTGCAATCGCCGCTTCCAAGGTTTTTTCGGCTTCACTATCCATGTCATTGGTGGCTGCAATCTTTTCCATCAAGGCCGCGTATTTGGTTTTGAGGAAAGCCCGCAGACCCGCTTCGAAGGCAAGCGCCCGTTTGACTTCTACCTCGTCATAGTGGCCCTTGTTGACCGAATACAAAGTCACCGCCATTTCTGCAACCGACAAGGTGGCATACTGGGCTTGTTTCATCAGTTCGGTCACCATGCGCCCACGCTCCAGCTGTTTGCGTGTGGCTTCGTCCAGATCCGAGGCAAATTGGGCGAAAGCTGCCAGTTCACGATATTGCGCCAAGGCCAGGCGAATCCCGCCGCCCAGTTTTTTGATGACCTTGGTTTGCGCGGCCCCACCCACGCGAGATACGGAAATCCCGGCATTGATGGCGGGACGGATGCCCGCGTTGAACAAGTCGGTTTCCAGAAAGATCTGTCCGTCGGTAATGGAAATCACGTTGGTGGGAACGAATGCCGTCACATCCCCGGCCTGGGTCTCGATGATGGGCAGGGCCGTCAGAGAACCCGTTTGTCCCTTGACCTCTCCTTTGGTTTCCCGCTCAACATATTCCTCGTTGACTCGCGCCGCACGTTCCAGCAAGCGTGAATGCAGATAGAAGACGTCCCCTGGGTAGGCTTCTCGTCCGGGAGGACGCCGCAGTAACAGAGAAATTTGACGGTAAGCCCACGCTTGCTTGGTCAAGTCATCGTAAATGATCAAGGCATCCTGGCCCCGATCGCGGAAATATTCGCCCATGGAACAGCCGGAATACGGCGCAATGAATTGCATGGCTGCAGAATCGGAGGCCGTGGCGGCAACGACAATGGTGTATTCCATGGCGCCATGCTCTTCCAGTTTGCGAACCACGTTGACCACTGAGGAGGCTTTTTGCCCGATGGCCACGTAAATGCAGGTCATGTTCTGACCCTTCTGATTGATGATGGTGTCTACCGCAACAGCTGTTTTTCCCGTTTGCCGGTCACCAATGATCAATTCACGCTGTCCCCGTCCCACGGGAACCATGGAATCTATAGACTTCAATCCGGTTTGAACGGGTTGTGTCACCGACTTGCGCCAAATGACCCCCGGCGCAATTTTTTCGATGGGTGATGATTGTTTGGCTGCAATAGGACCTTTCCCGTCGATGGGCTTTCCCAAGGCATCCACGACCCGGCCAATCAATTCCGGGCCCACGGGTACTTCCAGAATCCGTCCGGTACAGGTGACCGTATCGCCTTCTGTAATATGTTCGTATTCGCCCAAAATTACCGCACCCACCGAGTCGCGCTCCAGGTTGAGGGCCAGACCAAACGTATTTTGAGGAAACTCCAGCATTTCGCCTTGCATCACGTCCGTCAGGCCGTGAATGCGCACAATCCCGTCCGTCACAGAGACTACGGTCCCTTGGGTGCGCGCTTCTGCTGTCACGGGAAGATTCTGGATCTTCGCCTTGATCAGTTCGCTAATTTCTGATGGATTCAACTGCATGATGTTCTCCTGACTGGCCGTCGCATCCTGCGACAAACCTGCTTAACGTTTTAGGGCGACTGCCATTTGTGCCAATCGGGCACGCACCGAACTGTCGATCACCACATCTCCCACCGTGATCCGCACGCCTCCAATCAATGTGTCGTTCACTGTCACTTCGGGATTAACCTTTTTGCCGAAGCGGGACTCCATCTGATGTACCAAGGCTTGTACCTCTTGACTCGTCATCTGGAAGGCTGACTCGATATGGGCATCCAGTTGTCCCACATGGTCATGTAGCAATTGCGCGTACTGATCGCGAATGGCAGGGAGTACTTCCACACGGTGGTTATGCACCAGAAGTTGTAGCAACTGCTGGCCCTCCGGTGACAGATACCCTTGCAAGACATCCGTAAACAGGGTGACCAACTGGGTCTTGTCCAACTTGGGATTGCCCACCAGTTGCGCCACCGCCGGGTCTTGGGCTACAGCAGCCAACCCCTGCAACTGGTCGCTCCAGCCGGCCGTGTCGTTTTCTTCCAACGCCAGTTTGAAAACGGCTTCCGCGTACGGTCTTGCCAAAGTCGAGATTTCAGCCATGGTCCATCCTTAAAGTTCAGCGCGAATCGCAACCAGCAATTCGGAATGGGCTTGGGCATTAATTTCCCGGCGCAGAATTTTTTCCGCACCTGCCACGGCCAGATCCGCCACCTGATCGCGCAATGCTTCGCGCGCTTTGGTGATTTCCAGATCCACTTCCGCCTTGGCTTGTGTCTTGACCCGTTCAGCCTCCACCAGGGCCTCTTGTCGCGCCTGATTGATGATTTCGGAGGCACGCTTTTCGGACAAGGCAATGATTTCTACGGCTTCGCCTTTGGCTTTGTTCAATGCGTCGGTCGATAGCATTTCCGCTTTAGCCAAATCCTGCTTGGCCCGTTCGGCAGCAGCCAGACCGTCAGCAACTTTGCGTGCTCGTTCATCCAAAGCGGCCACCAGAGGAGGCCAAACAAACTTCATGGTGAACCAGATCAGAATCGCAAAGGTAACGGCTTGACCCAATAATGTGGCATTAATATCCATGCCTTAACTCCTCAGGTCGCAGTTGGCCAATCAGCCCTTCAACATCGGAACGAACGGGTTTGCAAACAACATGAACAGTCCGATACCGACACCGATCATGGTGACCGCATCCAGCAAACCAGCCACGATGAACATCTTGACTTGCAGCGTGGGGATCATTTCCGGTTGACGTGCGGCGCCTTCCAGAAACCGGCCACCGAGGATACCAAAACCGATTGCAGTACCCAGAGCGCCACAACCGATCAAAATTGCAACGGCGATGGCCGTGCTGCCTAGCAGGTGTTCCATGTTATCTCCTTGAAAAACGATAAATTTAAAATCTACTACGAATCGCTAATGCCAAAAATCCTAAATTGCCCTTTCTTGCTTTGTAATCCGTTGTTCCAGAACAGCATATTACCTAATGGGGCTCGTTGAGTCCGGGCCGATGTCAATGGCTTTCGTGCGCCATGGCCAGATAGATAATGGTGAGTATCATGAAAATGAACGCTTGCAGCGTAATGATCAGGATGTGAAAAATGGCCCAAGGGGCGCCCAGCACCCATTGCAGATAAGCGGGAAGTAGGGCAATCAGGATGAAAACCATTTCGCCCGCGTACATATTGCCAAAAAGCCGCAATGCCAGCGAGACGGGTTTAGCCAAATCTTCGATGAGGCGGAACAACAGGTTAAAGGGGGCCATTTTCGCCCCAAAGGGAACGGTCAGCACTTCGTGCATGAAACCACCCAATTTCTTCACTTTGACATTATAAAAGAGGATCAGGAAGAATACGGTGATTGACATGGCAAAGGTCAGGTTTGGATCGGTTGTGGGCACCACCTTCCAATGGCTAACGCCCATATCGCCCATGAGCAGTGGAACCAAATCTACCGGCAACAAGTCCATGGTATTGAGTGTAAACACCCAGACAAAGATCGTCAGAGCCAAAGGACCTACAATGCCACTATCGCCATGAAAAGTGTCTTTTACCTGGGTTTGCACCATTTCCAGCAGTATCTCTACGGCCGCTTGCAGTCGCCCTGGAGCACCAGATGTAGCCTTGCGCGCTACATGTGCAAATAAACCAAGGATCACCGCCCCTAACAGGGCTGAGGTGATGAGTGTGTCGAGATTGAAGGTCCAGAATCCATGACCCGCATGCAAATTGGTCAGATGGTGGTGGATGTATTCACTGGTTGTAAGGCCTGCGCTTTCACTCATAGTCTGCACTTGGGCTATTCCATCAGCAAGGCCGCAAAATACACCAGCAGCATTGCCAGGTAAGTTAAAAAGAACTCCATGGCCTGTATTCGTTTATTGAACACAAAAACCACGCTAAACAAAAGCACTGTAACCAGAAACTTGAAACGTTCAGCGGCATATTGTGCCTGCAGTGCGGCTTCGGGCGTTTTATCGCGCTGCAGGGCGCTGCGCACCGCATAGGCCAACGCACCCAAATAGGCCACTGCACCCCCCTGTGCTGCTGAGCTTGCAGAGTCTCGCCCTACGACCAGCAGCAGGAAGAGACTGATCAGCACCGAAAGCACTAGTTGCAGGACAATCACTTTTACAGCCTTTTGAGAGATCATGTCCAAATGCGCCTGCAAAACGGCCGGATTATAAACCGACTCGTCTTGGTCGGTCAATGATTGCTTGTACGCCTACTGGGTACCTGCGCGCTCATTCTTTTCTGAGGCGCTGCAGGATTCCCTCCAAATGATCCAGATCATGGTATCTGATCGACAAGGCACCGCTGCCGCTTTTGCGTTCCTTCAACGTGACCTCTGCCCCCAGAAGATCTGATAGTTCATTTTGCAGGTTGATCAAATCCCGTGATTTCGTTACAGCGCTGGCCTCCTCTGGTACCTTTCGGACTTCCTTGAGCCGTTTCTGAACCTGGCGCTCGGTATCGCGCACAGACCACCCATGGAGTATCACTTGTTGTGCCACCTGTTGTTGCGCGCCTTCATCCAGCGGCAAAAGCGCTCGGGCATGCCCCATCTCCAAGTCGCCGGTCATCATGAGTGAGCGCACGTTGGCATTCAAGTGGAGTAGACGCAGCAGATTAGTCACTGCACTACGTGATCGACCCACCGCCTCAGCCGCCGTATCATGGGTCATGCCAAATTCTCTGATCAAGCGCTCCAGACCCTGCGCCTCTTCCAGCGGGTTTAAATTCTCGCGCTGGATATTTTCGATCAAAGCCACGGCCAGGGTTGATTCGTCGGGAATATTTCGCACCAGCACTGGTACTTCTTGCAGTCCTGCCATCTGTGCTGCGCGCCAGCGCCTTTCGCCAGCAATGATTTCATAGGACCCCTGCGCTGCTGGGCGAACCAAAATCGGCTGCAGCAAACCCTGGGTCCGTATGGAGTCACTCAACGCCTCCAGAGAGGCCATATCCATATGCGTTCTGGGCTGGTAGCGACCCGGCTGTAACTGGCCCACTGGCAAGCTGGCCGGTGCACGATCTGCGCCTTCCGGCGTTTTCCGATCATCTCCGAGTAATGCATCCAATCCACGACCGAGACCCTTTGCTTTTGCCATCATGTCCTCTGCTCCCGAGATGCTTCTGTTGGGAAGGCCTGTTTGAATCGTTCCAGCATCTCTTTGGTTAACTGAAGATAAGCCTGTGCCCCTTTGGAGGATGGATCATACTGCAACGCAGGTTGTCCATGGCTGGGCGCTTCGGCTAACCGTACGTTGCGCGGAATCGCGGTTTTATACACCTTCTCCCCAAAATATCTTTCCAGCTGCGATGAAACCTGTTGTGACAATGCGTTTCTCGGATCCACCATGGTTCTCAACAGGCCTTCAATTTCCAGGTTTGGGTTCAAATGACCACGCACGCGGCGTATGGTTTGCACCAGATCGGACAATCCTTCCAAGGCATAATACTCGCATTGCATCGGGATAATTACTCGCCAGCACGACGTTAACCCATTGATTGTTAACATATTTAATGCAGGCGGACAGTCGATGAGAATCACATCGTAGTCATTCTTTACTGCTTCCAGGGCTTCCCTCAAGCGATATTCTCGCTGGGGAGCATCCACCAACTCCACCTCGGCTCCGGCCAATTCCCGATTAGCCGGGAGCACGTCAAAGCCACCTGCAGAAGACCGGGTTTTTACCTGAGGAATGGATGCCTGTTGTAATAATACGTGGTAGACGGATTGGGTCAAAGCCGATTTATCTACACCACTGCCCGTGGTGGCATTGCCTTGAGGATCCAGATCCACGAGCAAGGTCCTTTGTTCCAGGGCAACCAGGCTAGCGGCCACATTCACCACCGTTGTGGTTTTCCCCACCCCACCCTTCTGGTTGGTGACTGCAATAATGCGCGTCATGAGCTGACTGGCTCCGGGCTGATTGATTTCTGGGACATACCCGCCGGTTCCCCCACTGTTCCTCTCGAAATAGCCGTAGCGTCTTGAGGATCGGCAGGTATGATCGACTGTACGACGATCAGATGTCTTTGTATCTGCAACCCCGGAACATTCACAGGAATGCTTTGAAAACCCAGATGATTGGGCAGTTTGGCTAGTTCTTCAGTGGGCAGTGCGCCTTTCATGGCGATCCATTGCCCCTCAGGTGCCAGCAAGTGGCTTGAGGCACTGGTAAACTCCACCAAATCGGAAAAGGCTCTGGAGATAATCCTGTCAAAGGGTTTCAGATTTGGATGCCACTGTGCTACGCGTTGCGCCTCGATGCTGACGTTCTCTAATCCGAGCTCCAGCTTTACTTGCCTTAAAAAGGCGGCCTTTTTCTGGTTGGGCTCCAGTAGCATCACCGCCATCTGGGGGGACAATATGGCCAAGGGGATTCCGGGTAGCCCCCCTCCACTGCCCACATCCAGCAAGCGCCCCACCCTGTTCACCCAGGGCATGGCAGTTAAACTATCCAGCACATGGAGCGTGATCATCCTCTCGCGCTCACGAATGGCCGTGAGGTTGATGACCGCATTCCATTTCTCCAACAAATCCAGATAGTGCTCCAGCATCCCCACATTTCTGGGCGATGCATCAAGAGACATCGCCTGTAGCCCCTCGATTAATTTAGTGGATGGCATGTTCAGTGAGGTCCTTTGTGTGTATGCGCCTTAAATGCACCAGCAACAATGCAATGGCCGCGGGTGTCATGCCGGCCATTCGACTCGCTTGCCCCAAGGTTTCGGGGCGATGTTTTCTGAGGAGTTGTTCTGCCTCGTGAGACAAGCCGCGTACCTCTGAATAGTCCATGGACGAGGGGATTTTTAGTTGCTCCTGATCTCGATGGCGTGTTACTTCTTCGCGTTGCCGAGCGATATACCCTTCATATTTTGTATGGACTTCCACTTGTTCCGCTTCCGTAGCGTTCAATGGTGGGACAGGTCGTGTAGCGCTCAATCGCATAAGCGCGCTATAACTTACCGCGGGTCGGCGTAATATTTCTTCAAGCGTTTGCTCTTTTTCCAGATGCTGTCCAAGAATCTCCAATGCCAACCTTTGGTCCACGTCGCCGGGCCCAATCCAGGTTTGACCAAGTCGACGGAGCTCCCGTTGCAGGCTTTCTCGCTTTGTCGCAAAGGCTCTCCAACGTACGTCATCCACCAAACCCAATTTCCGCCCTGTTTCGGTGAGTCGTAAATCCGCATTATCTTCGCGAAGGTACAATCGATATTCGGCACGGCTTGTAAACATGCGATAAGGTTCGGTCACCCCTTTGGTAATCAAGTCATCCACAAGTACTCCGAGATAGGACTCATAGCGTGCTGGACACCATGCCTCTAAGCTGCGTGCTCGTCGCGAAGCATTGATGCCGGCCAATAGCCCCTGCGCCGCGGCCTCTTCATATCCGGTCGTTCCATTGATCTGACCCGCAAAATAGAGTCCCTCAATGTTTTTCGACTCTAGAGAAGATTTTAACGCCCTTGGATCATAGAAATCGTATTCGATGGCATAGCCTGGTCGCAAAACATGAGCCTGCTCCAATCCAGGGATGGATCGTACAAGATCCCATTGCACATCGAAGGGAAGGCTGGTGGATATACCATTGGGGTAGATCTCGTTAGTATCCAATCCCTCCGGCTCTAAAAACACTTGGTGTGTGCTTTTGTCACTAAAGCGATGAATTTTATCCTCGATAGAAGGGCAGTAGCGTGGTCCGACACCTTCGATGACCCCGGTATAGAGTGGCGACCGATCCAACCCTGCTCGAATGATGTCGTGTGTCTTTTCGTTTGTATGGGTTATCCAGCATTTGACTTGACGAGGATGCATGCGCGCGTGCCCCATCATGGAGAACACAGGCCTTGGTTCGTCACCTGCTTGTGCTTGCAGCACTTCGTAACGGATACTCCTGGCATCTAGGCGTGGTGGCGTTCCCGTTTTCATCCGACCCGCGGGCAAAGCCATTTCACGTAATTGTTCCGCTAATGCAATGGTTGGTGGGTCTCCCGCCCTACCACCAGGACTTTGAGATAAGCCCACATGCATGAGACCTGACAGGAAGGTTCCGGTTGTCAGGATTACAGTTTCGCCAGTAATCCTCACACCCATTTGCGTTACAACTCCCTTGACACGCGCCCCTTCAACCCATAGTTCACTGGCTGGCTGTTGAAGTAACCACAGCCTTTCTTGGTTTTCCAGAGTATGGCGAATGTAGTGTTTATAGCGCATCCGATCTGCCTGGGCACGTGTTGCTTGCACAGCAGGTCCCTTTCGTGCATTCAGTATTCTGAGTTGAATCCCTGCGTAATCTGCAGCTAGTGCCATTACTCCGCCTAGCGCATCGATTTCCTTGACTAAATGCCCCTTGCCGATCCCACCAATTGCAGGATTGCATGACATTTGCCCCAGGCTCTCCATGTTATGGGTCAGAAGTAATGTCAGCGCTCCTGAACGTGCGGCCGCGAGCGCGGCTTCAGTACCCGCATGCCCTCCTCCGATGACGATTACATCAAATTTTTTTGGATAATCCATTGATGCCTCTTATCCTCACAACAGCATTCAAAAATCTATCCCCCTAACTTATGAGATTTTAACTGGTTTGACCGTATTCTAGCGCACTACTCTGTTCAACCTTGTGAAGGTTTCACGTGAAACATTCTTTGAGGTTCTGTTTTTTTTCATGGTTTTGGGGCGTTGTAAAAGCCAATTGGCCAACCGCATGAGATTCGACCCTTCATCTGAAATGCACCACAACCATCAACCAGGGGGAGCCCATCGCACTTGCCGGACCTGGATTCATACCACCTGCAAAAGTCTTCCACATCGCACATATCAATGTTTCACGTGAAACAACCGCTGGTACAGAGACCAGAAGGACCTGGGAGGTAAGCCGCTAGATAGCGGTTAAAGGACATAGACTATTTGCCAATACAAAATGAAGAAAAAATCTCCCCTAACAAATCATCAGAAGTAAACTCACCCAAAATTTTCCCCAAGGCTTGCTGGGCACGACGCAATTCCTCAGCCTTTAACTCCAGAGGATGCTGTATCTCACATGCCGCCGATAAGGCTGCATTAGCTTCTCGCAGAGCAATAAGATGTCTTTCTCGTGCCAAAAAGACCGGCTCGGCAGTGGGTTTCCAACCCGCTTGTTGCAACAAAAACTGTTTCAGTTCGAGCAGTCCCTCTCCCGTAAGCGCAGAAACAGACAGGGCCGTATGGGGAACGTCTTGGGCACCAACAGCCAGATCGATTTTATTGATCACCACATGCGTGGGAAGTTGACGAGGCAACTCCTGTAAAAGCTGTAAATCCTCTTGGGTAATACCGCAAGATGCATCCACCACCACCAAAGCCATATCCGCCCGCTGAATTTCCTTCCAAGTACGAGCGATGCCCGCCTGCTCTACCACGTCGGTCGTGGAGCGAATCCCAGCCGTATCGATTAAATGGAAACAAACACCTTGAATAACCATATGGCTGCGAACCACATCGCGTGTCGTTCCTGGAATGTCTGTCACCAGCGCGTGGTCTTCCTCTGTCAATGCGTTGAGCAAGCTGGATTTTCCTACATTAGGCGCTCCAATGAGGACAACGTGGGAGCCAGTGCGTAAGAGCACACCTTGCCGAGCTACGTTAAGGATATGGCAAACATGTTGCTGCATCGCAGCAATTTGCTGGTCCACTGACTCCCGAGATAGGAATTCGATAGGCTCATCCGAAAAATCGATGGCTCCTTCCACATGAATGCGAAGCTGAATCAACTGCTCCCTCAGTTGGCGTACCTGTTTTGAAAATGCACCGCTCAGAGAGCGCATAGCGCCTAACGCCGCACTATGCGATTCTGCATTGATTAGATCGGATACTGCCTCTACTTGAGCAAGGTCCAATTTTCCGTGAAGAAACGCCCGTTGGGTAAATTCACCAGGGCGGGCTAAACGGGCACCGTACTCCAAACAACTCTGGAGTAACGAATGCATGACTTGCACGCCACCATGTCCTTGCAATTCGAGCACGTCATCGCCGGTAAAGGAATGCGGTGCCGGGAAATAGATCAACAAACCCTCATCGATCAACTGTCCGGCAGGATCGAAAAAATGCGCGTGGGTGGCTCGTCTGGGTACGAAAGGCGTTGCCCGTCTTGTAAGTTGTGCTGCCATGGCCATCAGGCCGAAACCTGATACACGAATGACCCCTACCCCAGCAGGCCCGTGTGCAGTGGCAATGGCAGCAATGACGTCAGTGTTTGTGTCCATCACCCATCATGCGAGCAATCTGCCACTGCTGGGTGATGGATAGTACATTGTTGACCACCCAATACAGTACCAAACCTGCGGGAAAGAAAAAGAACATGACACTGAAGGCCAGGGGCATGAACAACATCACTTTGGCTTGAATGGGGTCTGGCGGCTTTGGACTCATCCGTTGCTGAATAAACATGGAGGCCGTCATGATCAATGGCAAGATATAGTACGGATCCTGGGCCGATAAATCGTGAATCCAGCCCACGAAAGGAGCGTGACGCAACTCCACGCTACCGAGTAAAACCCAATAGAGCGCAATGAAAACCGGAATTTGTACAACCATCGGCAAACAACCACCCAGCGGGTTGATTTTTTCGGTGCGATACAATTCCATCATGGCCTGATTCATACGGGCCTTATCGTCGGCAAATTGTTCACGAATGCGTTGCATTTTAGGTTGGACCAAGCGCATACGGGCCATGGATTTATAACTTGCAGCTGAAAGGGGGAAGAACAACGCTTTGATTAAAATCGTGAGTAAGATGATGGCTGCCCCCCAATTTCCCACCCACCCATGAATCATGGAAAGCACATAAAACAGAGGTGTGGCAATGATGGTCAGCCAGCCATAATCGATGGTCAAATCCAGGCCAGGCGCCAGGGATTGTAGTTTCTTTCCTTCCTGAGGGCCTGCATAGATCGACATGGCTAAGGTGCCAGTTGCCTGGGGAGCGATAGTTCCCATGGGTTCGATCAAGCCCGCAGTGTAGAGATCGTTACCGACTTTGCGCGTATAAAATTCTCGTGGCGTGCCCGCTGAAGGGAGCCAAGCCGCAACGAAATAATGCTGCAACATGGCAATCCAGCCATTATTTGCGCTTGCGGGATAGTCTGTTTTTCCCTTCTCGATATCCTGGAAGGACACTTTATGAAATTTCGACGCTTCAGTATAAATCGCAGGCCCGGTGTAGGTATTGACAAACCTGGGATCGCCCGGTGGAGCCTTGGATACGCGCAAAAACTGAAAATACGCTTGGGGTGAAAGAGGAGAAGTTCCCAGGTTCTCTACCACGGTATCGAGTCCAATCACATAACTGTCGCGCTTGAAATGCCAGGTTTTGGTAACGCGCGCCACACCAGGTACGGTGGCGGTAAAGTTGACGGTTGCCTCTTCGGCACCAGGAGCCATCACCACAGAAGTTCTATCGGGGGTGAATACGAAGGTGTGATTTGGTAGCCCCTGGCCCAACAAGCCACTTTGCGCCACATAGACCAACGCAGAGTTGTCTTCAAACAAATCCACGGGTTTATTGTCTGCAACAGCGGATAAGTGCTTGAGTAATTTCAAACTACGTAAATCGCCACCATCCGCATCCAATTCCGCTGCAATCACATCGGTTTGGACCGATACGCGCGTGCCCCGCTGGAGCTCATTAGCCGCAACCCCAGGGTGCTCAACAGACCCTGAGCGACCTGGGAGACCGGCAGCTGACGAACCATTGGACACTGGAGCGTTATTAGATGCAGGAACCGATGCCACGCCCCCTGAGGGCGTGTTGGTGCTGGTAGGCAAAGTAGAAAGGGTTGCTTGACCGGAGTGCGTCAACAAAACCTGCTTTTGGTGAGTTTGCCAGGCGTCCCATAACATGAAACTGGAAACCGTGAAGATTACGAGGGGGATGATACGTTGAAAATTCATGGGTTTTCTCAAGGAACAGGATCATAACCACCAGGATGGAAGGGGTGGCAGCGGCAAATTCGTCGCAATGAGAGCATACCGCCGCGCGCCACACCATACCGCGTTATGGCTTCCGAAGCATAGTGAGAACAGCTGGGTTCAAAACGACAATGGGAGCCGAGCACAGGGCTCAGGCCAATTTGGTAGAGGCGGATGAGAAATTGGATAAATCGCGACATTTCTGAATTTTCTGAGCCAAACCCTCAAATTCCGACGAAAACAGGGAAAAATCCTGTTTTTCAAAATGTTTGCGAATGACAATCACCACATCAAGCCCGGTCAGTTGGAGAGCATACGATCGAAATAGCTCACGTCCCACGCGCTTCATGTAGTTTCGGCCCACAGCGCTTGGACATATCTTTCGTCCCACAACGATTCCAAGCCGTGCCACACACCGCTGATTGGGTCGTGCCATCATCCTCAGCAAAGATCTGGCATGTCCACAACGCGCATCAAATACTGCTTGAAAACTTCCACGATCCGACAGTTTTTGATAAATCACGCCCGTCCAGGCACTGGTTAAACAGCCAACCTGGCCCGACCACGAGAACGGCGAGCATTAATGACAGCGCGGCCACCACGGGTTTTCATGCGCACGCGGAAACCATGGGTGCGTTTACGTTTGGTAACTGAGGGCTGGTAGGTACGCTTCATGATCTATTTCTCGAACCGGTTAACAGAACCCGCAATTAAACCCTGAAAAGGCATGGCAAGTCAAGTAGTATATATCCACAAGGGTCTTAAATGACAGTGGATAAGTCGCTTATGAATCGCTAGAATAGCACTGCGATAAGCGCCTTAAGGCTTCCTCCTCGACTCCGACAAATTATAAAAATAAATTTAAGATCAAAAGATTACCTATGAGTGACCCCTGGAACGACACACTCGATCAACTGCGCCAAGAAATCCCGGAGCAGCAGTTTGGAACCTGGATCAAACCGCTGCAGTGCGAGTTTTCTGCGGGCTCGGTCACCTTGATTGCACCTAACCGTTTCATTCTTCAATGGGTCAAAAAGTTGTATCTGGCACGCATCGAATCCCTGGGCCGACAGCACGGTATTGGAGCGATCAACCTGATTCAACGCCAAGAGCCCGCACCTCAAGAAGAGGTTTCCGAAACCTCCAAAAACGACTCACAAAAACAACACAACCCGGGGAAACCTCCCCCATCCGCACTGCTGGATGGCAGTCGCCTGAACCCAAATTTTACTTTCTCCAACTTTGTTGGGGGTAAAGCCAATCAACTTGCGCGAGCCGCTGCGCTTCAGGTGGGGGAAAATCTGGGGACGGCTTATAACCCCCTGTTTATCTATGGTGGCGTTGGCTTAGGGAAAACCCATTTGATTCAGGCCATCGGAAACCAGATACTGGAGCGTAACCCTCATGCCAAGGTTCGCTACTTACACGCCGAGAAATATGTGTCTGATGTGGTCAGAGCCTACCAGCATAAGTCTTTTGACAGTTTCAAGCGCTATTATCATTCTCTGGATTTACTGATGATCGATGACATTCAATTTTTTGGAGGAAAAGCCCGGACTCAAGAGGAATTTTTCTTTGCTTTCAATGCGTTGGTAGAATCCCACCGGCAGGTCATCATCACCTGTGACAGCTTTCCCAAAGAAATTGCCGGTATGGAAGAAAGACTCATTTCACGATTTGGATGGGGATTGACAGTTGCTGTAGAGCCCCCAGAACTGGAGATGCGTGTAGCAATCCTGTACAACAAAGCACGACAAGAAGGAGTCAGTCTGGATGAGGATGTGGCCTTTTTCATTGCCAAACATATTCGCTCCAACGTGCGTGAACTGGAAGGGGCCCTCAAACGAGTACAGGCGTACGCGCGTTTCAAAGGAGACAGTATTACGCTACTTTCCACACGAGAAGCACTGAAAGATTTGCTCGCATTACAGCATCGTCAGGTCTCGATCGAAAACATCCAGAAGACGGTTGCGGATTACTACAAGATCAAGGTAGGAGACATGTTTTCAAAGAAAAGAACCCGCGCACTGGCTAGACCACGTCAGATGGCCATGGCGTTGGCAAAGGACATCACCAATTTGAGTCTTCCAGATATAGGGGATGCTTTTGGAGGAAGAGATCATACTACCGTATTACATGCCTGCAGAAAAATGCAGGAACTCTGTGCGAGCGATAATGGCATTCAACGAGATTACTTGGCGCTTCAACAAATACTGAATGGGTAACCAAATATTTTCAAGGGGTTACACTCTTACTGAGGCAGTGCGGAAGGCTGCGTTGAAAATTTTGTATAACTTCTGTATTGCCTGGGGAACATATGTGGATAAGTAACGGCTTTGACAGATTTCTAAAATTATCCACAAATCATCCCCACAACATAACAGCATTTATACAGGGTTTTAAAACAGCATATCCTGTTGATTTAAAGAATAAAAATAGCCTAGCACACAATTCTTCATGCACTTAACTATCTATTATCAGGTTTAATCCATGACAATCATTAAAACATCACGCGAGTCATTATTGGATCCACTGCAATCCGTCATTGGTATCGTAGAACGAAAACATACCATGCCTGTACTGGCAAACGTGTTGATCCAGTCACGCGGCGAATCGCTATCCCTGACAGCGACGGACATGGAAGTACAAATACGAACGAATCCCGAACCTTCTTTGGAACAAGATGGTGAAACGATTTGCTTTGCAGTATCAGCAAAGAAATTACATGATATTTTAAGAAATCTGCCAGAAGCCAGTGCCTTGAGCCTCGATCTTGGCGAAAATCGCTTGACGATCAAATCAGGAAAAAGCCGCTTCAATTTACAAACAGTCAAGGGTGAGGATTTTCCTACAGTTAAAACCACGGACTCAGAAGGGGTAACACTGAATATTCCTCAAAAAACACTCAAAACATTACTGGAACGTGTGCAATTTTCCATGGCCCAGCAGGATGTGCGCTATTACCTGAACGGCGCGCTGCTGCAGGTGGTTGGAAACCAACTGACTGTCGTGGCAACGGACGGGCATCGGTTGAGTTATACCATGGAATTATTGCCGGATTATCACGAAAAAATCGAGACCATCATTCCGCGAAAAACAATTTTCGAATTGATAAAATTATTAGCACCTGTAGATGAAATGGTAAAAATGACTTTACGCAGTAACCAGGTAGAGTTCTTGTTTGGAAATATCGAACTGCTGTCAAAAGTCATCGATGGGAAATTTCCTGATTATAATCGCGTAATACCCAGTAATTACAATAAACATCTCACCCTGCAGCGCCTGGAGCTGTTACAAGCCCTACAACGCGCCACAATTTTATCTAATGAAAAAATCAAGGGTGTTCGTTTATTGTTGGCCAAAAACTGTCTGGCCATTGTTTGCACCAATGGTGAACAAGAAGAGGCAAAAGAAGAAATCGATGTGATCTATGATCAGGAACCCATGGACATAGGGTTCAACTTTACTTATTTGCTGGACGTGATGAATCACATCAATGTAGATCGCTTGATCTGTTCCCTGGGAGATGCCAATAGCAGTCTGCTGATTACTGTTCCAGAAGCTGAAGAACGCTTCAAATATGTTGTCATGCCCATGCGTATTTAAGCGGCAAATATACTCAAGTCCAGAGCATGAATATGAAATACATGATAGGGTGAAACTGAATCATTCATTCTATGGCTTATAAATTCAGGAGCAGGGATTCAATAACAGAATATTCTTGAATCATACCTGATTCCTCATATCACCTTCAGGATCACACTGTGGAAAACAATAGCAACGGCCCATCAGAAGCTTATACTTCAGAAAACATCAAAGTCCTCCGGGGATTGGAGGCAGTTCGAAAAAGACCCGGCATGTACATCGGTGATACGCATGATGGAACCGGATTGCATCACATGGTGTTTGAAGTGGTGGACAATGCCATTGATGAGGCTTTGGCAGGACATTGTAACGAGATCAACGTCATCATTCATCTGGATAATTCCATTACGGTAACAGATAACGGACGGGGGATTCCTACAGACATCCATCCGGAAGAAGGCCGTTCGGCAGCAGAGGTCATTATGACCGTCTTGCATGCCGGCGGTAAATTTGATGGCAATAGTTACAAGATTTCCGGGGGACTGCACGGTGTGGGCGTATCCGTTGTAAACGCGCTCTCTTCCTGGCTCAAATTGACGATTCGTCGTGAAGGAAAAACCCATCAAATGGAGTTTCGTGATGGGGATGCGCAAGCACCACTCGCTGTTGTGGGAGAAACGGAGCGAAGGGGTACAGAAGTCCATTTTATGCCGAGTGTGGAAACATTCGGAACTGTGGAGTTTCATTATGACATTCTGGCAAAACGATTACGAGAGCTTTCATTTCTCAATAATGGCGTCAAGATAGTTTTAATTGACCAACGCACAGGAACGGAAGAGAATTTTTCTTTTGCTGGCGGCGTAAAAGGATTTGTAGAGTATCTCAATCGGAATAAATCGGTATTGCATCCTACTGTCTTCAATGCCACGGGTAACAGAGACGGCATTGGTGTGGAAGTGTCCATGCAATGGAATGATTCTTACCAGGAATCCGTCTTGTGCTTCACCAACAATATCCCGCAACGGGATGGCGGAACACACTTGACAGCCTTGCGTGCTGCCATGACGCGAACGCTCAATCAGTACATCGAACAAAACGAATTGGCAAAAAAGGCCAAGGTAGAAACCACGGGCGATGATATGCGCGAAGGGTTGATGTGTGTTTTGTCGGTCAAAGTTCCTGACCCCAAATTCTCCTCGCAAACCAAGGAAAAACTGGTTTCTTCAGAAGTTCGTCCCGTTGTGGAAGAAGTGGTTTCAGAGAAGCTCGGTGAGTTTTTACTCGAAAACCCGAACGAAGCAAAAATTATCGTCGGAAAAATCATTGATGCGGCACGAGCTCGAGAAGCAGCCCGTCGAGCTCGGGAGATGACACGTCGCAAGGGCGCTCTGGACGGCATGGGGTTGCCAGGAAAACTGGCTGACTGTCAGGAAAAGGATCCCGCTTTATGTGAACTGTACCTGGTAGAGGGTGATTCGGCAGGAGGGTCCGCCAAACAAGGAAGAGATCGGAAGTTTCAGGCCGTGCTGCCTCTCAAGGGAAAAATTTTGAATGTGGAACGTGCGCGTTTTGACAAACTCGTGTCTTCGCAAGAAATTGCCACCTTGATCACGGCCTTGGGTACAGGTATCGGAAAGGATGAATATGATCCCGACAAACTACGTTACCACCGCATCATCATCATGACCGATGCGGATGTGGATGGTTCGCACATTCGTACCTTGTTGTTGACCTTTTTTTATCGGCAAATGTCGGAACTGGTCGAACGCGGTAATATCTATATCGCTCAACCACCCTTGTATAAGGTTAAACATGGAAAAAGCGAGCAATATCTCAAGGACGATTTTGAATTAGACCAGTATTTGCTGTCACAGGCTCTGACAGGCGCTGAAATAAAAAGTGAAAATGCTTCTGTTTCCGGCCCTGCTTTAGCGGCAATTGCCCGGGAATATCTTCTTACGGAGGCCTTGATCAAACGGGTGGGTCGGGTCATTGAACCGGCGGTACTGTACACGTTACTGGAAGCGCCTCTGGAAACACTGGAGGACGAGTTTTCAGCCAAGGCAGCGGCGCAGCGTTTGCAAAGTACGCTGAAAAGCGCATCGATTGAAATTACTTGCGTTCCTGACGAGCGTAAGGGCGGTTTCAAACTGGAAATCAAGCGAATTACTCACGGTAATTCGCACCTTTCATGGCTGGACAGTGATTTTTTGAACACTGGAGATTATCAGCAAATTCGAAAAACAGCAGGTCTGCTACAAGGATTGATCGTTCATGAAGCGGTGGTGATTCGGGGTGAACGCTCTTTGCAAGTGTCCAAATTTTCTCAAGCCCTCGATTGGTTGCTCAATGAAGTCCGCAAGAACCTCGGAATACAACGCTACAAAGGTTTGGGGGAAATGAATCCAGATCAACTGTGGGAAACCACCATGGATCCACAAACCCGTCGTTTACTCAAGGTGCAAATCGAGGATGCGATTCGTTCGGACGAAATTTTCACGACACTCATGGGAGATGAGGTGGAGCCCAGGCGCCAGTTTATTGAAACCAATGCCCTGGGGGTGACCAATCTGGACATTTGATTGATCTACAAGAACTGTTTTTTCATGGTGCCACGAAGAAGGTCCCAATACCAGTGCAGGGAATGTACGGGTTCCGGTAAAAGGTCGCGTTCTAATGGTAAACCGCGGCGCAGGTAGTGGCGATCAAAGGTGGACTGAGTCATTCCCCATTTTTGCAAAAATTGCTTTCTTCCATCGTTCTTGACGACTTTACCCGTGGATCGTGACATGAAATGATACACCAGCGAGTTTCCAACACCTTGAAAAATCCGGCAACCGGCCTGCCACATCTTCATGGAAAAATCATTATCACTGCTCATGCCTGGTGAAAACTCCTCGCTATACCCCCCCACCCTATCCCACCATTCACGATGCACGCAAGTTGGTGGCCAAGTGGCCCCGTACCAGTCAGGGCGATATAACTTGTCAACCTCTGCCAGCAAACGGCCCATTTCGAAGTTTTCCGGGCCAGAGCCAAAATTTTTGACTACCACACAGGGGTTGCCACTCTCTCGGGGTTCGATCATGGTTCCAGAGAGCATGAAGGCCGTTGTACCCAGAAGTGACACCCGCGCCAGGAGCGCTTGATCCCACCCAGGACAGCAGAACATGTCGTCATTGAGATAAAGAATATATTCGCCAGAGCTCAGGGCTGCAGCACGATTGACGGCATGACAGATCCCCACATTCTGCTCACTGTAGGTGTGCAGAATGCCTTGAGCGCGAACCCAATCCAACGTGCCATCCATACCCTCATTGATGTGCAGAACCACCTGATAAGCACAGGTGGTGTGGCGCTTGATCCCTTCCAGACAAAGTTGTAACAGTTCTAAATTGTTCCAGGTGGGAATGATGATGGAGAGCAGTCCAGGGGTCCAATGGCGCGGCATGATTTCACTCAACCCCTAGGCCAAGGCCACCCTTTGAAGGCCCTCGAGGTGGTCTGCCGGTCATGACTTGGAAGGTGTTCGTTTGGACTTTCCCGTTCGGGATACCCCAGAAGCTTTGCGTGTTGCAGAGGATGCGCGCGACTTGGATTTGGGGGTGACGGGTGACTTTTGCGCTTTTTCGGCAAGCAAGAGAAGGGCTTCTTCCAAAGTGACAAGGTCCACCTCGGCATCCTTTGGTAGGGTGGCGTTGATTTTACCGTGTTTGACATAGGGACCGTAGCGACCACTGAAGATGCCTACAGCACCTCCGTCATCGGGGTGATTACCCAATTGCCGAAGTGATCCACGCCCTGCCCCCTTGGGTTCAGATAAAATTTGAAGGGCACGATCCAAAGGGATGTCAAAGACATTATCTTGCGCCGGAATTGAGCGAAATTCCCCATCATGTTGAATGTAGGGACCGAAACGCCCGATGTTGACGGTGATTTTTTTGCTGGAGGTGGGGTGCAGACCCAATTCTCGAGGTAAGGATAAAAGCCGTTGTGCAATATCCAGCGTGACTTGGGTGGGTAGCAGGTTTTTTGGCAGTGAAATACGCTTGGGTTTTTTGCTGCCTTCCGGTGCCGCTTCACCCAACTGCAAGTAAGGTCCATAGGGCCCGTTCAAGAGAAGTATCGGGTTGCCTGTGGGCGTATCGGTTCCGATTAACAGTGGCTCGGACAAGTTGGCATCGCCATCCAGGTTGCGTGTAAAGTCACATTCTGGGTAGGCGCTGCAGCCAATAAATTTGCCGCGACGCCCAAGGCGGATGGATAAGGGTTTTCCGCATTTGGGGCAGGCTTCGTCCAGGGTTTCCTGTGTGACCTCTGCCCGGGACACAGTGCTTTTTTCCTTGACCTGTCCAGAAAAGTCGGTCCAAAATTGCTCCAGCACTGGAATCCAGTCAATTTTTCCTTCAGAAATCAGATCCAGCTGATCTTCCAGACGCGCCGTAAAATCGTAATCCACGTACCGGGAGAAGTGCTCGGTCAGGAATTTGTTGACCACAACCCCCACATCGGTGGGAGTAAAACGCTTTTTATCGAGAATGACATATTCTCGATGGGTGAGCGTACTAATGATACTGGCGTAAGTTGACGGTCGTCCGATGCCGTATTCTTCCAAAGCCTTGACCAAACTGGCTTCGGTATAGCGTGGGGGCGGTTGGGTAAAATGTTGTTCGCCCCACAATTGATCTACTGGCAGGATATTGCCTTCCTGTAGTGGCGGCAAGCGCGATTCTTCATCGCTTTCCGGGCGCGTTGCCTTGTCGTTCAAATCGTCTTCATCTTCCCGATACAGCGCAATGAAACCAGGAAAAATCATGGTCTGGCCATTGGCCCTGAATACACTGTGTGGGCCAACGGCAATATCCACTGCCACTGTATCAAATTGAGCTTGAGTCATCTGGCTCGCAACGGTGCGTTTCCAGATCATCTCGTACAGACGGAATTGGTCGGGATTCAGGTGGGTACGCAAATTGGCCGGTGTCCTGGAAATGGCGGTTGGGCGGATGGCTTCATGCGCTTCTTGTGCATTTTTGGATTTGCTGGTGTAACTATTGTGTTTTTCGGGCAAGTACTCGCTGCTAAAGTTTTCTTTGATATGCGATCGGATATCCCGAAGTGCTTCTTGAGACAAGGTGACCGAATCAGTTCTCATGTAGGAAATGAGACCTACGGCACCACCACCGATATCGACCCCTTCATAGAGCTGCTGCGCTACTTTCATGGCACGATCGGTGGTAAAGCCCAGTTTGCGCACGGCTTCCTGCTGTAGGGTTGACGTGGTGAAAGGGGCAGCGGGATGACGCTGCCGGGTTTTCTTTTCCACGCGCACCACTTTGGCGCTCTGACCTTGCAGTTCTTCCAGGATGAGGTTTTTTTGGGATTCTGAAGTGACAGCCAGCTGTTCCAGTTTTTTTCCGCCCCATTGAATAAGCTTGGCATTGAACGTTTGCTTCTCTTTGTGGCTTTCTAAATGCAGACTCCAATACTCGTCACTCTTGAAAGCCAGAATCTGATTTTCGCGCTCAACGATCAACCGTAAGGCGGGGCTCTGAACGCGCCCAGCAGATAAACCACGGCGTATTTTTTTCCACAGTAGCGGGGACAGGTTGAAACCAACCAGATAATCTAATGCCCGCCGGGCTTGCTGTGCATTGACCAGAGGCATGGAGATTTCGCGCGGATGGGCGACGGCCTCACGCACCGCAGATTGTGTGATTTCGTAAAAAGCAACCCGATGCAATATTTTGTTCTTTATCAGTTTTTTCGATTTCAATATTTCGGCTAAATGCCAGGCAATCGCCTCCCCCTCGCGGTCCGGGTCAGTAGCCAGGTAAACCTGGTCAGCAGCCTTTACAGCGCGCGCGATGGCCTCCACATGTTTTTCGTTGCGTGCCACAAATTCGTACTTCATGGCAAAGTGATTGTCTGTGTCGACGGCACCCGATTTTGGCACCAGATCACGCACATGTCCGTAAGAGGCCAGGATTTCAAAATCCGGACCTAAATACTTTTTTAGGGTTTTGGCCTTGGAGGGTGATTCAACAATGAGCAAGTTCATGGAGAAGATAGTCGTGTAAGGATGAGATGTGTCACTGAAGCATCCAGTCCTGATAATGAATCAACTCTTCGACCATGAGAGCGTTCATGGTGTCGCCCTGACGCCAAAGAACCATCAAGACCATCAATTTCAATTGATCCAGATCCATTTCTGGATCGGTGAGCGTTAAGATTCCCGTTAAAATCATTTCTCGCTGACTGCTGCTCAGAATGCAATTGTTTTCGAGAAAAGCCAAAAATTCCCACCCTTCCAGCCCTAGTCTCTCCAGCTCCATAGGGTCCAGAAAGCGGCTTGCCAAGGGGCTTTGACCCAGTGGCGGAGGGGTGGAACCTTCGTGATGGACGTGATCCAGCCAGGCAAGCGTTTCTTTCACTTCGGGCGCACGGAAGCCAGCTGCAAACAAGCGGTGCTGCAGATCTTCGTGGGCCGGATAGATTCCACTGCCAAAAAAGTTTTCGTACATATAAATAAGGATATCCACCATGGAATCAAGTCCTTTACAGATAGCCTGGGTTGGTTAATACCCTGAAAGATCGATTAGGATACCAGTCGCTGAAAGGCTCCTCCAGGCACTATGCCGACTGCGTCGCGAAGCTCCAGCGAGGTCAGCATGATGGATACCTGGGCGGCCGTCAAGCCGGACAGGGTGGAAATTTGATCGATGGACAGAGGCCCCGCTGAAAGGATTTCAAGAATCAGGAGTTCTTCGTCCCGGGCGCAAGGGGAATCCTTAGGTTCTGATGGGAAGGTATTGGCGGGAAACTGAATGGGTGGACAATGGGTAGCGTCGGGAGTTTTTTCTGGACAGGGAAAGGCCTGTTGATTGCTCAGAACCGTCAGTATCTCTTGGGCCGACTCCACCAGAAGAGCCCCCTCACGAATCAAACGATGTGGCCCCCGAGAGAGCGGAGAGTGAATGGATCCGGGCAAGGCAAACACCTCACGTCCAAATTCCAAAGCCCATTGAGCGGTAATCAGTGAACCGCTCTCAAGACTGGCTTCGATCACCACGCAACCCATACAACAGCCGGCAATGGTTCGGTTGCGCTTGGGAAAATGCCAGCGTTGGGGGCCTAGCCCCAGCTGAAACTCCGAGACCAGCGCGCCATTTCTGAAAATTTCTTGAGCCAGGGAATGGTTGCGTGCAGGATAAATGCGGTCAATACCGGTTCCCATGATGGCCACGGTAGAGCCGCTACCGCGCAGAGCACCGTGATGGGCGGCCGTATCGATACCCTGGGCCAGACCGCTGACAATGGTAAAACCAGCTTTTGACAGGGTTTCTGCCATGATCATGGCATCGCGGCATCCTTGGCGCGATGCATTTCTGCTCCCCACGATGGCTACCATGGGTTGGGTCAAAAGAGATTTATTTCCCTTTACATAAAGGGTGTCTGCAGCGGCGTTTACGTGCGACAACAAGGGGGGATAATCGGATCGTCCCTGATGGACGAGATGGGCGTTGGGTGTTTGCAACCATGCGCTTGCTACGGCATCTTCGCATAGGGGTGAATCAACATTGGTGTGGCAGGATCCGTTGGTGCGTGCCATCATCAAGGGGTGCTCTAAGGGGTAAGATCGTTATAATACAGACGTTGAGCGACCCATTTTTCACAATAAAAGTCATCCTATGGCACTTCTCCCCATCCTTCGCTATCCCGATGCGCGATTACACACTCGGGCACGTCCGGTAACCCAGGTGGACCCATCCATCGAAAAACTGATCGATGACATGATTGAAACCATGTACGCTGCGGTGGGTATCGGTCTGGCTGCGACGCAGGTCAATGTTCATTTGCGGCTCATTGTGATCGACATTTCCGATGACCATCAGAACCCCCAGATTTTCATCAATCCCCGGATTCTCGCGCGGGAAGGGTCGGTGTTGCGTGAAGAGGGTTGCCTGTCGGTGCCGGGAATCTATGAGTGCGTCACCCGTTCGGAAACAGTGCTGGTGGAGGCGCTGGATCGACGGGGGCAGCAGTTTTCCCTGCAAGCCACTGGGTTATTGGCGGTCTGTATTCAACATGAAATGGATCATCTGGAAGGCAAGGTTTTTGTGGAGTATCTGTCACCCTTGAAACAGAACCGGATCAAGACAAAAATGCGTAAACGCGCTCGAGAGACCTTGTAATGAATCTGCTATTTGCCGGGACACCAGAGTTTGCGGCCCAGGATCTGAGCGCACTCCTGCAAAGTAAACATCAAGTCCTGGGCGTGTTGACCCAACCTGACCGACCAGCAGGACGTGGTTATCGCTCAAGCACCAGTGCGGTCAAGCGGATCGCTCAGGCGGCAGGCCTTCCCTTGTTGCAGCCCGAGCGCTTGAAGGGTGCCGAAGTAACCGAGTGGATGGAAAAAATGGGTGCCAGGCTACTGGTGGTGTCCGCCTACGGTCTGCTGATTCCGGCACCGGTTCTAGCCTTGTTTCCCTTGGGGGCGATTAATGTCCATGCCTCACTATTACCGCGCTGGCGAGGCGCAGCACCCATTCAGCGCGCCATTGAGGCGGGCGATCGTCACACCGGTATCAGCATCATGCAAATGGAAGTAGGCTTAGATACCGGGCCTGTGCTGTTGAGTGAAGCGTGCGAGATACACCCTCAAGATAACAGCAAGACGCTACATGATCGTTTGGCTCCTCTGGGGGCGCGGTTATTGATTCAGGTGTTGGACGCACTGGAAAGCGGAACCCTGCGGTCCAGACCTCAACCCCAGGAGGGCATGTTGTATGCCCATAAGATTACCAAGGAGGAAGCCGTTCTGGACTGGTCCCGGTCGGCAGCACAATTAGAAAGAACCATCAGGGCCCTGAATCCGGCGCCGGTGTGCAGCACCACGTTGCGAGGCACCCTGATCAAAGTGTGGGAGGCCCGGCTTGTTCCAGTTGGTTGGCCACAATCCGAGTCACAACCCGCGCCGGCGGGAACCGTTGTGGCGCGCACTCATCAGGCGCTGCGCGTTGCTTGTGGCGATGGACTGCTGGACTTGACCGTCATACAAAAAACAGGCGGAAAGCCCCTGTCCGTGGATCAGTTTTGTGCCGGTTTTCAAGTCTCGATTGGTGATGTGCTGGGGGCGGCATGATTGAAATTCAGCGTTTGGCCACGATTGCTTTGGCACAGGTGATGCTGGGAAAAAATTTGGATCATGCCCTGACCGAGGCGCGTAAACAAGCCAAAGGACTGTTGAGTGATCATGAGCGCGCAGCGTTGCAAGACGTGGGTTATGGGGTGCAGCGATTTAGGCAAGAACTCGAAAACGTTTTACAGCCGTTGTATCTGAAGCGCAAACCCGATGCGCCGATCGATGCGCTGCTCATGGTGGCTGCTTACCAGTTGTTACATACACGCATGGCGCCCCATGCCGTGGTCAGCCATGCCGTGGAAGTTGCTGCGTTGTTCAATGGACCGGGCGCCAAGGGGTTTGTCAACGGGGTATTACGTAACCTCTTGCGCCAGCGTGAAACGTTGCTGGAATTATCTCATGCTACCCCGGAGGGAAAATACAGCCATCCCCACTGGTGGATTGAAGCCTTGCAGCGGCAGTATCCCCAGCAGTGGGAAGAGATATTGCTCATGGCACAACAGCACCCGCCCATGACGTTGCGCGTCAATCGCCGACATAATAACCGTGAACAATACCAACAACGTTTGTTACAAGCAGGCATCACGAGCCGTCCCGTGGGAAAGGAAGGATTGCTGCTGAGCGAACCCGTGGCAGTCAACCGTTTGCCGGGTTTTGCCGCAGGGCATGTTTCAGTGCAGGATGCCGCGGCCCAATACGCCCCCCATTTGCTGGGGCTACACGGGGGTCAAAGGGTTTTGGATGCCTGTGCAGCACCTGGGGGGAAGGCGGCACATATTCTGGAACTCATCAGCGATGTTCAATTATGGGCACTGGATAAAGATCCGGGTCGGGTCAAGAAGATGGAAGCCAATTTTGAGCGCATGGGTATGAAGGCTCATTGTGCGCCAGCGGATGCGACTCGTCCGCAGGATTGGTGGGATGGTGTGCTATTTGATCGCATTCTGTTGGATGCGCCCTGCAGCGGATCGGGAGTGGTGCGGCGCCACCCGGATATCAAATGGTTGCGCCGGCCCGAGGATATTTCGGCACTGGCAGCGGTACAGGGCCAGCTGTTGGAAACCTTATGGCCTCTGGTGCGCAAAGGGGGACGATTGGTGTACGCCACATGCTCTCTTTTCAGGGAAGAAAACCAGGAGCAACAGGATAGATTCCTCAGTATTCAATCCAACGCCCGATTACTACCCGTTCAAGATTCACTGTGCCGTGAAGGCCAGATCCATCCCGACAGGGACCACGATGGGTTTTTTTATGCGGTTTTTCAGAAAATCTGAGTGTGTCATCCCTCTGGCCGCGCTCATCCTCTGGATGCTGGCAGCCTTTGTGCCTGTGTGGGCGGAAGGCGTGAAGGTAACCCATGCCACCATTTACGTGAGCGAAGAGGGCCAATATCTGGATGCGGATTTTTCCCTCGACTTGACTCCCGTGCTGGAAGATGCCTTGAACCGTGGCGTTTCCTTGACCTTCAATATTAGCCTGGAAGTGCTGGAGCCTCGCTGGTATTGGTTCAACAAGGTACTGATCGATTTTCATCAGGATCGGCGGTTGAGCTTCAACCCCCTGACCCGTACCTATCGATTTTCCATTGGTTCGCTATACCTGAGCTTTGGTACTTTGGAGGATGCCCTCCAGGCCCTGACTCATTTAAACCATATGCGTTTGTCTGAGGCCGCAAGATTTTCCAAAGGCGGGCATTATGAAGCCACGCTCCAGATGAAGCTGGATGTGTCGCAACTCCCCAAACCCTTTCAGCTGGATGCGATCTCCAATAGCGACTGGAACCTGGTCTCCAAGCCCCTGAGTTGGACGGTCAAACCATGACGCTGGTGCAGGTGCTTACCAGGCACCCCATGAAGTGGGCGGTATTCATGGGAGTACTGGTTGGTTTGGTCTTGCTGTACATGCTCTCCGAAGCGACCTCAAATACTTCCCTGTTTGCCCAGAATTATCCTCGACTATTGCTGGCTGGTGCGGTGGTTGCCCTGGCGTTGATGGGTCTGATTTCCTTTCAGTTATGGACCTTGTACGGAAAGTTGAAACATCAGGTTTTTGGAGCACGCCTGACTATCAAACTGGTTATCGTTTTCGCCTTGATGGCGGTGCTTCCGGGAACCTTGGTTTATGGCGTGTCGGTCAAATTTCTTTCCAACAGCATCGAGTCCTGGTTTGACGTGAATGTGGATAACGCACTGAGTGCCGGTCTGGATTTGGGGCGCACCGCATTTGATAGCATGCTTCTGGATCTGGCCCGCAAAGGAGAGATGATATCCAGCGAATTGGGTGATGCCATGATTGCAGAGGAGTCTTCGGCCTTGCATCGTCTGCGGGAACAATATGTGGTGCAAGAAATCACCCTGTTTTCGAAGTCCGGCAACATCCTGGCATTTTCCAATGCGCTCAACGATAAATTGATTCCGAATCCTGTGCCGATCAATGCATCGATTCTGCATCAGATTCGAACCCAGCATGTGTTTAAAACGGTTGAAAGTGTCCCGGAGCGTGGGTTGTTTTTGCGGGTCGTGGTTCCTGTGAATCGACTGTCGTATGAGGAGGACATTCAAGCGCTGCAACTGATCCAACCGGTGGCCAAGAATCTGGCCACCGATGCGGATAGTGTGGAAGCCGCTTATCGCGGTTATCAAGAGTTATTACTGGCCCGAACCGGACTTAAACGCATTTATGGCCTTAACCTGACTTTGGCACTGCTGTTGACCCTTTTGACCGCAATCGCTTTGGCTTTCGTGATATCCGAACGCTTGGGGGCACCTTTGAGTGCTTTGGCCGAGAGCGCGCGGGCGGTGGGCGCTGGGGACTTCACCAAGATCACCCCGGTTACTGGTAATGACGAGTTGGGTGCCCTGACTCGGTCGTTCAATACCATGACGCGCCAATTGAGCGAGACCTCTGCTGCCCGCTTGCAGGATCAGGAAAAACTGGCTGCGGCCAAAGCGTATCAGGAGAGCATATTATCCAATCTATCCACCGGGGTGATTGTTCTGGATGAGGCATTTCGGCTCAAAATTGCCAACAACAGCGCAGAAAACCTTCTCGATGCCAAAAAATTGCACCAATTGCCTCTTTCCGAATGGGGGCTGAAAGTCGCTGAATTGGCTTCAGTAGCCGGGTTTTTGGCGACTCAATTTCGGGAAGCGCAGGATCAGCCCTGGGAGGGAGATGGAGACTATCTATCGTCCCAGGGAAACCGAAAATTTCATTTCCGGGGAACCCGTCTTCCGCAGGAGCATGGCGGTGATTATGTTCTGGTGTTTGATGATATTACGGAAATTCTTCAGGCCCAAAGGGACGCCGCGTGGGGAGAAGTGGCGCGCAGGCTGGCGCATGAAATCAAGAATCCACTGACCCCCATCCAGTTGGCCGCCGATCGGCTGCGTCACAAGTTGATGGAAAAACTTCCTGAAATCGAAGCAAAAATCCTTGAACGTTCCACCGCCACGATCATCAACCAGGTGGATGCGCTGAAAAACATGGTGAATGATTTCAGTGAATACGCCCGATCCTCCAAAATGGTGCCTAAAAGTCTGGATCTAAACCAGTTGATTCGAGAGGTTTTGGTACTGTACGAGTCGGCAGAGCATAAAATAAAGCTATCCCTGGATCCTCATCTGCCGCTGATCGATGGGGATATGCACCGCATGCGCCAGGTGATTCACAACCTGGTTCAAAACGCACAGGATGCTTTGCAGGAGTATCATCAGGCTTATGTGATGATTGATACCTCGCTGGAAGATGAACAGGTTTGTTTTGTTGTGTCGGATAATGGTCCGGGGTTTTCGGATGAGTTTCTGGTGCGCGTGTTCGAGCCTTATGCTACGACCAAAACCAAGGGAACGGGCTTGGGCCTGTCTATCGTGAAAAAAATCATCGAGGAACATCATGGCAGGATCACGGTTTCCAATCGGGAGACGGGCGGAGCCATGGTACGCATTCTGTTGCCTTTGAGAGGAGCGCGTTGATGTCCAACCAAATCCTGGTGGTTGATGACGAAGTGGGCATTCGAGAATTGCTGTCCGAGATTCTTCATGATGAGGGATACCATGTGCGGCTGGCTGCCGATGCCATGGAAGCACGCCGACTCAGGCATGAAGAGCGCCCGGATCTGGTTTTGCTGGATATCTGGATGCCCCAGATGGATGGCATCAGCTTACTCAAGGAATGGCGTGCTTTGGGACAACTCAACATGCCAGTCATCATGATGTCAGGTCATGGATCGGTGGATACGGCAGTGGAGGCCACGCGAATGGGAGCCTTCGACTTTTTGGAAAAACCCATTGCTCTTCCCAAGCTGCTGGCAACCGTGGAACGTGCCATGCGTAAGGGAAAAATGAATTTCCGCCCCCAGTTGACCACCCTGCAATTGGGCAAAGGAGACGCAGTGGTTCGGCTACGCTACCAATTGTCGCAGGTGGCTAATCATAATGCGCCGTTATTGCTGGTGGGTGAACCCGGCTGCGGGATCGAGCTGGCTGCTCGACAATTGCATCAGGTGAACACACCTTGGTTTCATTCGGAACAACATCAGTGGCTGGCGGAAAACCCCTTTGAACCGCTCAATGACAGCCAAGGTGGAATCCTGTTCATTCCAGAAATTGGCGAGTTGAACCCAGCCCAGCAAAAGGGTTTGGCACAATTGCTGGGAAAACTGGAAAAACATCAGGTCAAGTTGATTTGCGGCAGCACCCATCCGATAGCCCAATTGACACAAAATCAGGGGTTTGATCCTGATCTGGCTGCAAAACTTTCTGCAGTAACCATTCGCGTTCCCGCCTTGCGGGAGCATGCCGAGGATATTCCGGACATTGCAGTCGTTTTGCTTCATGCCATGGTCAGTGCGGGAGAGGTCCCCCCTAAAGCGCTGGCTACCAGTGCCTTGAACGCCTTTAGACAAGCGCGCTGGGCTGGAAATCTGCCAATGCTCACCAACGTGATTCGGACCCTTGCGCTGACGGTGGCCGGGCCGGATATCACAGGGGATGAGGCCATCAAACTCTTGAGCCAATTTGAGGCTCAGCAACCAGCCAATCCGGAAAAAATACAATTTGAAAGACCATTGCGCGAAGCCCGAGATGATTTCGAACGGGCCTATTTCGAATATCACATTCGTCAGGAAGCAGGAAACATGTCTCGGGTTGCAGAAAGAGTTGGCCTGGAGCGAACGCATCTTTACAGAAAGTTGAAACAATTGGGCATACGCCCCGGTGCACAGCGCGTGTACGAATAGGTTGTTCTAAAAACAGACCGCCTGCCCAATATTTCCTATGTCCGAGGGCAAACCTCCCATAAAATTTCTTGTCGTTTGTACCTTGAGGCTGGGTGATGTACTTTTGACGACCCCGGTTGCCAGGGCGATCAAGCGGGCACATCCCCATGCTGTCATCGACATGCTGGTATTACAAGGGATGGAAGGGGTTCTCGAGGGTAACCCCGATCTGCGCCAAGTGATTACCGTTCCGCACCGGGCAACCTTTTGGTCACGTTTGAAAGAGCTTTGGCAACTCTGGAAACAGTATGACATTGCCCTGACCACCGTCTCCTCAGACCGCGCTCGAATGTATTGTTTTCTGGGCTCGAAGTGTTCAGTGGGCTCCTATAATCCGCATAGTTTTTGGCTGTCTGTCGGCTTATTGAGTCGCAAGATCCCCTTCGATGACACCGGTACCCATACGCTGTTGATGGGGTTGAAGCTGCTGGACCTGATCCAGGTTCCCAGGGTCTACACTGTCATTCCCCCCACGGCAGGCGGCGGGTTACCTGCAGCGCTGCCAACGCGTGACTTTGCCGTACTTCATCCGTATCCCAAATTTCACTACAAGCGATGGACGTTGTCGGGATGGATTTATTTGGCCCAATTACTGCAGAACCAAGGCTTGACGGTGGTGCTAACTGGCGGCAGTACCCGGGAGGAAGTGGACTATGACCAGCAGATTGCAGACGCTTCCCAGGCGATCAATCTTGCCGGTCAACTCCGCTTGGCTCAGACCGCTGACCTCATCGCAAAAGCAAGAATTTTTGTGGGACCAGACACTGGGATTACGCATTTGGCGGCAGCGCTGGGTATTCCTGCCATTGCCTTGTTTGGTCCCACCAACCCGGTGAAATGGGGGCCGTGGCCCAAGGATTACACTCGGGATATCAATCCCTGGGCGATGAAAGGATCTGCCCGCTGTGGCAACGTGCAGCTCATTCAGGGAGAAGGCGATTGTGTGCCGTGTCACCAGGAAGGTTGTTTCAGACATCTGGAATCACGCAGCAAATGTCTTGAGGGCATCGATCCGGAACGCGTGGGGCAATATATGCTGGATATGCTGGCCGAGAAGCCGACCGGTAAAGCTTCGTGGGAGGTTCAGCTTGCTCCGGTGACTCGCAAATTCCGTATTGCGGTCATCGTTCCAAAATACGGTCTAGTGGGTGGTGGTGAGGGCTTTGCCAGGGAGGTGACAGAACGGCTAGCTTGCGTGCCGGATTTTGACATCCATGTGCTGGCAAGTCAGTGGATACAATCTTCCCCGCGCATTACCTTTCATAAAATTCCCACGATTGCTTTCCCGAGGTTCCTGGGACCCCTCGGCTTTGCCTGGGCTGCCCAGAAAAAAATCAAGGCGTTGGGATTTGATCTGGTCCACTCTCACCATTGGGTTTTTCACGCCGATGTGTTTTCATCCCACGGCATTCCTCACGCAGGCTGGATCAGGCAAGTAAGAAACAGAAGCATTCCCAGCCTGTACGATCTGGCCTTCTCCTCCGTGGAACATCGGGCACTGTCTCGGGGCAGGGATAGTTATTTTTTACCCGTTTCGTCTATCGCCATGAGTGCCTTTCAAAACGAGTATGCCGAACTTCCGGGCCATTGGAACATACTGCACCCGGGCGTGAACTATGCACGTTTTTCACAACCAGACCGCATGGAGTGCAGAATTGCTGTCAGAAAACAATATGGACTTGAGCAAAATGATTTCTTGATACTTTTCGTTGGGATGAATTTTGAAGTGAAAGGTCTGGAAAGTATCATCTGGTCCTTGTCCAAGGCCCAGTCGCTGTTACCTTCCAGACGTTTCAAACTCCTGGTAGTTGGACGAGGCAACAAGGCTAAATTTGCCCGTATCGCAAAATCTGCCGGCGTGGAGGAGGCCGTGACTTTTGCCGGAACACAGCAGGAGGGGCTGGAATGCATCTATCGGGCGGCAGATGTTTTTACCTTGTTTTCCACCTTTGATACGTTTGGAATGGTCGTGCTGGAAGCGATGGCGGCAGGTTTGCCAGTCATTGTCAGTCCCAATGTGGGGGCCAAGGATTTGATTGCGCACGGCATCAATGGCTATATCCTGATGCGACCGGATAGTGTGGATATGGCCGCTCAACATCTGGTTTCCTTATCTGATCCGGTTTTGCACGAAAAAATGTCACGGGCGGCACAAATCGAAGCCCATGAACATTCCTGGGAGGCCATGTCCATGAAAATGGAAACGCTGTATCGACAGATAATTTCCAAGTCGTCTCGTTTGTGACGTACCGATGAATATTTCCGTCATCATTGTGACTTACCAGTCCCGAGATGTGATCGAAGCCTGCCTGTCCAGCCTGCTGGATGACAGCCAGGGGCAGGCAGACATTCATGTCGTGGACAACGCTTCCAGAGATGGAACGGCAGCCTATGTGAAGACGCGTTTTCCGAGAGTACGGTTGCACGAGAATCGAATGAATCTGGGTTTTTCCGCAGCCAACAATCAGGCATTGCGTCTTTGTGACCCCAATGCAGCCTATGTCCTGTTTCTCAACCCGGATACAACCATGCGCCCGAACACCCTGCCAAAGCTCATGGATTTCATGGACAAGCATCCCCAGGTGGGCATGGCAGGCCCGAAAATCGTGAATGTGGATGGCTCGCCACAAGACTCGGTTTCCTACCGCTACCCCGGGCATCGTTTTGCACATGGCCACACAGATCATTTGCCTGGAAAAATAGCCAGTGTCCTTGGCGCCTGCATGATCACAAGGCTTGCCCTCATGACAGAGCTGGGTGGGTTTGATGAAGACTTTTTTCTGTATGGAGAGGATCAGGATTTATGTTTGAGGGTGCGATCGCGGGGTTTCACCATCGGGTACGTAGAACAGGTGGAGGTGATGCATCATGGCGGGAAAAGCGAGCAAGGCACAGGACTGGCGGAACTTACGGCCAAAAAAATCCGCGCGGAATACCTGTTTTATCAAAAACATTATTCGCAAGAGGTCATCAAAAGAATTTTTCGCTACCATTATCGGCGCGCCTGTTGGCGGACCATGATGTATCGTATTCCGTTACCAACGACGGCATACAATCACAAGCGCCAAAAAAAACTGGAAAGATATCAGGCTATACGCGACGCGCTTGAAAAAATGGCACTGTTTTGATGAAAGACTGAATTTGCTGGATCGCCGAGTCTGCTTTGAACTCCTCCAAACATTGGCTGATTTCGGAGTCTTGGCAGCCCTTGCGATTGCAAGGGATACAGGGCTTGTGGTCGGGGTGCATGACCCCCTGCGTGGCTTTCTCGAGTCGCCACAAGCGCCAGTCGGTGGGACCGTGGAGAGTGAGGCAGGGAATGCCCAGGGCGCTGGCCATATGGGGTGCTGCACTATCCACACCCAGATGAAGTTGGCTCAGGGAGAGCAACGCGGATAGCTCGGGTAATGTGGTTTTTCCTGCCAGTGAAATGCACAGGCCTGAGCAGGAGTCTGAGAGTGCGCCACACACTTCACTTTCCGCTGCGGTTCCGACCAGTACAGTGGGGATCGAGAATTGTTCCCATAACCAGTCAATGACCGTGGACCAGCGAGAAAAGGGCCATTCCTTGTAAGACCACCGCGCGCAAGGGTTGAGCGTGATGAAGCCCGGGCCATCCAAGACGTGATGGCTCTCTAACAGTTGCTGCATGCGCAGGACGGCGCTTGGATCCGTATACAATCTGGGACAGGGTGCGGCTGAATCGATGCCCAGGGCGCGAAGAAGCCGTAGCGACTGGTCAGCTCCAGGGTGTGTGGTCTTATCTCCCGGGGAAGCATCGGTCAGCAGGGTGGTAAACAGCGCGTGATGCCAAAACGGTCGTTCGCCACTGCGGCGTCCCATACGGAGGGCAGCGCCCGATAACCCTGTCAACAAGGCACCGCGATCTCCGGTGCGTAAGTCGATCGCCCAGGAAAAATGGTTTTGTCGCAGCGAGCACATCAAGCGTACGGCCTGACGCAGCTTCTGCATTAAGGAACCCTTGCCTTTTTCTATCTGCAGGATGGCCTGTAAGGCTGGATCGTTGGTAAGGATATCGCCAAAGGGTTTTCTGACCAGGATCTCGAGTTCGCAATCAGGAAAGGCGTGCTTGAGAGAATGCACGGTAGGGGTCGTCAAAACCACGTCACCCAAATCACCCAATTGAACGAGCAAGATACGCTTGGGTGCGGGTGGAGTTTTATCGATGGTCATCAGAGCCATTCAAAGGATTGATGCGTTCTAATCCCATGTAGCGTCATCTGGTAACGGGATAATTCCTGAGCACGATAGTGAGCCAGCAAGCGTTTACGACGAAATTTTTCAAGTTTTCTCAGCAACCAGCTTTGATGCAATAATCGATAGTGGGTTCTGCTACCTAAACCCTGGCGTGAAGAAAGTCCACGTTCCCGTCGGATTTCATTTTGTGTGATAGAACCAAAATGGTGCAGCCAGGCAGCCCCTACGGTACCCATGGGCAGATCTTTTTGGCGCGCATGGTGAAAAAACAGGGTATCTTCATAACCCCAAAGGGAAGGAGTGGGTGAAAAGTAGCCAATCTCTTGCCAGACAGACTGATGGACGGCCATACAGACGGCGTGGGGAAAACCCGGGCGCAGGGCTTGCTGCATGATTGGGGCTGAAGTGGCTGCAAAGTCTTCGAAGACGTAATCATGATCGCCTTCGATCAGGGCCGGAGAAGCAATGAGCAATCCGTGACGACTTGCTGCATGAATAAGGGCCTGGAAAAATCCAGCGGGGACTAGGACGTCATTATTCATGATGATCGACCATTCTGACTGAAAAGCCAGGGCGCCTTGATTCCAGGCTACACCGCATCCCAAGTTTTGGCGGTTGAGGATGAGTTGGCCGAGTGGATAAGATTGAAGCAGACAGACCGTGTCATCGGTAGAACCGTTATCCACAACGACCAGACGCTCTAAGGGGGCATGGTTGCGCACCAGACTTTCCAGGCACAATCGGGTATAAGACGCCGCATTATGGCAGGCAAAAGTGATGGAAAACGATTCATTATTCATTGTTTCGGGAGCAAATTCCATTTTTCATGGGTATTAACCATGAAGTCGCTGGCAGGTTGGCAAGTGGAATGAGCAGCTTGTGCCCACGTCAAGCGAAAACCTCCAGTGTGACCGTCAGATGGTAAAACGGTACGAAAAGCATGGCATCGCAGATTATATAAGTGAATGTCAGTTCCATGGGATAAATCTCCTTCCTGTTCAGGAAGGGAAAGCCAGTAGGTAAGAGCAAGAACCGGATAGCAGGAGGAACGAAGAGAAAAGAGGCTGGATAAGACCTCAAGGGAATGTATGGCACTGGATAGGAGGTCGGTTGGTGAAGGAACGAGGCACATATGCGCGTTGACATGAGTTTCGATTTGGGCCCGGAGAATCCCCTTGGTGCCTTGTTATCCATTGTATTGGCCTTGCTCTGTGTAAGTATTTTGAGCAGGAAAACGCAATTGTCGGGTCATGTGGCGCGGGTAAAATCAATCGATGGCTTGAGAGGTTATTTGGCCTTTTTGGTATTTTTGCACCATTGCGCGGTATGGTATGGTTATTTACAAAGCGGAAAATGGATGGCGCCTAGAACGACCCTATATGCAAATTTCGGGTCGAGCAGTGTGGCATTATTTTTTATGATCACCGGGTTTTTGTTTTATACAAAACTGATTAAATGCCGAAACGGTAAAATCGACTGGGGCAGGCTTTACTTGGCTAGAGTATACCGCCTGACGCCGGTTTATCTTATTGTGATCCTTATTCTAGGGGTGATCGTGGCAGCCAAGAGTGACTTTAGAGCACATGATTCGCTTCTAAACTTGTGCAAGTATTATGTGGAATGGCTATTTTTTACGATTCGAGGAGCGCCAGATATAAATGGATTAAAAAACACGTTCATTATCGTGGCAGGTGTTACCTGGACGCTCCCCCATGAATGGAAGTTTTACGGCGTGTTACCTCTATTATCCCTTACGCAAGGTGTCAGGCCAAAATGGCCGTTGCTCGTAATAGCTTCTGTCATCTTGCTCTTTTGGCACCCCCATGGGGCGGTATTAGAGTCTTTCATTGCGGGCCTGATCTGTGCCATCCTGGTGGAGAAAAAATGCCTTCACGCACTGGCTGGATCCAGATCAGGTCATTGGATTACCCTGTTGGGGTTGTTGCTTGGATATGCCGTATTTCCGGAATCACATCAAGATGCGTCTATTCTCTTTTTGGCGTTGGCATTTTTCCTGATCGCCAGTGGAAATACCCTGTTTGGGCTGATGGGGTGGAGAGTGTCTAGATTTCTTGGGGAAATGACGTATAGTATGTACTTACTTCACGGGGTCATACTGTTTCTTGCTTTTGAATTTTATAACTGCGTCTCTGGTAGTGCTGCGCTAGGTTTGCTGTGGTTTTGGGGTATCGTATTGGCGCTCATTCCAATTTTGCTTGGCGCCAGTTATTTGTCGTACAAATATGTCGAGTTGCCTGGCATGAAAGCTGCGAATCGATGATGAATATCACGGTGCTCAAGAATGGACTCATCATGGCCCTGGCACTGGCACCCCTGGGCATTTTAACGATAAAGCACTGGATGGACGGGTTGTTCATATTGTCCTCGTTCATTTCCATCGTTATTCTGATATCAAGAAGAGCCCTCAAAGATCACGCTAATCTGTTTGATATCGTGCGGGAGCCATGGGTCCTTGCGATCTGTCTTGCCATGACAGCGCCCTTTTTGGCTGTCTTGATCAGCCAAGCCATTCGACAGGAGTTTGAAATATCTTATTTCGATTCTCCAGCGAGGTTTTTATCGGCAATCCCAATAATTGTTGCCTTGCTGGCCACCCATAAAAACCACATTGCAAAACTGAATTACATATTTTCAGTTACGGTGTTATTTACCTTTGTAGTGATGCCATTCTTGCCCCATAGTGGTTGGTCCGTGGCTCAACCTGGCAGGATGACCAGCTACTTTGTTGACCCCTTGACCTTCGGTAGAATCTCTCTCGAGTTGGCAGTGATCAGCATTTTCCTTCCATTGTCCTCTGCCGAGGACGCTCGATACAAACGTCTGTTGGTTGCTCTCGTCAAGGTCTGTGTCTTGGTGTGTGGCCTGATTTTATCCATTCGCTCAGGAAGCCGTACCGGTTGGCTGGCTTTGCCCTTCATCACACTGCTATCAGGGATGTATTTTTTCAGGGTTTCATGGGCCAAAGGGATTCTACTGTCATTGATCGTGATGGGTGCTTTGGGGTATGCCACGATGCATGTGGATACCACCATGAACCGCAGATTTGAGCTGGCCCTGCAGGAGTTCAAGGCCTATCAATGGAATGCAATGAATCAAGACGAGTCGATTCCCATGAGAATTTCGTTTCTTCGCATCGGGATTGATTTATTCGAACTCAAGCCAATAGCTGGATGGGGAGATCGTGGATTCAAAGAATATATAAATGATGAAAAAATGAAGGTATATAGTAGTGCGTTTACTAGGCACTATGTTTTGACGGCCGGATTTCATAATGAATTAATCACCAATATGGTGCGATCTGGTGTGTGGGGAATGCTGTCTACGCTGCTCATATTCCTTGTGCCGCTGCTCTATTTTTCCATGCAATGGGCACGTCGTAAGAGGAATATTTATGCGTTTTGTGGAATATGTTTCATTGTCTTCGAAGCAGCCTCCGGCATGAGCACCGAAGTCACAAACCTGAAATTTACTGCTGCCTATTACGCTTATAATATTGTCTGGTTATTTTTTCAGTCCTACCGATATGACCAAGGCTCCAATGATTTCTCTTCCTGTTGACCAAAGTCTGGAAACAACTGGCATCGGATCTTAAAAATCCATATCGTCTAGAATTGGCTGAAAAACTCACGTGCGGCAATGGTACAGTAAGGTGCAATGGCGTTATGATAGCCCTCTTCCTTCAAAAGCAGCATCATGGAATTCAACGGGTTATGATATTCATGGGCAATGAAGTCGTTTCTTAACCTGTTGCCCATCAAGCGCATCCTTTCATTGGTTTGTGCATCTAACCCAGCACTGTTCCAATTCGAGCTGGCATCTGCACTGTCCAAATTCAGCGTACCAAAGCGTATGGTTCGATATGTGTGTGTTTGTTGACTTCTGATCATGGCTTGCATGGTGGCCGCGCCTTGGTCCCAGAATACTTCAGGATCCTTTTGGGCACCACACATCAAAAGAGGCATGCGCGGCATGTAGTTTCGCAGGTCGTTTTTTTTCAAATCCTGACGCATGGGGTTGAAAGGGCGATCCGCTTGATGAGGTACTTGTCTGGCGAAATCCGGGCGTGAGCCGTCTGGAGGTGCGGCACCATCTGGATGCTGACGGACATCAGAAAGATAGGCGGCTCTAAAAGTGGATCTCACCAAATAATTAACAGGATCAAACTCGATGGAATTCATCAAATCCTGCCCCAGGATGTCCGGATGTTCAAATCCAGTGGGAGGGGATTGAAATAGTGCGGTCATCGGAATTTGCTTGCGTTCAACCAGGGATCCAAACCCCGCACGCGGCAGAATTTCGGGGAACAGGGTCGGTGATCTGGAAAACCGAGGGTTGAACAGGTGGGATAAATCAATATTGCCATGCACCATATGGGCGTAGGAGTTGGCAACCATGGACAGATAAACCGTGGCGCCAAGACTGGCATGGCCTAAAAATATTTCGTCAGCTTCCGCTGCCAGCGCGTAGGGACCGGACAAGCCGGCCCCCGCTGTGGCTGGACGATTTTGCTGATCCAAGGCACGCAAAGTAGCCATTGCAACATAGCCGCCCTGGGAGTATCCAGTAACGAATAATTGGCTATTGGGCCAACTGGGTCCTTTGAGCAAGGCCAATAACTGCTGTCCTGCATTCAGCGCGTCCAGCATATCCCGTGATTGCTGAGCGCCATTCAGGTAAGGTGCATAGGGTAGTGTGGAACGGTCATATCCCGCATAGTTGGGTGCAATGACCAGATAGCCTTGAGCAGCAAAGATGAGCGCGATGCTCCTGGCGGAGCGAAGGGCTGGATTACTTGGGCTGTCGACTGCAGACAGATCCTCGCGTCGGTCGATGGCCGTTCCATGAGCATACAGAACCAGCGGTCTGGGCCCTTGACAGACATGGTCCAAACCGCTGGGTATGAACAGTGCTGCTGTGGCATTGGTGGGTTCACCCAGGCCGCCGATGGTGGCATATTCGTACTTTATAACGGCAATGGCGCAACGCGGGGCTTTGATCCATTCTTGTTGATCGGGTGGATAACGTGAAAGCCAATCTGCACTCATGCCGTAGGTGGATTTGGCCGTGACATTGCGCCACGCGATGAGCGTGTTGGTGGTTCCGCTCAAGTGTGGCGAAGGTAGGCCGGCTTGTAGCTGAGCCCCGCAGCACAGACTGAGCCAGCCCAGCAGGAAGGGGACTAAGCGGCGGGTACACTGTGAGCGCACTGACCTGTTCTCCGCGTCAACAAGCGCAAGGCCCGTGGGTCAATCTGCGGCGAATTGGCCGGTTTCTCAAGTAGAAGGCGTGAAGGGGTCAGAATAGAATTCTTCTGCTGGAAGATTGCGCAGCGTGGTGAATGCTTTGAATCCTGATTCCACCATAATGGGCGCTCCGCAAGCATAGACTTGATATCCGGACAGATCAGAAAAATCATCCAGAATGGCTTGGTGAACCAAGCCGACGCGGCCCGACCAAGGCTGCTCCGGGTTCTGGTCAGATAAAACGGGAATGAAGGTGAAGTCATTTCCCGAGGACTCCCAATGACGGGCCAGATCGGCCAAATAGAGATCCGTTTGGCTGCGGACTCCCCAATATAGTCTCATGGGTCGTTTGATATGGCGGTGACGGGCATATTCCACGATTCCTTTGATAGGGGCAAAACCGGTTGCTCCCGCCATCAGAATGATGGGTTTGTCAGAGTCTTCGCGCAGGAAAAAAGTGCCGAGTGGGCCTTCGAAACGTAAAATGGACTTTTCTTTGAGCTCGTTGAATACAAAGTTGGAAAAGTTTCCGCCCGGATAATGGCGGATATGTAGCTCGAGGAACTCCTTGTCTTGAGGGGCGTTGGCCAAAGAAAAACTGCGTCTTTTGCCGTCTTTGAGAAGAAAGTCGATATATTGCCCGGCCATGAATTCGAATTTTTCAGTTGCGGGTAGTTTTAGGCGCAGAATGACGACATCATGATTGGGGCGCAGAATGGATTCCACCCTGCAAGGCAACTTCTTGATCTGGATATCCTTGAAACCACTGACTTCCCGGGCTTCTATCACGATATCGCCCAAGGGTTTTGCGCAGCAAAACAGGGTTTTACCGGCGGCGAGGTCTTCTGGGCCAAGGGCGGTGGGTTGATAGTTGCCATGGTCCACGGAACCGCTGAGGACCTTCCCTTTGCAACTGCCGCAGGCCCCGCTACGACAACCAAAAGGAAGACCCACACCCTCACGGAGTGCGGCTTGAAGAATGGTTTCGCCTTCATGGGCGCTGAATTGATGACCACTGGGCTGAATGGTGACGTGAACGGACATGTTTTTTTCCAAATGACTGCTAGAATTTAACGATATGCAACGATGGCTGATTATTGGTTCGGGTGATGTGGCTCAACGCATGGTGGCACACCTGCGAAAACCACAGCAACTCTTTTGCCTTTGCCGCGATGAGGACAGCGCAAGGCGCTGGCGGGGCTTGGGTGCTATTGCGTTGCGCGGTGACCTGGATCAACCGGCCACATTGAAACGATTGGCAGGGTTAGCACCCGTTGTATTCCATTTTGCTCCACCACCATCGAGCGGGTTGAAAGACTCCCGTACACGGCATTTGACTGCAGCGCTCTCGCAGGGGAAAAGTCTACCACAGAGCCTGATCTATATCAGTACGACTGGAGTATATGGCGATTGCCAGGGACTGCAGATCGACGAAGTGCGTCCGGTCAATCCCCAGACGGAGCGCGCCAAACGTCGTGTGGATGCGGAACAGGAATTGCGACGCTTCGGACGACAAACGGGGTGCCGTATCGTGATTTTACGCGCTCCCGGAATTTATGCAGCAGAACGCTTGCCCTTGGGACGCCTGCGTCAAAATTTGGCTGTGCCACTGGAGCCACAGGATCCCTGGACCAATCATATCCATGCCCTGGATTTGGCGCAGGCTGCCTGGCGCGCACAATGGAAAGGAGGGAACCAACGCGTTTATAACGTGGTGGACGACACCCGCATGAGATTAGGGGATTTTTACACGTTGTTGGCACGCCATTTCGGTTTTCAACCCCCACGACGACTGCCTATGGAAGCCTTGCGTTTGCAGGTGGGGGAAATGAACTGGAGTTTCATGAGGGAATCCAGGCAAATTGAAAACCATCGAATCAAACGGGAGTTCTCCCTCACGTGGTACTATCCTTCGGTCACCAAATTTTTAGCGACGTTGCCAGGTACAGTACCGGTGCTTCGGGGTACGAATAAAAGCATCTAACTTCGTTAAAAAACTGGACAACTCCTGCAATAGTGGGGGAAAATTTCGTCCATGCACAACATTCTGGTCCTGCACGGACCTAATTTGAATTTACTGGGAAGCCGCGAACCCGCGATCTACGGTACGGTCAGTCTGGCGGATATCGACGCCCGACTGACCGCACTGGCCCATAATAAAGGTGGGGTCGTCCACTCTTTCCAAAGCAATTGGGAAGGGGCCTTGATCGATCGAATCCACGAGGCCCGCGGTGACGGGACTGAAGCCCTATTGATTAATCCCGGGGGGCTTACCCATACCAGCGTTTCCTTGCGGGATGCCTTGGTGGCCGTTGGGCTGCCATTCATCGAGGTGCATTTGTCCAATGTCCATGCACGTGAATCCTTTCGCCATCAATCCTACCTATCTGCTTGTGCCATAGGGGTGATTACCGGCTTGGGGGCACGGGGTTATGAGCTGGCTCTAGACTATTTGCTGGAATTAAAGGGGTCACATGGATCTACGTAAACTTAAAAAGCTCATCGATCTGGTGCAAGAGTCAGGCATTGCCGAGCTGGAAATTACCGAAGGCGAAGAAAAGGTCCGAATTGCCAAGGCTTCTCCTGCAAATCAGTCGTTCATGGCAGCGCCGCAAATGATTCATGCCTATGCGCCACAGTCTCCCGCGGGCCCCACGCCGGCAGCAGAAGCGGTTGTTCCGGCTGACAAGCCGACAATCGAAGAGGAAGGTCATGTGGTCAAATCACCCATGGTGGGGACGTTTTATCGCTCTCCTTCACCTGGGGCGCCCGCATTTGTGGAAATTGGCCAAAGTGTCTCCGAGGGGCAAACGCTGTGTATCATCGAGGCCATGAAACTGCTCAACGAAATCGAGTCCGACGTGTCGGGAAGTATCAAGCGGATTTTGGTGGACAATGGGCAGCCGATCGAATACGGACAGCCCCTGTTCATCGTGGCTACCGCCGCATAGAAAACGACGACCATGTTTGAGAAAATTCTCATTGCCAACCGGGGCGAAATTGCTCTGCGCGTGCTGCGCGCCTGTCGCGAGCTGGGCATCAAAACCGTGGCCGTGCATTCGGAGGCGGATGCTGATGCCAAGTCTGTGGTGTTGGCCGATGAATCCGTGTGTATTGGCCCTCCTCCTTCGCAACTGAGCTATCTCAATATTCCCGCCATCATTGCTTCGGCGGAAGTGACGGGGGCCGAGGCCATCCATCCGGGATATGGGTTTCTTTCAGAAAATGCCGATTTTGCCGAACGGGTTGAAAATAGCGGGTTCGTTTTCATTGGGCCGCGGGCCGAGACCATTCGCCTGATGGGTGACAAGATCAGCGCCAAGAGCGCCATGAAAGCTGCCGGTGTTCCGGTTGTACCAGGATCTGAGGGACAGTTACCGGAAGATCCCAAGGAACTTAAAAAAATTGCCTCAGAGATCGGCTATCCCGTGTTGATCAAGGCTGCGGCCGGTGGGGGTGGTCGTGGCATGCGTGTGGTGGACAAGGAAGAGGACCTGTTGGCCTCTTTGGACCTGACACGCGGTGAGGCCCGCGCCGCCTTTGGCAATGATACGGTCTACATGGAAAAGTATCTCAGCCAGCCGCGGCATATCGAAATACAGGTCTTGTCCGATGAGCACGGCAATGCCATTTATCTGGGCGAGCGTGATTGCTCCATGCAGCGGCGTCATCAGAAGATCATTGAGGAAGCCCCTGCTCCAGGTCTTACCGAAAAAATGCGCCAGAGAATCGGCGAAAGCTGTGTTGCTGCTTGCAAACGGATCAAGTATCGGGGTGCTGGAACCTTCGAGTTTCTTTATGAAAACGGTGAATTCTATTTCATCGAGATGAACACGCGCGTGCAGGTGGAACACCCGGTTACCGAGTTGATCACGGGTGTGGATATCGTGCAGGAGCAGATCCGCATCGCCGCCGGCGAAAAATTGGCCATACGCCAAAAGGACGTTCTGTTGCGAGGGCACGCCCTGGAATGCCGCATCAATGCGGAAGATCCCTTCACCTTCATCCCATCACCCGGAAGGATTACCCAATATCATGCGCCAGGCGGGCCGGGCACCCGGGTAGACTCCCACATCTATCATAACTATTTCGTCCCCCCCTACTATGACTCCTTGATTGCCAAGGTGCTGACCCACGGTGCAACCCGAGAGCAGGCGCTGGCCCGAATGCGTATCGCACTGTCCGAGATGGTGGTGGAAGGCATCAAAACCAACATTCCCTTGCATCAGCAACTGTTGATGGATAAGGCATTCATGAAGGGTGGTACCAGTATTCACTATCTGGAAGAAAAGTTGACCAAAAGCAAATTGTGACCATGGCCTGGAAGCGCGTTGTCATCGAGGCCTCCAGTGGGGAGGCAGAAGCCCTTTCCGATGCGCTTCTTGAATGTGGCGCTTTGGCCGCCAGTATCGAACAGAATCTGGCTATTGCGGGGGATTGGGAACTGTTTGGTGAGCCGGGTGAACGGGCCGCAACGCTGTGGCCCCATTGTCTCGTGGATGCCTTGCTACCCCTGGAACAGGAGGTAACCCCACTGATTCAGCAAGCGTTGGAATTGGCTAGTATCCGTGATATTCCAGCTTGGCAGGTTGACGTGGTGGCAGATCAAGATTGGGTGCGCTTGACTCAAAGCCAGTTTGATCCCATCGAAGTGCAAACCAAGCTTTGGATTGTTCCCACTTGGCACCAACCGCCAGATCCTTATGCGGTGAACATCCGCCTCGATCCGGGGCAGGCCTTTGGCACGGGAAGTCATCCGACGACACAATTATGTTTGCGCTGGTTGGCCGAGCATCCTACTTTGGCTCAAGAGTCCCTGCTGGATTATGGGTGTGGTTCTGGAATCCTGGCCATTGCCGCCAGTCTGCTGGGGGCACATCCCGTGGTGGGAGTGGATATCGATCCGGTGGCGGTAGAAACGGCCTGCGCCAATGGGCTCAGAAATCAGGCTACTTGCGCATTTATGCTGCCGGCACAACTCTCCGGCAACTCACCCTTTGATGGGATCGTGGCGAATATTCTGTCAGCCCCTCTGATCATGCTGGCACCCTTGTTGATGCAATATCTCAAACCTAGGGGTTGGATCACCTTGTCGGGAATACTCACGCGCCAATCCGAGCAAGTCATTGCCGCCTATGCGTCCTATTGCACCCTGCAAGTGGTGGGCGAAGCGGACGGTTGGGTCTGTTTGTCAGGCTTCAGGCTGGTGGACCGGCGCAGTCCATTGAGCTAAATCGGGCCAAAGCGCTTCGGGAGAAGATGACGAAAGCGAGGGAGGATCAGTTATACTGCGCTGAACTCTCATCTGGAGCCGGTAGCATGTCTGATCCCGAAGACCGAAAATATACCCCGACCCATCTATGGGTATTGCCCGAGCCCTCTGGTGACCTTCTGGTGGGCATTACGGATTTTGCCCAAAACCAATTGGGAGATATTCTGTTTGTCCAACTTCCTCGGGTGGGCCAGGTTCTTGCAGCGCAAGAGTCTTGCGCCGTGGTGGAGTCGGTCAAATCGGCCTCAGATATACAGGCCCCGCTGGCGGGGGTGGTATCAGGGGTAAACGCAGCGCTTTGTGAAACCCCTGAAACGCTCAATACTCTGCCGTACGACAACTGGTTGTTTAAACTGCATCCTGCCAACCCGGCAGAGGTTGCACAGCTGCTCACGGTCGAGCAATATCACGCATTCATGGAATAGGAGAACCTCATGTCAACGGTTACTTTGGCTGGAAACGTCATTACAGTGGCAGGACAATTCCCCCAGGTGGGTCAGAGCGCACCAGATTTTTCCCTGACAGGGAAAGACCTGGCGGAAAACACTCTTGCAACCTTTGCGGGGCGGCGAAAAATTCTCAATATCGTGCCGAGTCTCGATACCCCCACGTGCGCCACTTCAACCCGAAAGTTCAATGCAACGGCGGCTAGCTTGAGCCAGACGGTGGTCCTGGTGATTTCCGCCGACCTCCCCTTTGCCATGTCCCGGTTTTGTGTGGCGGAAGGCCTGGAGGGCGTCGTGACCTTATCCACCTTTCGCGCTCAGGGATTTCATCGCGATTATGGCGTGGATATCACGGATGGACCCTTGCGCGGTTTGACGGCGCGAGCTGTGGTGGTGCTGGATGAAAATAATCGAGTACTGCATGCGCAACGCGTCTCGGAAATTAAAAACGAGCCGGACTATGAGGCTGCTCTGGCTGTTTTGCGCGGATGAAAACATTGATTTGTGGTTCTATGGCTTACGACACCATCATGGTGTTTGAAGACCGGTTTCAACGTCATATCCTGCCCGAGAAAATTCATATTCTGAGTGTGGCATTTCTAGTGCCAGAAATGCGCAAGGAGTTTGGCGGAACCGCAGGAAATATTGCCTATAACCTGAAGTTGCTGGGTGAGAACCCAGTGATCATGGCAACGGCCGGACGCGATTTTGCAGACTATAGCCAACGTTTGAAAGATCTGGATATCGATCAGGGGTTCATTCGTCTGATTCCGGACAGTTATACCGCGCAGGCTTTCATTACGACGGATCTGGATGACAATCAGATCACGGCATTTCACCCTGGTGCCATGAATTTCTCCCACCTGAATCACATTCCCGACAATCAGGATGTGCGTTTTGGCCTGATTGCGCCGGATGGCCGTGAAGGCATGATGCAACATGCACGCCAGTTTGCTGCTGCGCAGATTCCTTTTCTCTTCGATCCAGGTCAGGGAATTCCCATGTTTTCCGGGAGTGAGCTACTGGAGTTTCTGGAGTTGTCCACCTATCTGGCGGTTAACGACTATGAAGCGACCATGCTGTGTGAAAAAACGGGTCGCACCTTCGAACAGTTGGCAGCCATGGTACGGGCTGCCGTGGTGACAAAAGGCGCTGAGGGGTCATTGATCCATACACCAGAAGGGTTGATCAGTATTCCCGCTGTCCGTGCGGAAGTGGTGGAAGATCCTACCGGTTGCGGTGACGCTTACCGTGCTGGTCTGATTTACGGGCTCTCCAGAGCATGGCCTTGGGCTAAAACAGGACGCTTGGCCTCCTTGATGGGTGCTTTGAAAATCGCCCATCGGGGTGGGCAGAACCACTGCTACACGCGTTCCGAAATCTCCCGGCGTTTTCAGCAAGCCTTTGGCATCGACATGGACTCATGAGTAAGTTAGCGCTTACCCTTCGTTTGTTTCGCGTGGGGACTCATGTGCTGCGAGGCGTGGTGGTCACCGCGTGGATACTGCCCCGGAGATCGCGTCAAGATCAAAACCAGACTATCCAACGCTGGGCTAGGCAACTATTGCGGATTTTGCGCATTGATTGGCGTGTGTCAGGAACGCTGCCCTCCCTGGAGCAGTTTCCTGTTCTTTTAACCTCCAATCACGTCTCATGGGTCGATATTTTTGTCATCCAGGCGCTCTACCCGGTCCGTTTTGTCTCTAAATCCGAGGTCCGAGCATGGCCAGTTTTTGGTTGGCTGGCGGCGCGCACGGGCACCTTGTTTCTGGTTCGGGGTTCACGACGACAAACCGCAGAAATAGGCGCACAAATGCAGTCCGTGTTGGCGCAAGGAGATAGTCTGGGATTGTTTCCCGAGTCCACCACTTCGGATGGGAAAACCGTATTACCCTTTAGAAGCCCAATGCTTCAGGCGGCAGTAGATAGTAAGCGCCCACTTTTGCCAATTCTTCTGCTGTATAAGTTATCCGATGGGCAACATAATCCGCACTTTCCCTTCGTGGGCTCCATGACCTTTGCAGAATCTCTGCTCAAGATCCTGCGCGGACCGGCAGCGTTCGTGGAAATTCGGGTAGGGCCAATGATGCCTCCCTTGCAGCATCATCGGCGCGAGCTGGCGTTTTTGCTGGAACAGCACACACGAGCCTTAATGGTGGGAACGACGCGGACAGGATACCTGGAACAGGGCGAGGTCATGCAAACGTACGGCAGTGAGGCTGCCTCCCCACAGACAGCCGGTATCCAATGCCAATAATCGAGCGCTCTGGTCCAAATGGAGTCCGAGGGCGGACCAATGCCCAAAGATCAGGTTTTCGCCTGCTGAGCGGCGTCCCGGTACGTGAAACCAGGGCATATATCCCTTGGGGATATCGCACAGGGCTCCCTTATGGGCAAATTCCATGGTGCCATCCGCAGAACAGATGCGCAGTCGCGTCAAGGCATTGGTAATCAGGCGCAGTCGGTCGATGCCGGTGAGTCCGTTGGACCAGCGATGGGGCCGATTGCCATACATGGCTTTCAAAAATTCCTGGTAGGATGCCGAGCGCAGGGCTTGTTCCACTTCTCCAGCCAGTTCTTTGGCCTGGTGGATATCCCACTGTGGCAGCAATCCGGCATGCACCATGGTGTAGCCGTGGGCGCAATGGATGAGGGGACGGTGGCGCAGCCATTCCAGGAGTTCCCCACTATCCTTGGCTGCAAGCACGCCTTCCAGGGTATCCCCGCGGTGAAGGGGTGCGAATCCCTCGGAAACGCTCAGCAAATGCAGATCATGATTGCCTAAAACACAAACTGCACGGGACCCTAAGCCTTTTACGTAACGCAATACTTCCAGGGAATGCGGGCCACGGTTCACCAGATCTCCCACAAACCACAATTGGTCCTGATCCCAACGCAGCGGAAGACGCGTCAGAAGCAACTCCAGAGATTCGAAGCATCCCTGGAGATCGCCAATGGCGTAAATACTCATCCCGAACGCATCAATCGTGCGCCATGGCGGGAAAGAGAATCTTCAAGACCATCGAGTTGGGGAAAGACCTTTACTTGGCCGCCGCAACCATATAATCCACCGTAGCCTTCACGTCGGCGTCTGAAAGCCCTGGGTTACCTCCCTTGGCGGGCATGCTTTTCTTGCCCTTCAGCGCGCTGTTGTAGAGCGTTTCCATCCCTTGGGCAATCCGAGGGGCCCAGGCGGCCTTATCCCCAAATTTGGGTGACCCCAAGGCGCCTGAAGCGTGACAACCCATACAGAGAGCGTTGTAAGTGGTTTCTCCAACCTTGCTCCCAGCGCCAGAAGCATTACTGGAACCAGCGGCATTGGACGATGTCACGGGCCTGGAGGTGGCGATGCTGACTTCTGCAGACGGCTTGATACGCTCTTCTACCGTGGATTTGGTCGCTGTACTGTCCGCAGAAGCTGCGTGGACCGTGCTGCCCGTCATATCGCGAAACACGGTCACAGCCAAGACCGCAACCACGGCAACGAACACCCTTTTGATATTGGAGGAACCGGTACTGGAAATCACCTTTGTCATGAAAAACTCCCCTGCAATGAATGGATGAAATGCACCGCCCCATTGTACTCCGTCTGGGCAAGTGCATATTTTGCGCTGCATCAAAAATGAGCGAGATGCCCATCGTGTCTTCTCTTCATCCTCCTGTCATATCTTCTGTGCAAACTGAATGCGGCAAGTCCTGCTGCACCCACGGCTTGCATCGCCAAAATTACCGCCCCGAAGCTATGGAGAAATCATGTTACGATATCCGATCATGCCCCTTACTGTCGCCAGTTTATCCTTGATTCTTGCCGCCTGCGGCGGCAGCAGTAGCAGCAGTAGCAGTAGTACGGTAGCGAATCCTCTGGTGGCTGCCAATTCCTTTGCTACGGCCACACCAATCAAGCATCTAGTAGTGATTTATAACGAAAACGTTTCCTTTGATCACTACTTTGCCACCTACCCCAGCGCCACCAATCCAGCAGGCTCTCCCCAATTTAGCGCGCTGGCAGGAACGCCAGCGGTCAACGGCCTTTCCGGAACCTTGCTGACCAATAACCCCAACTTTCTGAATGCGGGAAATGGGACTGGCGCGTTGAATCCCTATCGCCTGGATCGCACGCAAGCGGCAACCGCAGATCAGAATCATGCCTATACCTCTGAGCAACAAGCCTACGACAATGGCTTGATGGACCTGTTTGCAAAATTTGTGGGGAAAGCCACAAGCGGCGCGGTAGGTGGTTCGGGAACGCCTGGTCAGGTGATGGGCTATTACGATGGGAATACGGTGACGGCCCTGTGGAATTATGCCCAGCACTTTGCCATGAATGACAATGCCTACACCGATACCTATGGTCCCTCCACTCCGGGAGCACTGGAAGCAGTCTCCGGGCAAACCAATGGCGTGAAACTGGTGGCTACTACCAAACAGCCATTCACGCTCGCCGCCTATTCGTATTACATCAATGATGGCCAAGGTGGCGTTTCCCTGATCAATGATGTGGATCCGGCCTATGATGTCTGCTCCAGCGCTACCGATCAGATCATGATGACAGGAAAAAATATCGGCGATTTGATGAATGCCGCCAATCTTCCGTGGGGTGGTTTCATGGGGGGCTTCAACCTGGGTGTGACCAATGCCAATCACACCACGGGTTGCAAATTGAGTACCTATTCTACTGTCGTGGGTGCTGCAATTACCGACTATATTCCCCATCACAACTGGTTTCAGTACTACAGTTCAACCGCCAATCCCACACATGCGCGCCCCAGTTCCACCCAGGCGATTGGATATTCCACACAGACGGACGGCAAAACTGCGGAACCGGCCAATCATCAATATGACATGCAGGATTTTTTCACCGCAGTCAAGGCGGGTAATAATCCTGCAGTCGCATACTTGAAAGCTCCGGCCTATCAGGATGCCCATGCGGGGTACTCCAATCCCCTGGACGAGCAGGCCTTTATCACCCAGGTGGTCAACTTTTTGCAGCAGCAGCCCGACTGGAAAAGCACCGCTGTGATTGTGACCTACGATGACTCGGATGGTTGGTACGATCACGCCTATGTGGCTCCCACCAGCGCTTCTTACGATCCTCAGGCGGATCAACTGAACGGCTCCGGAATCTGCGGTACTGGCGCTGCTCAAAACGGCGTCAATGGGAAACCGGTCAATGGGCGCTGCGGCCCGGGAACACGCATCCCCTTTCTGGTGATTTCTCCCTATGCGCGTGCCAACTATGTCGATCACACCCAGATCAGTCAGGCTTCGATCGTACGGTTCATCGAAGACAATTGGCTGTCCAGCCAGCGTCTGGGGGGTGGTTCTTTTGATGCGAATGCTGGTAGCTTGATGGGGATGTTTGACTTTAGTGCCACGGGGGGCAACAACCCAGCGTTATATCTCGACCCCACCTATGGTTCCCTGTTGAATACTGCGCCAGTGGTGTTGAAGCAAACGCCTAGCAAGCTCTAAAACGCTATCGATCGGACACATCGTTACCACACGCGTTACCCCAACCCGGGCGTCCACACGAATCGTGGGCGCCCGTTCATTTTGTGCGCAGAAAATTTCCGGTGGGGACAGCTTTTGGCAGACATTGAACCTGGATGGAGATCCTCTGTGGTTTTGGGCACAATGACTGGTATCTAGCGGTTATGCCACGGTGATGGGAGCCTATGTTAAAAAAAATTCCTAAAAGTATCTGGGTGCTGGGCTTTGTCAGCATGTTCATGGATATTTCCTCAGAAATGATCCATAGCCTTCTACCGCTATTCATGGTGGACACGCTGGGCGCCAGTGTGTTGGCCGTCGGTGTCGTGGAAGGCACGGCAGAAGCCACTGCGCTGATTGTGAAAGTGTTTTCGGGCATGCTGAGCGATTATTTGGGGCGACGCAAAATGTTGACCGTGCTGGGTTATGGGATGGGGGCGCTCACCAAACCCTTGTTTGCGCTAGCACCCGTTACCGCAGTGGTCCTGACGGCCCGACTGCTGGATCGGGTGGGTAAAGGCGTGCGCGGCGCTCCACGCGATGCGCTCATCACCGATATTACGCCAGAGTCCATGCGCGGTGCCGCCTTCGGTTTGCGCCAATCCCTCGATACCATCGGCGCGTTTCTGGGACCTCTGCTGGCGGTGATCTTGATGCTGCAATGGCATAACGATTATCGGGCGGTCTTTTGGGTGGCAGTCATTCCAGGTTTGATGTCGGTTGTGTTGTTGCTCATTGGTGTGCAAGAGCCGCGCCAAACGGGAAATCAACCACGCGTCAATCCCTTGCACTGGAAGCATTTGCGGCATTTGACGCGCGCCTACTGGTGGGTGGTGAGCGTGGGTGCGGTTTTCACCCTGGCGCGCTTCAGCGAAGCCTTTCTGGTGCTGAGGGCCCAGGAGGAAGGGATTCCCACAGCCTACGTACCGTTGGTCATGGTGGCGATGAACGTGGTTTATTCTTTGAGTGCTTACCCCTTTGGAAAGCTGTCGGACCGAATTCCCCATCGCGTCTTATTGCATTGGGGGGTTCTCATGCTGCTGCTCGCGGACTTTCTGTTGGCTTCCGGACAGAGCTGGCTATGGCTTGGGGCAGGGCTGTTCTTTTGGGGGATTCACATGGGCATGACCCAAGGACTGCTGGCCACGATGGTGGCAGATGCGGCGCCCGCTGACTTGCGTGGTACAGCCTTTGGTTTTTTCAATCTGATGAGTGGGTTGGCGCTGCTCGTGGCCAGTCTTGTAGCGGGAATGGCTTGGGACCGTTTAGGGTCTGCCTTTACCTTTTATCTGGGCGCCGGGTTCTCCGTGATGACCTGGTTGATTTTGCGTATGGAGCAGCGCTCAAAAAAGGATTGATGGCAACTTTTGCGCGCGCATTGCATGTGGGTCAACGCGCTGCAATGCAGCCTCATACCGGCAGGTGTGCAAGTGGACGCTCTGGTTTTCACGGGGGCTGATGGTGTTGTTCCAGACGGGCCAGCGTGGGCAACAAGTCCAGGCCTGAAAGTTTCTTTAACCGGGAGGCCTTGTCACGTAAGGTTGAATACTCAAGCTTGGGCACAAGAGAGGCAAAGCCAAAAAGGATCCTGTTGCCGCTGTCACAGGCCGGCAGGGCCAGAGTCTGTTGCTCGAACACCAGATTCACTTGCCTGACACAATGTTGTAAGCGGCGCTGGCCACCCACCACATTGATCGCCAAAATTCCTCCGGGAGCAAGTCGCGCACGGCAGCATTGGTAAAACGCAGCGGTTTCCAGAGCGCCCGCTTTGGCGTTTTCATCGAACCCATCGATGAGGATCAAATCGAACCAGGAAACAGCGCGTTGAATAAACAGTGCGCCATCATCGATGACGAGTTTCAACTGCCGGGATTCCTCGGGCAATTTGAAAAACTGGCGGGCCGCAGCGCGCACTGCCGGGTCAATTTCCACGATCGTTTGGACCGTTTGCGGACAATGCCGATGAATGAATTTGGTCAGAGATGCGCTGCCCAGTCCCACTTGCAAAACCCGCTCGGGAAACGCCGGAACCTCCTGCTCAGAAAATAACAAGGAGAGCATCATGTCGCGCGTGTAAGCCAGCTCTAAAGCCCAGGGGCGGGCAATGCGCATGGCGCCCTGAATCCATTCCGAGCCAAAGTGAAGGGTTCGAACCCCAGATTCTTCCCGAATGTCGATGGTCATAAGAGCTGGAGGATGCTCAGAATGGGTCCTGTCTGTCGGTCAAACGGCACGTAATTCACGCCAGGTCTGGCCGCATCATGGGAAGAAAAGACCTTGGAGTGTGGGTATTGAACCACAAAGACCCCGGTCTTTGGCGGTATACTGCCAAGCGCAACGAAACGGATGAAATATCATGTCAGATTTGAATGATCCGCGGGTGTTTTTTGCGGCAGAGCGTACCTTGCTTGCCTGGAATCGCACCAGTTTAACGCTGATGGGCTTTGGTTTCATGATCGAGCGTTTTGGCTTGTTCCTGCAACTCCTTTCCTTGCAGCATGTGCCAACAGCGCATCATGGAGCCTCTCACTGGGTGGGGATCTGCTTTATTTTACTGGGTTCGATTACGGCGCTGAGCGCCATTTTCCAATATCGAAAAGTGTTAGCGACACTCAGGCCAGTGGAGATTCCTCAGGGTTATGCCGTCAACTCTGGCATCTACCTCAATGGCATCATTGCGTTACTGGGTTTTGTGCTGATACTCCTGGTTCCGGGAGTTTGAGCGATCGTGCAGAGCTGTAGTCTCGATCAAAACTCGGGGCCCCGTCATCCTTTCAACGGGCGTTGAGTCAGCAGGTTTCTGGGAAACTCTTCATGAGTATCAACCAATGGTGAATATGGGCCACTCTGCCCAGTGGGTAAAAACAGAATCAACCGGCCTGCCAAAGGTTCCGCAGGTTACCCTTGGTTTCTGGATCATTAAAATCACAGCAACAACCCTGGGTGAGACCGGAGGGGATGCGGTTTCCATGTCCATGAATCTGGGCTATCTGTACAGTTCGATCATATTTCTTGGAGTATTCGCAGCGTTTGTGACAGCCCAGATTGCCGTGAAGAAATTCCAGCCCCTGGTCTATTGGGCCACCATCATTGCCACCACCACCGTTGGCACGACCCTGGCGGACTTTGCCGATCGTTCCTTGGGAATGGGCTATGCCGGTGGGGTAAGCTTGCTGTCACTCCTGTTGCTGGGGTCGGTGTGGCTATGGTATCGATCTTTGGGGACGATTGCCGTGGAGAGCATTCGCGCGCCAGCAGCGGAGCGGTTTTACTGGGCCACCATCCTGTTTTCCCAGACGCTGGGCACGGCTCTTGGTGACTGGACTGCCGATACCGCAGGCCTGGGGTATGAAGGGGGCGCTTTACTCTTTGCCCTATTGCTGGGCTTGATTGCCCTGGCCCATTTTCGTTCAAAGGTTTCTCAAACCGCTCTGTTTTGGTTGGCGTTTGTTTTGACCAGGCCTTTAGGCGCCGTGCTCGGAGATTTCCTGGATAAGCCCGTGACTGCCGGTGGGCTGGACCTGAGCCGTTTCGCGGCTTCGGGCGTGTTATTGCTCTTCATGGGATTATGCCTGCTGCTTTTGCCCCAACGGGCTGCCACCAAGGGGCACTGACAAAGATAGCCTGGCCCCAGGCCGACAAACAACTAGCGGTTGAATTCCACCCACACCTGATAGGTTTTTGGCTGACCGGTGAGAGAGGCGGGAGGCGTGGGATAGCTGGCAGAAACCACGGCAGCCAGGGCGGCGCGGTCAAACAATCCCACTTTGCTGGAGATAAGGATTTTTGCGGCGGAGGGTTGTTTATCCAGCAAATTAAATTCTACCCGCACCCGACCGGAATAATTCATGGCTTGCGCGGCCTGAGGATAGATCAAGGCCGCTTGCACCGCTGCCCTGATCTGACCTGCATAGGTGGCAATTTCAGCGGCGCTCTTGTCGGGGTTTGGCACCGGCTGTGGCGGGGGCTGCACGCTGGGTTTTTCAACGAAGGGACTGGGCTCCGAGGATTTGACCAAAGGTGGCGGGAGGGGCTGTACCGTGGGGGGGGTTACCAGCCTTGGGGCCGTGATCCTGGGATGGGGTTGCACAGGTTGCACCTTGGGGGGCTCGGGGGGTTTGGGTTGGGGCGGCACCTCGGTCAAATCCAGGCGCATGACTTCCTTGAGCGGGGGCTCCTTCTGCCACCAACCCAACTGACTGATAAAAATCAAGGCCAGCAACAAGAGGCCTTCGACCACCACGGCAAAGCCAAAGGCACTGAAATGCCCCTTGGGCTGACTCAGAACAGGGGGTAGCGTTGCACTCGCTGTCATCGCACCCTACTCCGTCCGTCGGGCAGCAATGGATACTTGCGAAATGCCTGCAGATTTCACGGCATCCAGAACGGACATGATTTTTTGCAGGGCCACCGCCTGATTGCCGGAAATGGTCACCGCTGTTTTGGGACCCATGCCTTGCAAGCGTACGGTTAGCTGGGCCAGGGACATCGGTTGATGATCTGCGGTGATGAGGCCGTCATCCCCCACTTCCACCAGCAGCTTTGGCACAGGGATGTTTTCTGCTGTCCGGCTGACGGGAAGTTTGGTGGTTTGACCCGTGGTGGGGATCATTTTCAGGGTGAGCATGACAAAAAACACCAGCAAAAACAGCATGATGTCGATCATTGGAATGATCTCGATGCGAGCCCGACGATTCTCGAAATAGCGCATGCGCAAAGGTTCCTTCAAACGGATTCACGACAGTGGAGCGCTAGGCGGCCTGGGGTAGGCGATCCAAACGGTTGAGCAACATCACCTTGACGGTTTCCAGTTGGTGAGCCACCAAGCGAATGCGCGTATTCAAGCCGTTAAAGAAAATCAGACCGACCATCGCCACCACCAGGCCCGAAGCGGTTGCCAACAAGGATTCGGCAATGCCGGAGGTAACCTGCAGGGCTTCGTTGTGATCGCCACCCAGCACACTGAAGGTATTGAACATCCCAAAAATGGTTCCAAACAATCCTAGTAACGGGGCCAGGGTAATGATGGTGTCCAGCATCCAGAGGGAGCGGTCCAGTTTGGGGACTTCGTGCAACACGGCTTCTTCCAACAGCCCATCCAGAACCTGACGGTTTGCCGTTGGTGCGGCATGGATGGACAGTGCGGCATCCACAATCCGCAAGTGTGGCAGATTAGGGTGCTTTTCGGTAAAGGCACGCCAGTGTGATTGGTCGGTGTGATGCTCGGAAATGACGGTGTGGATGAGCCGCTCTCCCCCTTCAATCATGTTGGACAGATAGCGGCTGCGCTCGATGATGACCGTCAGCGCCAAAGTGAGCAGAACGATCATGAGGTACAAGGTACCGCCGGAGTCATTGGCCAAATCTATTAAATGCTTTATATCCATGATCGATGTTGTCCTATCAGACAGGTGTGCCGTAAATGATCCATTCTCCAAATTTATCGTTGCAGTTTTATGAAGGCGGTCAGTTCATGGGGTGAGTTTGCGGTGAGGAATCATGCAACTGGTTACCAAGGGCAGGATCCGTAACAAAAAGTTAACCTGAACCTCAATAAACTGTCATATGGGATGAAGACAATCGCCCGTTTGAAAGATTTTCAACCGGGGGTTAAGACGTGACGAATTCATTACATCAGAAACGGGTTTTGAGCACCGTGGTCTTGTCGGTATTTTCTGCCATTGCCACCATGAATGCCATGGCGGATCAGGCCATGGATATTGGTAGCGTGGCCGCTACAGGCGGGGGTAATGGGACGGCTGCAAGTGTGACGGGCAAGGGATCGGCCACCTACGCAGCCCCCAGTAGCATGTCAATGGACACGACCGAGCCAGTATTTAGCATCAGCCAGCATTTTGTGGAAGAGAATGCTTCGGCGGGATCCAACTATAGCGATATCATTTCTTTTCTCCCGAGCGTGAATAGCGTTGATCCCAACGGGCCCGGCATGATGGAAACCCAAAGCCTGACCTTGCGTGGATTTCAGGATGGGCAATACAACGTGACCTTCGATGGGATCCCATGGGGGGACTCCAACGATTTTACCCATCATTCCACCTCCTACTTCATGGCGCAGGATATTGGTGGAGTTGCCGTGGATTTGGGCCCTGGAGATGCCAGTAATATTGGCTATTCCACTTTTGGCGGAACCATTGCCATCAATTCCAAAAATCCAACGAACGCTCCGGGGACCACCGCATTTGGTAGCTTTGGCAGTTGGAATACCCGTTTGCTTGGAGCCCAATTTGATACGGGGAGTATGCAAAATTATGGGGATGCCAAGGGCTACGTGAGCTATAAGTCCTTTTCGACTGATGGCTACCTGACCAATAGCGCCCAACGCCGACAAAATCTGTTCCTGAAGTTTCAGAAGGTTGTGGGCGAGGACAGTTTGTTGACATTTGTGGCCATGGGAAACAAGCTGAATCAAAATGTGCCTTATGGTGCAACCTTTCAGCAAATGTCCCAGTTTGGGCGGAACTACGGCTTGTCCTCCGATCCGAGCAGCCAGGCATTCTACGGCTATAACTACGATGACATCACCTCTGACTTCGAGTACGTGGGCCTGAAAACCCATTTTGGAGAGTTGCAGCTGGATAACAAACTCTATACCTACGCCTATTACCACAATGGGTATAACGGGTTGAACCCGGGTTTTGGCACTTATCCGGGAACCGGAAACGGTACGGGTTTGCCCCAAACCGGAACCGTGGTGGGAGGAGTGGCCTACCCCAACGATGTGCCAGGGCAGGCCATGACCATGAATTATCGGTCGGTGGGCGATTTGCTGCGCATGTCAGAAGCACTTGGGCGTGGCCAGTTGGACTTTGGAGCCTGGCTGGATTATCAAACCAATAACCGTTCTCAAATCGAAACGGATTGGACTTTAAACCAAGCATACAATACGGCCAATCAGGTCAGTGGCCCCAGTGGCATGCTGGCTTACACGGATCGACTCATGCAGGATACCCTCACGACTCTCCAACCCTATGTGCAGTACGAATGGAAACTGGCAGATAATTGGGTGGTTACCCCCGGTTTGAAGTATTCCTACTTCAAACGATCATTCAACTCTGCGGTACAGCAGGGGACGGGCGCACCGGACAATAGCTCGGAGAGCTGGGCGAAACTGCTGCCGGCGTTAACGACCAATTACAAGCTGTCTGGCAATTGGTCATTCTATGCAGAATATGCCGAAGGATTCATGGCGCCAAATATGAATCTGTTTTACAAAAACAACGCGCAAACCGGTTCGTTACAGCCCCAGTCCACCAAGAACTACCAAATGGGAACGGTATGGACAAACCATGACCTGACCCTCAGCGCCGATATTTACCGTATTGATTTTACAAACAAAATCAATTCGTACGGGTGTGGAATATTTACCTGCTTCGACAATGTTGGAGGAGTGAAATACGATGGAGGAGAATTGCAAGGCACATGGATGGTGGTCAAAGGCCTGAGTCTGTATGGTAATCTGGGGATCAACAACTACTCCACCAGCGATGGCAGTATCTTGCAATATACCCCCCATACTACAGCGGCCCTGGGAGCCATTTATGAGGATTCCAAATGGTATGCCTCACTCATTGCCAAGGAAGTGGGCGAGAGAAATTCTGGCGCTGGAAATGGGAACATTCCCTTCGGTTCTTACACCGTTACCGATCTGAATGTCAGTTACAAAGTGGATACCGGATGGAATTGGGCCAAACAGGCCAAATTGGGCTTGCAGGTCAATAATTTGTTCAACCGCAACGACATTTACGCCACCTATGGGGCAACGGATCAGAACAACAACCCGCTGTATTTTGGCTTGCCAGAACGTTACGTTCAAGCCAATTTTGCCTTTTCGTTCTAGCCCTTTCCCACAGGGTTTTGCAGGCACTGGCGAGCAGCACTTCGTCGCCAGTGCCTGTATCCTTTCTGGCGCTCTGATGTTGCGTCAGGCTTCCCTTTGAGCCAATACGATGATAAGGGTGTGGAATGATCTTCTTCGGTACGATGGATAATACCCATTGAAGCTTTGGCGGATCGTTTATCTGACCTTTCTGTTGCCAGCCCTGGCAGCACGAGCGGGCCCTCCTTTTCTTACCGATGACCCTGAACCCGTGGAGTATGGTCATTGGGAAGTGAATACTGCTCTGACCGGGACCCGTTCCCGGTCCGACACTCTAGCTTATCTGCCACAAGTGGATATCAATGAGGGCATTCAACCCGGCGTGCAATTGCACCTGATGCCCCAAATGGGCTATCACGCATCACCCGTGCAACAGGGATATGCCAGAGGGAATACGGAGCTTGGAATCAAGTACCGGCTGACGCCCGACGCCTATGAGCCTGCGGACTGGATGGTGGCCGTTTACCCCTTGTACGAACTTTCCTCGGGCAATGACCTGCGTTTTCAGGGGACAGGCGCATCCAGTACCTATTTGCCTTTATGGGTGCAAACGCAGCGCGGCCGATGGACCTTTTATGGAGGCGGTGGGTATTGGATCAATCCTGGCGCCTCCCGTCAAAACGCGTGGGCTGCGGGGTGGGTTACACTGTACCAGTGGTCGCCCCACTGGCAATGGGGCGGGGAATGGTTTGTCCAGACGGCCAGTGTACCCCACCAGGGGGCTGCTTCCGGGTTTAATCTCGGTGGAAACTATGCGTTTGCGCAGGACTACGCCCTGCTATTTTCTGTGGGGCAAGGGTTGACCAATGTATCGGCCACCAACCAGGGTTCCTACTACCTGGGTTTGCAGCGGTTGTACTAAAGGACACATCAAACGGGATTGCCGTCCTCATCCAGATAGAATTCGTTCAAGGCGCGCTCTACCTCAGCCATATGGGTGAGAACCGGGCCCCCCCCCATCATGATGCCCAGGGCGCACACTTCCATGATTTCGTCCACCGTCACTCCCGCGGCCTTGCAGGCGCGTATGTGCAACCCGATACAGTAGTGACATTGCTGGGTCAGCGCCATTCCCAGGGCAATGCGTTCTTTTTCCTTGCGGGTGAGAATCCCTTCCTTCATGGTTTCTGCCATGAAGGCTTGCAGTTTGCCCATGAGACGGGGCCGGTGCTCCGCCAGCATTTCCATACCGCGATGGGCGTGTTCCAGGATTTTACGTTCGCTATCTGAACCTTTGGGTTTTTTTGTTCCTTCCATGGAGATTCCTTTGAAGTTTACCGGGGCGAGAATCGAAGTTTTATTGCATTGAGACTGGAGACAGTACGCGTCGTGAACAGAAAGTTACCGCTGGATGGTGTAAGCGCATCCTTGACCAATGATTGGATGAAGGAAAACCACCGAGGCTATGGCTAAAGTGGCCTGCCCGCCAGGAATCGAACCTGGAACACGACCTTCGGAGGGTCGTATGATATCCGTTTCAACACAGGCAGAACCCTTCCATTCTAGCCCATTGGGTGGTTTGCAGGCAATGTTCCCCACGCAACGAGGGACATTTCCTAGGCGGCTCCGTACTCGGGATCGGGGTCGGGCATGGCCCGTGTGGGCGCGCTACGTCCAGGACCCATTTTTTCGGACAAATCCTGTTTCAGTTGCAAACCCTCGCGGGAAGGTTCGATGAACAGGCTGGCATCGAGATAACTTTGGGCCTTTCCCCAGAGGGATTGACGCATGCACAGCTTGGCCAGGGTTAGGAGTAAAACGGCATTATCAGGATGGTCACGGAGCCAGCGCTCGGCCTTTTCGATTTGTGACAGGGGCGATTCCCCCTCGCATTCGCCATAAAGCGCCACTAGAGAGGAATCCCATTTCTTTTCCAGGGTGCGCTCCAGAATGGCCTGGGCTTCCTGGTGCAAGCCCAGATGGATCATGTGGCTTGCGGCGCTATGGGCCAGGGCATTATCCAGACGCACCGAACTGGGGATGGAGCGCCATACGGCCATCAATTCGCCGCCTTGATGGGCATTGAGTCGCAGGAGTTGCTGCCAGGCCGTACGCCGATAACGCAGCGCCTGCGCCGGATCCAGGCCATTCAAATGTTCTAATAAATCCACGCTTTCCAGTGCCGGTTTCCAGGCAGAAAGTGCCAGCTGTGCACGCAGCAGCAACTGGTGGGCGCGAACATGTTTCGGGGCCAGGCGATGGGCTTCGCGCAGTAAGTCCAGTGCTTCGGCATGACGTTTTTCGTCCAGTAATAACTCGGCGCGCGTATTGATATGCATCAACCGGGCTTCTGGGCCCACATGGTTCAAGCGATCCAGATAGCGATCACGGACCTCGAAGAGACGTTGTTCGTGGGCCGAACGGGCAGCAACTACGGCACAAAGCGCGGGAGATTCGTTGGCTTGCAGGGCAATTTCGGCTTGGCGCTCTGCTTTGCGAAAATTTCCTTCGAAGTAGGCGGTCAAGCCTTGATACAGGGCACTGCGGGCACGATTGCGTGTACGGCGCAGGCGATAGGCCTGGATGCGGCTGGGGAGATTGACGGTGGTATAGATCAGACGCGAAAAACCATATAACGCCAGCATGACCAGAACCAGGCCAATGACGAAAACCGCCAGGGAGATCTCTATGCGCCAGGGGGCGACGACAATGAGCACGTATCCTGTGTTGAACCCCACCGATAAAGCGATACCGGTGGCCAAAATGGACAGCGTCAAAAACCACAGCAGGCTTTTCATCAGCGATTCGTTCCGTGCGGTGCGCGGGCCAAGCGCACCGCATTGAGAGTGGCGCTGGCATCAGGAAGAGAGGCGTTGACCGTGATGTTCGTCAATTGAGACAAGGTGGCAAGAGCCGTTTGTACCGATTTATCCGTGCGATCGAAATAGCGGTTTAGCCATGCTGTCGAAGCGATCAGATCCGACTTGTAACTGGTCTGATTGCGCGACAAGGCACCCAGACGCGCGGACATGAGGCGTAATTTGAGATTTTCACGCAGAAAAAAAGCCTGATCTGGTGTGAGCAGAGGCAGTTCCGGAGTATCCATGCGGCGGATCTGAACAGCCTTGCCCAGCTCCATGGCCAGATCATGGGCAATGCGTTGCATCAGGGGAGGTTGAACACCAGGCACGGCATCTTCTCCGGTCTTTTGGGGGCGCGTGTCCGAGGCCAGAGGCAAGGAATTGACGCTGTTGGCCACAGCATCCAGACGAATGCTGATACCGGTGGTGTCTACGTAGGGTAGGGCGCGCAGACGATCGATATCCTGATTGAGTACTTGGCGCAAATGCATCAGCAAGGGTTTGTTGATTTTCTGCAAACGCAGATCTGCCGCCTGCAAGGCGGATAGGGCGGATTGCACGTTGCCGGTCAGCTCCAGTTGCTGATTGGCGATCACCACCAATTGCTCCACCTCTGCCAGAATCCAGTCGTCCCGATTGCGCGAAAGCTCCTGATACAGGGCATCCAAGGCGACCTGCTGATTTTGGGAATCGGCCACACGCGCTTCCAGAGTGCTCAGGCGCGGTTCCAGTTCCCGCAATTTTTCTGTGGTCTGCTGGGCCAGATTCTGGTTTTGCTTGACGATGGCATCCGCTTCTCCCAAGCGTCGACTCAAGTCCAGGCGAATTTGGGTGAGCGTTGAGCGGGCATCCAGCCATTGCAAGGAGACCAGGCAAAGTGCCAGCAGGGCGAGCACCGTTGTGGTCCGTCCGCCAAGGGGATCGAGCAAGGCCGTCAAGCCTTTGCGTGGGGTGGGTGGAGAAGCCGTGTCGTTCATGGTTGCTCGTCAATGATTCCTTGAGTGCGGCAAACGCATCCAGCATTCCAGCAGAGACTCATCACCAGGGTCGGTGATCTGGATCTGGTGAATGCCATATTTCATGGCGGCCTGTGCGACCCGAGGGTGTGAGACGATGAACCATTGTTGTCGCAGACACTCCTGTCGTTCGGCTCCGGCCATGTGCCACAGGTTTTCCAGGGCCTCGGCGCTTTGAATGCTGACCGCCAAAGGCCCCGTCAATGCTTGATCCAGCAGGGGCAGATTGGCAAGTGGACGGATACGCGCGTAGCATTCCAGATAGTGTACTTCAGCTTGGCGGGATTCCAGTACGGTTTTTAACCATTCCCGCCCTCCCCGGCCGCGGAGGATGACGATCTTTTGTCGGCAGAGATTCGACAATTCCGGCAATGCCAGCAGAGCCTCGCTGTCCGAGCCGGTGTCGGGAAATAGGACTGGACGTTTGCTGCAGTGTTGTAACCGCAAGGCGGTGGCTCGACCCACAGCGGCCAATTGCGTATTGCTCCGCACATGAGGGGCAACCAAGGGCCAGCCATGTAAGACGGCATTGGCACTAATGAAAATCCAGTAATGGCTGTGCGCCAGCGTGGAGCAAACCACAGCATCGGGAAGGGGCAGTGGAGCGATCTCCAGCGTGGGATAGACCCAGACCCTGCCCCCCATGGTCTGAATCCTTTTGGCCAGCGGTGTGCTGAGTTCTGCTGGACGTGTGAGGAGCAGGGCTGGAAGCGAGGTCAGCACCACGGGGTTGGAGGGGTGGGTAGAGGGTTCCGGGGGCATGCGATCGTCGGGGTATGGGGTTAGCCACTATTGCGCAAACCCGCCGCAACACCATTGATGGTCAGATAGATAGCCCGCTTGATGGATTCTTCTGTGCGCCCGGACCTGAAAGAGCGCAGAAGATCCACCTGCAGGTGGTTCAGGGGGTCCAGATAAGGTCTGCGTTCGCGAATGCTGCGCGCCAAAGTGGGGTTGGACTCCAGAAAATCTTTTTGCTGGGTGATATCCAGAAGTGCTTTGACGGTGAGAGAGAATTCCTCTTCGATGCGGGAAAAAACGTGATCGCGCACGGCATCATCCGTGACCAGAGCGGCGTAGCGGGCAGCAATGCCCAGGTCGGTTTTGGCCAGAACCATGTCCATGTTGGATAACAGCGATTGCAAAAAGGGCCAGGTTTGATGCATGTGCTGTAGCTGCGAAAGGCCTTCCGGGTGACTGGCGCAGAAGCGTGACACAGCCGTGCCAAAGCCATACCAACCGGGAATGATGATGCGCGACTGACCCCAGCTGAACACCCAGGGGATAGCGCGCAAGTCTTCGATCCGCTGGGACTTTTTGCGCGACGCCGGGCGGCTACCGATATTGAGCTCGGAGATTTCGCTCACGGGTGTGGCTTCCCGAAAGAAACGATTGAAGTCGGGATTCTCATACACCAATTGCCGATAGCGCTCTAAGGAGTACCCGGACATTTCCTCCATGATGCCATAAAAGCGTTCCCGATCCGTCAACTCCTGATCGCGATCCAGCAGGGTTGCCTCGAGTGTGGCGGCCACGATGGTTTCCAGGTTGCGGCGCCCGATGCCAGGGTCGGAATATTTGCTGGCAATGACCTCGCCCTGCTCCGTGAGGCGAATTTGGGCGTTGACGCTGCCAGCGGGTTGGGCCAGGATGCCGTAATAACTGGGCCCGCCACCCCGCCCCACCGATCCACCCCGTCCATGAAACAAACGCAGCTCGATACCATGGGTGGCAAATACCTGAACCAGCGCCTTTTCTGCTTTGTACAGCTCCCAATTGGCGGTCAGAAACCCCCCGTCCTTGTTACTGTCCGAATATCCCAGCATGACTTCCTGCGTGTGGTTACGGCTGGCAAGCAGTTGACGATAAAGCGGCAGGGAGAACAGGCCATCCATGATGGCACCACAGCCACGCAAATCCCCGATGGTTTCAAACAGGGGAATGACATTCATGTGCAGTAGGGGCAAGGGTCCTGGCTGCATCAGGCCTACTTCCTTCAGGAGCAGCACGACCTCCAGCAAATCGCTGATACTGTCGGTTTTCGAGATGATATAGTTGGGTAGTGCCTGGGCGCCAAAACGTTGCTGCAATTGGGCGGTAATCTGGAAGGTGTCCAGTTCCTTCTGTACTGCTTCGCTATAGTGTGCAAAGGGGGTGCGCAGCAGGCGTGGGCTACTCAATTCCTGAATCAGCAGGGCAATACGCTGTTCTTCGTTGAGTGTGCTGTAGTGAATTCCAGTGCCGGATTGTTCCAGAAGTTCGGCAACACAGCGTTCGTGGAATTCGGAATGTTGACGCAAGTCCAACGGTGCGAGATGAAAGCCAAAGGACGAGACGGCGCGACGTAGCATCCGCAATCTTCCGCCAGCCAGCAGACCGGAGCCGTGTTGCTGCAGCGAGTCACGCAGGATATCCAGATCCGCCATGAAATCGGGCACCGAAGCATAGGGGGCCGCACTACCAGGCGGTGGGGGGCTGGCATCCTGCCTTAAATGGTGTGCGGTTTGGGACAGGCGGGCATGAATATGGGTCAGGGCGCGCCGATAGGGTTCTTCAACCCGGCTATCGGCGGCTTCGTGGGCCTTGTCCGCCAACTGGCGCAGTGCATGGGATACATCCACCAAACGGGAAGACAGGGAAAGTTCACCGCGCAATGCACATAACTGTTCCAGATAAAATTCAAAAGCCACAGCACTGTGGCGCTTGACCGCATGGGCGGTGACATCGGCAGTTACGAAGGGGTTGCCGTCCCGGTCTCCGCCAATCCAGCTTCCCATGCGTAAAAAGGAAGGAAGCGTTTGAGCCACTTCGGCGTAATCGGGGTCAGCAGCCAAGGCATCGGCCATGAGGATTTCCAGTCGCGGCACTTCGCGCAAAAAAGTGTAGCGGTAGTAAGACAGGCCATTTTCGATTTCATCATGCACCCTCAACTTGATGGTGCGCAGTTCGTTGGTTTGCCAGAGAGTGAGAATGGCGCGACGCAAGGAGGCTTCGTTGGCTTCCTGTTCTTCGGGAGTCAGCGTGACGCGCGTTCGTTCTTCCAGGCGTTTGGCGATGACCAGATGACAGTCCAGTACACTTTTGCGTTGCACTTCTGTGGGATGGGCGGTGAGCACCGGAGAAACCAGTGCGCGTGAAAAAAAATCCTTGAGGGTGGCCGCCGATATGCCGGCCCGTTTGATGCGCTGCAAGGCCAACGCCACGCTGCCTTCCCGGGGAGGAGCGCCCGCTTGGGAATACACGATACGCCGTCGATTATGGTGTAAGTCTTCGGCGATATTGCACAAATGCGAGAAATAGCTGAAAGCACGAACCACGGCAATGGTGTGTTGAGCACTCAGGCCGTCCAGGCATTGTTCCAGCAGGGCGCGGGCAGAAGAGGCTTCCTGGCGACGGTAGCGAATGGCGGTTTGGCGGATGCCTTCGATCAACTGGTAGATTTCTTCTCCCTCTTGCGCGCGCAAGGTGTCTCCCAACAAGCGCCCTAGAAATCGAATATCTTCCCGCAGGGGCAAATCCTTGTCGCCGGTGGCGGGGGTCATGGAGTTCTCCGGAGGAAAAGGGGCTTCGTGCTAAACTCCCCCTTTTCGAATAACACTTCCACAAGCGCTTCCAATAACATGTCCTCTGCTCCAAAGATTATCATCGCCACCCGTGAAAGTCGCCTTGCCCTCTGGCAAGCTCACCATGTCCGGGATCAGTTAACAGGATTATATCCCGATGCGCACATCGAACTACTGGGAATGACAACCTTGGGCGATCAGATTTTAGATCGCACCCTGGCTGCGGTGGGTGGCAAGGGGCTCTTCGTCAAAGAGCTGGAGGTAGCCATGGAGCAGGGGCGTGCTCAACTGGCGGTGCATTCCATGAAAGATGTTCCCATGATTCTGCCCCAGGGATTTACGCTGTGTGTGGCGGGTAATCGGGAGGATGCGCGGGATGCTTTTGTCTCCAATGAGTATGTCAGCTTGGAGGAACTACCCTCAGGATCGATTGTGGGGACGTCCAGCTTGCGGCGGGAATGTCAGTTGCGGGCCCGCTTTCCCCATCTTGTGATCCGGCCTTTAAGGGGTAATCTGGATACCCGTCTGCGCAAACTGGATCAGGGCGAATATCAGGCCATCATTCTGGCGGCCGCCGGTTTGCGACGACTGGATCTGGCGCAGCGCATCCGATCTCTGCTGTCGTTGGAAGATAGCATTCCCGCCGTAGGGCAAGGGGCATTGGGCCTGGAATACCCCACGGAACATCCTCAAATGGCCAGCTGGCTGGCTCCCTTACGTCATCCGATTACGGAGGCCTGTGTGCTGGCAGAACGCGCAGTTTCCGTCCGTTTGGCGGGTAGTTGTGACGTCCCTTTGGGGGCACACGCTGTGGCGGAAGGGCAGATACTCTCTCTCAAGGCCTTCGTGGGCCGGCCGGACGGGAGCGAACTGCTCCGTGCCCAAGCTAGCGGATCGGTTAACGATCCCGAGGCTTTGGGAGCAAAGGTCGCCGGCCAGTTACTGGACCAGGGCGCGCGTGCCATTTTGGACGCCTGCCGCAGCGCCACATGACAGACTCCTGGCGCGTAGCCGTATTGCTGGGTGGAACCAGCGCTGAACGAGACGTGTCGCTGGCCTCGGGGCGACAGGTGGTGCGTGCCTTGCGGGCGCTTGGACATCAGGTCTGGGCGGTGGACATTGCCCAGGACTGGCTGGACCAGGAGCAGGAACAGGCTCTGTTTGCACCCGGGGTCAGCGCCTTGCCCCCAGCGCTGACGGCCGCTGGGAAGCCTTCAGGGAATCCCCTGCATTTTCTTGCTTCAGCCCGGCGTCAGTCGGTGGATTTGTGGTTTCTTGCGTTGCATGGCGGGCTGGGCGAAGACGGCAGGATCCAGGCACTACTTGATCTGACAGGAATTCCTTATACAGGGAGCGGCGTGCTTGGGAGCGCCCTGGCCATGGACAAAGACATGACCAAGCGCCTGTTGCGCCTGGCGCATGTACCAACGCCAAACTGGCTCATGGCTCCAGTGAGCACGCAACAGGTGACGCAACAGTTGGGTTGGCCAGTAGTCGTCAAACCCAGCAAGCAGGGATCTACCGTGGGTTTGAGCGTTGTGCGCCGTCCGGAAGATTTATCAGCGGCCCTGGCACTGGCGCGGGAATACGATGATGAAGTGATGGTGGAACAATTCATTCCCGGGCGTGAGCTGACTTGCCCGGTACTGGAGGTTCCAGTGTTTCAAGAGGGGATATCCTCTATTCAGGGGTCAATGGCTGCAATGCCGAGCGTGGAGGCCTTGAGCGTGGGCGAGATCATTCTGCAGCAGGGCGAGATCTTCGACTACGCTGCAAAATACCAACCTGGGGGTGCCCGCGAGGTCTTTCCCGCAGCGCTGACCTTCAAGCAGACGCAACAGATTCAAACCCTAGCACTTGAGGCCCATCAGGCGCTCAAACTCTCTGGCTATAGCCGGGCCGATTTTCGGATGGATGCCTCCGGGCAATTCTGGTGCCTGGAAATCAATACCTTGCCCGGTTTGACGGCCATGAGCCTGCTTCCTCAGGCGGCTTTGGCCCAGGGAATGTCTTTTGAATCCCTGATCGATCGTCTTTGTCGACTGGCGTTACAAGCACGCCCATCCTAGGCGTGCCAGGCCTAAAGCTGGGCGTCGGTGTCACCTGAACGGTTGGGGTCATTCCTGAGAGCGGGGCACTTGTCGTTCTACGGCAATGATTACTTGTTCGGCAATATCCCAACCAGCCTGATCCCGAATTTCCCGCATGCAAGTGGGGCTGGTCACATTGATTTCGGTCAGATGATCGCCGATGATATCCAGACCGACCAGTAGCAAGCCGGCTTCCCGCAAAACAGGTCCCACGCGGTGAGCGATTTCCAAATCTCTGGCAGATAGAGGCTGCGCACGCCCCGTGCCTCCTGCCGCAAGGTTGCCGCGGGTTTCTCCCGGAGCAGGTAAGCGGGCCAGACACCAGGGCATGGGCTCTCCATCCACCAGAAGTACCCGTTTGTCTCCTTGAGCGATGGCAGGCAGGTACCGCTGGGCCATGATGGTACGTTGTTGATGTCGGGTCAGCGTTTCGAGAATAACGGACAGATTGGGGTCGCGTTCATGAACCCGAAAAATTTCGCTGCCCCCCATGCCGTCCAGAGGCTTCAGGATGACATCCTGTTGCGCCTGAATAAAATCCAGCAGCGGGGCATAGCGACGAGAAACCAGAAGGGGCGGGGTCAGGTCGGGAAATCGTACGGTAGCCAGTTTTTCGTTGAAATCCCTCAGGGCACGGGCACGGTTGAAAACTTTGGCGCCTTTCGATTCAGCGATTTCCAGCAAGTAAGTGCTTACAACATACTCCATGTCGAAAGGAGGGTCCTTGCGCATCATTACAGCGTCGAACTCCTGCAGGGGATTCACCCCCGACCCGGTGATCCGGTACCAGACAGGGTGAGCGCCTGGGTCTTGCCAGGTAAGGCTTTGATAGGTTGCCAGGACTTGACCCTGACTCAGCCATAAGCCCTGCGGCTCGATGATGGCGATGCGGTGGCCACGGTGTTGCGCCGCACGCATCATTTCCACAGAAGAATCTTTACCGGGTTTGAGTGTTGTCAGGGGGTCTACAATAAATGCGATATGCATGGAAAATCCATAAAAAGTAAGTGCTTACTCGAATTCAGTCATCGACGAACACATGTCTTCCAGCTCTACGGAGGCCGCCAGCATGGCCAAGCGTGCTATCACGCCATAGGTATAAAAGCGATTGGGCGGTGCATCTGGAGACTGGGATTGATCGGGCGCAATCGCATTGGTTTCAAAGGCCAGGGGAACAAAGTGGGCTCCTGGTGCGTTGAGGTTTTCATCTACCGCTCGACCCGTATGCACCCGATAAAAGCCTCCCACTACGAAGTGATCGATCATGTAGACCACAGGTTCGGCCACAGCACCTTGCACGTCTTCATAGGTGTAGACTCCCTCTTGAATCAGAACCTCGCGCACGGCCTGACCATCCTTGATGACAGACATCTTGTTGCGCTGTTTGCGATTGAGCGCTTGCAAATCCTCGGGCCCCTTGACCGTCATGATCCCCATGCCATAAGTTCCTGCGTCCGCCTTGATGATCAGGAAGGGGTCGTCCTCGATGCCGTATTCATGGTATTTGGTGCGAATTTTATCGAGCAGGGTTTGCACTTGAAACGACAGACAATCCAGACCCAGTCGATCGGCAAAATCCACCTGACCGCAATGGGCGAAATAAGGGTTGATGACCCAGGGATCCAGACCCACCAAGGCTGCGAATTCACTGGCTACCCGATCATAGGCCGCAAAGTGGCGGGATTTTCTGCGCGTACTCCAACCTGCAAACAAGGGCGGCACCACCGATTGCGATAACCCCTTGAGAATATCGGGAATTCCGGCAGAAAGATCGTTATTGAGCAAGATGGCGCAAGGATCGAATCCTGACACATGGAGGCGGTTACCGATGCGCTTAACCGGCTCGAGCGTCAAGTGCTGGCCATTGTCCAGAGTGATCGTGCTGGGCGTGGTGAGCTCCGGCTGCAGACTTCCCAGACGCACGGCAAACCCGGCGCGCTGCAAAATGGATTGCAGCCGCGCCACATTCTGTAAATAAAACTGATTGCGCGTGTGATTCTCGGGAATCAGCAAAAATTGGCGCGTATCCGGGCAAATTTTTTCCACGGCCATCATGGCGGCTTGTACACATAGGGGTTCGAATTCCTGGCGCAAATTGTTAAAGCCGCCAGGAAACAAATTGGTGTCTACTGGGGCCAGCTTGAAACCACTGTTGCGCAGATCCACAGAGGTATAAAACGGCGCCATGTGCTGCAACCATTGTTGCCTGAACCAATGCTCGATGGTCGGCATGGCGTCCAGTATATGGCGTTCCAAATCTTTTAAAGGGCCAGTCAAGGCGGTGGTTAAATGCGGAACCATGATTATCCTGAAAAATTAACAAATGAGGCATAGTCCCCTCAGTGGCTGTTCTGGCCGGGCAAAAGCCTTGATTTTGCATGACGGGGTCGCTCATGCGTTGAGAAAAATACAAATATAGCAAGAAACCTGCTGCGAAATCTTTACAATGCCAGCATAAACAGTACTATAATAGTACCGTATTGGAGGCATGAGCTCGCCCCAGCCATTTTAAATGGCTGGGCCAAGTTTTTACCGTGATGAAGGAAAAAGATGATCAAAATCGGAAAATTAACAGATTATGGCATTCTGATCATGACCTATCTGGCACGCCAGTCCGATCAAGTCCATGCGGCCCAGGAGATCGCCCAGGCCATTGGGGTTAGCCTTCCCACAGCCAATAAATTGCTGAAAACCCTGGTACGAGCCGGTTTGCTGGAGTCCCTGCGAGGTATCAAAGGGGGCTACCGTCTGGCGCGATCGGCAAACGCTATCAATATGGTAGAGATCATTGGCGCGCTGGAAGGTCCTGTGGGCTTGACGGATTGTGGAACCTCCCAGCAACCGGGAAGCTGTCAGCGGGAGCTCTCCTGTGCGGTCAAAACCAACTGGCAACGCATCAGCCAGGCGGTGAACGATGCGCTGGCGGGAGTAACACTGGCGGAAATGACCGTCCCCTCCTTTCAGCCCATACACCTGCATACTCATCAACCCACTGAAATGACGGCCCTCTGACAATGAATGAATCTGCCAAAACCCTTGAAGACCTCATCGCCCAGGAATACCAGCATGGGTTCGAAACCGATGTGGAAGCGGATACCATTCCCCGAGGGCTTTCCGAAAATACGGTGCGTCTGATTTCGGCGCGCAAAAAAGAACCCGCCTTTCTACTGGAGTGGCGCCTGGCAGCCTATCGGCGCTGGCTTGGGATGAACCCTCCCCAATGGGCCAGTGTGCAGCATCCGCCCATCGACTATCAGGACATTATTTACTATTCCGCCCCAAAGTCTCAAAAAGATGGCCCAAAAAGTCTGGATGAGGTGGACCCCGAGTTACTCAAAACCTATGAGAAGCTGGGTATCCCCTTGCACGAACGGGCCATTTTAGCGGGTGTGGCCGTAGATGCGGTATTCGACAGCGTGTCGGTGGCCACTACCTTCAAGGATAAGCTGGCAGAACAGGGCATCATTTTTTGCTCCTTTTCGGATGCAGTGCAGCACCATCCAGATCTGGTACGGCAGTATCTGGGGACCGTGGTTCCCGTACAGGATAATTTTTATGCGGCCCTCAATTCTGCCGTGTTCAGTGACGGTTCCTTTGTTTACATTCCCCCGGGAGTGCGCTGTCCCATGGAGCTGTCTACGTATTTCCGGATCAATGCCAAGAATACCGGCCAGTTCGAGCGAACACTCATCATTGCGGATCGCGGATCCTACGTGAGCTATCTGGAGGGATGTACAGCACCCATGCGGGATGAAAATCAACTGCACGCAGCGGTGGTAGAACTGGTAGCCCTGGATGATGCCCAAATCAAGTACTCCACGGTACAAAACTGGTATCCCGGAGATAAGGACGGTCGAGGCGGCATCTATAATTTTGTGACCAAACGTGGAGACTGTCGTGGGGCCAATGCGCGCATTTCCTGGACCCAGGTGGAAACGGGCTCGGCCATCACCTGGAAGTATCCCAGCGTTGTTTTGCGTGGGGATAATTCCGTCGGCGAGTTCTACTCGGTGGCTCTGACCAACCATCGACAGCAAGCGGATACGGGCACGAAAATGATCCACATGGGCAAAAATACGCGCAGCACCATCGTCTCCAAAGGCATTTCGGCAGGCTATGGTCAGCAAGCCTATCGCGGTCTGGTGCGTATTGCTCGCTCTGCCACTGGGGCGCGGAATCACACCCAATGCGATTCACTGCTCCTGGGGGATCGCTGTGCTGCCCATACTTTCCCTTATATGGAAGTAAAAAACGCCACTGCCCAAGTGGAACATGAAGCATCGACTTCGCGCATTGGAGAAGATCAACTGTTTTTTTGCCGACAGCGGGGTCTGTCAGCCGAAGATGCCGTGTCCATGATCGTGAACGGCTTTTGCAAAGAGGTATTCAAAGAATTGCCCATGGAGTTTGCTGTGGAAGCACAAAAGCTCCTTGGGGTCAGCCTGGAAGGTAGCGTGGGATAGGGCTGGTGTCACTAAAGGCGGCGGCGCGGCTCTTGAAGAGGGCGCAGCGAGAGTTTACCGGGAACGAGACGCGCCGGGTCGATCTGGGTTTCCCAATCACACAGAATGGAATGAAAATGCTCATCATCAACAATCTACATGCGGCAGTGGGTGAAAAACCTATTCTCAAAGGAATCGACCTGGAGGTTCGGGCGGGTGAAGTGCATGCCATCATGGGCCCCAATGGCTCAGGTAAAAGCACTTTGTCCAACGTTTTGGCTGGGCGCGAAGAGGTGAGCGTCACGGCGGGTTCCGTGCAGTACCTGGGGCAAGACTTGCTCGCCCTGGATGTGGAGTCACGGGCACGCGCCGGAGTGTTTCTGGCGTTTCAATATCCTGTGGAGATTCCAGGCGTTGGCAATGTCTATCTGCTCAAGGCGGCCTTGAATGCACAGCGCAAACACCGCGGCTTGCCCGAGTTGGATGCCATGGATTTTCTGGCGCTGGTGAAAGACAAGATGAAACTCATGGAAATGAATGAATCCATGCTTTACCGTTCAGTGAACGAAGGTTTTTCTGGAGGCGAAAAAAAACGCAATGAGATTCTTCAGATGGCCGTTCTGGAACCCCGTTTGGCGATTCTGGATGAAACCGATTCAGGCCTGGATATCGATGCCTTGAAAATCGTTTCCCATGGAGTGAACAGTTTGCGCAGTCCGGAGCGCGCAATGATCCTGGTCACCCACTACCAGCGCCTGCTGGATTACATCAAACCCGACTATGTCCACGTCTTGGCGGGAGGGCGCATCGTACGCTCCGGTGGCCCAGAACTGGCCCTGGAACTGGAAAAGCAGGGCTATTCCTGGGTTGCACAGGAGGGTCAGGAAGCGCAACGAGGGTCGGGTAATGCCACTCATGAGTGATATCGTCGCGCACTATCAATCCCAGTTCGAGCAGCATCGAAATGCCTGGTCCTGGAGTGGCGATCATTCTTGGCAAGCCTGGCGCCAAGCCGGGTGGAACGCGTTTGTGGCGCGCGGATTTCCGTCACAGCGACAGGAAGAATGGAAATACACCAATCTGGCGGCCCTGGAGAAATTACTTTTGTCCTGCGAGCCGTGCGTTCCTGACCCATTGATCTGGGACCGGCTTGCTCCGCAGATTTTGCTGCCAACGGCGCAGCGTATCGTTCTGGTGGACGGGGTATTCATGCCCCAGCTATCGCGGTTACAAGAGTTGCCTTCCGGTGTGAAAGTGGAGCCCATATCGGCTGGGGCGCAGCGTCAAGGGGTGTACTTGCGGGATCTGTTGCAACAGGCATGCCACACGACGCCTTTTGGCGCACTGAATACGGCGCTGGTATCGGAGGGCGTATGGATTTCTTTGGAACCCGATGCTGCCATGCTTGAGCCGTTGCTGGTTGTGCACGTTACGACCAGGGCCCACCGGGCCACGCATGGGGTAAATATCATCGAATTGGCCGATCGCTCCAAACTGACGGTGGTGGAACAGTCGATTGGATTGACGGACCAACCGTACTTTGTGAATCTGGTTTCTCGATGGTCCTTGGGAGAGTCCGCGCAGTTGGAACATATCAAACTGCAGCAGGAAGGGGAGCGCTCCTATCATATCGCCCTGACTCAGGCTAGCCAACAGCGTTCCAGCCAGCTCTCTTCCCATACGTTTGCCCTGCAGGGAAATCTGGGGCGCAATGATCTGCAGGTTTCTTTGCAAGCCCCCGGAGCCTTTGTAAGGTTGAAGGGGCTTTATCGGGTGGGTGGTAAACAACTGCAGGACATCCATACCAGCATCCGCCATGAAAGCCCTGACTGTGGCAGTGACGAGTCCTTCAAAGGCATTCTTGCAGACTCGGGACGGGCGGTCTTCAACGGCAAGATCTTTGTGGCACCCCAGGCCCAGCGTACCGTGTCGCAGCAGTCCAATCACAACTTGCTGCTTTCGGATCTGGCCGAAGTGGATACTAAACCCCAGCTTGAAATTTTTGCAGACGATGTGAAATGTGCCCATGGGGCCACAGTGGGCCAATTGGATGCTGAACAGTGGTTTTATTTGCGCTCCCGAGGAATTGAGGCGGCATTGGCCCGTACCCTGCTGATCGAGGCTTTTGCGTTGGATATTGTGGCTTCAGTGCCTGCTTATCCCGTGCGAACGGCCCTGGAGGAACTGTTGCGAGGGCTCATCCATGAATGAGCATTCTCTGGCAGATTGGCGTGCTCAATTTCCAATTCTGTCCCGCCAGGTTCATGGCAAGCCATTGGTGTATCTGGACAATGCGGCTACGACTCAAAAACCGCAAGCGGTGCTGCAGGCCGAACGGTACTACTACGAACAACTCAATGCCAACATTCATCGCGGTGTTCATGCCTTAAGTCAAGAAGCCACCGATGCATTTGAACTGGCCCGAGACAAGATTCAGCACTTTCTTCACGCGGCCCATCGGGAGGAAATCATTTTTACCCGAGGGGCAACCGAGTCCATCAATCTGGTGGCCCACAGTTGGGGGCGATCCCATCTGCAGCCGGGAGACGAAATCCTCCTGACTGAAATGGAACACCATGCCAATATCGTGCCTTGGCAGATTCTTTGCGAAGCAACGGGAGCGCAATTGAAGGTGGTTCCCATCGATGCTCGAGGCGGATTGGTGGCGGGAGCACTTCAGAGTTTGCTTACCCACAAGACCAAGCTCGTGGGGGTTACCCATGTGTCCAACGCGCTGGGCACCATCAACCCTGTGGCCGAGATCATTCGTCAGGCCCATGCCGTGGGGGCATTGGTTTTGGTGGATGGGGCGCAAGCCGTGGCACATTTGGCCGTGGATGTGCAAGCCCTGGATTGCGACTTTTACGTATTTTCGTCGCATAAACTCTATGGCCCGACGGGAATTGGGGCGCTGTACGGAAAGCGCTCCCTGCTGCAGGACATGCCCCCTTATCAGGGGGGGGGCGACATGATTTCCCAAGTGACCTTTGCCAAGACGACCTACAATCAGTTGCCCTACAAATTCGAAGCGGGCACACCACACATTGCAGGCGCCGTGGGCTTGGGGGCTGCCATCGATTTTGTACAGGCGGTGGGGCTGGAGCGTATTGCAGCGCATGAGGAACACTTGTTGTCCTACGCCACAGAGCAGGCTCTTCAATTCGATGGGCTGACGCTCATTGGAACCATGCCCGAGAAGGCGGGCATTTTATCCTTCGTTCTCAAGGGGGTGCATCCCCACGATATCGGGACCATTCTGGACAACGAGGGGGTGGCCATTCGTACCGGACACCATTGCGCCATGCCCGTGATGGATCATTACGACCTGGCGGCCACGGCGCGCGCCTCCTTCGCGCTATACAACACGCCCGAAGAGGTTGACGCATTGTTCCATGGCTTGCGTCGGGTTCAGAAACTGTTTCTGGGATGAGAGAAAAAAGCGATGAGTGATTTGCGTGATTTGTACCAGGAAGTGATTTTTGACCATAACCGTCATCCGCATAATTTTGGGCCCCTGCCCCATGCCAATCGACACGCCGATGGTTTCAACCCCTTATGTGGGGACCGCCTCACCTTGCGTTTACTGGTGGAAAACGGCGTCATCCAGGAGGCCCGCTTTGAAGGCGCAGGTTGTGCCATCTCCACGGCCTCTGCGTCCCTGATGACGGATGCTTTGAAAGGAAAAACCGAAGCAGAAGCCCATCAGTTGTTTGCGGGGTTTCATCAGATGGTGATGGGTGAGCCGCCTGCGATTGATTTGGGCAAATTGGCGGTATTGGCAGGTGTTCAGGAATTTCCGGCGCGCGTTAAATGTGCCACCTTGGCTTGGCATACTCTGACGGCCGCCCTCAAAAACGAAACCACTGCGGTGTCCACGGAGTAATCATGTCTGTTTTTCGTTGGCTGAATAATCCAGAACCCGAGTCACAGCTTGGCTTGACCGAGGGCGCTTCGCCCGCTGAACCGCCGCCACCAGCATCCTCCTCTCAGGCAGCAGCTTCTGGAACGCACTCAACGCCGCTTTCCGAACAGGACGTGCAGGATCTGGAGGAGCGTATCATCGCGGCACTCAAAACCGTGTACGATCCTGAAATCCCGGTCAATATTTACGATTTGGGGTTGATTTACGGTTTGAATCTGGAGCCGCAGATTGCTCATGTGGAAATCGAAATGACCCTCACGGCCCCCGGTTGTCCGGTGGCACAAACTTTTCCGGGCGAAGTGGAGCGGCGCGTCATGGAAGTACCCGGAGTCAATTCGGCCCACGTGGAACTGGTGTGGGATCCGCCCTGGACGCGCGAGCGAATGACCGAAGCGGCCATGCTAACGCTGGGGATGCTGTAAACTCACGCGTCGTACAGGTTCTATTACCGCCCTGTAAAAACGGGTATTAAATTTTTTTGCTTGGTCACTGTTTTTCCCCTCTGATCAACACAATGGGTCTTTTGTGAGAGGTGGCTGTGGCCTTTTCCCTGGTGTTGACCCGTGCATTGGTGGGGATGACGGCGGTTCCCGTGCAGGTGGAAGTTCAGTTGGCAAATGGGTTGCCACAATTCAATCTGGTGGGGCTACCGGATGCCCAGGTGCGCGAAAGCCGTGAGCGGGTGCGGGCGGCATTGACGAATTGCGGCTTTCAATTTCCTGCACGACGGATTACCGTCAATTTGGCTCCCGCCAACTTGCCCAAGCAATCCAACCACTTCGATTTACCCATTGCATTGGGTATTCTGGCGGCCTCCGGGCAGATTCCGGAGCGCTCTCTGGAACAACTGGAGTGTGCGGGCGAGTTGGCGCTCAGTGGCGCGTTGCGGGCGTTTTCCGGAGCCCTTCCCATGGCCATTGCTGCCTCCCAGGCAGGGCGTCCCCTACTGATCTCCAGCGCCTCGGCGGCACAAGCCAGTTTCTGTTCTCAAACCACGATTTTTCCCGCAGAGCATTTGCAACAGGTCTGTAATCATCTGTCGGGGGATGAACAGATGACCCCGTTGGTTGCGCCCCCAAAAAAAATCCTCAAGAATTCTCATCCCGACCTTGGTGATGTGCGCGGCCAGCAGCACGGACGCAGAGCTCTGGAAATTGCTGCTGCGGGTGGACATCATGTGCTGCTGGAAGGGCCTCCCGGATGCGGCAAAACCATGCTGGCAGAGCGCTTGGCAGGAATTGCGCCACCGCTTACCGAGCAAGAATCCTTGGAGTTGGCAGCATTGCAAGCCATTTGTCATGAGGACGCCGCCCAACCCGAACAGTGGGGCCAGCGCCCCCGGCGTTGCCCCCATCACACCGCCACGGTAGTGGCCATGGCGGGGGGAGGGTTTCAGGCGGGGCCGGGAGAAATCTCTTTGGCCCACTGCGGTTTTTTGCATTTGGACGAAATGCCGGAATTTGATCGGCGAGTTCTAGAAGTTTTGCGCGAGCCCATGGAAACCGGAATGATTACTGTAGCGCGCGCTCAACGCAGGGTAACCTATCCGGCACGGTTTCAGTTGATCGCAACCATGAACCCCTGCCCTTGTGGTTATCTGGGCCATGTGTGTGGACGCTGCCATTGCACGCCCGAACAGGTACGACGGTATGGCGCGCGTATTTCTGGGCCATTACTGGATCGCATAGATCTGGTGGTGCACTTGCCAGCCCTTTCGGCAGAAGAAATGGGCACAGTTGTCCCGGGAGAAAACTCCGCCAGTGTTTACTCCCGTGTCCTGGCAGCCTACCAGATCCAGATGGCGCGCCAAGGGCAACTCAACAGTCAATTGCGTGGCGAGAATGTATTGCGCCACACTGGTCTGGATGCCCAGGCGCAACAGTTATTGCATCAGGCGGTACAACATTTTTCCCTATCGGCCCGCGCCAAGCAAAGTCTGTTGCGGGTGGCCCGAACCATTGCGGACCTCCAGCAACATCCCGCAGTGACTCAAGGAGACATTGCGGAAGCGCTCTCCTTTCGCAGCAAACCAGACTGAGAACTGCAGGAATCGGTCAAAGCATCTCGTCATCTTCTTCAGGAAGATGCTGGGGAGGTTTCCTGCTTAAAAACATCATCTGCAGTGCAGGGGCAACGACCAAAAGCATGAGAGGCCCCAGTAACATGCCACCCACCACGACCGTAGCTAAAGGCCGCTGAACCTGACTGCCAATCCCGGTAGAAATGGCGGCAGGTAAAAGTCCGATACAGGCAGATAGGGCTGTCATGAGCATGGGGCGCATGCGTTGTTCAGCCGCATTGAACATGGCTTCCAATGGTTGCATTCCCTGCACCACCAGATGGTTGTAGTACGTGATGACCAGAATACCGTTCATCACCGACACGCCAAACAGGGAAACGAATCCGATGGCGGCAGAAACGGACAGATTAAGACCGGTCAATGCCAGTGCGATGATTCCTCCAGCGATGGAAAAGGGGATGGCCGACAAGGCCAGCAAGCTGTCCCGAACCGAGCCAAAGAGTGTATAGAGCAAGATGACGATGATGACCACAGCCACCGGAAGAATCAATTCCAAACGCTTTTTGGCCAGTTGCATTTCTTCGAACTCACCAGACCAGATCATGCGATAGCCTTCAGGCAAAAAAATCTTTTGCGCGATACGCTGCTGTGCTTCCGCGACGGTACTGCCTAAATCACGTCCGCGCACACTGAATTTCACCGGAATGAAACGTTGATTTTTTTCGTGATAGATATAACTGGCCCCCGTATCGAGAGAGATAGTGGCCACTTCGGCAAGAGGGACAAAAGCGGTCGTTCCACTGGAGGTGGTATACCCCACCTGGATTCTGCGGACTGCTTCGATATCCTTGCGATACTCTGGAGATAGCCGGACGGTGAGCGCGAATTGGCGGTCTGCTTCGTATACCGTAGTGGCCTGTGTTCCGCCCAGAGCGGCCTGGACCACGGAATTGACATCTCCGGTATTAAGACCATAGCGCGCGGCCTTCTGGCGGTCAATTTTGACGTTGAGATTGGGTTGACCCAATACGCGAAAGACACCCAAGTCGGTCACACCCTGAATCTTGGACATCTCGGCTTGCACTTGGTCCGCTAATTTTTCCAGGGTTTCCAGGTCCGGGCCCACGATCTTGATGGAGTTGGCCCCTTTGATGCCAGACAATCCTTCTTCTACATTATCCTGGATGTATTGGGAAAAATTCAGTTCAACCCCGGTAAATTCGCGCGAAAATTCCGCTTGTAATTCATCGATGAGCTGCTTTTTGGTCATGCCCCTGGGCCATTCATCGTAGGGTTTTAGCGGAACGAAAAACTCGGCATTATAAAATCCTGCGGCATCACTCCCGTTATCCGGACGTCCATGTTGTGAAACAGCGGTAATGACTTCAGGATGACGAATGATGATTTCGCGCATGCGATCCACTACGGGGGCCCCATCTTCCAAGGAAATCGTGGGCGGCATGGTGGCTCTGATCCATAGGTTGCCCTCTTCCAGAGTGGGCATGAATTCCGAGCCGATGTGGGTGAACAAGATGCCAGCCACAAGCAGAAAAACCGATCCGATCAACACGGTTTGGCGAATATGGGCCAGTGCCCAGGCAAGAATGGGACGATATCTGGCACGCAATTTCAGAACCAGCCAGGTTTCCTTTTCCTCGATGTGGCGCGGCAGCAAGAAAGAAGAAAGCACCGGAGTGACGGTAAAGGTGGCCATCAAGGCACCCGCCAGAGCGTAACCGTAGGTACGTGCCATGGGCCCGAAAATCTGGCCTTCTACGCCTTGCATGGTAAACAGCGGGATGAATGCCGCAACCGTGATGGCCGTAGAAAACAGAATGGCTCGGTCCACCTGAATGGCGCTGATGAAGATCAGGCGCAGGCGATTGGTCCAGCCATGACTGAGGAGTAATTGGCGGTAACCGCTTTGGGCCTGGTCGTGTAACAGGTCCACCCGCGCGTCCTGCTTCTTCTGAAAGTTACGAAACACGTTTTCCACCATGATGACAGCAGAGTCCACGATGATTCCGAAGTCCACTGCCCCCAGAGAAAGCAGGTTGGCTGATTCGCCCGCCAGAACGAGCATCATGATGCTAAAAAACAGCGCGATGGGGATATTGGCGCTGACAATGATGGCGCTGCGCAGATCGCCCAAAAAGATCCACTGGATGAAAAATACCAGTAAACACCCAAAGATCAGGTTATGCACCACCGTATGGGTGGTTACCGAGACCAGAGAGGTTCGGTCATAGAAGGGCACTAGCTTCACACCAGCGGGCAAGGTGCCATCGTGGTTGAGTCGTTCCACTTCGGCGCTGATGCGTGCTACGACCTCATTGGTTTGCATGGTCCGGTTCATGACTACAATGGCTGCCACCACATCGTTGTCATGGTCTCGCCCCGCCTTGCCCAGACGTGGAACATAACCCACGTAGACACGGGCTACATCCCGGACTTTTACGGGAATGCTATTCTGCTCCTCCAGTACGATATTTTCGATGTCTTCGACCCGGTTGCCCTGGGTCAAATCAGTAGACCCCCCGCTATCGATCAGTCCGATGCCGCGAATGTTGACGGACTGTTGACCAAAGTTGATGGTGCGTCCCCCCACATTGATATTGGCATTACTGATGGCAGTGAGTAATTGAGGCACGGTGATGCCATAGGATTGCAATTTATTCAGGTCGGCTTCCACCTCAAATTCCTTGGTGGTACCACCCCAGGTATTGACCTGGACCACGCCAGGTACGGTTAATAAGCGGCGCTGGATGATCCAGTCCTGAACGGTACGCAGGTTGGTTAGTCCGAAGTGTGCCGGTCCTTTGAGCTGATACCGAAACACTTCTCCGACCAGACTGGAGGCCTGAATTTGCGGTTGAACCCCATTGGGTAAGGTCACGTTTTGCTGCAGGCTCAGGGCTGCTTGAGTATAGGCAAAATAGTAGTCGACGCCGTAGTTGAAGGTAACGCGAATAAAGGACAATCCGGTAAACGAGGTGGAACGGATCACGTCCACACCCGGTGTGGTAGCCAAGCCAATTTCCATGGGAATGGTGTAATACCGTTCCATTTCTTCGGCAGACAAGCCCGGGTACTGGGCTGTAATTTCCAGAATGACTGGAGCCGGATTGGGATAGGCCTCGACGTTCAGCTTGTAATAGGCCAAACCTCCAGCCCCCAGGAAAGCTAGAAGCAGAATCAGAATGATGGGGCGATTGCCCAGGGAAAAGGCGAGCAGGTTTTTGAACATGACTTAGCGCGTCTCGGTTTCGAAGGCATGGCTCAGAAAAATGGCGCCCTCACCGGCGACCATCTCGCCGGGTTGAACTCCCGAGACAACCTGATACAGTCTGTCCTGTTGCAGTCCAATCCGAATGCTGCGTTTGAAGAACCGGTGACGATCGGTGGTGATCCAGATGGATAAAGTGCCATCTCCTTCGCGTACCACGGCGTCTAGTGGCAGGCCTGGTGCATGAATGACACGGCTGGTCTGGATGACAAAGTTGGCCAACATGCCAGGATGCAATTCGTGTGAAGGATCCTTGATTTCGGTGCGCACTGGAAGACGGCGCGTATTGGGATCCAGGGTTGTGGCGATATAGGTGACATGGCCTTGAAAGGTTCTGCTTGGAAAGGCCGGCAGAGTAATTTCCACGGTTTGTCCCAAGGCCAGTGCAGAGACATCGGTTTCAGTGACATTGGCCATCATCCACAAGGTGGATAAATCGGCTACTACAAATGGCGCTGGAGCGTTACCCGGTTGTGTGAAAGTTCCGATGGACGCATTTCGGGCCACGACACGCCCGGCCAATGGGCTGGAAACGACCAAGTGGGCATCGACCTTTTTCTGATGAATGATTTCTTCAATCTGGCGCGGTGTTTTGCCAAAGATGCGCAGCGCATCGTAGGCGCTGGAATAATTACCGATGGCCGTCTGGTGGTCCGATTCGGCTTGCTGTAAATCTTTTTGGGCCATTCCTTGGGCCGCATACAAGGCGCGCGCGCGTTCCAGGGCTTGCTTGGTCAGTTCCAGCACGCCGGCTGTGGCAATGAGCGTGGATTCGGCCTGTTGCAGATCGGGGCTGTCAATGACGTAAAGCGGTGCACCTTTGGGCACATCGTGTCCCAGATGGGAAAAAATAGCAGTGATTTTGCCGGAGTAGGGTGGAAAGATTTGCACCGTTCGATCGTCGTTAAGTGCGACATTACCCAAGGCTTCCTGTTTTTGGATGAAGTCATGGGCGGAAACGGTTTCCACCTTGATCAGCTTGACCTGGGAATCGGATAGATCGATGCGTCGTTCCTGGGCCGAGACCTGTGAGTTCGGGTTGCCCAAGGTACCTGGCGCACTGGAGGGGCCGTTTTCAGCGCGGGAGGGCCAGGAAAAATACAGAATCATACCGGCTGTCAAGGGGAGAGCCAGTAACCAGAGGGCTTTGCGGGCAGAGTTTTTCATGGGGGGTCTATTTCGTGGTAGAAGTCACGAGAGCGTGGGTATCGGAACGGTTCCACCAACCGCCGCCCAACGCCTGATAGAGTGCGGCGGCGTCACCCAGTTGATTGGTTTGCATCTGGGTGAGCACCAGTCGCGACTGTTGCCAGGTTTGGTCAGCGGCAATGAATGAGGGGGCAGCCACGAGACCGGCATTCATCTGCTGGCGTGTTACTGTGAGGGCCTGTTGGGCGGCCTGTTCGGCAAGACGGGCGTTATGAAGTCCCTGGGTATCGGCGTGAATGGCGTGCAGGGTATCGGCCACATTCTGAAAGGCTGTGAGAACAGCGGTCTTATAAGCTGCGGCGGCCTGAGCCAGCGCTTCCCGTGCGCCTTGTTCGCGGGCCTTCAGGGTGCCGCCATCAAACAGCGGCAAGGTCAGATCACCAATCAGGTTAAAGAAACCGCCACCGGTTTGAAACATCTGACTAGGAACGCTGGCTGCTCCTCCCACGACCCCATTGATGGTAAATTGCGGGAAGCGATTGGCCAGGGCCACACCCACTTGAGCGTTGGCTGCATGCAATTGCGCTGCAGCGGCGCGTACATCGGGGCGTTGCTGCACCAGCTGAGAGGGTAGGCTAAGGGGCAGGGTTTGCGGCAAATGCAAGGTGTCGAGCGTGAAGGTTTCCGGAATGTCGTCATTCGGCGTCTGGCCTGCCAGAACCCGCAGGAGATCCCGGGTTTGTTCCAGTTGCTGTTGCAAAGGGAATAGGGCCTGTCGCGCCTGGGCCAGGGCCAGTTCCTGATTGGCAACCACGGTGGAATCCACTTGCCCCAGATGGAATTGCTGCCGCACGATCTGAAGCAGCTGCACATTATCGTCCACCAAAGCCTTATTGGTGTTGATCTGTGCCCGCAAAGAGGCTTCCTGCAGGGCGGCTGCCACCACATTGGAGGCCAAAGTGATATAAGTGGCCTCCAGTTGCAATTGCTGGAACTCGGATTGGGCTTGAAGGGATTCTACTTGGCGGCGATTGCTGCCAAGAAAATCAGGGGTATAACTCAGTGTGATCTGAGCGGTGTGAAAATTGTAATAAACCGGGCCGTTATAGGGCGGGGGGCCGCCGGGGTTGGAATAGGTTTGAATGATGCTCCCGTTTCCTTGTACGCCTGGAGAGTTACCGCCCATGTTACCTGCCAGTTTATTGCGCGAAGGAAGGTATTCCATCCCCAGTGAGGGGTAGAAATATCCCTGTTGAGCCAGGGTATTTTGCTGGGCTTCGCGCAGCGCGGCCTGAGCCGCATCCACGGTGGGATTGGTCTTGAAAGCGCGCTCGATCAGTTGATTGAGCGCGGGGGACTGGAACACGCTCCACCAGTCAGCGGGAATGTCCTGCTGAATCTTGAATATCGGCGCTTCCGATAGGGCGCCAGAAGCAAGCGGGCTGTCCTTGCTGAGAGTTTCGTTGGGTAAATATCCTTTGGCCGCCGGAGTTGCGGGAAGCGTAAAGTCCGGGCCCAGCGCACATCCCGATAACAGCATCGGCACCAGACCATACAGCAGGGGTTGCTGGAGCTTGAGCATTCCCGTGCATTTTGGCTGGCGATGTGACGAACTGCCTGGAAGTCCCTGCCGGATGCTCTCGGTGAACCAGGTACGGATGGTGGAAAAAAAAGAAGTTGCCACGGAGGAGGGACTCACAAACGGCGGGTTGAACAGGGTTTGACAGTCAACAAAAGTAGCCTCAATCTGATGTAACGGTTGTGAAAACATTCGCCTACGACGGGTTGGAGCATTATGGGCCTCGTTTCTGACAGGAGTCTGACAGTATGCGCATTTTGATCGTCGAGGATGATCGCGCCCTGGGACAGGCCATGGCGGCATCCTTGCGTCATGTGGAGTTTGCAGTGGATCTGGTAGGAACTGTAGCAGAGGCACTGCATTTGCTAGTGAACGAAAAGGTGGACGCGCTTGTGCTGGATTTGGGGTTGCCCGATGGGGATGGCTATGACGTGGTGCGGGCCTTGCGTTTGGGCGCCCATCCTGTGCCCGTTCTCATACTGACTGCTCGGGATGCGGTAGAAGATCGGGTGCATGGCTTTGATCTGGGTGCCGACGACTATGTGGTCAAACCAGTAGCTTTGGCAGAACTGCAAGCCCGTTTGCGCGCCCTGATTCGTCGTAGTAAAGGCTCGGCCAGCACGCGCCTGACCCTGGGAAACTTGATGCTGGATACGGTGGGAAAACGTGCTTTTGTGGAGGGGGTGCCGGTTGATCTCTCCGGGAGGGAATGGGCGGTGTTGGAGTATTTGATGGCTCATCCACGCCGCATTCTTTCCAAAGAGCAGCTGATTCAGGCCATTGCGGATCTGGGTCAGGAATTGAGCGAAAATGCCATAGAAGCCTATGTTCATCGTCTGCGAGCCAAACTGGAAGGTTCCGCTGTGCTGATCCGGACGGTTCGCGGATTGGGATATATGCTGGAAGAACATGTCTAATCCGCTCAGTCTCTACCAGATTTTTTTGCGCTGGTTGTTATTGCCGCTGGTGGTGGTATTGCTTGTGGGCTCCTTGATGGCCTACCAATTTTCCTTACATGCGGCCATGAAAGTGCTCGACCTGGGGCTGTATGACAATGCATTGGATTTATCCAAGCAAATCCAGAAGGGTCCGCAGGGGTTAGTTATCAATCTTCCTCCTGCGGCGCTGCAGATGTTGCAGGAAAATAATGACGATCAAGTCATTTATGCCGCATGGGATCACAGTGGACATGTGTTTTCAGGAAATTCGCGGTTATGGCGGCCCCAACCCTCCTCGGCGTCGGGACAACCGGTATTCGAAGATTTGAATTTTGAGGGGGGAATCCTGCGCGCAGTGTATACCCAGGGAATGATTGGTGATCAGCCCTATTTCATAGCGGTCGCGCAAACCCTGCATGGGCGTAATCGTTTGTCCGATGGTTTGTTTGCCAATATTCTTGTGCCCGAGGCTCTTCTGTTACTGGCCTGCATCGCAATCCTTCTGTTGGGGATACGCCGGACTCTGGTTCCGGTGTATCAGTTGCGAAAAGATATCGGTCAACGTTCGGCAAACGATTTAAGACCGCTGGAGGAGCGCACGGCGCCCATCGAATTGCGCCCGATCATTCACGGGATCAACGAACTACTGCAGGATCTCTCCCTGTCTTTTGCCAGTCATCGACGTTTCATTGCGGATGCATCCCATCAATTACGGACTCCACTGGCTTCGCTGAGCTCCCAGTTGGAGGTGGCTCTGGAACATCCACCCCAGGATCTGCGTCCTCTATTCATTGATTTATTGGCTACCACACGACGCTCTACGCATCTGGCCAATCAACTCCTGTCGCTGGCTCGCCTGGAGCATACGGAAGCAAGCATGATCGAGTGTGTTCAGGTGGATTTGCAGCAAATCTGCCGCGAAGTGGCCGTGGACTTTGTGGCCCGGGCGGAACAGCAGCAAGTGGAGCTGATCTTCGAACCCACACCGCTGTCGGTATTTGGAAGCCCTCTGATGCTACGTGAATTATTGGGAAACCTCCTGGACAATGCGCTGCGCTATACCCCGGAAAAGGGCCGAGTGTTGATTCGGCTATCCCAGGGGGATCAAGATCATGCAGGGCAGTTGATCATTCAGGATGACGGGCCGGGCGTTCCTGCAACTGAACTCGGCAAGCTCTGCATCCCGTTTCATCGGGTGTCCGGGGACCAAACACCGGGGTGCGGTCTGGGGTTGGCGATCGTGCAGGAAATCGTGCGCTTGCATGCAGCCCAGCTACACTTTACCTGTCCCCAGTCAGGAGGCGGTTTACGGGTGGAGGTGTCTTTTCATCCACAGAAGGCAAGCACTAAGGTTGACGTCGACTTTCCCATTCGTTGACGCGTGCCTCCAATGACTGGAGCTTTTCACGGGTACGGGCCAGAACCTGGGTTTGCAGGTCGAATTCCTCCCGCGTTACCAGGTTGACTTTGGTCAGAAATCCCGATAGCAGTGCCTTGGCATTCTTTTCAAAATCTGCAGCGGGAGTTTTGGCTGCCAGTTCACTCAGGCGCCGGGCGATGTCGTCGATGAAATGTCGGGTATTCATGGCGTCCTTGGGGTTGCGTTACGGATGATTGGATAAATTCTGACTGGCCCGGGCCTTGTCGTCAAAGGGAATCTGAAAATCTCGTTCTATGTCGCTTCCGAAATCCCAGAGCAAGAGATTCGGAAACGCGATCCTGGTGCGCACCAACTCCGCCCAAACACACGCCATGTTCGCACCAAACTAGTGCGCGCAAGGCGTGGATCCATCGATTGTTACGGATTATTACCTTTGCAACGCAGCATTTCGGGGCGTTTCCTTTGGGTGGCATGACTCATGCTTATGGAAGCCTGAGCGGGTTTTGTTTTAAAACGTTCCGGCCATTGTTTCGAAATATTTTCAACTTAGGGAGATCAAAGAATGAAGCCTTTCCGTCGCAGTACCCTCAGCGCTATGGCTGCATTGGTTGTGATGGGCGTCATGACGGCGCATGCAGACCAGGCCACAACCATGGCGGATGCCAGTGCGGCCCCGGCTACCGCCGCCCCCGTGGATGCAAAGCCCAAAGGCACCACTCTGGGTGATGTGTTGGGTAACTCCGGCATCGATGTCAAGGGATATCTGGATGCCAGTTACATTGGGCATAATCAGACACCTAATTCGAGTGTGCAGGTTTTCGATACCAGCAAAAGCTCCTTCGGCCTGCATCAGGCAGGCATCACGATTTCCAAAACGCCCAAAGAAGGCTTTGGCGGCCTGATCAACCTGACCGCCGGAAGTGATGCGGGGATATTCTGCTCCTATGGCGCTTGTGCGTCTGGGAACGGGACGACCCCAGGTTCGGGCGGAAACTTTGACATTACGCAGGCCTTTGCGCAGTACGCCACCGGGTCCTGGACGCTCATTGGCGGAAAATTCGCCACCTTGGCCGGGGCTGAGGTCATCGACAGTTCGGCCGACACCAACATCACCCGTTCCATCCTGTTTGGGAAAATCCCCTTCACGCATACCGGTGTGCGGGCGACTGATGCCCTGTCCGATTCTACCAATGTGATGCTGGGGGTTAACAACGGTTGGGACCAAGTCAGTGCCATGACTCCTTCCAAAACCGTGGAGTTGGGAGTGACGAGTGCCTTTACCAAGGATACTTCCTTGGCCCTGAGTGGCTATTTTGGAACCGCGCCCGCCTCGTTTCCCGTCAGTACCGTGGCACCGATGACGGGCACTCGCTCCCTGGTGGATCTGGTGTTTACCAGCAATCTGACGGATGCCTTGACCTTGATCCTGAACGGAGACTATGTGTCCCAGGAATATGCCGGTTATCTTGGAACCACGGAAAAGTACAAGGGTTTGGCCGGGTATCTGAACTATCAGATCAACGAACAATACCGGCTGTCTTTGCGGGCTGAAGCGCTCAAGGATGATTCGGGCGCGGCTTTGGGAACAGCCCCCACAGCGGCGGGTAATACGGTCAAGGAAATGACGCTGACCGTGGGATATGCCCCCATGAAGAACGTCGAATTGCGGGGCGAGTTGCGTGAAGACACGGCCAACAAGCCGTTGTTCTATACCTCCGATACAGCCATGACGCCTGCCACCATGACGGCCACGTCCATGACCACGTTGGGTGTACAGGCTATTTACAAGTTTTGAATTCGATTGATTCGTTTACTGGGAGGCACTATGAAACTCGTTACTGCAATCATCAAGCCCTTCAAGCTGGATGAAGTGCGGGAAGCCTTGAGCGCCATCGGGGTGCAAGGGATTACCGTGACGGAAGTCAAAGGATTCGGGCGTCAGAAGGGACATACCGAGCTGTATCGCGGTGCCGAATATGTGGTGGATTTCCTGCCCAAAGTCAAGCTGGAGGCCGCAATCAATGCCGAAATGCTGGATCAGGTACTGGAAGCCATCGAAAAATCAGCCAATACCGGAAAAATTGGTGACGGCAAAATTTTTGTCTTTGATCTGGAACAAGTGGTGCGTATCCGGACCGGTGAAACCGGCCCGGCCGCACTATAAAGGGGGCGTCATGAAATCCATTTTGCGTTCGATGAAAGTATTGCTGCTGGTGACAGTCTTGACCTGGGGTTCGGGTTTGGCGCTGGCTGATGATAATGCCGCGGCGCCTGCGGCCACAGCACCTGCGGCCGCAGCACCGGCTGCAGCCGCTGCGGCGCCGGCTGCGGCGCCTGCTGCTGCGCCTGCAGATGCAGCTGCTGCCCCGCCCGCTCCAACGGCACCGTTTCTGGTGGGATTCGACAAGATCGACTCCGGTGCCACGGCCTGGATGTTGACCTCCACGGCCTTGGTGTTGCTCATGACCATTCCTGGACTGGCTCTGTTTTACGGTGGCATGGTACGCAAAAAGAATGTGCTGGCTACGCTCATGCAGAGCTTTGCCATCTGTTCTCTAGTGACCGTGCTGTGGACCGTGGCTGGTTATAGCCTGGCTTTCATGCCAGGGTCCGAGTGGCTGGGCAATCTGAGTCGTTTCATGCTCAAGGGAATGCTCTACCAAAACGAAGCCAAAAAAGTCATGGTGCATCATGCCGCCACCAATATTCCGGAGTCGGTGTACATGATGTTCCAGATGACGTTTGCCATCATCACGCCCGCACTGATCGCCGGTGCCTTTGCAGAAAGAATGAAGTTTTCCGCCATGCTGTTATTCATGGGTATTTGGTCCCTGGTGGTCTATTCTCCCATTGCTCACTGGGTGTGGGAGCCGGGCGGCTGGTTGGCCGGCAAGGGTGTGCTGGATTTTGCGGGTGGAACAGTGGTCCACATCAATGCCGGGATTGCCGGGTTGGCTGCTGCGCTGGTCATGGGCAAGCGTGTAGGCTACGGCAAGGAGGCCATGGCTCCGCATAATCTGGTACTGACACTGGTGGGTGCTTCCATGTTGTGGGTGGGTTGGTTTGGTTTCAATGCGGGTTCGGCAGTGGCGGCTGACGGCCGTGCCGGGATGGCCATGACCGTCACTCAAATTGCAACAGCGGTGGCGGCTTTAGCCTGGATGTTTGCCGAATGGATTGCCAAAGGAAAGCCCAGTGTGTTGGGGATTGCCTCAGGTGCGGTGGCAGGATTAGTAGCCATTACCCCGGCTTCTGGTTTTGTGGGTGCGGGTGGTGCCATTGCCATCGGTCTGGCAGCGGGGGTTGTTTGCTTCTGGGCGGCCACCAGTTTGAAACACCTGCTGGGTTATGACGATTCCTTGGATGCCTTTGGGGTGCATTGCGTGGGTGGGATCATCGGTGCTTTGCTGACCGGGGTCTTCAATGTCCGGGAAATCAGTGGTGTGGATGGCAGTCTGGCCACTCAGGCGCTGGGCGTGGGGGTTACGCTGGTGTACGGCTTCGTCATGTCCTTCATCATCCTCAAGGTCATCGATCTGGTGATCGGCTTGCGGGTGACTGAAGAAGAAGAGCGCGAGGGCCTCGATCTGGCCCTGCATGGAGAACGCGTCGAATAACCGGGTTCTCTCCGTCAAGGGTTTGGGGCGCCTGGGAGCGCCCCTTTTTTATGCTCGCTGCTTCCTCGTGGTAGGATACGAGGCTATGTCCGATACGCGCTCATTACTCGATTCGCTTCTGCAACAACGCATTCTGCTGCTGGATGGTGCCATGGGCACCATGATCCAGACCTACAAGCTGCAGGAAGCCGATTATCGTGGCCAACGTTTTCATGATTTCCCCCATGATCTGAAGGGTAACAATGATTTATTGGTGTTGACCCAACCACAGATTATTAGTGCCATTCATGAGGCCTACCTGGAGGCAGGGGCGGATATCATCGAAACCAACACCTTCAACGCCACCTCCATATCCATGGAGGATTACCACATGGGTCATTTGGTGGCCGAGCTCAATGGTACGGCTGCCCGTCTGGCCCGTGCGGCGGCTGATGCGGCCACACGCCGCACACCGCAGCAGCCCCGCTTTGTGGCCGGCGTGCTGGGCCCTACTACCCGAACCGCCTCGATTTCTCCCGACGTGAACGACCCGGGGTATCGCAATATCGACTTTGATCGCTTGGTGGTGGCTTATAGCGAAGCGGTGAGCGCTCTGGTGGAGGGTGGAGTAGACCTGCTGCTGGTAGAAACTGTTTTTGACACACTCAATGCCAAGGCGGCCCTGTTTGCCATCGAGACCTTCTTCGAGCAACATCAGATCCGCTTGCCCGTCATGATATCGGGCACGATTACCGATCAAAGTGGACGCACCCTGAGCGGGCAAACGACGGAAGCCTTCTGGAATTCCCTGAGTCATATCAAACCCTTTTCCATCGGGTTGAACTGCGCTTTGGGGGCTGCACTCATGCGCCCTCATATCGCCGAGTTGTCTCGAGTGGCAGACACCTACGTCAGTGCACACCCCAACGCCGGCTTGCCCAACCCTCTGGCCGAATCCGGTTATGATGAAAGCCCAGCAGATACGGCTGCGATGCTCAAGGAATTTGCCCAGGCAGGATTGATCAATATCGTGGGAGGCTGCTGTGGCACTACGCCTGCGCATATCCGCGCCATCGCCCAGGCCATCCAGGGAATTGTGCCGCGCAAGATTCCCAACATTCCACCCATGACCCGTTTGGCAGGACTGGAGCCTTTCAATATTGGAGACGATTCCCTGTTCGTCAATGTGGGAGAGCGCACCAATGTGACGGGTTCGAAGGCTTTTGCGCGTTTGATTTTGGCGGGGGATTACGATCAGGCGCTGACGGTGGCGCGCACGCAAGTGGAAAATGGCGCCCAGATCATCGATATCAACATGGATGAAGCCATGCTGGATTCGAAGGCGGCTATGCAGCGCTTTCTCAATCTGGTGGCCTCCGAGCCGGACATCAGTCGGGTGCCCGTGATGATCGATTCCTCCGACTGGAACGTTCTGGAAGCCGGGCTCAAATGCGTTCAAGGCAAACCAATCGTCAATTCCATCAGCATGAAGGAGGGGGAAGCCGAGTTTTTGCGCCGTGCCACCCTGTGCCGGCGCTACGGTGCAGCGATCATCGTCATGGCCTTCGACGAACAGGGGCAGGCGGATACCCGAGATCGCAAAGTGGATATCTGTACCCGATCCTACCATTTGCTGGTGGATAGACTGGCGTTTCCTCCGCAAGACATCATTTTTGACCCCAATATTTTTGCCGTGGCGACGGGGATCGAAGAACACGACAACTACGCCGTGGACTTCATCGAGGCCACACGCATCATTCGACGCACCTTGCCTTACGCAAAAGTCAGTGGGGGTGTATCCAACGTCAGTTTTTCGTTCCGCGGCAACGATGCGGTCCGAGAGGCTGTCCATACGGTTTTTCTGTATCACGCCATCCGTGCGGGTTTGACCATGGGGATCGTCAATGCCGGGCAATTGGGCGTTTATGCAGAGATTCCCGGGGATTTGCTGGAGCATGTAGAAGACATCATTCTCAACCGGCGCCCCGATGCTGCAGAGCGCATGGTTGCCTTTGCCGCGAGTGTCAAGGGTGGAGCCGCACGGGTTTCCGCTGAAGACTTGTCCTGGCGCGATGCCCCCGTGGGAGAGCGTCTTACCCATGCTCTGGTGAAGGGCATCTCTACGTATATCGAAGAAGATACGGAAGAGGCACGCTTGCAGAGTGAACGCCCCATTCACGTCATAGAAGGCCCGCTCATGGCGGGGATGAACGTGGTGGGAGACCTCTTTGGGGAAGGGAAGATGTTTTTGCCCCAAGTGGTGAAATCAGCGCGTGTCATGAAACAGGCTGTGGCTCACCTGATTCCCCACATCGAAGCAGAAAAGTCTGCCACCTCTCGACCCAAAGGCAAAATCCTGATTGCCACGGTCAAGGGGGATGTGCATGACATCGGTAAAAATATCGTGGCCGTGGTCTTGCAATGTAATAATTTTGAAGTGGTCAACATGGGGGTGATGGTTCCCTGCGAACGCATTTTGCAGACCGCCAAAGAAGAACACGTCGACATTATCGGGCTGTCCGGACTGATTACCCCTTCCCTGGAAGAGATGGCCCATGTGGCCCGAGAAATGCAGCGTGCAGGGTTGACGTTGCCGCTGATGATCGGTGGTGCGACCACCTCCCGGGTGCATACGGCGGTAAAGATTGAACCTCATTATCAGGGACCTACGGTCTATGTGCCGGATGCCTCGCGGGCGGTGGGGGTTTGCACGCAATTGCTCAGTGAGGATCTGAGCGCCAAATACGTGCAGGACTTGAAGGCTGACATGCAACGGGTGCGTGCCTTGCATGCCTCCAAACAGGGGGGGAATGCGCTCTTGTCGCTGGAGGTGGCCCGTGAACGGGGTTTGAAGCTGGACTGGTCGGGTTACCATCCCCCGCGTCCCGCCTTTCTGGGGGTCAAGACGTTGCAAGATCTTGATCTTGCACAGCTGGTGCCGTATATCGATTGGACGCCGTTTTTCCAAACCTGGGAATTGTCTGGGCGCTATCCTGCCATTTTGCAGGATGATCTGGTGGGCGAGGTAGCGCGCAATCTGTTTGCCGAAGCCCAGGAGATGCTGCACCGGATCGTGGCGGAGCGTTGGCTGACGGGGCATGCGGTGCTGGGATTTTTTGCTGCGGCCAGCCTTCCTGACGGGGACGATGTGGCGCTGTATGACGACGAAGCACGCCAATCCATTCAGGCAGTGCTGCATTTTTTGCGTCAGCAGAATGACAAGCCGGCGGATCGCTTTAACCTGTGCCTGGCTGATTTTGTGGCGCCCCAAGCCACAGGCCTCGAGGATTACGTGGGTGCCTTTGCCGTGACGACGGGTATCGGAATCGAAGAACGACTGGCTGAATTCGAAGCCCGACACGATGACTATAACGCGATTCTGCTCAAGGCGCTGGCCGATCGCCTGGCCGAGGCCGCTGCTGAATGGTTGCATGTGCGGGTGCGCCAGGACTTTTGGGGTTATGCTGCGCACGAAGCACTGAGCGTGGAAGACTTGATTGCCGAACGCTATCAGGGAATTCGGCCGGCGCCAGGCTATCCGGCCTGCCCTGACCATACCGAGAAGAAAACGTTATTCGATTTGCTCCAGGCGCCACAGCGGGCACAGATTCATCTGACGGAAAGCTACGCCATGTGGCCCACCGCTGCTGTGAGCGGATTTTACTTTTCTCATCCGGCAAGCCGCTATTTTGCGGTGGGCAAACTGGGTCGTGATCAGGTGCAAGATTACGCTCGACGCAAGGGACTCAGTGTGCAAGAAACGGAACGCTGGCTGGCCCCTAATCTTTGCTACGATCCAACACCAGGCTAATCCGTTTTACGCCTGTTTTTCTGATACGGTTTGCGCATGCATATTCACATTCTTGGAATCTGTGGCACCTTCATGGGTGGAGTTGCGGTGTTGGCCCAGGCAGCGGGTCATCGCGTGACCGGCTGTGACGCCCAAGTTTATCCTCCCATGAGCACGCAGCTGGAACAACAGGGAATCCAGCTGATCGAGGGGTATGGTGCGGATCAACTGGCGCTGCAACCAGACTTGTTTGTGATTGGAAATGTGGTTTCGCGGGGGAATGTCCTGATGGAGGCCATTCTGGACCGGGCGCTGCCCTACGTCTCCGGCCCTCAGTGGCTGGCCGAAAACATTCTTGGTCATTGCCGTGTTTTGGCAGTGGCGGGAACGCACGGAAAGACCACCACCGCCTCACTGGTTGCCTGGATGTTGGAGCAAGGGGGATTTGCACCCGGTTTTCTGATTGGCGGGGTTCCGACCAATTTCAGCTGCTCCGCGCGCTTGCCAAAGGATTGGAAACCCCTCAGGCAGAATTTGCAGGATATGCCATGGTTTGTGATCGAGGCTGACGAATACGACACGGCTTTTTTTGATAAGCGCTCCAAGTTTGTTCATTATCGACCACGGCTGGCGATACTCAATAATCTGGAATACGACCATGCCGACATTTTCCCTGATGTGCAGGCCATTCAGGTTCAATTTCATCATCTGATTCGCATGCTACCTGCACAGGGGTTGTTGGTGGTGAATGGGCAGGATGAGCGTCTCGCCACGACGCTACAGTGGGGTTGCTGGACCCCGGTGGACTATTTCGGAGCCTCCGGGCCGTGGCAACTGCAAGGATTACCAAACAATGGCCTGGCGCTTAGCTGTGCAGGACAGGTGCTGGCCACTGTGCCCGCCTGGGCGCTCCTGGGTGAGCATAATCGTCTCAATGCCTTGGCAGCCTTGATGGCCACCCGGTTTACGGGCATGGATCCGGTTGTGGCGCTCCACAGTCTGGCTTCTTTTAGAGGCGTGCGCCGCCGCATGGAAATTTTGGGGACGGTACGCGGTGTGACTGTCCTGGATGACTTTGCACACCACCCCACCGCCATTCAGACCACTGTGGCAGGCCTCAAGCAAACGCTTACACCGGAACAGCGGATTCTGGCCGTCATCGAACCGCGTTCCAATACCATGAAACAAGGGGTATGGGCTGCAGCGCTGGCGCCCAGCCTGGAACAGGCAGACCTCGTGTTTTGTTACTCGGCTCAATTGGGATGGGATGTGGATAAAGCGCTAAGCAGTCTTGGTGAGCGAGCGCTTACTTTCAATCGCATGGATGATCTGATCAAAGCCATCGCTGTGCGGGCGAAGAGGGGTGATCAGGTATTGGTGATGAGTAATGGGGGCTTTGGAGGCCTGCACGCCCGGTTGTTGGCGCAACTGGCCTTGGAGAATGCTTGATGTACGTGTTGTATGAAGAAGGCGGAGATGTAAAGACGGGATCGATTTTGAGCGCGAGCGAGTCCACGCTTCAGGTGGAAAACGCCCAAGGTAAACGCAGCAAAATCAAGAGCGCTGCCGTTTTGATCCGCTTTGTTGCACCCGCTCCCACCGCATTCATGCAGCAGGCGCAGGCGCTATCTCGGGAGATCGATGTGGAATTGCTCTGGACGACCTGCGCGCCCGACGCGGAAGTGGACTTCGAGAGCCTGGCGCAAACCTATATGGGGGCAAAGGCAGGCCCCGTGGACCAGGCCGCTATTCTGTTATGTCTTCATGAGGCGCCTTTGTATTTTTACCGCAAGGGCAAAGGGCGCTTTCGTCCGGCCAGTGAAGCCAATCTGAAGGCGGCGTTGATCGGTCTGGAACGCAAGCGGCAACAGGAAACCCAGAAGGAAGAGGCACTCGTTGCCCTGCGTCAGGGTAGATTCCCCGACTGGATGCGCACCACATTGCCCGGCTTGATCTATGCTCCGGACAAGAATTCACTGGCCTTCAAGACCTTGGATGCTGCAGCCACAATGTTGCACTGTGCTCCGGCACAAGTACTGGAATTTTGCGGCGTATTGCGGGGCCCTCGTGACTGGCATGAGGGTCGGTTTCAATATGAATACTTTGGACCTTGGCCGGAACAGACCCATTTTCCGCTTCTGGATCAGAGTGCTCTGCTGCCACTGGCTGCCGACCCGGTGTTTAGTATCGATGATGCCTCCACCACAGAAATCGATGATGCTTTTAGCCTGTCGGAAGCCGATTCGGAGCATTGGTTAGTGGGTATTCACATTGCCGCACCCGCTTTAGGCATAAGCCCAGGATCCCCTCTGGATGAAGGATTACAGACTCGGCTCTCCACCGTCTACATGCCGGGGCACAAGATTCCCATGTTGCCCGATCATGTGATCGAGACCTTCACTTTGCAGCAAGGAACGATGGTTCCTGCCTTGTCGCTGTTATTGACGGTACGCAAGTCAGACTATGCCATCGTGCACCGCGAAACTTGCCTGCAACGCGTACAGGTGCAGCAAAATTTGCGGATACACGAAGTGGAATCCTGGTTTGAGCCCATGGCAGAACCCTACCTGGTCTCTCAACCGTATGCCCATGTCCTGCAGGTGCTATGGCAACTAGCGCAGAAAATGGCTTTGCAGCGCGGGGTTGGGGAGCGCCCTGCACCCCAGTATCAGGATTTCACTTTTCATATCGAGGCTGATCGTGTCCAGATCACCCCGCGCCCACGAGGTTCACCGCTGGACACCCTGGTGGCAGAAATGATGATCGAGGCCAATACCTATTGGGGATACTGTTTGGCGCAGGCGCAATGGCCGGCCTTGTTTCGAACTCAAATCAATGGCAAAACCAGCATGAGCGTTCGCCCTGGAGCGCATCAGGGTCTGGGTGTGGCTCAATATGCCTGGTCCACTTCGCCGCTGCGGCGGTATGTGGATTTGATCAACCAATGGCAGCTCATCCAGTTGACTCGGCGGGCCCCACCGGTTTTTGCTGAGGAGACTCACTTGCTGGATATCGCGCGGCATTTCGAATTGGCTTATGATGCCTACAATGAATTTCAGCGCCAAATGGAACGCTACTGGTGCTTGCGCTGGATCGAGCAGGAAGCCCTGCAGGAAACCACCGCAACCCTGATGCGCGAAGGTGTGGGACGTCTTGACGGTCTGCCTTTGGTGCTCAAGGTCATGGGGGCAACGGCCTTGCCGTCAGGATCTCAGGTCAGCGTTTCTTTAGGACATCCCAATTTGTGGGATTTGAGCGTACCCTGTCATCTCAAATGATCTCATCGGCTCGGCGTTGGTACGGTGCCTTGTTGCTATCCGCGTTGCTCCATGGTTTTCTTCTATCGGGGCTTTCACGGTTGTGGCCGCAGGCTTCTTCGGTGAGTCGTCAATTTCTCCCAGAACTCGAGGTGAATCTTGACCGAGAGTCGGCCATGGCAGAGCCCTTTCGCGCTTCTGTCGAACATCCGGGTGGCAACCAGGGGCCATCTTCTGCAGTGCATTCCCCTCAACCGTACGTAATGCCTGAACCCCCTCATGGGGCCCACACACCAACTTTACAACCGGGTCCGCAAGCATTGTACCGCGACGGTTCTACTCTGCCCGATAAGGAAATGCAGCCGTCAGGAGCCCAAGCTTTGACGCAGGACGAGAATCAGAATCAGGCGCATGAGCAGGAGCAGGACATACTGGGACGCAGTCTTCTGATGGCACGGGCTCAGGTAGTAGATCCGTTTGCCGGGAAGCGGGTGCAGGCGCTTTCCGCGCAGACGCACGACCTGATTTTTGGTCCCTACGCTGAAGCCTGGCGTCAGAAAGTGGAACAAGTGGGAGCGTTGAATTATCCCGCCCCAGACCATGGGCACGAACTGCAGGGCGATGTACGCTTGACCGTCATCCTCTATCCAGACGGGTCGATCGCCGGACTAGAAATGCGCCAAAGCTCTGGAATCGAGGCCTTGGATGCGGCAGCACAGCACATCGTGCAGATGGCCTCCCCGTTTCAGCCCTTCACCAAAGCTATGCGGGAGCGCGCAGACCTTGTCACCCTGACGCGAACGTTTCACTTCATTCGGGCAGGAGAGACGCTGGAGATGCACTGACGGGCGCGGAAGTCATGCCATGATGACGCAACAAGGCCTCCAGGCTGGGTTTGCGTCCGCGAAAAGCCACGAAGGATTCCAGTGCTGGTCGACTGCCTCCCCGCGCCAAAATTTCATGGCGAAAACGTTCGCCCGTCTGGGGGTCGAGAATTCCGCATTCTTCAAACAGGGCATAGGCGTCGGCAGAAAGCACCTCAGCCCACTTGTAGCTGTAATAGCCAGCCGCATAGCCACCGGCAAAAATGTGGGAAAAACCATTGGGAAATCGCTGCCAATGCGGCGGGTGAATGACCGCCACTTCTGCGCGGATTTGTTGGAGCAAGGCCAAAGGATCGGTTGCGGCGGGTGGTTCCATGTGGAGTTGCATGTCAAAAAGGGCAAACTCGATTTGACGCACGGTTTGCATTCCGCTTTGAAAATGTCGGGAAGCCAACAAGCGTTCGAACAGGGATCGTGGCAGAGGTTCTCCTGTTTCTACATGGGCGCTCATCTGCGACAGGACCGACCACTCCCAGCAATAATTTTCCATGAACTGGCTGGGCAACTCAACGGCGTCCCATTCGACGCCGTTGATGCCGGAAACGGAAAGGTCCTCCATCTGCGTGAGCAAGTGATGCAATCCATGTCCACATTCATGAAATAAAGTGATCACTTCGTCATGGGTGAAAGTGGCGGGCTGGTCTCCCAGGGGGTGCGAAAAGTTACAGGTTAGATAAGCGACTGGGGTTTGGATACCGGATACCTGACGTCGTCGTGTAATGGCATCGTCCATCCAGGCGCCACCGCGTTTACCCTGACGCGCGTATAAATCCAGATAGAATTGTCCGATGATTTCCCCAGTGGCGTTGCGCAAGGCGAAAAAACGTACATCGGGATGCCATACGGGAGCCTCCATGGGGGTGACCTGCAAACCGTAAAGCTGCTGAATCAGACGAAATAATCCCTCCAGAACCCGTGGCTCGGGAAAATAATGCTTTACTTCCAGATCCGAGAAGGCGTATCGCGCAATTCTGAGTTTTTCGGAAGCCCAGGTCACATCCCAGGGTTCCAACGGACCCCAATTCAAGTGTTCCCGTGCGTAGGTTTGCAGTTCCTCCCAGTCACGCAAGGCAAAGGGTTTGGCTTGCGCTGCCAGATCTCGTAAAAACCTCAAAACAGCCTGGGGTGATTCAGCCATTTTGGATTCGAGAGATAATTCGGAAAAATTGTTGAATCCCAGCAGATCTGCTTCTTCGGCGCGCAGATTCAGGATCTGCTTGATCAGGGGCGTGTTATCCCATTCCGGGTTGCCTTGCTCCGAAGCACGCGTAGCATAATGCTGGTACATGACTCGACGCAGTTCTCTGTTCTCGGCGTATTGCAAGACCGGGATATAGCAGGGAGCATGCAACGTCAGCTTCCATCCAGCGTCTCCTGTGGTTTCGGCAAGTTGTCGAGCAGCAGCGATGACTTCTTCCGGAAGGCCGAGCAATTGGCTTTCATCTTGCACCAGATACGAGAAGGCATTGGTGGTATCCAACAAATTTTGCTCGAAGCGTGCACCCGCGGCCGCAAGATCTTCCTGAATTTGCAGGAATCGTTGCTTTTGTTCAGCGGGCAATTCGGCACCACCCAGACGAAAATCCCGCAATTCATTTTCAACGATGCGTTGACGGGCTGTGGATAACAGCGTGTAAGCGGGTGAGTGATACAGATTTTTGTAACCCTGATAGAGCGTTTCGTTCTGTGCCAGGCCAGCCCAATAGTTGGTGATACGGGGCAGATTGCTGTTATAGGCGGCACGTAGTTCGGGGGTGTTGACGACACTGTTGAGATGCGCTACTTGCCCCCAGGCACGAGACAAGCGCTCGTTCCCATCTTCCAGGGGTTGGACAAAATTTTCCCAGGTGGGATCAGACGCTTGTAGGGACACTTGAGCCAAAATGGCTTGGTTTTCGGCTAACAACTGATCGATGGCTGGCGTAATGTCCTCGGGCTGGATGCGTGAAAACTGGGGTAGACCAGAAAAATCGAGTAACGGGTTCATAATGTCCTGAAGTGAAGATGCATGTTGGTTGCGGTGTGAATGATACAGGGGGATCGGTGCCAAACAGGCGCCCCCCAGTCTGGCCTTGACAGGATTACATCAGGCACGCGCATCCTCATAGATGGGGAAGCCACCTACAAGCGTGTGTGTGACTTTGCCGATTAGGCGCAGATTCAGAAACGGCGTATTTTTTCCCTGGCTTTTAAGTGCCGTGGGGGTGACTTGCCACTCGCGTTCGGGATCGAAAATGCAAAGGTCGGCCGGACATCCGGATTGGATTTTTCCGGCCTCGATCCCCAGGATCCGGGCCGGGTCGGTGGTTATACGGGCCAGGGCAAGTGGCCACGGTACGGCACATTCAAGGGCCCACTTCAGGGTGAGCGGCAACAAGAGTTCCAGCCCTGTGGCTCCTGCTTCGGCAGCTTCAAAAGGAAGCTGTTTGGCATCCACATCCACGGGGGCATGATCGGACACGAGCGCATCCACCGTGCCGTCCAGCAGTCCCTGACGCAGCGCATTGCGGTCTTGCAGGCTGCGCAAGGGAGGTGTGAGGTGGCAATGGGCATTGAAAAAACCAATGTCGTGTTCGCACAAATGCAAGTGATTGATGGAGATGTCGCAGGTTACAGGAAGGCCTTCCAGCTTGGCCAGACGCACGAGGTTAAGCCCTTCTGCGCTGGAAATTCTGCAAAGATGAACGCGTGCGCCGGTATGCCGAACCAAATGCAGGATGGTGGAAAGGGCGATGGTTTCGGCGCAGGTAGGAATGGCGGGCAGTCCCAAACGGGTAGCCACCTCCCCGTCATGAGCCACGCCACCTCGCGCCAGGTGGGCGTCCTGGGGTTGCAGCCAAACCGTAAAGCCAAACGTGGAGGCGTAATCCAGGGCTCGCGCCAAAACCTGGGTATCCATGAGAGGCGCATTGGCCTGGGAAAATCCGACACAACCAGCCTCTCGCAACTCTCCCATTTCGGTAAGACGAGCGCCCTGCAATTGTTGCGTCAGTGCGCCCAAAGGGTATACGTTGGTTTGATTCCGCCCCTTGGCACGGTGTTTGAGCATTTCCACCAAGCCTGGCTCGTCCAGTGGGGGGTCTGTGTCCGGAGGGCAACACAGGCTAGTCACTCCCCCCACTGTAGCGGCAAACATTTCGCTTTCCAATTTTGCCAGGTATTCATACCCGGGTTCGCGCAGGCGGGCTGCCAAGTCCACCAGGCCAGGGATGACGACTTTGCCACGGGCATCGATGACACGGTTGGGTGTGAAGCCGAAGGGTTCCGTGCCCACGGCAAGAACCTTGCCGGCGCCTAGATAGAGGTCCAGCAAGTCATCCGTAGCGCTAGCAGGATCGATGACGCGCGCATTGCTGATTTTGATTTTCATGAGGGTTTCCTGCCCCGCTCTCCGGCCAGAATGGACATGACGGCCATGCGTACGGCAATTCCGAAGGTGACCTGTTTTAAAATGACCGATTGCACGCCGTCTGCCACTTCGGAATCGATCTCCACCCCCCGGTTCATGGGACCGGGGTGCATCACGATGGCATCTGCCTTGGCGCAGGCCAGTTTGGCAGGTGTCAGACCATAATATTTGAAATATTCATCACGACTGGGTAGCAAGGCGCCATTCATCCGTTCGTTTTGGAGTCGTAGCATGATCACCACATCCACATCCCTCAAACCACTGTTCATGTCATGGAAAACTTGCACGCCCAGTTGCTCTACGTGCCGAGGAATCAATGTTTTGGGACCGATGACACGTACCTCAGGAACCTTGAGGGTAGTGAGCGCGTGGATTTGGGAACGGGCCACGCGGGAGTGGAGCACATCTCCCACAATGGCGACCTTGAGGGTGTGAAACTGCTGTTTGTAGTGCCGAATGGTATACATATCCAGCAAGGCCTGGGTGGGATGAGCATGGCGTCCATCACCGGCATTGATCACGTGAATTCCTGGGCCCACATGGGCAGCAATCAGGTGGGCTGCACCGCTTTCAGCATGGCGCACGACAAACATGTCGGCTTGCATGGCGCAAAGATTATCTACGGTGTCGAGCAAGGTTTCACCCTTGCTTTGACTGGAGGCACTGACATTCAGATTGATGACATCGGCGGACAAGCGCTTGGCGGCAATTTCGAAGGTGGTTCGGGTGCGGGTGGAGGCTTCGAAGAACAAATTGAAGATCGATTTACCCTGCAGTATCGGGACTTTTTTGATTTCCTGCTGGGCCACTTGTTCGAAGGTTTTGGCGGTATCCAGGATCTGGAAAAGAATATGTGGTGGCAGACCTTCGATGGTGAGCAAATGCTGGAGTCGACCATCAGCAGTGAGTTGGGGATTCAGGCTCATAGGGGGTGTGACTCCAGATAGCTTCTCAAAATCAGTGCGGCAGCCTCGGCATGCTCCTGTTCTGCTCGTTCCTTGCGACGAACCCCTTGCTGGCGTAAGGACTGATCTGCTTCCAGGGAGGTGTAGCGTTCATCCACCAAAGCGGTTTTCAATCCCGTCTTGGATGCCAGAAATTGCGCAAAGTTTCGGCATTGACGCGTGGTTTCCTGTTCGCACCCTTCTTGATCCAGGGGCAAACCCACTACCAGCTGCTCTGGTTCCCATTCCCGTAGAAGTGGTTCGATGGCTTGCCAACGCGCATTGCGGGTATTGGCACGAATGGTCTGCAGGGGACGGCAGGTTCCGGTAATGCGCTGTCCGATGGCGACCCCGATGAATTTTAGACCATAGTCGAAGGACAATACCGTTCCTGCCGACTCAGGCATGTCCGGCTTCGTCGGAAAGATAAGCCGGGTCGATGCCTAAAATTCCCAGGGCCGCAGAGAAGCGGGTTTCCACCGGCAATTTGAACACCACGTCCATGTCCGCCTGGACGGTGAGCCAGCTGTTTTGCTTGAGCTCCTGTTCCAGTTGCCCTGGCTCCCAACCGGCATAACCGAGGGAAATCAGAATATTGTCCGGCGCTTCTCCCTCTGCGCCCTGTGCCATAGCTTCCAGGATGTCACGCGAAGTCGTGAGGCCAATGTGTTGATTGACCTGCAGTGTGGAGCGCCAATGGCCCACGGGAGAGTGCAGGACGAAACCGCGATCGGTTTGCACCGGACCACCAAAGTACACGGGCTGGGTCAGGGTGGTGGACGTGGGGGCGGGCAGGTTGATTTGGCTGAACAGATTTTCCAGAGTCATGTTCATGGGGCGATTGATGACCACACCCATGGCACCATTCTCGTCATGGCGACAGATGTAGGTCAAAGTGCCCGAGAAGTTGGAATCTGCCAAGGAGGGCATGGCGATCAGGAAGTGATTGGTGAGATTGACGGCGTCCATGGGGAGATTATCTCATATTCCTGGATGATTACAGCGGTTGAGGTCCTGTGGTGGATCATCTTGCGCCTACTTCACGCCAGGTGACAGGATCCAGTACCATGCACCCATGAAAGATCATTTACCTCCACTCCATGACACCCTGGATTCCCAGGGGACTTTGGGGCATTCGGCGCTCTTTTGGTTCCGACGCGACTTGCGTTTGCAGGATAATGTGGGTTTGAGCGCGGCGTTGAACGATCATGCACGGGTGTTTTGTGTGTTTGTGTTTGATCAGGAGATTCTGGATCGATTACCGAGTCCCTTGGACCGTCGGGTGGAGTTTATCTGGCACTGCACGCAGCAACTGGACCAGGCTTTGCGCGCTTGCGGTTCTGAGCTCATACAAGTGCATGGAGTGGCTCGGGAGCAGATCCCCTTGCTGGCTGAAATGCTTGGTGTTCGGGCTGTGTACGCCAACCGGGATTACGAACCCCAAGCCATTGACCGGGATGCAGCGGTTGCCGGCGTTTTGAAAACCCGGGGCATGGAGTTTTCGAGTTTCAAAGACCAGGTGGTTTTCGAGGGCAAAGAAATCCTCACTCAGGCGGGACGCCCCTACACGGTGTTTACGCCCTACAGCAAAACCTGGCGCGCAGCCGTGACCTCCGCTCATCTGGCGTCGCATCCCTATCCTGCAGGACATTGGGGTACTCGGGAGCAAGTTGCCCAGAGGTTGCGATCGGGTTCGAGAGCAGTGGTTCCAGTGAGCAGCTTGCAGCAACTGGGGTTTGAACCAACCAATTTGCTGGATTTAGGCATAAAACCCGGTTTTCTGGGGGCGCAGCACACGCTCGAGGCCTTTCTGGAACGCATGGATCGCTACCATGAACAACGGGATTTTCCCGCACTTCCCGGAGTGTCCTGGCTTTCCGTGCATTTGCGGTTTGGCACGCTATCCATCCGCCAGCTGGTGCAACTGGCCCTGGAGCGTCATACCAGCGGCAGCTTGACCTGGTTGAATGAGTTGATCTGGCGCGAATTCTACTTTGCCATACTGTTTCATTTTCCCCATGTGGTGGAACATGCGTTTAGAACGGAAATGGATGCGCTGACCTTTGACAACGATCCTGCTCTTTTTCAGAGTTGGCAACAGGGCCAGACGGGTTTCCCCATTGTGGATGCTGCCATGCGGCAATTACGCCATAGCGGATACATGCATAACCGCTTGCGCATGATTGCGGCCTCCTTTTTGGTGAAGGATCTGGGCATTGACTGGCGGTGGGGAGAAGGGCATTTTGCCCAACAATTGAATGACTATGACTTGTCCGCAAACAATGGAGGGTGGCAATGGTGTGCCTCCACGGGTTGTGATGCCCAGCCTTGGTTTCGCATGTTCAATCCGTCCACCCAGTCCCGTCGCTTTGATCCAGAGGGACATTTCATCCGGCGCTATCTGCCCGAATTGAGCAGGGTACCCTCCGCCAAGATTCATCAGCCCGTGTTATTGTCTCCCCAAGAACAAGCACAGTATGGCTGTCGTCTGGGTGTCGATTATCCTTATCCGATAGTGGATCATGCCCAGGCGCGACAGCGCACGCTGCAACGGTATGCCCTTGCAGTGCAAACAAACCAAAGGCGCGGGACGTGAGGCTTCTGCATTCACACTTGACGATCGATCAACCAGTGCACCGACCAGAGGGTGCCCGAGCAAGGGAATGACCGTATGTATGACGACACAATTCAGGATTCGCATCGCCAGGGTAGAAAGGATGGCGCTTCAGGCATGAGGCAGCGTCTTTTGGACACCTCCATTGCGGTCAAATTGCTGCTGGGTGGCGTGCTTATAGCGCTCACTGTGTTGGTATTGGGTGTAGGGCTGCTGAGTAATACGCTGGGACGTACCCTGTATGAATCCAGTCGCAACGACCTCACGCGTGACGTGAATTTGGTCAAAGGGCTGGTGGAAGTGGAGTTGGATGCGCTGCAAGATGAAACCATTCGATTGAACCAGGCCTTGATGACGGTTTTTACTTCCCCGCTGTCTCTGGATTCTGTCGTCACAGGACGCCTGAAAGCAGGGGCCCTCGTGTTGAACGACCGCACCCAGGAAGTGGATCGCTTCACGCAGCAGACAGGAGCCGCGGCTACGCTGTTTGTTCGCCAGGACCGCAATTTTTTGCGCATCGCGTCCTCCCTCAGGAACGAGAGAGGAGAGCGGGTCACGGGCACGATGCTGGATCAGACCCATGGGGCGTATGCCTTGCTGCTGGCTGGAAAACCTTATACCGGCCTTGCTCACTTGTTTGGTAAAGATTATTTTTCCAGCTACCGGCCGATTCTGAATGAATCGGGGCAAGTTATCGGAGCCAGCTTTGTGGGCTTGGATGTGACTTCCGAACTGGCCGCTCTCAAAACGCGGATCCGCGCTATGAACATTGGGAAAACAGGTTATTTTTATGTTCTGGATGGTTCGGACGGGGCTAACCGAGGCCAGTTGATCGTGCATCCAGCCAAGGAAGGGGCAAACATTCTGGAGGCGACGGACGCTTCGGGCAAACGGTTCATTCAAGACATGATCCAAAGAAAAACCGGAATAACCATCTATCCATGGCGCAATCTGGAAAAGGGGGAGCAAATAGCACGTGACAAGATCGTGGTATTTGATGAGGTTCCCAATACCCACTGGATCGTGGCAGGGGGGAGCTATCTGGATGAATTCGACGCCCTGTCGCGGCAGATCCGCACATGGGTGCTGGTTGGGGGCGTCCTGATGCTTCTGCTCATGGGATGGGTATTGTTCTGGATGGTCCGACGCATGATTCTCAGACCTTTGTCAGAAACCGTTCTGCCCGTATTTCAGGCGCTCGAATCAGGGCGCTTCGATAGCAGCATTCCCTTGTCGCGCGGTGATGAAATCGGTCAGGTCCTGCAAGGACTGGCGCGCATGCAAGCGCAACTGGGCGCTAATGCCGAAGCGGTAAAACGCCACAGTGACGCCATGACCCAGATCAAGATTGGTTTGGATAATGTGACTTCCAACGTGCGGATTGCCAATCAGGAAGGGATCCTCATCTACGTCAACAAGGCTTTGGACGCCACCTTTCGCCGGGACCGCGAGGCCTTTGCCAACCATGATCCCTCCTTCGATCCGGAACGGATTATTGGCTACGATATTTGCCGACTCTATGAGGATCCCGAAGCCGCACGCGCTCGTCTGCAGTCCCTGTCTGTGCCGTCACATCGTCGTATGCTGCTGGGTGGGCGCTTGTATGATGTGACCAACTCGCCCATTCTCAATCAGCAGGGCGAACGTTTAGGGTCGGTGGGTGAATGGGTGGATGTGACCGATCAGGTGGCTGCCGAGAATGAACTGGCGCAGGTGATTCGTCATGCCGCCCAGGGGGATTTTGCGCAACGCCTGGATATGCAAGGTCGTGGGGCGTTTTTTGAAAACATGGGTGCGGGGATCAACCAGTTGATGGATACCAGTGCCAGCGGACTTCGGGAAGTGGCGAATGTACTCAATGCGCTGGCTGCGGGCGATTTGACCCAGGAGGTTCGGGGAGTATACCAAGGTACCTTCGGACAACTGAAGGTTGATACCAATGCCACAGTGGCGCGTTTGCAGACAGTGGTCGGTAGGATTCAGGAAGCCACTCAAGCCATCAACGTGGCCATACAGGAGATCGTGGCCGGGAATCAGGATTTATCCAATCGCACCGAACAACAGGCTAGCAAGCTGGAAGAGGCCTCCAGTTCCATGGAGCAACTCAATGCTACGGTCAAGCAAAACGCCATCCATGCCCGTCAAGCGAACGACCTGACCCATGAATCCCATCAAGGGATTATCAAAGGAGGTAGTGTGGTGCGTCAGGTCGTTCAAACCATGGGCGACATTCAGGTCAGCTCGCGGCGCATCGAAGATATCATTGGGGTCATCGATAGCATCGCCTTTCAAACGAATATTCTGGCATTGAATGCCGCCGTGGAAGCTGCCAGAGCGGGTGAGCAAGGGCGAGGATTTGCCGTGGTGGCCAGTGAAGTACGAAACCTGGCGCAACGCAGTGCGACGGCGGCCAGAGAAATCAAGGGGTTGATCGTAGAGTCGGTGGGGAAAGTAACCCATGGTGCCACGCTGGTTGCGGAAGCTGGTTTGACTATGGAGGGTGTAGTGTCTTCTTTCCAGAAGGTGGCGACACTCATCAACCAGATCAGCCAGGCCAGTGTGGAGCAGGCAGCGGGTATCGAACAAGTGACCGACGTGGTGGCGCAAATGGATGACGTCACCCAACAGAATGCGGCCATGGTGGAACAGGCAACCTCTGCGGCAGAAAGCCTGGAAGAACAAGCACAGGGGTTGGTGCAGATGGTGTCCCGATTCCGATTGAAGTCGGAGATGACTGAGGGGAGGAGTCTGGAAGCCGCACGCCCACCTGCAGGAAGAAAAGGCCTGTCGTCACCCCAGGTTCCTGCGCTGTCGGGAGTCGCTATCCAGGGGTGGAAATAAGGTCGCCATGAAAATTGCCAGCTGGAATGTCAATTCCATCAAGGTCAGATTGCCCCATGTACTGGACTGGTTACAGGCACAGCAGCCCGATGTGTTATGTCTGCAGGAACTCAAGTGCGAGACTGCCGCTTTTCCTTGGGAGGCTGTAGCAAGTGCAGGTTATCATGCTTGTGTGTCTGGTCAGAAAGCCTATAACGGTGTTGCATTGATCAGCAAATATCCAGGGCTTGATCCCGTGGTGGGTTTGTCGGATTTTGTTGACAGCCAACAGCGCGTCATTGCCGCAACGTTTGGCGCAGTGCGCGTGCTATCGGTTTATTGCCCGAACGGGGAGTCCCTCACCTCCGACAAATACACCTATAAGCTGCGCTGGTTTGCAGCGTTGTGGCAGGAGTTGCAGCGCATCCAGAAGGACTACCAGCGAATCGTGGTGGCGGGAGACTTTAACATTGCGCCCGAGGACTGCGATGTCTATGACCCCCGATCCTGGCAGGGAGAGGTACTATGCAGCGAACCTGAACGCGAGGCCTTTCGTCGCTTGCTCGACCTGGGTTTCAAGGACAGTTTTCGTTTGTTTGAGCAAGCTCCGCAGCGTTATAGTTGGTGGCATTATCGGGCTAACGCATTTAAACGCAATATGGGATTACGCATCGACCATCTGCTGGTGAGCTCGGGGTTGGTGCCCGCTTGCCGTGTCAGTGCCATTGATATTCAGCCGCGTGCGTTGGAGCGGCCTTCGGATCACGCCCCAGTTTGGCTGGATTTGGTCGGACTGGATACGCCCGGGCTGGACTCCGCGGCCGATCCGGCCTCCAGCCCCAGCTCCTGAATTTTCCGAGTCAACGTATTGCGGCCCCAGCCCAGTAATTGAGCGGCTTCCATGCGTCGTCCGCCCGTATGGGTGAGGGTTTGAGTGATCAAGGCGCGTTCGAATTCAGCTAACAGGGGTTGCAGAATTCCTTGCGACCCCTGATCCAACAGGCGAGACACTTCTTGTTCCAACAGGGCGCGCCAGTGATGGGTTGAGGTGGGATCGATGCCTGCCGTGTTTTTCAACTCGGGAGGCAGATCAGCGATGTCCACATGAACGCCGGGGGCCATGACAGTCAGCCAATGGCAGAGGTTTTCCAGCTGCCGGACGTTTCCCCGCCATTGTAGAGATTCGAGAAAACGTTGCGCTTCATCGGACAGACGCTTGGTTTCAGCCTGAAGCTCGCGCGCACTTTTTTGCAGGAAGTGACGCGCCAATAGCCCAATATCCTGGCGTCGTTCGCGCAGCGCGGGCAAACGCAGGCGGATGACATTCAAACGATGAAACAGATCCTCGCGGAACAGCCCCTCGCGGACCCGTGATTCCAGATCCTGATGGGTTGCTGCGATGATGCGCACGCGGGATTGAACGGGAGCATGCCCGCCTACCCGATAAAACTGGCCATCGGAAAGTACCCGTAACAACCGGGTTTGCAAATCGGCGGGCATGTCGCCAATCTCGTCAAGAAACAAGGTGCCCTCTTCCGCTTGTTCAAAGCGGCCACGGCGCAAGGTGTTGGCGCCGGTGAATGCCCCGCGCTCATGGCCGAATAATTCCGATTCCAGTAACTCCTTGGGAATTGCGGCCGTGTTGATGGCAATGAACGGTTTGCCGGCACGCTGGCTATGGCGATGCAAGGCGCGTGCGACCAACTCTTTTCCGGTACCGGATTCACCGTTGATCAAGACGGTGGCATTGGACTGGGATAAACGGCCAATAGCCCGAAAGACTTCCTGCATGGCTGGTGCTTGTCCCAGGATTTCCGGCGCTGCAATGCTCTCTTCTGGTGCATCATCCTGTCGCTGGCGCTCTGCCATGGCGCGGCGTATCAACTCCAGGGCGTGGTCCACATCGAAAGGTTTGGGAAGATATTCGTAGGCGCCTCCCTGAAATGCCGAAACGGCACTTTCCAGATCGGAATAAGCCGTCATGATAATGACGGGCAATTCAGGGTCTCGCGTTTTGAGCGCCTCTAGTAGCTCCAGACCGTTTTCGCCTGGCATCCGAATATCGCTAACAACCACCAAGGGTTGTTCCTTGTCCAGCAAGGCCAAGGCTTCACGGGTTGAGGACAGCACCCGAAAAGGCAAGTTTTCCCGTGACAAGGCTTTTTCGAAGACCCAGCGAATGGAACGATCGTCGTCAACGATCCAGATGGGTTTCATGATGATCTCATCCTCGATTAGGAATATTCGGTTTCTGGCAAGGGAAGGATCAGACTGAAACAGGTTTCCCCGGGTTTGCTCTCAAATTCCACCAAGCCATGATGTTGGCTAATCAAGTTTTGTGCCAACATGAGCCCTAGGCCACTTCCTCCCTCACGACCCGAAACCAGCGGCTGAAAAATGCGATTCTGAATAGCCAGAGGAATACCGGGGCCATTGTCCAGGATTCGAATCAGCAGTCCCAAACGAAAGCGTCGACGGGCCAGGGTCAGTTGGCGCAGGGAGCGACTTTGCAGGTGAATGGTGCCTTGGCCACGCAAGGCTTGCGCGGCATTGCGCACAATATTGAGGACCGCCTGAATGAGTTGCTCCCGATCGCCAGAAATTTCTGGCAGACTGGTGTCATAGTCGCGATGAATTTGGATGCCTTCCGGATATTCTGCCAGTATGACGCTCCGTACCCGTTCCAGAACTTCGTGAATATTCAGTGCCATTCGCTTTTGCGTTCGATTGGGGCTGAGCATGCGATCCATCAATAACTGCAAACGATCCGCCTCGTCCCGAATCACTTGCGTATACTCTTTCAAAGCGGGTCGATCCAGTTCCCGTTCCAGCAGTTGGGCGGCGCCACGAATTCCTCCCAGGGGGTTGCGAATCTCATGAGCCAGATTGCGTACCAGTTCCCGGTTATATTTTTGATCTTCGATGATTTTTTCTTCCCGGGCAATCCGGACGCGCTGACTGATGGGGCGTAATTCCAGCAGAACGCCCGGTTCCCCCTGCATGGGTGTACCCGTACAGCTAAGTAACTGCGGTGGAGCTCCCTTACGCGACAGGTGGAGTTCATGTTCGATGAAACCCATGTTCTGATGCAAAGCACTAAGGATCATTTCCTGCAGAAAGGCATCTTGTCCCAATGCCTTGCAAATTCCTTGTCCCAATAGTTTTTTGTAACTGGTCTCCAGCAGATTTTCTGCCGCAGTATTGCTAAAGCGGATATTCAGGTTGGTATCCAGCACCAATACGGCTGTGGCCAAATAGTCGAGGCCGCAAAAAATGTCGGGGTCTGGCGGTAGCGTTTGCAATGCTTTGGTCATGGGCGCTTGGGCTTGAGTTGTGCCATTAAAAAAGGCCCGCTTCCATCCGGGAGCGGGCCTTCGGGTGTTCAGAAGCCAGGGTAACGCTTCTTGAGGATACGACTACAAACTGTAGTACATCTGAAACTCCACAGGGTGTGTGGTCATCCGGAATAAAGTGACTTCTTCCATTTTCAGGGCGATATACGCATCGATCATCTCGTTGGAGAAAACACCACCGCGAGTCAGGAACTCACGATCCTTATCCAGGGCAGCCAGCGCTTCATCTAGTGAGGCGGCGGGGGCTGGAATTTTGGCATCTTCTTCAGGAGACAGATGGTACAGATCCTTGTCGGCGGCTTCACCCGGGTGAATTTTGTTTTGAATGCCATCCAGGCCGGCCATCAACATGGCCGAGAAGGCCAGGTAAGGATTGGCCATGGGATCAGGAAAACGCACTTCGATACGCCGGGCCTTGTCACTTTGTACGAAAGGAACCCGAATGGCTGCCGAGCGATTGCGGGCAGAATAGGCCAGTTTGACCGGTGCTTCGAAACCGGGAACGAGGCGTTTGTAGGAATTGGTGCTGGGGTTGGTGATGGCATTGAGCGCTTTGGCATGCTTGATGATGCCCCCGATATAATACAGCGCGAAGTCAGAAAGTCCGGCATAGCCATTGCCGGCAAACAGATTTTTGCCATCTTTCCAGATGGATTGATGCACGTGCATACCAGAACCGTTATCGCCCACAACGGGTTTAGGCATGAAAGTGGCTGTCTTTCCATAAGAGTGAGCTACGTTATGGACGACATATTTCAGAATTTGGGTCCAGTCAGCGCGTTGCACCAAAGGAGCAAACTTGGTGCCAATTTCACATTGACCGGCTGCGGCCACTTCGTGGTGATGCACTTCTACCGGGACTCCCATGTCTTCCAGGGCCAGGCACATGGCCGAGCGAATATCCTGCAGGGAATCAACCGGTGGGACGGGAAAGTATCCCCCCTTCACACCCGGGCGATGGCCCATGTTGCCGCCCTCATAGTCCCGGTTGGAGGACCAGGGGGCTTCTTCGGCATTGATTCGGACACTACTTCCAGACATATCCACGTTCCAGGTGGCGGAATCGAAGATGAAAAATTCGGGTTCTGGGCCAAAGTAGGCCGTATCTCCCAAACCGCTGGACTTGAGATACGACTCTGCACGACCAGCCAGAGAGCGCGGGTCGCGATCATAGCCTTTGCCATCGGAAGGTTCAATCACATCGCAGGTCAGTAGCAATGTGGTTTCATCCATGAACGGGTCCAGATTGGCGGTGGAGGCATCAGGCATCAATAGCATGTCTGAGGCCTGTATACCCTTCCAACCGGCAATGGATGACCCATCAAAGGCGTGGCCTTCGGTGAATTTTTCCGGACCAAAGGCGCTGACGGGAACCGATACGTGCTGTTCCTTGCCCCGAGTATCCGTAAAACGAAAGTCCACGAATTTGACCTCGTTGTCCTTGATCATTTGCATGACATCAGCTGCTGCCATTTCTTGCTCTCCTGTTGTTTCGTTCGCGAAGCCTTCCCGGATTGGGTTTGAGCAGTTATGCCCAGGCCATGATTACAAATACCAATTCCGACTGAAAGCAGGTTATGTGCCAATTTGAAGGTGTACCAACGCCCATTGTGCCACAATGAAGCGTGCAAAGGGGCTGACGCTGGCATTCCTCGCGTGACCAAATTGGGAATGGACGAAACATCCGGGGCACGCCCATGGGCCAATTGCTCTATTATGGTGCGTTTTTCAATGGTCAGCACTAAAATGGGGCGCATGTTTGGCTGACAATCCCAAGGCGATTTTTTACGGATTGGCAGGACGCGTACTACAATGAGCGCTCCAAGGATCATTTCCCTTCAATGGATCATGTCAAAAATTTCCGAATTACTTAAGTTGGCACATCAGCGTGCCTTTGACGCCAATCTCTCCTATGACGGCGCATTGCTGCCCGTAGAAGCGTTTTCTCTGCTGGGTGAGGCCGACTCAGCCCTCCTGGTGGATGTTAGAACCAAAGCAGAACTTGATTGGGTCGGTTTTGTCCCGGACGCACTTCACCTGGAGTGGCAAAATTATCCGGCCTGTCAGCGCAACGAAAAATTTATCGAACTGTTGCGTCAGGCGGTGCCCGAAGAGGCCCTGCTACTGTTCTTGTGCCGCTCCGGAGTGCGCTCTCACGCGGCAGCCAGCGCAGCTGCGGCCGCCGGTCTAGGCCCGTGCTACAACATTCTGCATGGTTTTGAAGGAGATCGGGATGAGCAGGGCCACCGGAATGCCATCAATGGCTGGCGCGCGGCCGGACTGCCCTGGAAGCAAGGTTAGCCAGAAGAGGACGTGTCATGGATCGTTATGGTGTGATCGGGCAACCCATTTCCCATAGCCGCTCTCCCCAGATTCATGCTCTGTTTGCCCATGAAACTGGCCAGAGCATGAGCTACGAACGCATCGGACCACCACTTGACAAATTTGAACAGACTGTCCTGCAGTTTATCCGTGATGGTGGGTGCGGACTGAATGTGACTTTACCGTTCAAAGAACGTGCTCTGGCCATGGCCCATACTTGTTCAGAGCGGGCGCTTGTAGCGGGTGCAGCCAATACCCTCGTGTTCCAGGAACAGAATATCCATGCCGATAACACGGATGGGGTGGGATTGGTACGCGATCTGACACGCAATCTCGGCTTTTGGTTGGAGAAAAAACGCGTGCTGCTCATTGGAGCTGGCGGGGCCGCGCGCGGGGTACTCTTGCCCCTGTTGCAGCAATCTCCGGCCCAGCTGGTACTGACCAACCGAACGTTGACACGCGCACGACAATTGCAGCGCGAGCTGGTGGATTGCGGGCTTCTCCTCCCGGGGCAGCTGGAAAAATTGACCTCTTGTGCGCTGGACGACATACCGAGCGAACCGTTCGATCTGGTATTGAACGCCACCTCAGCTGGTTTGACGGGAGGAGAAGTTGTGCTACCGGCCAGCGTGTTTACTCCAGCAACACTGGCGTACGATATGCAATATGGCGCAACTGCCACACCTTTCATGCAGATGGCCAGGCAGTGGGGGGCACTCCAAACGGCGGATGGTTTGGGGATGTTGGTGGAACAGGCGGCGGAATCCTTCTGTTTGTGGCGTGGCATCCAGCCACAGACGGCATCGGTATTGCAACGGTTACGGCACGCGGCGTGAACTATTCCGGGCGGGTATGGCCGCTTGTGTGGCGACTCTGCCGGTGGGGTGTATGGTTGTTCGCGCTCTGGGAATGCTGGGTTTTTGCCCAGGTGCTTTGGTGGCGAGACCATGATCCCCAGCAGACGGCATTCATGCGTCAAAGAGCCCAAGCCCGTCAGATGGCTGGCCAAGGTCCCTTGCAAACGCATCCTTGGGTGCGCTACGAACAAATACCCACGTCTCTCAAGCGGGCCGTGGTTGCGGCAGAAGATGCCAATTTTGTCGCGCATCATGGGTTTGACTGGAAGGGAATCCGTCTGGCCCTCGATAAAGATATGGCCCATCAAAGAGCCTTGGCGGGCGGTTCCACCATTACCCAGCAGTTGGCAAAAAATCTGTTTCTCAGTGAACAGCGCAGTCTTTGGCGCAAACTGCAGGAAGCCCTCATTACGCTCATGCTCGAGGGGGTCTGGAGCAAGCACCGCATTCTGGAAGTCTACCTGAACGTCATTGAATGGGGTGATGGGCTATTTGGATGCTCTGCGGCTGCGCGACATTATTTTCAGGCGCCGGTGGGAGGCTTGAGTAAGCAACAGGCTGCCCGCCTGGCATCTATGATTCCACGACCGCGCTATTTCGATCGGCACGGGGATAGCCTTCGCCTCTTGGAAAAAACCGAAACGATCGAATATCGGATGGAGCAGGTGGCCATTCCCAAATAGTCAGGTCGCCCCTTCGATCAAGGGATGCGACCTGACTGATTGCCTGCAACTTGCCGCCTGGGTTTAGAACATGGGTTTGATCAGCGGCGTGGCAATCACGGGTGCGGGGGTGGGTGCCACCACTGGCGCTGGTTTTGGTGCCACGGGAGCGGGAGTGGCACTTGCTGCGGGTTTGGTTTCTGCAGGCTTTGGAGCGACAGGTTTTGCGGCTGCTACTTTGGGTGTGGCTGTTACGCGCGCCACCGGAGGTTTCACGGCCGTGGCCGGCTTCTTGGCTGGATCAGCGCTCTTGATGATGGGGGGTTTTTTGACTGCGGCAGCTTTTTTCGGCGCCGCGATTTTTTCTACTGCTGGATTCTTGCTTGCTGCCGCCGTTTTTGATGGGGCCAACACCTTTTTGGGTGCCGCAGCTTTTTTGACAGCGACTTTCTTGGTGGTGGCTGCTGCTTTCTTGGCAGCGGCTGGTTTTTTGGCGGTAACGGCCTTTTTGGGTGCTGCGGCTTTTTTGACGGCGACTTTCTTGGTGGTGGCTACTGCTTTCTTGGCGGCTGCCGGTTTTTTGGCGGTTACGGCCTTTTTGGGTGCTGCAGCCTTTTTGGCAGTGACTTTCTTGGTGGTGGCTACTGCTTTCTTGGCACTTGCTTTCTTTTCAGCATCCTTTTTGGTCTCTTTTTTGGCCGTTACGACTTTCTTGCTCGCTGCGGATTTTTTGACATCCGGCTTTTTTATACCGGCTTTTTTTTCAGAAGGTTTTTTCTCGGTTGTTTTCTTTTTGGCGGCTACCATGGTTGACTCCTTGATGTTGAGGGTAAAGGCTCGGTTCCATCTTGATTCGTGTAAGACACTACCAAAGTGGGGGCAATCGACCAAAACCATCGAACCCACGCATGAAGGGCGCGCCTTGCCAGAATGTGCAGCCCTTGATTGGTGATGAGGATTCTATTGCAGTTTTATGAGAAAACCCATGGAATGACAGGGAATGAGATGAACTATTTTGACTGATATTTGTAAAAAAAGTATCGATCAGCTACTAAATGAACGGTGCAGTACTGCACCATCAAAGATCGAGAGCGGGCGATTCCTGTGCGTACATGGCTTCCCAGGACTCGCGCCGTCGGATGACATGCACCTGCGTACCATCCACGAGTAGTTCTGTTGGGCGCGGGCGAGCATTATAATTAGACCCCATGGATGAGCCATAGGCGCCGGTGGATAATATGGCCAGCAAATCATCCTGGGACACTGCCAGATTGCGTTGTGACGCCAGAATATCCCCTGTTTCGCACACGGGTCCCACCACATCCACCAGTTCTTCAGTGCGGTCTCGGGCTAGCACCGGAACGATTTCGTGCCAGGCGTCGTATAGCGCCGGGCGGATCAAGTCGTTCATGGCTCCGTCCACAACGGCAAAACACCGGTCCGGAGTCGTTTTATAGTACTCCACACGGGTGAGGAAAAGACCGCTGTTGCCCATGATCCGACGCCCCGGTTCCAGCAGCAAGCGACCCTTGAAGTGGCGCAGTCGCTGGCCAATTTCCTGGGCATAGGTGCGCAGTGCAACGGGTTCTTCATCGTGATAACGAATACCCAATCCTCCCCCCAGATCCAGGTGACGCAGTGGAATACCCACTGAATCCAAACGTTCCACCAATCGCAGAATGCGTTCCAGGGCCTCGAGAAAGGGGGACAAGGAGGTGATCTGGGAACCAATATGACAATCGATGCCGGTGATCTGTAAGCCAGGCAACGTCCGTGCGTGCTCATACAATGCCAAGGCTGATTCGTAGGCAATACCAAACTTGCTTTGTTTTAATCCGGTGGCAATGTAGCGATGGGTTTTAGGATCTACATCGGGATTCACGCGCAAGGAAACGGGGGCGCAAACCCCCAATTCCGAGGCGATATGAGACAAGCGTTCCAATTCGGGCAGGGATTCCACGTTAAAACATAAAATTCCGGCCAGCAAGGCCTGCTTCATTTCCGAGCTGGATTTCCCTACTCCGGAAAACACGACCTTGCGTGGATCTCCTCCGGCAGCTAGAACACGCGCTAATTCGCCCCCAGAGACGATATCGAATCCTGCTCCCAGGCGGGCCAGCAAGCGCAGCAGAGACAGGTTCGAATTGGCCTTGACGGCGTAACAGATGAGCGCAGATAGCGGCCTGAAGGCTTCATCGAATTCTTGCCAGGCGTTGCAGATGGCTGCTTTGGAATACACATAGCAGGGGGTGCCATGAACTTGCGCCAGAAGGGTGAGGGATACCCCCTCATACATTAATTCTCCCTGGTTGTTTCTGGTTAATTCGGGAGTCAGGAAGAAATCGGTCTTCATGGTGTCTTGGTAGGAGTAGAAGGGGGCGTAGTGGTTCCAGTCGGCGCTTCGGGGGGTTTTGGGGAGGTAGAAGGAGCCGAATTACCGGTGGTGCTGGGTTTGGGGGGAAGAAAGAGCGGGCCCTTCAGGCCGCAGCCGCTTAGCGGAGTGCTCAGTAGTAGAATCCAAAAAAAACGCACAGGGCGGCCAACAGATCTCATGCGCTTAGTCTATCATAGTGAAAATATCCGCAGTGAGACGGTTAGGTGAGGGTCTGCGGTATGGCCGCAGGCGGGTGCAAAGCGCCCACATTGCCTGGACGACCCCTCTTGTGCAAGCAGCAACCAGGGCTGATTCTGTTGCGGGAATGTAAAAAAATGAGTTGACTCGGAAATATTGCGCGGTTTATAAAAAAATCAATCCCATTCATGGGGATAGTGAGTCATAGATATCGGTTCGATATAATTCTTCCAAGGATTTTATTTTTGACAATTTTGTATTGAATCAATACTATAGAAAGATGCAAAAAACCCCAACTTCCTTGCTGGAACTCGTCAGTCGCCTTGAAAACCTGATGCGGGCCGAGTTTCGCCGTGCCGGGAATGGCTATGGGCTACAGCCGGTCCACATTCATTCCATGCTCTTCTTGCAGCAAGCCAATCGCTTTAGTAATACCCCTCAGGCTTTGGCCGAGTACCTGGGCTTGACCAAAGGAACCGTCTCGCAAAGTTTGTTGTTGCTGGATCGACGCGGCTTGGTGGAGCGCTATCAGGATGAGATGGATAAGCGGGTTGTGCGATTGCGCCTGAGCGAATTGGGTGAGGCTTTTCTGCGCGAAGCCAACCCCACCGGATTGTGGAATCAGGCGACCCGGGATATGAGCGCTAACCGCATTCGGGATAGTGTTTCGTTGTTGCGATCCATTCTGCATACCGTGCAAGGGCAGTCTGGAAAACCTTTGTTCGGTGTTTGCGGCGCGTGCGCCTATTGCCAGAAAAAAAGCCAGCGCATCACCCATTGCACCTGGTTTGGTGAGCGCTTGTCCATTCCGGAAACCCGAAAAATTTGCCGGGAGCAGACGCCTAAAACCAGTGCCCTTGCTCCAGGAGACTAGCCCGAACGCGGGCAATGGCGGCAGCCACTTGTTCTGGGGCAGTGCCTCCTAGGCTGTTGCGGCTGCCAACGGATCCTTCCAGGGTTAGCACGGCGTACACGTCGGCATCGATACGGTCAGAAAACGTTCTGAGCTGCTCCAGGGGGAGCTCTGACAAGTCACAGCTCAAGGACTCTGCGTGACGGACGGCGCGTGCAACCATTTCATGCGCATCGCGAAAAGGATGTCCCCGCTTGACCAGATAATCCGCCAAATCCGTGGCGGTGGAAAACCCCTCCAGGGCCGCACGGCGCATGGTGTCGGCATTGACCTGGACATCGCGCAGCATTTCCGAGAAGATTTCCAGAGTCGTCAACAGGGTGTCTACCGTATCGAATAGGGGCTCTTTGTCTTCCTGATTATCCTTGTTATAGGCCAGAGGTTGGGCTTTCATGAGCGTAAGCAGCCCCATCAGATGCCCAAAAACACGACCCGTTTTACCACGGGCCAGTTCGGGGACATCGGGGTTGCGCTTTTGCGGCATGATGGAGGAACCGGTGCAAAAGGCATCGCCGATACGAATGAAATTGTAGCGGGGACTCATCCAGAGAATGAGTTCTTCCGACATGCGCGAGATATGGGTCATGAGAAGCGCTGCCGTGGCGCAAAACTCGATGGCAAAGTCGCGGTCGGATACAGCATCCAGTGAGTTCTGGCAAACGCCTTCGAATCCCAGAAGCTCGGCCACGCGTTCCCGACGGATGGGATAACTGGTGCCGGCCAGGGCCGCCGCACCCAGGGGGAGTTGATTGATACGCCGCCGTCCTTCGGACAGCCGTTGGGCGTCCCGACCAAACATTTCCACATAGGCCATGAGGTGATGGCCAAAGGTAACGGGCTGTGCCACCTGCAAGTGGGTGAAGCCCGGCATGATGGTAGCGGCATGGGTTTGCGCCAGATCCAGTAAGGCAAGACGTGTTCGCTGCAGCAGTGTCAGAATCTGATCCGTGGCATGGCGCAGGTAAAGGCGGATGTCCGTGGCCACCTGATCGTTGCGGGAGCGCGCCGTATGCAGCCGTTTACCCGCATCTCCCACCAGTTGGGTGAGGCGTCGTTCGATGTTGAGATGGACGTCCTCGTCCTCCAGATTCCAGCGGAACTTGCCCGTTTCAATTTCCTGGGACAGCACCTCCAATCCCTGGTGGATGTTGTTGCAATCGTCCTGGCTTATAAGCCCGGATTCTTGCAGCATCTGAGCATGAGCCAAAGAAGCCTGGATGTCGAAGGGAGCCAGGCGGTGATCAAAACCCACCGAGGCAGTATAAGACTTGACCGATTCGGCAACTGGGGCCGAAAATCGTCCAGACCAGATTTTTGCAGCGGACGGGTTGGTGTTGTGCGTCATGACGGACACCCCAAGTACGATGATAACCCACAAGTATAGAGCATTCAGAGCAATCGCCCATGGCAAAATCTTTTAATTTTTCAGTCCCACCTTTTGATGTGTTGACTGCAGAACAGCAGCAATGGGTGAGGAATAGCGTCGACATGGCCTACTATCCGGAAGGCAGTGTAATTTTGGCGCCCAATACGGTGCCAAGTCACTTATTCGTGGTGGTCAAGGGACGGGTGCGCCAAAGCGAGCAAGAAGAAGAAGTGTATCTGTATGGTCAGGATGAAACCTTTGATGGGCGCGCGCTCATGGCTGGCAAAGTGGTGGGACGCTTTGTGGCCGTGGAAGAAGCCATTGTTTATTTGCTGCCGGAGGCAACGGTCAAACGCTTGATTGCGGCCAACGTCAGTTTTGGAGCGCTCCTCTTTTCGGATATCTCGCAAAAACTTCGGACCTTGAGCGAGCGACGCACGCAACGGGAATTGCATTCGCTCATGGTGTCGAGGATCGAGCAGGCCTATGTCCGCATGCCCGTGTACGTGGAGGAACATCGATCGGTGTTCCAGGTGGCACAAATGCTGGAAGCAGAGCAATTAAACCACGTATTGGTGCAAGGCAGTAGCCCGGAGCGTCTGGGTATCTTCACTACGACCGATATTCGCAAAATCATCCTGTCGGGAGACGATCCCAAAAACACTCCTGTGGGCCGATTGACCACCTGGGCGCTGATCGATGTGCAAGCGGATGAATCCGTCTTCGAAGCCTTGATTTTGATGATTCGGCATGGTGTGCATCGGGTCGTGGTCAAGCGCAGCCAGGTGGTCGTGGGGGTGCTGGAGCAACTGGATCTGTTGAGCTTCATTTCCAATCATTCGCATCTGATCTGGTATCAGATTCAGCAGGCAGATACCGTGGATGAGCTCAAGCTGGCCTGTCAACAGATACAGCGGCTGATTCAATTGCTCAGTGAAAGCGAAGTCAAGGTAAGCCTGATTGCCAAATTGGTGCAGGAGCTCAACGCCAAGGTATTTGGAAGACTCTGGCGTCTGCTGGCTCCAACGGAGTTGATTGAAAATAGCTGTGTCATGGTCATGGGCAGCGAGGGACGGGGGGAACAACTACTTAAAACCGATCAGGATAATGGTCTGATTTTGCGTAATGGGTACCAGCATCCGGATCTGATCGCCATTACCAGCCGCTTCAATGATGCCCTATGTGAGTTTGGCTATCCCCCCTGCCCAGGGGGAATCATGATGCGCAATCCCATCTGGTGCCAAACGCTAGAGGCATTCCAGGAAACGTTGCGGCAATGGATTTATCATCCTACTGCGGAATCTCCCATACGTTTGGCTATTTTTACGGATGCCGCCGCGGTGTGCGGAGATCGCAACTTGCTGGAAGCGCTGAAACAGTATTTTCGTGACATCCTGCAACAGTCTCCCCAGTTTTTGGCGCAATTTGCGCGGGCCGTGGATCAGTTTGGGGGCCCTGGGGGATGGTGGTCCCGGCTGTTGCCTGGCGCGGACTCGCCGGATGTCATCGATATCAAGAAACTGGGCATTTTCCCTATTGTGCATGGGGTGCGGAGCCTGGCGTTGGAGGCCCGTTTGGCCGTCAATGGCACCCGGGAGCGCTTGGATGCGCTGGAACAGAGTCAGCGTCTGCCCCATGATCTCGTTCAGGACCTGCACGAAGCTTTGGCCTTCCTGATGGATATGCGCTTGCGCCAGGGCTTGCAGATGCTCTCTGTGGGGCAACGCCCCAGCCATCTCATCCACCTGGATCGCCTCAGCACCCTGGAGCGGGATTTGTTGCGGGATAGTTTGCAGGTCGTGAAACGTTTCAAGCAGTTGCTGCATTTTCACTTCAGACTGGACACCTTGTGATGAGCCCTGCTGACTGGTTCAGGAGATGGCGCTGGCGGCATGGTTTGCGTCACCCCAGCTATTTGTCGCTGCTCGATCCTGCGCCAGAAAACGAATGGGTCAGCGTGGATTGCGAAACCACCGGGCTCAACCCGCGACAGGATGAAATCATCTCCATTGGGGCGATTCCTATTCGAGGCAATCACATTCTCACGAGCCAGCGACTGGAGTTACTCATCAAACCTGCGGGAACCTTGAAGAAGGAAAATATCCTGATCCACCGGTTACGCCACAAGGACCTGGAGGCAGGGATGACGTCGAGCGAAGCGGCCGAACGCTTTCTAGCCTTTGTCGGGAACCGTCCTTTGGTGGGTTATTACCTGGAGTTTGACGTGGCCATGCTGAATCGTCTGGTGCAGCCCCTCCTGGGAGTGGGCTTGCCGCAGACCAAGATCGAGGTGTCAGGGATGTATTACGACTACAAATTCGCCAAACGTTGGGACAGTAACGTGGACTTGAGTTTTGAAGCCATCCGCCAGGATCTTGAGCTGCCCATTCTGGGGGAGGCCCATGATGCCTTGAGCGATGCGCTGATGACGGCTCTGATGTTCGTCAAATTGCGGCGTCTGCTCAAACGGGGCTGAGATCAGAAGGCGTAGCCAGGCCGTGTCGTGAGCACAAAAAAAGGCCCCGGGACTTGCCCCGGGGCCTTGAGGATAGCGCGCTGGGACTAGTGATCAGTGCACAGCTGCGGATACTTCTGCGCCCAGGCCGGTTTCGGAGCGGATTTTCTGGCGGTCGAAGGCAGCCCGTTCCTTGGCGGCACTTTCGCTGTTATCCGTGACCGAAAACACGTAAGCCACGATCAGAACGAGCGGTAACACCACGAAGGTCGGGAAGTCGTAGGGGAAAATGGCCGGGCCATTACCCAACACTTTGGTCCAGACCGTGGGTCCGATGATCAATAACCCGATGGAACCAAAAATTCCCGTATAGCCGCCCAACACAGCACCGCGTGTGGTGAGCCCACGCCAGAAGATGGACAGAACCAGAATCGGGAAATTGGAACAAGCGGCGATCGAGAAGGTCAGGGCCACGATGTAGGCCACGTTTTGCTTCTCAAAGGCAATCCCGAGCAAGATCGCCAGGATTCCCAAGCCGATGACACATACTTTGGACACCCATATTTCTTCAGCTTCCGTGGCAGTGCCCTTCTTGATCACATTGGCATAAATGTCATGGGACAATGCCGAGGCTCCCGCCATGGTCAAGCCAGAGACCACGGCCAGAATGGTGGCAAAGGCCACGGCAGCGATGAATCCAAGGAACAGGTCACCCCCTACGGCATGCGACAAATACACCGCCGGCATACTGCCACCACCCTTCAAGGCCAGGATGTTCTTGGATACGTCCACCACGTATTCCGGATGGTTGGCCACCATGACGATGGCGCCGAAACCGATGATGAAGGTCAGGATATAGAAATAGCCAATGAAGCAGGTGCCGTAGAGCACTGATTTACGGGCAGCCTTGGCGTTGGTGACGGTAAAGAAACGCATCAAAATATGTGGCAATCCAGCAGTGCCAAACATTAGCGTCAGTCCCAGGGAAATGGATTCCACGGGGTTGGCCTTGGCGCCAATGGGCACTACAGACTTCATGATGTCCAGGTGTTTGGGGTGGATGGCAACGGCATCAGCGAACAGTTTTTCGAAGCTGAAGCCTTCATGGGCCATGACACCAAAAGCAATCAGCGTGGCACCACCCAGCAGCAGGGCAGCCTTGATGATCTGCACCCAGGTGGTGGCCTTCATGCCACCAAAGGTGACGTAAATGATGATCAGTGTACCGACAATGATGATGGATTGAGTATAGGAAATTTGTGGCACCAGGGTATGCAATAACTGCCCAGCACCCACCGCCTGGCCAATGAGATACCAGAGCACTACGATGAGAGAACCAATGGCTGCCATGGTTCGTACGGGGCCCTGTTGCAGTCGGAAAGAGGCCACATCGGCGTAGGTGTATTTACCCAGATTACGCAAGCGTTCGGCCACCGTGAACAAAATAATGGGCCAACCCACCAGCCAGCCTACAGAAAAGATCAGTCCATAAAACCCATTCATGTACACCAGCGCGGCAATGCCAAGAAAAGAAGCAGCGGACATATAGTCCCCGGCAATTGCCATGCCGTTTTGCAAACCGGTAATGCCCCGACCCGCAGCGTAGAAATCAGAAGCTGACTTGGTGCGTTTGGCAGCCCAATAGGTAATCCCCAGGGTAATAGCCACAAAAATGACGAACATGATGATGGCCTCCCAGTTGATTGGGGGAGACGCAGGGGGGGCACCGGGTGCGGTGGGCGCATCGGCGCTCCAGGCCAGATTGCATATAAAACCGGTACATAAAGCGGCAAGGGTGCGGAGAGTAGAGTGAAATAGTCTCATTTGAGTGATTCCTGAATGATTTCGTCAGTGAGCGTATCGAACTGACCGTTGGCGCGCGCGACATAAACACCGGTCAGAATGATGGACCCTAAAATGACTCCCACGCCGATGAGCATGCCTTGGGGAATCACGCTGTCGGCCGAAATGGGCGCTGTCAAGACGTCGGGAGTGAAGGCGATCATGAGCGTAAAGCCGAAATACATGACACAAACGATGGCCGATAAGCTCCAGGCCAAAGCATCTCGCTGTTTGATGAGTTGGTGATACTTCGGATTGTTTTGAATGTGATCTGCGGATATTTCAGACATGACTTTCTCCTATTGTGAGCGCGCCGGGATGGCTGGGGTGCAACGCTTTCAATGAATTCCAGGTTTTTGCCAGGGGGAAGGCGCTACCAACGGCGACAAAGAGGGTGAGGATGGAACAAGGGGCGCCGATCAATGATGGGTGAGGTGATAGGTCGAGCAAGCGAGGTCGTGCCCTACCCTTTCGAGCGAGGTTGACTGCCATGATTTTCCTCCGTTGAAGACGGTTTTAAATTTATTTTAAGGTCGTACGCGATGGATATTACCTGTAATTTCAACAGGTTCATAGTTTTTTTTAAGTCTTATATATTACAGTGGTCTACCCTGTATGAGTTGCAGGGGCAGCGCTCAAGCAAGATGCTCCAGTGCAGTGGCCGAGTTAGGCTCGGTCGAGGGTGCAGATAGGCTAATGGGATTATATACAGAATGCACGCGGATGGTTTTAAGTGCAAGGAGATCTGGATGAGGTGGCTTCAGGGGAGAGCAAATGACCCTCGAAACCCGGCGCTGCAAGCGAAGCCGGAAATGAAACAGCTCCCATGCCAAAGCATGGGAGCTGTTGAACTGCCAGAAGGCCTGGTTGGTACGGGGACGGACGTTACATGTCCATGCCACCCATGCCACCCATGCCGCCCATGCCACCGCCTGGCATGGGCGGTTCTTCCTTGGGAAGTTCGGCCACCATGCAGTCGGTCGTCAGCATCAATCCGGCAATGCTGGCCGCATTTTGCAAGGCAAAGCGGGTCACCTTGGTGGGGTCTACCACACCCATGGCTACCAGATCACCGTATTCGCTGGTTTGGGCGTTGTAGCCGTAGTTGCCTGTGCCTTCCTGGACTTTGTTGATGACCACGGACGGCTCGTCGCCACAGTTGGCCACGATTTGGCGCAGCGGTTCTTCAATGGCCCGAGCGACGATCTTGATCCCGGCATCCTGGTCGGCATTGTCGCCCTTCAGACCCTTGAGAATGGAACGTGCACGCAGCAAGGCCACACCTCCACCCGGAACGATCCCTTCTTCTACAGCGGCCCGAGTAGCATGCAGGGCGTCTTCCACGCGCGCCTTCTTCTCCTTCATTTCCACTTCGGTGGCTGCACCCACTTTGATCACGGCTACACCGCCGGCCAATTTGGCAACGCGTTCCTGCAGTTTTTCCCGATCGTAGTCGCTGGTGGCTTCCTCGATTTGCTTACGGATTTGAGCCACACGCGCCTTGATGGCGGCTTCCTGACCGGCTCCATCGATAATGGTGGTTTCTTCCTTGCCCACTTCGATGCGCTTGGCACGGCCCAACTCGTTGAGCGTGACCTTTTCCAGGGTCAGGCCCACTTCTTCGGCAATCACCGTGCCGCCTGTCAGGATGGCAATGTCTTCCAGCATGGCTTTACGTCGGTCGCCAAAACCAGGGGCCTTCACGGCGGTGGTTTTTAGAATGCCACGGATATTGTTGACCACCAGAGTGGCCAGAGCCTCTCCTTCCACTTCCTCGGCAATGATCAGCAGGGGGCGGCCAGCCTTGGCGACCTGCTCCAGAATGGGCAGCAAATCACGGATGTTGGAGATCTTCTTGTCGTGCAACAGGACGAAGGGGTCATCCAACAGTGCGATTTGACGGTCATTGTTATTGATGAAATAGGGAGACAGATAGCCGCGATCGAATTGCATCCCTTCCACCACTTCCAACTCGTTTTGCAATCCGGAGCCATCTTCTACAGTAATGACGCCTTCCTTGCCGACCTTGTCCATGGCTTGAGAAATGATTTCTCCAATGGACTTGTCGGAATTGGCGGAAATGGAACCGACCTGGGCAATTTCCATACTGGTCGTGCAGGGTTTGGACAGGGTTTTGAGTTCATCCACGATGCTGACCACGGCGCGGTCGATGCCGCGTTTCAAATCCATGGGGTTCATACCAGCGGCAACAAATTTCATGCCTTCTTTCACAATGGCTTGAGCCAGCACGGTCGCAGTGGTCGTGCCATCCCCTGCAACGTCAGAGGTTTTGGAGGCGACTTCCTTGACCATCTGGGCGCCCATGTTTTCGAACTTATCCTTCAGTTCGATCTCCTTGGCCACAGAGACGCCGTCCTTGGTAATGGTAGGCGATCCGAAAGAACGCTCCAGAACCACGTTGCGTCCTTTAGGGCCCAGGGTAACCTTTACTGCATCGGCCAGAATGTTGACACCAACGACCATGCGTGATCGTGCGTTGTCATGAAAACGGACTTCTTTAGCTGCCATAATTTGCTCCTGAATGTTAGGATATGACCCCCGTGTAGGGCGTATGAAGCATCACAGACCAAAACGGGAGTATCAAAAACGGTTCATCAACGGGGAGTTCCCGGGGATGCGGGAGATTTAAGCCTCTACCACACCCATGATGTCTTCTTCGCGCATCACCAGCAGTTCGTCGCCATCGACTTTGACCGTTTGGCCAGAGTATTTGCCAAACAGGATGCGATCTCCGACTTTGACATCGAGTGTGCGTACCGTACCGTCTTCCAACAGCTTGCCTTTGCCTACGGCCAACACTTCACCTTGGTCGGGTTTTTCGGCCGCAGAATCAGGGATGACGATGCCGGAGGCGGTCTTGCGCTCTTCTTCGAGGCGTTTGACAATCACGCGATCATGTAACGGGCGAATTTTCATGCGGTCTATCTCCTGCGAGTGGGTTAAATAATGGGATGTTAGCACTCATTGTGCGTGAGTGCTAACAGTGTAAGGGCTCCCTAGGGGAATTTCAAGAGCGATGCGCGACAAAAAACTTTGGCTAGGATGGTTGTTCCTTCTGGGGATGAGCTGTTCCGGCATGGCCCAGGAACCTCGAGGGGAATTTCCTGCCAGCGTCAAAGAGGCGCTGGCCCATGCGCAGATCCCGCTGTCCGGGGTTTCGGTCATGGTTCAGGTGGTTGGTGAGAAATCGCCGCGACTGGTGTGGAACGAACAGGTTCCCCGCTTACCGGCTTCTTTGATGAAGTTGGTGACCACCTATGCGGCGTTGCTGAAATGGGGGCCAACCAAAACCTGGGTGACCCGGGTATGGGGTCAACCTGCCCGTGCAGGCGTGGTGTCAGGAAACCTTTACGTCCAGTCAGAAGGCGACCCTGCCCTGTCTTTCGAGCGCTGGCAGCAGATGTGGCGCCAGTTGCGCAATCAGGGAATGCGCGAGATTCGCGGAGATATCGTGATTCAGGGGCCAGCCTTTGCAATGGCCAATCAGGACCCAAGCGCTTTCGATGGCTTGGGCTATCGTGCCTATAACGCCATTCCCGGGCCACTGGATCTGGCATCCAGGACAGAGCTTCTGCATATCGTGCCCTTGGGGAAACAGATCCGGGTCTATCCAGAAATCCAGTTGCCCGAGGTTCGCTTGGTCTCGCATCTGCTGGGGGACTCCGGACCTTGTCCGGCAGATTGGAAGCAGAATCTGGCGCTGCAGGTGGAAGATGAGGGCCCGCGAGCCACGGTTCGTCTGGATGGTCGCCTGTCGCTCCAATGCCAGGAAAAAACCTTGTCCTTGCATGTGCTGGATGATGTCGCCTGGATTGAGGCGCTATTTCGCGCCAGTTGGCGCGAATTGGGAGGGACCTTTGCCGGGCATGTAGTCTGGGGAAAGATTCCGGCCGACCTGCCATTGCTGGAGGAGATGCAATCCCCAGCGCTTGCCAGCCAAATCGGTGGGATCAACAAGAATAGCAACAATCTCATGGCTCGCACCCTGTTTCTTGAGTTGGGAGAGAACGCGCCTGGCTCTGCGGCGCTGACATCGGCACAGTCGATCCAGGAAGTGAAGCGTTTGCTGGGGTTGCGAGGCATGCATTTTCCAGAACTGGTTCTGGAAAATGGATCTGGACTTTCGCGCCAGGAACAGATCACTCCGGCGCATCTGAATCAGTTGCTGCAAGATGCGGCGCAGAATCCTCTGCAGCCCGAATTCATGGCCTCTTTGGCCTGGATCGGTGAAGAGGGAACCCTGCTGCATCGCTTCGAGGCACCGGAACTAGTGCACCGTTTTCGTCTGAAGACCGGCTCAATACAAGGAGTGAATGCCCTGGCAGGGTATGGCCTGAACGCCAAAGGGCAGTGGGTCAGCCTGGTATTCATGGCCAATGATGCACGGGCGGGTGCCTCGAAAGAGGCTCAGGAAGCTTTGCTGCGCTGGATAGAGGAACAACCCTGACGGTGCTGCTGGGATACTCCGCCAGAAGGATGTCATGGACCTGATGTAGAGCAGCAATGCGGGCTTTATGACAAGACAGGGGTATTGAGAAAAATACCTGATGCGGATAGAATGTTAAGCGTGGGATATTCACTTAAGTTTTAGCGAGGGCGCTGCCTTGAACCGACAACAGGAGATAAAAGCATCCATCGTGCTACTGGCGCTCGGCTTGACCTGCGCCCAAGGGATTCATGCGGGTGAGCAGGGATGGTTTTCCGGAATCAACGCTCCAGTGTATACGCCGCTTTTCGAGTCCGACCTCGGGTCTGATACGGGTGGTTTGTGGCGCTCGGGCAAGCCGAGTGGAATGCTTTCTTCCAAGGACTTTGCCTTGGCCCCGCGCAGTCTTTCGTTGGGTGGGGCAGGTCTGCTGCCCTTGAACGATCGCTTTGGACTGATCGGGAAATTGTCCAGCACCCGTGCGGAAAGTGACCCCACCTTGAGTAGCTGGAACGAAGGGCTGTCGGACGCCTTTTCCTACAACCGGATGGGACTGGGCTTGAAATACGACGTAACACGCAGCCTGCATTTCCAGGGTGGGTGGGATCGCTATCAGCTCAAGTACAACCGGATCAATGGTGATGCCGGTGTGGATTTGCTGTCTATTGGCCTGAAGTACGGCTTTTGAGGGATCAAGCGAACCTGAACGACTGCAAGTCGGTCTTTTTGCCAAACGTCTTGGCGCTGTGGGCGCCAGGTTTGCTTTGACTTACTGCGCCTCAGCTTCGGTGTTCGAGCAGATCATTCAGCAATATTCCTGCAAAGACCGTAGCCCCAAACCAGTTGTTGTGTAAAAAAGCCTTGAAGCATTGTTCCCGGGAACGCGATTTTATCAACCCATAGTGGTACAGAGCGATTAAGGCCGCAACGGCCAGCCCTGCCTTGTAGGGCCACCCCATTTGCGCTTGTACTCCAGCACGGAATAACAGAATCAAGGCCAGCGCATAGCAGGCCATGATGGCCCGTACCTCCCAGGAACCAAAGAACAAGGCGGAAGAGTGAATACCCAGGCGGATATCGTCATCCCGATCCACCATGGCGTATTCCGTGTCGTAAGCGATGGTCCACAGAATGTTGGCACCTAACAAGCTCCAGGCCAAACCGGGAACCTGTCCGGTTTCAGCTGCGAAGGCCATGGGAATCCCAAACCCGAAAGCGATACCGAGATAGGCTTGTGGCAGGGGAAAAAAGCGCTTGGTCAAAGGGTAGCTGGCAGCCAAAAACAGAGCTGGCAAGGCCAGCAAAATCGTGAGCGTGTTGCGTGTCAGTACCAGGGCAAAAGCCAACAGACTCACAGCGCCGGCCAATAGCAGGGCTTCCTTGAGGCTAACTTCACCCGTTGTGAGAGGACGTTGGCAGGTGCGTTTGACGTGTCGGTCCACGTTGCGGTCGGCTAGATCGTTCATGATGCAACCCGCCGAGCGCATGAGCAGAGTACCCAGAGTGAAAACCAGCACGTTGGCCCAGGTGGGATGTCCGTCGCTGGCCAGCCACAGGGCCCACAGAGTGGGCCAGAGGAGCAGTAGGGTGCCGATGGGTTTGTCCAGCCGCATCAAGCGCCACCAGGCTGAAAAACGGGTGCGTCTGCTACCAATGGGTGCAGGGTCGAGCGGTCGGAATGAAGGAGAAGAATTTTTCATCGCGTGATAGGCGCCGTGGTGCGTTCAGGCCGGATGGCTTTGCAATAGTTTGACCAGTTTACGAACCGCCACCGGAGTGGCTTCTCGTTGTAACTGGCGTAAGGTAAACCAATTTTGATCGTCCGTACAAGAAGTGGGAAGAGAGTGCGCAAGATCCACTTGTAACAGGTACGGCTCGATATCCAGATGAAAATGCGTGAACGTGTGTCGCAGCGTTGCCAATCGCGCCACTTCGCAGGTGACCAGGCCCCATTTTTTCTGAGCCTGCTGAAAGGGGTCCAGTATGGGGTCCATTTGGGGAAAACACCACAACCCACCCCACAGCCCGCTGGATGGTCTTTTTTCTACCATGAATCTGCCGTCTGGAGTCCGCAGCAAAAGCATGCGGGTAGACTTTTGCGCCAGTTTGCGGCGCGCCCGGGCAGTGGGAAAATCTTCTTGCTGCCCCAATTGAAAGGCCTGACAGGTACTTTGTAGTGGGCAATCCAGGCACAATGGGCGACGTGCAGTGCACAGGGTCGCACCGAGATCCATCAAACCCTGAATATAAGTAGCGCCTTGTTGGGGCGGTAAGAGGCGCTCGGCCAATTGCCATAGCTGGCGTTGAACGACACTGCTGGAGGGAACCCCAGTAATGGCAAATACCCGTGTCAAAAGACGCTTGACGTTGCCATCCAGGATCGCATGGGGTGTTTCTCCACAGAAGGTGGCGATGGCGGCAGCAGTGGAACGGCCAATGCCGGGAAGCTTGAGCAGCTGAGCAGGGTCGGTGGGAACACAGCCTTGATGATGTGCACAAACCCATTGTGCAGCGCGTTGCAAATGACGTGCGCGGGCATAGTACCCCAGCCCGGCCCACACCTTGAGCACTTCTTCCAAAGGGGCGCCAGCCAGGGCAGTGACCGTGGGGAATCGCGTCATGAAGCGCAGGTAATAAGGGATGACCTGCGCGACTTGAGTTTGCTGCAACATGACCTCGGATACCCAGCGTGCATAGGGGTCGCGGGTCAATTGCCAGGGCAGGTCGTGGCGCCCGTACTGATTTTGCCAGTGGATGATGGTGGCTGCGAAGTGTTCCAAATACCGTGGCTCCAAAATAGCGCGCGCGCCATCTCACGCCAGTTGAACAAGTCAGAGGAACATAGTGTAGCGAAATGCTGCGCTGGAGCGGGTGAAGGGAATCGAACCCTCGTCTTAAGCTTGGGAAGCTTCTGCTCTGCCATTGAGCTACACCCGCAGCAAGCCGTGATTCTACGCTACTACCCCACTGAGCTCAACGTGTTACCGGGGCATGCTCCTGGGCAAGGATAAAATCTTCTGCCAGGGTTTGAACGCGCTGGGTGCAACTACTGACTGCAGACGGTTTGGTGGGATCGGGACGGCTTTCTGATAGAATGATCCTTCCTCTGCACGGTACCCCTTGTGATGCATCTAACGATCAACGGACAGGCGTATGCTTTTGAACAGCCACCCACTGCGGCTCAATTGCTGGAGCAGTTGGGCTTGAGCGGGCGTCGCGTTGCTCTGGAGCGTAATGGGGAAATCTTGCCCCGTAGTTTGTTTGAACACACCGTTCTGGCACCAGACGATCGCTTGGAAATCGTGGTAGCCGTCGGTGGCGGATAATTCAGTTCATGCCCATGATAAACGACGATCCCTTCATTCTGGCCGGAAAACCGGTGCGCTCCCGACTTCTGGTGGGTACCGGCAAATATGCCAGTTTTGAACAAACCCGGCTAGCGATTGAAGCCAGCGGTGCTGAAATCGTGACCGTTGCCATTCGGCGCACCAATATTGGGCAAGACCCAACCCAGCCCAGCTTGCTGGACGCCATTTCGCCTGCACGCTATACGTTGCTGCCGAACACGGCGGGCTGCTATACGGCCCAGGAAGCAGTGCGTACCCTGCGTTTGGCGCGCGAGCTACTGGATGGACATACCCTGGTGAAGCTCGAGGTTTTGGGCGATGCGCACACGCTCTACCCCAACATGGTAGAAACGCTCGAGGCCGCGCGCATTTTGGTGAAGGAGGGGTTTCAGGTCATGGTGTATTGCAGTGACGACCCCATCATGGCGCAACGCCTGGAAGAGATTGGTTGCGTAGCCATCATGCCTTTGGCCTCTCTGATCGGCTCGGGGATGGGGATTCTCAACCCCTGGAATCTGGGGATCATACTAGATACAGTCAAGCTGCCTGTCATTGTGGATGCTGGCGTGGGCACTGCTTCCGATGCCAGTATCGCCATGGAATTGGGTTGTTCGGGTGTGCTCATGAACACGGCCATCGCTCAGGCCAGGGATCCGGTGCTCATGGCAAGCGCCATGTGCAAGGCTGTGCAGGCTGGACGGGAGGCTTGGCGTGCGGGACGAATGCCCAAAAAGCCCTATCAGGCAAGCCCAAGTTCTCCGGCAGCCGGATTGATGGACCCGGTTTGAGGCGTTCTCATACCGGTCACGGGTAAGCGGGCCCTCTATCCCCATGTCGCACAACAGTCATCGTCCCATTCGCAGTTTTGTGTTGCGCCAGGGGCGGATTTCCGTGGCCCAGCAGCGTGCGTTTGATTCCCTCTGGTCGCAATGGGGAATTGATTTTTCTGCGCAAGTCGTGCTGCGTCAGCAGTACCCTGATTTTTTTGATGCGCACATCCCTCTGGTACTGGAAATCGGTTTTGGGATGGGTGAGACTACGGTATCCATTGCCCAAAGCTTGCCCAATACACACTTTTTGGCGGTGGATGTGCATCGTCCCGGCGTGGGCAGTTTGCTCAAACGCATTGACGAATCGGGCGTGAAGAATATTCGGGTACTGCGTCACGACGCAGTGGAGGTGGTCACCCACTTATTGGTACCGGGTTCTCTGGATGGCGTGCACCTGTTTTTCCCCGACCCTTGGCCCAAGAAGCGCCATCATAAGCGACGCCTGGTCCAACCGGACTTTGTGAAACAGCTGGTCGATCGTCTCAAACCGGGAGGCTATGTGCACATGGCCACGGACTGGGAAGAATATGCCCAGCACATGCTGCAGGTATTGCAGGCTGAACCGGGTTTGCAGAATACCAGCGATACTTTCTCAGTCCGTCCCGCGTATCGGCCTCTCACCAAATTCGAGCAGCGAGGGTTGCGCCTCGGTCATGGAGTCTGGGATCTCATATTCCGCAAGCCGTTGTAAATCGATTCCCTCCCGTTCTAGCAGGGTTTTCTTGAGCGCCAATCCCAAACCAAAGCCGCCCAATTGGCCGTTATGCGCAATCACGCGATGACAAGGGACCAGAAAGGGTACCGGATTGGCGCCGCAGGCACTGCCCGCCGCTCGAGCTGCACGCGGGCGTCCGGCCAGAGCAGCCACTTGGCCATAACGCAGCAATCGACCTTGGGGAATGCGCAGCAATACTTGCCAAATGGCTTGCTGAAAGGTACTGCCCTTCAGATCCAGTGGCGCCTGCCAGGATTCCAGGGGGCACTCCAGGGCGCCAGTCAGGGCGTCACTCCAGTCTGACGGAAACCGAGGTGAGTTTTCCCAGAGCTGCAATCCGCTGCTCACGGTGAGGCCCTGTTGGCGCAACGCTTGCGTCTGTAATTGGTCACAGGCCTGGGAAAAGGTGGAGGCCAGGCTGGCCCACTGGATTCCATGCCGGCCTGCAAGAGATATCAAATGGCCCGAGGTGGTCTCCCGGATTAAATAGTAAGTGGTCACATTCACTCCAAAAACGTCTGTAGCACATCATTCAGGAAGCGTTGCCCCAGAGGGGTTGCACACAACCGCTCGGGATTGGGGGACAGTAATCCCCTTGCTCGGAGTTGATTCAGGGGGGCTTCGATGGTGTCTAATGGGAGACCAGTGTACTGCTGGAACTGGGAGGTGGCCACTCCTGCAGTGAGACGCAAGGCATTCATCATGAATTCGAAGGGTAAATCCTGGGGCTCCACGACGTGTTGTGCTTGCACCGGGTGGCCCTGTGCTACGGCACGCAGATAGTGATCGGGGTGTTTGGGGCGCATTTGGCGCAAAATGCCTTGCGGTGTGGTAATTTTGCCATGGGCACCTGCGCCCAGGCCGAGATAATCGCCAAAGTTCCAGTAGTTGAGATTATGCTGGGATTCCTGACCTGCTTGAGCATAGGCGGAGGTTTCGTAGTGGTGGAAGCCCGCCTGAAGCAGCAGCTGGTTGATGTGTTCTCCCATTTGCGCCACCTTGTCATGAGAGGGTAACGGAGGTGGAGTTTGGGCAAAGGGCGTGTTGGGCTCCAAGGTCAATTGATAACAGGACAGATGTGCGACTCCTAACGTCAGGGCAACGCGAATATCTTGCTGGGCCTGTTCCAGCGTTTGCAAGGGTAGTCCGTACATCAGATCCACATTGACGCGCTCAAAACAATCCCGGGCCAGGTCCACGCTTTGGTAGGCCTCATCCCCATCGTGAATCCGTCCCAGGCGTTTGAGATGATCGGGATTGAAGCTTTGTACGCCGAGAGACAGACGCGTAACACCAGCGTTGCGATAGCCTTCGAAACGTTGCCGGTCCACGGTTCCCGGATTGGCCTCCAGAGTGACCTCGGCCCCATCGATGAGGGGCAGTTGATGGCGCAAGGCTTGCAGAAAATGATGCAGACCTTGCGCCGAGATCAGGCTAGGGGTTCCGCCGCCAAAAAAGACGGCATGGACCGTACGCCCCTGGATGAGAGGCAGGGCGAATTCCAGGTCGGCAAGGAGGGCCTGTACATAAGCCTGTTCTGGCAAGTCGGTGCGTAAGGCGTGAGAGTTGAAATCACAATAGGGACATTTTTGAATACACCAGGGAAAGTGGATGTATACGGACAAGGGGGGCGACATAAGTGGTTGTGCCGCGACCATTCTGGGCAATAGAGAACCAGAGGCTATCCGTGGCGCTGCTGCAGTTGGCCAAGCAAATGCTGGAGGGCCTGGCCCCGGTGGCTGATCTGGTTTTTTTGAGACAGGGATAATTGGGCGGCGGTACACCCCAGGGAGGGCACAAAGAAATAGGGATCGTAACCGAACCCTCCCAAACCTTGCGCACAATGCTGAATCTCCCCGTCCCAACGTCCTTCGGCAACCAGAGGCGTGGGGTCCTGGGCATGCCGAATCCAGATCAAAATGCAGTAATAGTATGCGCGTCGGTTGGGTTGCCCGTGGAGTAACCGAATCAGCTTTTCATTGTTGCGTTGATCCGAGCGCGGCTCTCCCGCAAAATGGGCGGATATGACTCCTGGTGCGCCTTCGAGGGCTTCTACGCAAAGTCCGGAGTCATCGGCCAGGGCCGGATAACCACTTAATGCACAGGCATGGCGCGCCTTGGATAGCGCATTTTCCAGAAACGTGCAGTGGGGTTCCGGTGCTTCGGGAATTCCCAGAGCCTCCTGAGACAGGATTTCATGCCCCAGCGGGCTTAACAAACGCTGAAACTCCTCAAGCTTTCCCGCATTGCGGGTGGCCAGGACCCACGGGCTCATATACCGGCCCCCGCCTGAGGCAGAGGCTGGTCCAGGGCCTGCAACTGTAAGGCAAATAATTCCCGGCAGCCGGATTGGGCCAAATCCAGCAGGGCATCCATCTGATGGCGCCGAAACGGTGCTTTTTCTGCCGTACCCTGAACTTCCACGAAATGCCCATCCGAGGTCATGACCACGTTCATATCTGTGTCGCAACAGGAATCTTCCTCATAGTCCAGATCGAGAACGGGAATCCCTTCAAAAATTCCCACGGAAACGGCAGCGACCTGCTGCAGCAAGGGGGACTGGCGCAGAACGCCCTGCTGGACGAGACGTTCCATGGCATCTTTCAAGGCCACATAGGCACCAGTGATGCTAGCTGTGCGCGTGCCACCATCGGCTTGCAAGACGTCGCAATCCAGGGTGACCGTGCATTCGCCCAACACGTCCAGGTCCATGACCGCTCGCAGCGAGCGGCCAATCAGCCGTTGAATTTCCATGGTGCGTCCAGCCTGCTTGCCAGTGGCTGCCTCACGCTTGTTGCGTGTGTGTGTTGCCCGGGGCAACATGCCGTATTCTGCCGTGACCCATCCCTTTCCCTGACCCTTCAAAAACCCCGGAACCCCCCGGTCTACACTGGCCGTACACAGCACACGGGTGTGACCAAATTCCACCAGTACGGATCCCTCCGCATGGCGAGAGACGCCGCGACTAAAAGAGACGGCGCGCAATTGATCGGCTCGACGCTGACTGGGACGCATGAAACTTCCTCGCTGAAAACCTTCAAAAGCACCAGTTTACGCCAATTACACCAGAGTGGAGTATGATTGAACCGGCATTGAATGATCTCATTCGGTTCGCCTTACTACTCTCATCAACGGGGCAGCGATAGTGGCAAGCGTACAGAGTATGACCAGTTTTTCGGCAGTAACCCGCGATCTTCCCTGCGGGACGTTGACGCTGGAAATCAAAACCGTGAACCACCGTTTTCTGGAAATTCAGTTTCGTGGTCCTGATACGCTGCGGGTTTTTGAACCTGCAATGCGTGAACAGATTTCGGCCCAGGTCAAGCGGGGCAAGGTGGATTGTCGCCTGGACTTGCGCAAACGCGACACTGGACTGCAATACGCTTTGTTGGATACGTCGTCTTTGGAGCAATTGAAAGCCGTAAGCGCCATCGTTCAAGAGGTGTTTTCCGATGCCACGCCGCTGTCGGTGGCAGAAGTTCTGCAATGGCCCGGGGTATTGCGGCGCGATGAGTCCACCGAAAACTCCCTGGAACAGGATTGTGCGGAACTGACCACTGAAGTACTGCAGCAACTGATGCACACGCGTGCGCGCGAGGGGGCGCAACTCAAGGTATTTGTGCAGCAACGGGTGGCCGAAATGAAGCAATTGCTTCTGCCCCTGTCTGCCAAAATCCCTTCTCTTGTGGCTGGTTTCAAGGATAAACTGGCGCTGAGAATGCGCGAAGCCCTTGGAGGTCATGAAGAGGAGCGGGTGCTTCAGGAAGTCACCCTGTTTGCTTCGAAAATTGATATAGAAGAAGAATTATCTCGCTTGCAGCTCCATCTGGATGAAGTCGATCGCGTACTGGAAGCGGGGGGTACGGTGGGTAAACGCCTGGATTTCCTCATGCAGGAGTTGCATCGCGAGGCCAACACCTTGGGTTCCAAATCCGTGTCGAGCGAACTGTCGCGTGCCTCCATGGATTTGAAAGTGTTGATTGAGCAGATGCGTGAACAGGTTCAAAACATCGAATGAGCGGTCAAATCTTTATTATCTCCGCGCCCTCTGGTGCGGGAAAATCCAGCCTGGTGTCAGCCCTGGTGGCGGCCGATTCGGGTGTGAAATTGTCCATTTCCCATACGACCCGCCCTCCCCGACCTGGCGAGGCCCATGGACGCGAGTATCATTTTGTCACTCATGAGGTCTTCCTGCGCATGCGCGAACGGGGGGAGTTTCTGGAGTCTGCCGAGGTTTACGGAAATCATTACGGCACTTCGGCCAAAGATATTCAGGAGTCCCTGGCGCGCGGGATGGATGTGGTTCTGGAAATCGACTGGCAGGGTGCGCGTCAGGTGCGCGCGCTCTTTACCCAGGCCATCAGTATTTTCATCTTGCCGCCCTCCCTGCAGGCCTTGCGCGAACGTTTGCTGGCTCGGGGAAAAGACAGCCCTGAGGTCATCCAAAAGCGCCTGGCACTGGCCCAGGATGATCTGGATCACGAGTCGGAGTTCGAATATGCTATCATCAACGACCATTTCACCGAGGCCGCCAAGGATTTGACTGCCATCGTCCGCGCCTCCCGTTGTCGGCGTTCCAGGCAGTACCCCCGTTATGTGGACTTGATTCGCAATCAATCCCGATAAATCGTCACTAAGGAATTTTCATGGCCCGTATTACTGTCGATGACGCACTAGGTACCATTCATAACCGGTTTGAACTCACCTTGGCTGCAACTTACCGGGCTCGGCAACTGGCTTCCGGTGCCACGCCACTGGTGGAGTCCAACAAGGATAAGCCCACCGTCATTGCCCTGCGGGAAATCGCCACGGGGAAAATTGGGCTCGACATTCTGAACAAGGTTCCCGTCTGACCTCCCGGGGAACTGTGACCACCCCCGCACCGGCACAGATTCCCAAGCAGGTCACGTCCGAGCCGTTGCTTGCGGTAGCCTCCAGCTACTTGCGACATGCGGACCTGGAGGCTCTTGAGCGTGCCTTTCAAATGGCTTCTCGGGCCCATGAAGGACAATTCAGAAAATCTGGCGATCCGTACATCACCCATCCCCTGTCTGTGGCCACCATTCTGGCAGAATGGCATCTGGATGCTCAGGCCCTGGTGGCCGCCTTGTTGCACGACACGGTGGAAGATACTGCGCTGACTGCGGGCGACATTTTGCGGCAGTTTGGCAAATCGGTGAGCGAATTGGTGGATGGGGTGAGCAAGCTGGATCGGCTGGAATTTCAAACCGAGCAGCAGGCCCAGGCAGAAAATTTCAGAAAAATGCTGCTGGCCATGGCACGCGATGTGCGCGTCATCATGATCAAACTGGCAGATCGCCTGCACAATATGCGTACGCTCGACGCCATGAGCGGTGACAAACAACGTCGCATTGCACGGGAAACCCTGGATATTTACAGCCCGATTGCCAATCGTCTGGGCTTGCATAGGGTGTTTCAGGAATTGCAGGATCTGGGCTTCCGGTTCCTCTTTCCCAATCGCTATCAGGTCCTGACCAAGGCGATAAAAGCTGCGCGGGGAAATCGCCGGGAAGTGGTGAACAAAATTTTGCTGGCCATCAACCCCAGACTGACTTCATTTGGCGTTGAGGCTCAAGTCACGGGTCGGGAAAAACATTTATCCAGCATCTACAACAAGATGCTGGATAAATCCCTGTCCTTTTCTCAAGTTCTGGACATTTATGGATTTCGCATTCTGGTAAAAGACGTTCCGGCCTGCTATCTGGCCTTGGGCGCCTTGCATACGCTGTATAAGCCGATTCCCGGAAAATTCAAGGATTACATCGCCATTCCCAAAGCCAACGGCTATCAGTCCTTGCATACCACCTTGTTTGGCCCCTTCGGAACGCCTATCGAAATCCAGATACGCACGCACGAGATGCATAAAATTGCAGAAGCCGGCGTTGCTTCCCATTGGCTGTATAAATCCTCGGATACTCCCCTGAGTGATGTACAGCAAAAAACCCATCAATGGCTGCAATCTCTCCTGGAATATCAAAGTGAGAGTGGCGATGCCGTGGAATTTCTAGAGCATATCAAGGTTGATCTGTTTCCTGATGCGGTTTACGTGTTCACACCCAAAGGCAACATCAAGTCCTTGCCCCGAGGGGCTACTCCCGTAGATTTTGCCTACGATGTACATACGGATGTGGGGCATCGTTGTGTTGCCGCGAAAATCAACAACGAACTGGCTCCCTTGCGAACACCTTTGTCCAATGGAGACCGGGTGGAAATCATCACCGAGGACAATGCGGCGCCCAATCCGGCATGGCTCAATTATGCAGTCACCGCCAAAGCCAGATCGAAAATCCGCCATTATCTTCGAACCATGTTGCTGGATGAGTCGGTGCAACTGGGACAGCGTTTACTCAATCAGGCCTTGCGCGCGCTCAAAGCAGCGCCAGAGAGCATTCGGGATGCTCAATGGGAGCAACTTCTCAAGGGCGATCGCTGTAAAACACGCGCCGAAGTGCTGGCCGAAATTGGCTTGGGGCGCCGTCTCAACGTGGTGGTGGCGCGTACCCTGCTATCCCGATCGGACTTGCCGGTTGCAGAGGGTCAACAATCTATCACCATTCGTGGCAGTGAAGGGATTGCCGTGCAATTTGCCCATTGTTGTCGTCCCATTCCCGGCGATCCCATTATCGGTATCATTCGCAAAGGGCAGGGTTTGTTGATCCATACGCAGGACTGTCGGGCTATCCGTCAATATCGATCCGATCCCGACAAGTGGGTTGATGTGGAGTGGGAAAACGCCACTGGAAAGATGTTTGATGTGGCGATCAAGTTGATGGTGCTCAATCGACGCGGCGTACTGGCAACGGTTGCCTCAGCCATTGCAAATGCCCAATCAAATATCGACAGCGTGAGTATCGCCAAGCCCGATGGCACCTATACCGAAATCAACTTTACCGTTCAAGTGCGCGATCGTGCCCATCTGGCCATTTTGCAGCACCAACTCAGGGAGATTCCCGAGGTTGTACGTATGACGCGGGTACAGAATTAATCAAGGAAGCCACAGTATGAAAAAAACCATTATTGCAACCCCCCAGGCACCTGGGGCCATTGGAACGTATTCGCAAGCCGTGCGCGTGGGGGATACGGTTTATCTGTCGGGGCAAATTGGGCTGGATCCACACACCATGAATTTGGTGGAAGGGGTCGATGGGCAAATCGAACAGGTTCTGTCAAATCTTCAGGCAGTGATCGTGGCCAGTGGCGGAACAATGAACGATCTGGTGCGCGTGACAGTGTATCTGACCGATTTGAACCATTTTTCCAAAGTCAACGAAGCCATGGCGCGCCGCCTTGAAGCGCCATATCCGGCGCGGGCCGCGGTGGGAGTTGCGGCTCTGCCAAAGGGGGCTCTCGTGGAAATGGACGGGATTCTGGTCCTGCCCGCCTGAATCCATTTTTTGCTATCCTCTGATGGCAACGGAGTGGTGACTGTGAAGGCTCTGTCTTCCCACCAGGACGGCAATGATCCGCTGGAGAAATTGGGCCTGACTCCGGCTTTGCGCAATCAGCTAAAAAAGCTGCACTTGCACCATCCTTTCGCAGTGCTGCTCCATGTTCCTCTGCGTTACGAGGATGAGACCCGGATCACGCCGATTGGATCTCTTAAACCCGGTCATCCGGCCTGTGTAGAAGCTCAAGTGGTGCACACGGAGGTTACTCGACGCCCCAGAAAAATATTGAAGGTTTTGGTGCGCGACGAAAGTGCAGCGCTGGTTTTGCGGTTTTTGCATTTTTATGGAAGCCAGATTCAGGCGTTGAAGCCAGATACAAGGTTGCGTTTGTTTGGGGAAGTGCGCCCCGGATTACTGGGAGCGGAAATGATTCACCCACGTTACCGCATCCTTCAGGCACCTAGCCCGCTTCCCCAAACGCTAACACCCATCTATACCACCACTGCCGGGTTGAGTCAGGAACGTTTGCGTCAATCTGTGCAACGGGCGTTGCAGCACGCCGATCTGGAGGAACTGCTTCCCCAAGAGATGCGCCAGGCACTTGGTTTGCCCGGTCTGGAGGAAAGTTTGCGGATGATTCATCACCCCACTGATCCAGAGCATGTGCAGGCTTTGCTGGACCGAACCCACCGGGTATGGAGGCGGCTCAAATTCGACGAAATCCTGGCCCAGCAAATTTCCATGCTGTTGCATCGCCAGCGACGTCAGAAGATCAAGGCACCATTTCTTCCGGGTTCGGCGCAGCAGCGCCAGGCATTTTTGCAACGCTTACCCTTTGCACTGACACAGGCGCAGCAACGCGTCGTACAAGAGATCGATGCCGACTTGGTCAAACCGTATCCCATGCAGCGCTTGCTTCAGGGCGATGTGGGTAGTGGCAAAACCATGGTGGCAGCCCTGGCGTGTTTGCAGGCTATTTCCTCGGGCTATCAGGCGGCGCTGATGGCGCCAACCGAAATTTTATGTGATCAGCTGTTTCGCCAGATCGATGCCAGATTGCAGCCTTTGGGTATCTCCAGCGTCTGGTTGACGGGGCAGTTATCCCGCAAGGAAAGAGCGTCGGCCCTGATACGCATCCAATCAGGAGTGGCCCAATTGGTGGTGGGAACTCATGCCTTGTTACAGGATTGGGTTGATTTCAAGGCACTCGGGTTGGTGGTGATTGATGAGCAACAGCGCTTTGGCGTTGAGCAGCGACTATGGTTACGCCAGCGTTCCCAACAGAGCCACCTGGGTATACCGCATCAACTGATGATGAGTGCAACACCCATACCGCGAACCCTGAGCATGAGCTATTTTGCGGATCTGGATTTATCCGTTCTGGATGGCTTGCCACCGGGACGACAGCCCATTATCACCAAACTGGTGGATGATCGTCGACGCCAACAGGTCATTGAACGCGTGCGCACCACTTGTCTTCAAGGGGGGCAGGCCTATTGGGTTTGCCCGCTCATCGAGGAATCGGAAGCGTTGCAATTACAAACCGCAGTGGCTACTTTTGAGCACCTGTCCAGAACCTTTCCCGATTTGCAGGTTGGGCTGGTGCATGGTCGTATGCCTGCGCAGCAAAAGGCCGACTGCATGATGCGCTTTGGCACTGGTGAAATCCAGCTACTGGTTGCGACCACGGTTATCGAAGTGGGTGTTGATGTTCCGGCTGCCACGATCATGGTGATTGAACATGCGGAGCGTATGGGATTGGCTCAGTTGCATCAGTTGCGTGGGCGCATTGGAAGAGGAACGCAGCAGGGTGTGTGTCTGTTGCTTTATCATCATCCCTTGTCGGCATTGGCCCGTGCCCGCCTGAAAGTCATTTTTGAGAATCAGGATGGCTTCGAAGTGGCACGACAAGATTTATTGCTGCGAGGACCTGGGGAGTATCTGGGGATTCGTCAGAGCGGCGAAGGCCTGCTTCGATTTGGCGATCCGGAGCGTGACGAGGATTTGCTGCAGGAGGCCGCCCTGTGGGCCAAGCGATGGGTGGCCCGTGCTCCCCATGAAGCGCAATGCCATGCGCTGCGCTGGTTGGCCACGGAACAGGACTTGCTTGGCGCTTGAGGATCAGGGCAGCTCGCGATGAATGACGCGCGTAACTTGTCCTTGACTTTGCAGTTGTCGGGCGAGTCGTTCGGCCAAATATACCGAGCGATGCTGACCTCCTGTGCAACCGATGGCGATGGTCAGTGCGCTGCGGTTATCGCGTAAAAACTCGGGTAGCCAGTCTTGTACAAAGCATAAAACGTCTTGCAGCATGCGTTGCACCAGGGGCTGGTCCTGCAAAAACTGGATAACAGCAGTATCTTTTCCCGTGAGCGCGCGTAGATCGGGGTCATAAAATGGATTGGGCAGGCAGCGCACATCAAAGACAAAATCAGCATCCAGCGGAATCCCGTTTTTGAAACCGAAGGACTCGAAAAACAAAGTCAACCCGGAAGGATCCAGTTGAACGAAGTCGCGTACCCAGCTTCGGAGGGTGTTGGGTGAAATCAGGGACGTATCCAGGCGCCTGCCCAGATTCGCTGCTGTCTCCAGCAGAGCACGTTCAAATCGGATGCACTCGGAAACAGAGCGATGCCCATCGGCCAGGGGATGAGGTCGTCGGGTTTCGGAAAAACGTCGAACCAGATCCTGGTCATTGGCCTCCAGAAAAAGCAGGCGCACATCCAGGTGCTCGCTGCGCAGTTGGTCAATGATCGTGGGTAGCAACCGGATGGGCTCACCACCGCGGGCATCCAGGGTCAAGGCGATGTGTTTTTCTCCGCGCTGCACCAGATCACGAACGATGGCTGTGGCAAAGGGAATGGGTAAATTGTCCATGGCGAAAAAGCCCGCATCCTCCAGTGCGCGCAAGGCCACTGTCTTGCCAGATCCGGACAGTCCGCTGATGAGAACCACTTGTGCGTTTATGGGCGTTATGGGGTCAGTCATCGAGTTCCACGCCGGGTAAAAATTTGTCCTGGGCCATGAACTGCTGTTGTCGTTCGATGAATTGCAGGGTACTGTCGATACCCCTTTGAGACAAGATGAAATTCCGGGTTGCGGCTTCCACGAGAACGGCAAGATTTCGGCCCACGGCAACCGGTAAGGTGACCTTGGGGATATCCAGCCCCAGAATATTTTGCGTTTTATTATTGCCTGGCAAACGATCGAGGGCACCAAGATCGCCCCCCGGAGGTCGCTCCAGATGGACGATGAGTTTCAGGTTTTTGCGAGGGCGAACGGCCGTTTCGCCAAAGATGGAGCGAATGTTCAGCAGCCCCAGTCCGCGTACTTCCAGAAAGTCACGCAGCATGGGAGGGCAGCGCCCCTGAAGGGTTTCCGGGCTGATTCGATAGAACTCCACGGCGTCGTCAGCCACCAGGCCGTGACCCCGTGTGATCAGTTCCAGGGCCAATTCGCTTTTTCCTACTGCGGAATCACCGGTAATGAGAACGCCCACCTCCAGAATGACCATGAAGACACCATGGAGCGTGATTTCTTCGGCCAGCTCCTGCTCCAGGTAATGGCGTAGCAAATTGATGACAGTGGCACTGGATACCGAGGAGCCGATAGCCGGCATCCCCTGCTGTTCACAGGCATTGTAGAGCGACTCTGGCAAGAGACTGCCATCGGCGATGATGATGGCAGCCAGGTCCTGGGACAGGATATTATCCAGGGCGCGTTGCAGGGAGGCTCCATCCAGTCCCAGCAGGTAATTGATTTCCATTTGCCCCAGCACCTGAAAGCGGTGGGGATGTGTAAGATTCAGGTGGGCAATCAAACCAGCGCGGGAATCTGTCAGGCTTCCCACTGGAGCCGAGCGTTGATAGCCCTGACGGCCCGCTAACCAGACCAGATCGAGTTTGTCGCGATTTTCGTTAAACAGACGCTGAACGCTGACGTCTGGCATAGGGTGTCCACTGGGTCAATACCTGCCAGGCTTGCGCTTCGTCCTGTGCCGTCAGCAAGCTTTTGCGTAAATCAGGATCGTTGAACATTTCAGCAATCTCGCCCAGCAGATTGAGATGCTGCTCGGTGGCATGTTCCGGGACCAATAGGGCCAAAGCCATTTTAACATTCTGTCCGTCTGGCGATTCGAAAGGAATGTCCCCTGCAATCCGGATGAACGCACAGAGCGTTTCCCGCAACTTTTTCATTCTTCCGTGCGGCAGGGCAAAGCCATGTCCCAAGCCTGTGGACCCCAGTTTTTCTCGATTGAACAGGGCATCAAAGACCTGGCTGCGGGACATTTGGTCGTGATTTTCGAACAAAATGCCGATTTGTTCGAACAAGCGCTTTTTACTGGTGACTTCCAGATCGAGCAAAACATGGCTGGGTTTGAGCAACTGCTGAATGGAGATCATGATGATCGGCAGGGCTTATTCGGCAGATAGATGCTTGAGCGGTTGTCCGTTGCGTTGATCGTGCTGCTTTTCCTTGTTGCGAATGATCTGGCGATCCAGTGTATGCGCCAGTTCGTCAATGGCAGCGTACATGTCGGAATGGGTGGATTCGGCAAACAGATTGCGACCATTGGCCGATACGTTGGCCTCCACATGATGGGTCAGTTTTTCTACCGAAAGAACCATATTGATGCTAATGGGTTGATCGAAATGGCGTTTGATGCGTCCCATTTTTTCTACCACATACTCCCGGATGGCTGGGGTGATATCCACATGTTTTCCGGTCAGGGTGACATTCATTTTGTTTTCCTCCAGTGATTACAATGTTTTGCGTTGACTTGCAGAATGAATCTGCATGGCCTCGCGGTATTTTGCCACGGTGCGACGTGCCACCTGAAGCCCCTGTTTTGCCAGAATATCCGAAATTTGGCTATCGGAGAGAGGACTTTTGCAATCTTCGGCGGCAATGAGTTGCCGAATCAGGGCACGTATTGCCGTGGAGGATGCCGCACCTCCGGTATCGGTACTCACGTGGCTGCTAAAAAAGTATTTGAGTTCAAACAATCCGCGCGGCGTCATCATGTATTTTTGACTGGTGACCCGGGAGATGGTGGACTCGTGCAAGCCCAGGGTGTCTGCAATTTCACGGAGAACCAGCGGGCGCATGGCCACCTCACCGTGTTCCAGAAAGGCTTGCTGTCGGTCCACGATAGCCTGGGAAACCCGCAGAATGGTGTCGAATCGTTGTTGCACGTTTTTGATCAGCCAGCGCGCTTCCTGCAATTGCGTATTCAGCGTATTGGAGGGACCGGCTCCAGATTTCATGAGTCCGGCATACAAGGCATTGATACGCAGGCGTGGCATGGCTTCGCGGTTGAGTTGGGCGACCCAGCGCTCTTTTTGTTTGCGCACCAGGACGTCAGGCATGACGTAGCGTGTTTCGGTCAAATTGAATGCGGCGCCGGGTTTGGGATCCAGTTGGGTGATCAGCTTGTGGGCTGCACGCAATAGTTCCTCGCTCAAACCCAGGGTTTTGCGCAAACGGGTGTGATCGCGTGCGGCCAAGAGTGGCAGATGATCCTTGACGATGGCCAAGGCGGCCTGGCGCACGGGTTCGGGTGCGGACAGTGCTTGTAGCTGCAGTGTAAGGCACTCGGCGAGATCACGCGCCCCAACTCCTACAGGGTCCAGGGATTGCAACAGCTTTAATGTCACCTGGATTTCACCGGGCTCGATGGGGTCTGCGTCTGAGGGATTGGTGGCGATGATTTCTTCAATGGGTTGTTGCAGGTAGCCCGATTCATCGAGATGGGATAACAGCAGGGTCATCAGTTGGTGGTCCCGATCGCTGAGAGCCATCAAGCGCAGTTGCGCGGAAAGATGATCCAGCAGCGTGATGGGCCCCACGCATTGATACGGATAGTCGCCATTGTCTTCCGTGTCTTGCCAGGAGGGTCCGGTAGAGTCTTCAAGGGACCAGGAGGTTTCATCCTGCCAGGGTTCGGGTGCGTCAGCGGATTCCTGAGCGTCGTGCCCCGTGCTGGATTCTGCGGTGTTTGTGCCCACCAGAGCGCCCAGCGAAAGCGGCATATCCTCTTGACCCGGATCAGCGCGTTCCAGCATGGGATTATCCATCAGAAACTTTTCCAGTTCCTGATCCAGGTCCAGAGTGGATAACTGTAACAAGCGTATCGATTGCTGAAGCTGTGGCGTGAGGGCCAGATGTTGTGCTTGCTTAAGCTGTAAATGGACCTTCATGACTCACAATTTGAAATGTTCACCCAGATAGACCTTTCTCACATGTTCATTATAGATGATTTCCTCAGGGTGGCCATCGGCCAGCACGGCACCCTGATTGATGATGTAGGCACGATCGCAGATGCCCAGCGTTTCACGGACGTTATGATCCGTAATGAGAACACCGATGCCACGTTGTTTCAAAAACCGGATAATCTGCTGAATATCCATGACCGCGATGGGGTCTACACCGGCAAAAGGTTCGTCCAGCAGAATGAAGCGCGGACCGGTGGCCAGGGCTCGGGCAATCTCCACGCGGCGCCGTTCGCCACCGGACAGGCTGATGGCGGCATGATCCCGCAAATGGGCAATATGCAGTTCTTCCAGCAATTGTTCCAGCACTTCCTGGTATCGGCTTTCTGGCTGTTTGCGTAATTCCAGGATGGAAAGAATGTTTTCGGCCACTGTCATGCGGCGAAAGATGGAAGCTTCCTGGGGCAGATAGGAAAGACCCAATTGGGAGCGGCGATGGATGGGTAACAAGCTGATGCGCGTGTCGTCCAAAAAAATATTTCCCCCATCCAGAGGGATGAGGCCCACGATCATGTAAAAACAAGTGGTTTTGCCGGCCCCGTTGGGCCCCAGCAAACCAACGACTTCCCCGTCTTCCACCTGTAGCGATACATCCCTGACGACCACGCGGGACCGGTACTTTTTGAGCAGATGCAGGGCGCGTAAAACACTCATGGCGCTTTCCCCGGAGTGGCTGTGGATGCGGGGGCCTTTGAGGACGGGGTGACGGGGGTGGTGCCATGGGCGGGCGGTGTGGGAGGCGGCGTTTCCGTTTCCTGTTTTTTTCCGGGCTGCAGTGTGACATGCACTCTGCCGCTGGGAGTGGAAAACGGGGTGGATTTGGCATCTTCATGCCCATGAGCCTGAAGCACTTCGGATCTGGTGTCGTAGGATAGATAGTCGCCCTTGATTTCATCTTTGTCGCGATGCACGTCGGCGTGGTCGAATAGCTCGATGCGATCCAGTTTGCCGTTATATTCTGCGTGTTGAGCCGAGCCTTTTACCCACTCGTTGAGTCCCTCGCGTTTTTGACGGAAGGTTACAGGATTGCCAAAAGCAGAGGCATATTTGAATCCATTCGGGTCTTCGCGCACGGTCATGTGGTCTGCAGTCAGTCGAATCGTTCCCTGGGTCAGAATGACCGTGCCTTCAAACAAGGTGTTTTTATGTTTGTCATCGGCGGTCATCTTGTCGGCTTCGATGTGCACGGGCTGGGTACGGTCGGCATGATCGGCAAAAGCCGGCATGGCCAGCGTAGCGGTCATGAGAAAAAGAAATTCAGGGATGAACTGGCGGAATATGGGTAAGTTTTGCACGGGTAAACTCTGCCATTCTGGTTTTGCTGTTGACGATCATGCCGGTTGCCGTGAGCGTATCTTTTCCATAATCCACAGACACCGGCTGGTCGGTTTTGCCTATACCACGACGCGGGTAAACCGTGAGCACCGAAGTCCTGATGACGGTCAAGGGTTGGTCTTGCGTGGCATTGCGGGTTACCACGACGTTTCCGGTAAAGATGACCTCGTCCTTTTTCTCGGATCGAACGGCATGATCGGAGCGAACCGTCAAGGTGGGGGCATCGGGCTCCAGCGAGGCAAATGTCACATCATCAAAGTGTGAAGTGTCATCATCAGGATAATGTATCATTTTTTTTGCACGTAGCGTGTAACGGATCTGCCCTGTGTCTCCCAATTGACGCGCCGTAAAAGTTTGCATGATGAGATCGGGGTCATGGGCGATTGCGTGCGAACCGGGGGTAAAGTTGGTTTCCACGACCCGCCACAACCAGGTGGTCACCATCGCCAGCAACAACACTACCAGCAAGGGACTCCAGGTTTCCAGGCTATGCATGATCCGGAACATGAGGGATGGGGCGCCTTCAGACAATGCCGGTGCGCAGCAGGTCATGCATGTTGAAGGCGCCTTGCAGGGTTCTGGTGGCGTCGATCACAAACAGTCCAAAAATTTTCCGTTGTTGCATCAATATGGCCGCCTCGGAGGCCAATACATCAGGAGTAGTGGTGATGGGGTGTGCCGTCATGAGCGTTCGCACCGGAATGGTGGTGATGGAGGTTAGGCCTTGCTCCAGTGCTCGGCGTAAATCCCCGTCGGTGAACACCCCGTGCAACGTTCCTTGACCATCGACTACGGCAGTCATGCCCAGTGCTTTGGAGGACATTTCGGCCAAAGCCTGGGCCACGCTGGCTTCCAGATGGACTTTGGGAACCTGCTCACCCTGGTGCATGACGTCCTTGACGGTCAACAACAATCGTTTGCCCAAGGATCCACCGGGGTGTGTGCGGGCAAAATCCGCGACAGAAAACCCGCGCGCTTGCAGCAGAGTGACTGCCAGGGCATCTCCCAGAGCCAAAGTAACCGTGGTACTGGAAGTGGGGGCCAGGTTGAGGGGGCAGGCTTCGCGTGCTACCGAGCTGTCCAGGTGCACATCTGCCAACCGTGCCAGGCGCGAACGGGGGTTTCCGGTCAAGGCCAGAATGCGGGTTCCACGGCGCTTCAAGAGTGGCACAAAGGTGAGTAATTCGTCGCTTTCTCCGGAGTTGGACAAGGCGATCAGGACGTCTTCGCTGACGATCATGCCCAGGTCACCATGGCTGGCCTCGGCGGGATGCATGAAGAATGCCGGGGTGCCAGTGCTGGCCAGCGTGGAAGCGATTTTGTTGCCCACATGTCCGGATTTGCCCATGCCGCTGACCACGATCCGGCCTTTGCAGGAAAGCAGCAGATGGTGGGCGGCCACAAACGAGTCGTCCAGGCGTTGGGCGCAGGCCAGGATGGCCTCGGACTCCAATTCGAGTACTTCTCGTGCCAATTGAAGCAGGGCGGTATTATCCATGGGGAATTGTCATCTTGGAAGTCATGGGTTCGAATTATACTTGAGGGCATGATGGCTACGCTTGAACTGGTTCTCATTCTTCTTTTATCAGCCTCTTTGGGGGTGACCCTGTTTCGCAGGCTGGGTTTGCCTGCCATGCTCGGGTACTTGCTGGCCGGCATTGTGATTGGGCCCCACGCTACGGGTTTGATCCCACCGGATACGGCCACTCAGGGATTGGCCGAATTCGGGGTAATCTTCTTGATGTTTACCGTGGGTCTGGAATTCAGCCTGGCGCAACTGATGGCCATGCGACGGACGGTCTTTGGCTTGGGTGGGGCCCAGATGCTGCTCACCTTGGGCCTGGGTTTGCTGCTGTCCTTGGCGCTAGGGATTGCCTGGCAAGGCAGCGTGGCTCTGGCCGGAGCGCTTGCCCTCTCTTCCACGGCCATCATCTCGCGCCTGCTTTCGGAACGCCTGGAACTCAAATCCACCCATGGCCAACGCATCATGGGCATCATGCTGTTTCAGGATCTGGCCGTTGTCCCCTTGCTGGTATTGATCCCGGCCCTGGCGCAGGGGCAAGGTGCGCTGGGCCATACGCTGCTTCTGGCGGGGCTCAAGGCCGTCTTGGCTCTGGCGTTATTGCTGGGGTTTGGAAAACGTTGGATGAACCGCTGGTTTCATTGGGTGGCACAACAGAAAACCTCGGAAGTATTTATTCTCAATGTACTCCTGGTCACCTTGTTCATGGCCTGGGTAACCCAACGCGCCGGGTTGTCTCTGGCCTTGGGCGCCTTCATTTCTGGTGTGCTGCTGGCCGAGACGGATTACCGCTATCAGGTGGAAGACTATATCAAGCCGTTTCGGGATGTATTGCTGGGCCTGTTTTTCATTACGATCGGGACCTTGCTCGATCTGTCGGTGGTTCTGGCGCAATTGCCCTGGGTAATCGCAACGCTACTGGCATTGCTGGGATTCAAGCTCATCATCGTGTTTGCATTGGGCCGTTGGTTCCGGGATGTGGATTCGGTGGCTTTACGAACGGCACTGGCCGTGGCACCTGCAGGTGAATTCGGGTTTGTATTGCTGGCCCAGGCAGAGGGGTTGAAGCTCTTGCCAGAGTCGGTACTGCAGATCGTTTTGGCGGCCATGCTGATTTCCATGCTCTTGTCGCCATTGATCATGATGATGAGCGATCGTATCGTCCTCTACTGTTGTGCCAGCGAATGGACCTTGCGCTCCCTGGCGCTGCATGAGTTATCGGCGCGCAGTTATGGCGTGCAACGTCATGTCATTGTTTGCGGTTACGGGCGCAGCGGGCAAAATTTGTCCAGGTTTTTGGAACAGGAGGGGTTGTCTGTCATTGCACTGGATATGGACCCGCAACGAGTCCGTGCTGCAGCCACCGCGGGAGATTCTGTGGTGTTCGGTGATGCGGTGCGCAGCGAGGTGTTGATCGCTGCCGGACTGCACCGGGCCGCAGCCGTGGTCGTCACTTTTGCAGATACGCACGCTTCCCTGGCCATCATCAGTCAGGTGCGGGAAATGGAGCCCGGATTGCCCGTCATTGTACGCACCTATGATGACATGGACCTGGATCAACTCAAGGACGCTGGCGCCGCTGAAGTGGTACCGGAAATCCTGGAGGGCTCCCTGATGTTGGCCTCGCACGCCATGCTGGAGTTGGGAGTACCTCTGGCCCGCGTGCTCAAACGAATTCGACAGGTACGTTCCGAACGCTATCATCTCATGCGAGGATTTTTTCGGGGCATGACCGATGACAGCACGGAACATGCCGAGCAGAATCAGCCCCGACTGCACTCCATCGTCATGGGCGAGGGGGCTTATGCCAATGGCAGGCAACTCCGGGATCTGGATCTGGATGGCTTGGGGGTCGAGGTCACGGCCATCCGACGGCATGGAATACGGGGTCTGCGCCCTACACCGGACATGGCCCTTGCTGCCATGGATGTCATCGTTCTGTTGGGACTGCCAGACTCTTTGGCGCGCGCCGAAACCCGTTTGTTACAAGGCTAGATTTGGTCGGGGGCCAAAGCGTAGGTTAGAATGTTCCGCTATGTTCAAGAAACTGAAGGTCAGCCCCCGTGGAAAACCTGGTGGAAATTTCAAACCTCAATTTTGGATACGGACAGCGCCTGGTCCTCAAGGGCATCAACATGCGGATTCCCCGTGGCAGTCTGGTGGCGATCATGGGGTTGAGTGGTTGCGGGAAAACGACGCTCCTGCGCCTCATGGGGGGGCAGTTGCAAGCCCGAGAGGGGCGGATGATGGTGGCAGGAGAACATCTGAACCACCTGGACCGACAGGGACTTTACCGTTTGCGTCGTAAACTGGGCATGCTGTTTCAGTTTGGAGCCTTGTTCACCGATCTGTCCGTGTTTGACAATGTGGCTTTTCAGATGCGCGAACATACGGATTTGTCCGAATCCATGATTCGCGACTTGACCTTGTTAAAACTGAATGCCGTAGGGTTGCGTGGGGTGAATACCCTGATGCCCTCCGAACTCTCCGGCGGCATGGCGCGTCGGGTGGCTTTGGCCCGCGCCACGGCACTGGATCCGAGCCTGATTCTGTATGACGAACCCTTTGCCGGGCTCGATCCCATTTCTCTCGGGGTTATCGGACAGTTGATCAGGCGTTTGAACGATGCGCTTGGTGCGACCTCTGTGCTGGTGACTCATGATATTCAGGAGTCTTTGAAAATTGTCGACTATGTTTATTTTGTGGCGGAAGGTGTCATTCTGGCGGAGGGTACGCCAGATCAGATTCGCGCCTCCACACTGCCGTTTGTCCATCAATTTGTGTGGGGTGAATCGGACGGCCCCATGCCGTTTCATTATCCGGCCCAACCCATTCAACCAGATTTCGGCCTGGCGGGACGGCCTGCATGATGGTTGATTCTGTTCTGAAGGCCGTGCGCGTGGTGGGTGATCGTACGCTCAAAATTGTGGAGCGCATTGGGGCCACGGTGACATTTCTCGCGTTGATTCTGGTCCATTCCGCCACCCCTTTCAAGCGCCCCAGTTTGATTGTCCGCGAAGTCTACTATGCGGGCGTGCAGTCCCTCATCATCATCCTGGTTTCCGGGTTGTTTGTGGGCATGGTATTGGGTTTGCAGGGTCACGAAACCTTGCAGAAATATGGCTCTGAGGAGAGCGTGGGGGTCCTGGTGGCATTGGCTCTGGTGCGTGAAATGGGGCCTGTGGTATCGGCCTTGCTTTTTGCCAGTCGGGCAGGCTCGGCCATTACCGCAGAAATTGGTTTGATGAAGGCAACCGAACAACTGTCCGCCATGGAAATGATGGCCGTCAACCCGGTTGCTCGTGTGGTGGCTCCGCGTTTTTGGGGCGGGGTGCTCTCCATGCCGCTGCTTGCCTTGCTGTTTAGCGGCATGGGGATTTTTGGCGGCTTCGTCGTGGCTGTGGTACTCATTGGGGTGGACAATGGCGCCTTCTGGTCACAAATGCAGGCTGCGGTAGATTTTAGACAGGATGTGGTCAATGGCATCATCAAAAGTCTGGTATTTGGTGTAGCGGTTTCGGCGATTGCAACGTTTGAAGGGTATGAAGCTCCTCCCACGGCGGAGGGCGTGTCCGGCGCCACAACGCGAACCGTGGTGACCTCTTCCCTGGCCATACTGGCCCTCGATCTGTTACTGACTGCTTTTATGCTGAAAGGGTGGAACTGATGGAACGCAGCACATTGAACTTATGGGTAGGCTTTTTTGTATTGTTGGGTTTTATGGCTTTTCTCATGTTGGCCTTCAAGGTGGGAAATTTGTCCTTTGGCTCCAGTGGGAAAACTTATTCGGTAAGCGCCCATTTCGACAATATCGGACAACTCAAGGAGCGGGCGCCGGTGCGCAGTGCCGGTGTTTTGGTGGGTCGCGTCTCCTCGATTCATTTCGATGCGGTGCATTACAACGCTGAGGTCCGCATGAGCATCGATGAGCAATATCATTTTCCCACCGACACCTCGGCTTCTGTGCTCACTTCGGGAATATTGGGGGAGCAATACATTGGTCTGGATGCAGGGGGTGACGACAAGATGCTGAAAAATGGCGATGAAATCAAATTGGCCCAAGGGGCGATGGTATTGGAACGACTGATTGGTCAGTTCCTGTTTAACAAGGCACAGGACGGGAACACGGCGAAGGGAGCGGAAAAATGATGGTTGAGATGAAGCGCGTTTTGCGGACTGGGTTGTTTTTTGGTGGAGTGCTGCTGTCCTGCGTGCTGTGGGGCGCGGAATCGACCCCTGAGGCGGTCATTCGCCAAACGGCAGACGAAGTCATTGCTACCGTCAAGGCAGACAAAAGCATTCAGGCCGGGGATCGCAACAAGGCCTATGCCTTGATCAATCAAAAGGTGTTGCCCCATTTCGACTTTACCCGCATGACGCGCCTGGCCATGGGACGCAACTGGAACCAGGCCTCCGGTGAACAGCAAAAGCAGATCACCGAGGACTTCAAGGACTTGTTGGTACGCACCTATTCCAGTTCCTTGTCGCAGTACAAGGATCAGACGCTTCAGGTAAAAGGCTCCGAAGTTCAGGCTGCGGACAAGGAGGCCGTGGTACATACGCTACTGGTGCCCTCTGGCGGGCAAAACATTCCTATCGACTACAGCATGGAACAGCTGGGAAGTGACTGGAAAGTCTATGACATCAAGGTGGATGGAGTCAGTCTGGTCACCAATTACCGGGGCGAGTTTTCCGATATCGTACGGCGTAACGGAATCGATGGCCTGATCCAGGCGCTAGAGCAAAAGCGCAAGGCCGCTGAAGCCAAATGAGCCCCGCAGAAGCTCACGTCCTGCGTTTGTCGGGACCCGTTCGCATTGACACGGTTACAACCTTGCTGCAAACCAGTGTGCCCTCCTTTTCCCAGGCGCGCAGTGTGGTGGATTTTTCGGAGGTCACCGATATCGATTCCTCTGCTCTGGCGTTGATGTTGCAGTGGCGCCGCGATGCCGAGTCGGCCGGCAGTCAGGTGCATTTCGTGCATGTTCCGGACAATCTTCGGGTACTGGCCGAACTCTATGGTGTCACGTTTTTGCTGCAAGAGAATTCCGGGGTTGAGGCATAGAGATTCTTGATGGAACCTGCCATCGAAATTCGGGATCTGCGCAAATCTTTTGGCACCATGCAGGCGCTCAAGGGCGTTAGCCTTCTGGTCCCTCAGGGGGATTTCTTTGCCCTGCTGGGTCCCAACGGTGCGGGGAAAACAACGCTCATCAATGCCTTGGCTGGTTTGTCCAGGCCGGACTCGGGAGTGCTGCGGGTTATGGGGCATGATGTCCTCAAGGACTACCGTGCTGCCCGGCGCAGCGTGGGAGTGGTTCCCCAGGAATTGGTATTCGATCCTTTTTTTACGGTGCGCGAAACCCTGAGAATACAGTCCGGTTATTTTGGTCTGCGACATAATGACGATTGGATCGATGATATCCTGTTCAATCTGCAACTGGCCGACAAGGCTGAGGCCAACATGCGTGCCCTCTCGGGAGGCATGAAACGCCGGGTGTTGATCGCTCAGGCCCTGGTACACCGCCCCCCCGTAATCGTTCTGGATGAACCGACCGCTGGCGTGGATGTGGAATTGCGTCAAAGTTTATGGAAGTTCATTCAGCGTCTCAATCAGAAGGAAGGGCACACGATCCTGCTGACCACCCATTATCTGGACGAAGCGGAGGCGCTGTGCCGGCATGTGGCTATTCTGAAACAAGGCCAGATTGTGGCCATGGACGAAATCCGCCATTTGCTTCAGTCTTACCAATCGGAGAGTCTGGAGGAGGTGTTCGTGTCGATCATGCACCAGCATGGATCCCAGGGAGATCAATGATCATGCAGGGCTTTCGCACCCTATTGTTCAAGGAAATCCTGCGGTTCTGGAAGGTCTGGTTTCAGACGATTTTGGCCCCACTGATCTCGACCCTGTTATACCTGTTGGTCTTCGCTCAGGTCATGGCAGGACGTCCCACCATTTATCCCGGTGTGACCTACGGCGCGTTTCTGATTCCGGGTTTGGTCATGATGTCCATGTTGCAGAATGCCTTTGCCAATACCTCCTCCAGTCTGGTGCAATCCAAGGTGACGGGAAATTTGGTGTTTATCCTGCTAACCCCTTTGTCGACCTGGGAATTCTATTGGGCCTATGTGCTGGCGGCTGTGGTCAGGGGGGTGTTGGTAGGGAGTGTGGTTTGGCTCACGGCCTGGTTTTTCTTTGAATTGCCGCTGATGCATGTTTTCTGGCTGTTGGCTTTCACGCTGCTCGCAACCATCATGGCCGGGTCATTGGGGATACTGGCGGGAATTTGGGCGGAAAAATTCGATCAGATGGCCGTGTGGCAAAACTTCGTCATTCTGCCCTTGACCTTTCTTTCTGGGGCTTTTTACTCCCTTCACGCCTTGCCTCCTTTTTGGGCGCAAATGACTCGATTCAATCCGTTTTTTTATGCCATCGATGGCTTCCGCTATGGTCTGTTGGGCGTTGCAGACGTCTCCCCCTGGGCCTCTCTGTTCGTTGTGGGAAGTACAGGTTTGGCTTTATCATGGACGACCTTGGCGGTGTTGCGCAGCGGTTGGCGTTTGCGTACCTGACCTCAACGAGAGAGCTTTCATCATGGTTATTCCGCAAGATATCGAGCGTTACATCCAATCGGGCATGGCCTGCGAAAAGGTGGAGGTGAGTGGAGATGGACACCATTTCGAGGCACTGATCGTCAGTCATCTGTTTGCGGGAAAGTCCCGCGTGGCCCAGCATCAGTTGGTGTACCAGGCATTGGGCGACAGAATGCGTTCCGAAATTCATGCGCTTTCCATGCGCACGCTCACGCCCCAACAGTGGGCCGAACTGCAACGCTCCTGAGGATTGTCTGAATCGTGGATCAATTGATCATCTCCGAGGGAGGGGCGCTCTCGGGCGAGGTCGAGGTGTCGGGTGCAAAAAACGCGGCCTTGCCGGTGTTATGCGCCAGTTTGCTGACGGCTCATCCCCTGACACTGGACAATGTACCCGATTTGCGGGATGTTTCCACGCTGCTGCGTTTGTTGCGCAACATGGGTGTTGACACCGAACGCACCCAACATCGGGTGCGGCTCAGTGCAGAGGGCGTGCACCAAACCGTGGCACCTTACGATTTGGTGAAAACCATGCGCGCTTCCATCCTGGTTCTGGGGCCTTTGTTGGCCCGTTTTGGCCAGGCTCGCGTTTCCTTGCCGGGGGGGTGTGCCATTGGCGAGCGCCCTGTCGATCTGCATATCAAAGGACTGCAGGCCATGGGGGCACGCATCGAAATTGCGCACGGAGATATCGTCGCCGAGGCAAAACGCCTGAAGGGTGCACGAATTTTCATGGATACCGTAACGGTAACCGGTACGGAAAACCTGATGATGGCTGCAACGCTGGCGGACGGGGTCACGGTGCTGGAAAATGCTGCGCGGGAACCCGAAGTGGCAGATCTGGCTCATTGTTTGAACGCCATGGGGGCCCGTATCCGGGGGCATGGCACCGACGTGATCACCATCGAGGGAGTACAAGCCCTGCAGGGTGCACAGTATCGTGTCATGCCTGATCGCATCGAAACTGGAACCTTTCTGGTGGCCGCTGCGGCAACGGGGGGTGACGTGCGCTTGCTGGGAGTGCAACCAGGCAGTATGGATGCCGTGCTGGATAAGCTGACTGAGGCCAATGCACAGGTAACCTGCAGTGCCGGCCAAATCCATCTGCGTATGCGCGGCCCTAATCATGGGGTGAGCTTGCGGACCGCTCCCTACCCGGCTTTCCCCACCGATATGCAGGCGCAATTCATGGCCATGAATGCCGTGGCGCAAGGGACAACGGTGATCACTGAAACCATCTTTGAAAATCGCTTCATGCATGTGCAAGAGCTGCGACGCCTGGGGGCCAATATCGAAGTGGAAGGCAATGCGGCCATCATTCGCGGCGTGAACCGATTACAGGGAGCCACGGTCATGGCTACAGATTTGCGGGCTTCTGCGAGTTTGGTCATTGCAGGGCTGATTGCGCGTGGGGAAACCATCGTGGATCGCATTTACCATCTGGATCGGGGGTACGAAAAGATCGAGCAGAAGCTCTCGCAGTTGGGTGCCCATATTCGCCGCCATAGCCGGGAGGATTCTTGATGACGCTTTCTCCTTTTCAAGGCATCACGTTGGCCCTGTCCAAAGGCCGCATTTTTGAAGATACCCTGCCCTTGCTCCAGGAAGCGGGCATCACTGCGTTGGCAGATCCGGAAAGTTCGCGCCAGCTCATTCTGCCCACCAATCGTCCTGATGTCCGATTGGTGATCGTGCGTGCCTCCGATGTTCCCACGTACGTTCAATACGGGGCAGCCGACATGGGGGTGGCTGGTAAAGATGTCTTGCTGGAGCATGGTGGGGAGGGGCTTTATCAACCGCTAGATCTGGGCATTGCCCGCTGTCGGTTGATGGTGGCGGTTCCTCAGGGTTTCGATTATGCCAAGGCGATTCAACGTGGTGCGAGGTTGCGGGTGGCGACCAAATATGCCAGTAGCGCGCGCGATCACTTCGCGCTCAAAGGCGTGCATGTGGATCTCATCAAATTGTATGGATCCATGGAACTTGCCCCCTTGACGGGTCTGGCTGATGTCATCGTGGATTTGGTCAGCAGCGGCAATACACTGAAGGCCAATCATCTGGAAGCGGTGGAAGAAATTACGGCGATCAGCGCCCGCCTGATACTCAATGTGGCGGCCTGGAAACTCAATCGTGCCCGCATGGCGCCTCTTCTCGATGCGTTTTCAACAGGCGTTGCGGCCGCCATGAGGGGTCGAACGAATACAAGGCAACCAGGATGATGAAACTGAGGCGATTGCATTCCGCGGCCCCCGATTTCGCGGCCACACTGGCGCACCTAACCGCCTTTGAAAGCGCGCAGGATCCGGCTGTGGATCAGGTGGTGGCGGACATCATCGCGCAGGTGCGTATGCGGGGTGATCAAGCGCTTTTGGATTACACCCGCCAATTCGATCGGTTGGATGTAGCGCAACCAGCACTTCTGGAGCTGACCCAATCTGACTTGCACCAGAGCCTGGAGGCTCTTCCCGACGCTGTGCGAAGGGCTCTGGAAACTGCCGCGCAACGGATCCGTTTGTTCCATGAGCGGCAGAAAAGTGACAGTTGGAGCTATACCGAGGCGGATGGCACAGTTTTGGGACAGCGCCTATCGCCCCTGGATCGTGTGGGCTTGTACGTGCCTGGCGGCAAAGCCGTGTACCCCTCTTCGGTACTGATGAATGCGATTCCTGCGGCTGTAGCGGGAGTACAGGAAATCATCATGGTGGTTCCCACACCAGAGGGTGTGCGCAATGAACTGGTACTGGCTGCAGCGGCTCTGGGTGGGGTAACGCGGGTATTTACCATCGGTGGAGCACAAGCCATTGCTGCCCTGGCCTATGGCACAGCAACCATTCCGGCGGTGGACAAGATTGTGGGTCCGGGCAATACCTATGTGGCAGCGGCCAAACGGCGCGTGTTTGGCGTCGTGGGAATCGACATGGTGGCAGGCCCCTCGGAAATCCTGGTGATTGCAGATGGCAGCACGTCTCCCGAGTGGATTGCCATGGATCTGTTTTCCCAGGCCGAACATGACGAATTGGCCCAATCCCTTGTGTTGAGCCCCGATGGAGAGTATCTGGATCAGGTGGCGGCAGCCATGCATCAGCAGTTATCCCGCATGCCGCGTCAGGCAGTCATTCAGTCCTCCCTGGAAAGTCGCGGTGCTCTCATTCAGGTGCGGGATCTGGAAGAAGCCTGCCAACTCTCCAACCAGATAGCGCCAGAACATCTGGAACTCTCGGTCTTGCATCCAGAACGCTGGCTACCATTGCTGCGTCATGCCGGAGCCATTTTTGTGGGGGCCTACAGTTCTGAAGCCTTGGGGGATTACTGTGCCGGCCCCAATCACGTGTTACCCACGGGTAGGACTGCTCGTTTCGCATCTCCCCTGGGGGTGTACGATTTCCAGAAACGTTCCAGCCTGATTCAGGTTTCTGCCGCAGGAGCGCAGACGCTGGGTCGAATTGCCCGCGACCTGGCAGAGCAGGAAGGTTTGCAGGCGCATGCCTGCTCGGCCGCCATGCGCCTGGAGCATCGATGAATCCTGGCGTGATCAGGCCGCAGATTCAGGCCTTGGGGGCCTACGAGGTTCCTGACTCCCAAGGGATGCTCAAACTGGATGCCATGGAAAACCCATATCCTCTTCCTGCCCCGTTGCAGCAGGAATTGGCGCAGATCCTGTCGCGACTGGCGTTCAACCGCTATCCAGAGTCCCGCCCCGAACGCTTGCGAGAGTTGTTGTATCAGCACATGGGTGTGCCACATCAAGCGGGCCTGTTGCTGGGAAATGGCTCCGACGAAATCATTCAGATGATCGCCATGGCCACCGCCCAACCGGGCGCCGTGATGCTGGGAGTAGAACCCTCCTTTGTGATGTTCCGCATGGTGGCGACCTTCGTGGGCATGGACTATGTGGGGGTTCCTCTCGACCCCCAGTTCCAACTGGACGAGAAACCCCTGTTGCAGGCCATTGAGTACCATCAGCCTGCGGTTATTTTTTTGGCTTATCCCAATAATCCCACGGGGAACTGTTTTGACGCCTCCCTGCTGCGCAAGGTATTGCACCAATCCTCTGGTTTGGTGGTAGTGGATGAAGCCTACTTTCCCTTTACGGACGAATCATTTCTGCCGGAATTACTCAGTTATCCCAACTTGCTGGTGATGCGTACACTCTCGAAGTTGGGGTTGGCCGGGATCCGTCTGGGGTTTTTGGCAGGTCCACGGGAGTTGCTCGATCAGTTGGAAAAAGTCCGCTTGCCTTATAACATTTCCGTTCCGGATCAGGCTGTTGCCAGCTACCTGTTGAGCCGTTTGTCGGTATTGCAGGAGCAAACAGCGTGCATCCGACAGCAACGGGAAGTGTTGCGCACCCAATTGTCCTCCCTTCAGGGGGTGACGGTTTTTCCCAGTGAGGCCAATTTTCTGCTGCTGCGCGTGGCAGGAGCGGCGCGTATCTTTGACGGCCTGCGCCATCGTGGTATATTAATCAAGAATTTGGGGAAAGCGCATGCCCTTCTGGCGGATTGTCTGCGCGTGACGGTAGGCTCCCCTGAAGAAAATCAGCAGTTTCTGGCGGCATTCCAGAGCGTGCTGGAACAAACGGTCTGCTCCGACTAACTTCACACGTTTGAATTCTCAAACCGCACAGGTACTTCCCAATGCGTTCAGCGCAGATTTCGCGCAACACCCTGGAAACTCGCATCACTGTCGAGCTTGATCTGGATGGCACCGGTCAGTCCACTCTGGACACGGGGGTGCCGTTTCTCGATCATATGCTCGATCAGGTGGCGCGGCACGGACTCGTGGATTTGAAGGTGCACGCAACCGGCGACCTGCACATCGACGCCCACCATAGTGTGGAGGACGTGGGCATTTGCCTGGGGCAGGCCTTGGCGCAGGCCGTAGGGGATAAAAGGGGTCTGGTGCGCTATGGCCATGCCTGCATTCCTCTGGACGAATCACTGACACGTGTGGTGCTGGATTTGTCGGGACGTCCGGGCTTATATTTTCAAGTGCCCTTTACTCGGGCGCGCATTGGTGATTTCGACGTGGATTTGCTGCAGGAATTTTTTCAGGGATTCGTCAATCATGCGGGTATCACGGTACATGTAGACAATCTCAAGGGGCGCAATGCGCATCACCAGGCCGAAACCGTCTTCAAGGCTTTTGGCAGGGCGTTGCGTGCCGCGGTTGAACGCGATCCTCGTGCAAGCGACAGGATGCCTTCTACCAAAGGATCGCTGTGACGGATTGGGGGTGGGCGTGGCACTGATCGCCGTTGTAGACTACGGCATGGGAAACCTGCGTTCTGTGGCCAAGGCGTTAGAGGTTGTGGCGCCCCAGGACCAGGTCAAGATTACGGCCGATCCAGACCAGATCCGCCGCGCGCAGCGCGTGGTCTTTCCGGGACAAGGGGCCATGCCCGATTGTATGCGCGCCCTCGAGCAGCACCACTTGCGCGAACCACTCCTGGAAGCGGCTCGCAACAAGCCGTTTCTGGGTTTGTGCATTGGTTTGCAGATGTTGTTTGACGCCTCGGAAGAAGGACCTTGTGCCGGATTGGGTCTGCTTTCCGGGCAAGTCCGCCGTTTTCCGGCACAGCACATGTTTGCTGCGGATGGTGCCCGATTGAAGGTCCCGCACATGGGTTGGAACGAAGTAGAGCCTTGTCAGGATCATGTGCTTTGGCGGGGAATTCCTGGCGGGACCAGGTTTTATTTCGTGCATAGCTACTTTGTGCAGGAACATGCCTCACAACTGGCCGCGGCGACCAGTCGCTATCCCTTTGTCTTCACCTGTGCCGTAGCCCAGGACAATCTGTTTGCGGTTCAATTTCATCCCGAAAAGAGCGCGGCATCCGGGCTGGCGCTATTGGCTAATTTTGTTCATTGGAACCCTTAGGTATTCCCATCATGATGTTGATTCCCGCTATTGATCTCAAGGATGGTCGTTGTGTGCGTCTGCGCCAGGGACTGATGGAAGATGCGACGGTGTTTTCGGAAGACCCTGCGCAAATGGCTCGACATTGGCTGAATCAGGGTGCGCAGCGGATCCACTTGGTGGATCTGAATGGCGCTTTTTCAGGAAAACCAGTGAACGAGCGTGCCATGCAAGAGATTGTCGACGAGATCAACGGCGCCATTCCCATTCAACTGGGGGGGGGGATTCGTACGCTGGATATCATCGAACGGTATCTGGACAGTGGCGTATCGGAAGTCATCATCGGGACTGCCGCCGTGAAAAACCCTGGGTTTTTGCATGAGGCCTGTGACGCTTTTCCCGGGCATATCATGGTAGGGCTGGATGCCAAAGAGGGAAAAGTGGCGGTGGATGGTTGGTCCAAGCTCACGGGGCATGAGGTGATTGATTTGGCGCGGCGTTTTCAGGGCTACGGGGTGGAAGCGGTCATTTATACAGATATCGGCCGGGATGGCATGATGGTGGGCGTGAACATCGAGGCCACCGTGGCTTTGGCCCGGGCCCTGACGGTGCCGGTCATTGCCAGTGGGGGGATCAATGGACTGGAAGATATCCGGGCGCTGTGTGCCGCCCAGGATGAAGGCATACTTGGGGCCATCACAGGCCGCGCCATTTACGAAGGGACGCTGAACTTTGCCGAGGCCAATCAATTGGCGCTCAAGTTGTCGGCCGAACGAAACGCTGGTGCCTGAACGTGGGCCTGGCCAAGCGCATCATTCCTTGTCTGGATGTGAATGCCGGACGTGTGGTCAAAGGGATCAACTTCGTGGGATTGCGTGATGCGGGTGACCCGGTGGAAGTGGCACGTCGTTATGACGAACAAGGCGCTGACGAGGTCACGTTTTTGGACATTACGGCCAGCTCGGATGACCGTGATTTGATTTTGCCCATCATCGAGGCGGTTTCGGCACAGGTTTTTATCCCGCTGACCGTGGGCGGGGGGGTGCGCGAAGTGAAGGATGTCCGGCGCTTACTGAACGCCGGGGCCGACAAGATCAGCATCAATACGGCAGCGGTCAATCGTCCAGAATTGGTGGCGGAAGCGGCCCAGCATTTTGGGTCACAATGCATCGTGGTGGCCATCGATGCCAAGCGTTCCGCGACGGTTTCGGGCTGGGAGGTGTTTACCCATGGCGGGCGCCATGCCACGGGACTGGATGCAGTCGCTTGGGCGGTGCGCTGCGCCGAGTTGGGGGCGGGTGAAATTCTGCTGACCAGCATGGATCGGGACGGAACCCGGGAAGGCTTTGATCTGGCGTTGACGCGTGCGGTGACGGACGCCGTCGGCGTACCGGTTATTGCCAGTGGTGGTGTGGGGTCCTTGCAGCATCTATGCGATGGCATCCTCCAGGGGGGGGCGGATGCTGTTTTGGCCGCCAGTATTTTTCACTATGGAGAATATACGGTTCGTCAGGCCAAAGATTTGATGTGCGCGCAAGGGATCGAGGTTCGGCTATGATGACGCACTGGCTGGATCTGGTGAAATGGGACGAACAGGGTCTGGTCCCCGCCATTGCCCAAGAGGCAGGCACTGGTCAAATCCTGATGATGGCCTGGATGAACCGTGAGGCCCTGAGCTTAACCAGGCAAACAGGGCAGGCAACTTACTGGTCTCGCTCCCGGGGACGTTTGTGGGTAAAGGGCGAAGAGTCCGGACATGGGCAGCAAGTCCAGGAAATCCGTCTGGATTGTGATGGGGATGTGCTGTTGCTGCAAGTTCATCAAACGGGTGGTATTGCTTGCCATACGGGGCGTGCCCATTGTTTTTTCAGGCGTTTGGTGCAAGATGAGTGGGTAGAAGTAGACCCCGTCATCAAAACACCACAAATCATTTATGCAACACAAAAGGATCATGACTAGTTCGACCGATATTCTGCAACGACTGGACCAAACGCTTCTGGGGCGCAAAGGTGCGAGCCCGGAAAGCTCTTACGTGGCTGCGCTCTACCATAAGGGTGTGGATGCCATGGCTCGCAAGGTGGGAGAGGAAGCCCTGGAAACCGCTTTGGCTGCCAAGGACGGTGATAGACTACACATCGTTCGGGAAAGCGCTGATCTCTGGTTCCATACCTTGGTCCTGTTGGCCCATTTTGGATTGTCCTCACGCGATGTCCTGATGGAACTGGCTCGGCGTGAAGGAATCTCTGGCATTGAAGAAAAGGCCGCACGGCGCTGAGGAACCGATGATGACCGATTGTATTTTCTGCAAAATCGTGCAAGGCCAAATTCCTTGCCAGAAGATTTACGAGGATGAAGAGCTTTTGGCTTTTCACGATATTCGTCCAGCCGCACCGGTGCATTTCATGATCATACCCAAAAAGCACCTGGACTCCCTGGCCCAGTGCCAGGCAGAGGATCAGGCGCTGTTGGGAAAGATATTGCTGCAGGCACCGCGGTTAGCCCATCAGGCAGGTTTGCAGCACGGGTTTCGTACCGTGATCAATACCGGGCGCGGAGGTGGCCAGGAAGTTTATCATCTGCATGTCCATATTCTGGGCGGTGGGGTCTTGCCCCCGCTACAAACGAGCAAATAACTAATCCGCACGCAATGGGCGCATAGGGAAGGAGACCACCATGGGTGACCTGTTCACGATTCAACACTTGCTTTTGATTCTCTTGATTGTGGTGCTGGTATTTGGCACTAAAAAGTTGCGTAATATCGGTGCTGATCTGGGTGGGGCGGTAAAAGGATTCAAGGAAGGGATGGCCGGATCATCTGGCAGTGGCGCAGGGACTTCGGGTTCCGAGGCCAAGGTGGAAGAGGCCAAACCGCTGGAACAGAAAACCGCCATGCCAGCGCCCGAGGTGAGTGTGCGAGAGAAATCCCAGTCCTGAGGACAGGGATGCTGTTGCCGATTCATGCTGGATTTTAGCGTTTCTGAAATTGGCTTGGTGGGGTTGGTGGCCCTGATTGCCATTGGTCCCGAGCGATTACCCAAAGTGGCACGTGCTGCGGGCGTATTGTTTGGACGCTTTCGTCGTTACGCTAATTCCGTAAAGGCGGAAATCGAAAATGAAATCCAGCAGTCGGAATTGAAAGGCTTGCAACAGCGCATGAATGAGGCTGCGCGCGAGGTGCAGCAGCAAGTGACGCATGCTGGTACCGAAGTGCAATCTGTGCTCAATGCCCCGGCCCTGTCCACAGAAAGCAACGCGGCTTCGGCCATGGCCCCGGAACTCGTTCCCGGTTTTTCTACCCTCCCCTCCAATCCTGTTCCGTTGGCCTCAATCTCGGCCCCAGGGCTTTCCAACGCTCCCTCAAACGCCTCTGCTGCGGACCATACGCCTTTTGGGGGCGACCCTTTCAGTGTGCGGGGCACACCGCGACGCAGCGTATCCATGACTTCTTCGGGCAAGCCAGTGTCCGCAGCGACTGATAGCGCCCACCTGGAGAACCCTGCCTCGTGAACGAAGAAAACGGTGCCATTCAGGAGTTCATCGGGCATCTGCTGGAGTTGCGCACGCGCCTGATTAGGGCTGTGGTGGCCGTACTGGCCGTGTTTTTATGCCTGCTCCCCTTTGCCAATCACTTGTATACCTGGCTGGCCTTACCCTTGCTGAGCAAGATGCCGGCGGGTGGGCACATGATTGCCACCGAGGTGACGACCCCCTTTTTTGTGCCCATGAAGGTGGCTGGGTTGGTGGCCTTTTTACTGGCGCTACCCTACGTGTTGTACCAAATCTGGGGGTTTGTGGCGCCAGGGCTGTATGCCCACGAAAAGCGCCTGGCCCTTCCTCTCATTGTTTCCAGTACCGCTTTGTTTTACTTTGGCATGGCCTTTGCCTACTTTGCGGTTTTTCCCTTTGTGTTCGGTTTTTTTGCCAATACGGCCCCGCAGGGTGTTGAGGTGATGACGGACATCGAAAAGTATCTGGGTTTTGTCATCAACATCTTTCTGGCTTTTGGTTTGGCTTTTGAAACCCCTGTGGCGGTGGTCCTGTTGGTGAAACTGGGGGTGATAACCGTCCGGCAATTACGCGCTGCACGACGCTACGTGATTGTGGGGGCATTTGTGGTGGGGGCCGTGTTCACTCCGCCTGATGCCGTGTCCCAGACCATGCTGGCTTTGCCTCTGTGGCTGCTCTATGAGGTGGGTATTCTGGCGGCAACCCGCGTGCAGCCAAGAGTAACTCCAACGGTTACTGCTCCGGTTCCTCGTCCAGATTCCTGATGGCCCCCTTGGGGCGTTTTCCCACGGTGACATTCATTTCCAGCGTCTGGTGGTTACGCAACACATGCAGATGCGCAGTTTGCCCGGGTTTGAGGGCGGAAATCCGATTCAGCATTTCCTGGGAGTCCAGGATGGGTTTGTTTTCCACCTGTACCAGAACATCTCCCGGACGCACACCGGCCCGTTCTGCGGGTCCTCCCTTGAGAATGCCCGAGATGAGCGCGCCGTCAGGCTTTGAGAGCTGAAAAGATTCGGCCAGCTCCGGAGTCAGATCCTGTACTTCCACCCCAATCCAACCCCGGGTTACAGCACCGGTTTTGATGATTTCTTCCATGACGGACTTGGCCAGGCTGACCGGGATGCTAAAGCCGATCCCTTGTGAGCCTCCGGTTTTGGAGTAGATGGCACTATTGATTCCGATCAGATTGCCCGAAGCATCCACCAGGGCGCCGCCGGAATTGCCCGGATTGATGGCTGCATCGGTTTGAATGAAGTTTTCAAAGGTGTTGATGCCCAGTTTGCTGCGCCCCAAGGCACTGATGATCCCCAAGGTAACGGTCTCGCCTACCCCAAAGGGGTTGCCAATGGCAAGTGCCATGTCACCCACCCGAACTTGTTCGGATAGGCCGAAGGTGATGGCGGGCAAGTTCTGCAGGTCGACTTTGAGCACAGCCAGATCGGTTTCCGGGTCGGCTCCCACGATCTGTGCCTTGACATTGCGCCCGTCAGAAAGCGCCACCTGAATTTCCTGCGCCCCATCGATGACGTGATCGTTGGTGAGAATATAGCCTTGTGCCAGAACGATAACCCCTGAGCCCAGGCTGGACTGCTGTTGTGTATCGGGTGGCGGATTGTTGCCAAAGAATCGTCGCAGTGCCGGGTTGTCGGGAAAGATGGGAGGGTGCGGTGTATGCACTTGCTTGCTGGTAAAAATGTTCACCACCGAGGGGGTAGCCTTGCGTGCCGCCTCTCGAAATGAGCCGGGGGGCGTTGCGGTATCGTCCCGGACAGCTTCATGGACGGTTCCCAGGGAGCGGGTGCCAGGGATTGCGTCCTGCCGGAATGTGGCCACCACAAACAATAATCCCAGGCAGATGGTCACGGTTTGGGAAAAAATCAGCCAAAGTTTTTGCATTAGATCAATATTTTTTTCAAAGATTAGGGTTATGATAGACGTTGCAGCGCAACATCGGCGTGTTTATGGAAAGAAGTGAAGATCTTTTTTTACAATTTTGGCTTTGGGGCTCTGTTAGAATCCCCAATTTGTACCAACAATATAGCCCAAAAACAGGTAAAACATCATGAGTGAAACACTGGCAGATCATGGGCGGCGTAAATTCCTGGTAGGAGCAACCACCGTTGTGGGTGCGGCAGGAGTTGCGGCGGTGGTAACGCCCTTTATTTTGAGTATGTTGCCCAGCGCCCGCGCCAAGGCGGCCGGTGCGCCGGTGGAAGTGGATGTCTCCAAGGTGGAACCGGGAATGATGATGACCCAGGAATGGCGTGGTCAGCCTGTCTGGATTGTAAACCGTACTCCCGAAATGCTGGCCCAACTGGGAAAAAACAACGCGTTGTTGAGCGATCCTGACTCGGCCAGCTCGGAGCAACCCGAGTTTTGCAAGAATCCCAACCGCTCCTCTGCCGAACATCCCAATCTCCTGGTGACCGTGGGGATATGTACCCATCTGGGCTGCTCGCCAGTGGATAAAATGAAGAAGGGTGAAGCCAGCGGCATGGGAAGTGATTGGCCCGGCGGATTCTTCTGCCCTTGCCACGGCTCCAAGTACGACCTGTCTGGGCGTGTGTTCAAAAGCATGCCTGCCCCACTCAATTTACGCATACCACCTTACACCTTTCTGAGCGAGACCCGCTTGCTGATCGGTGAAGAAAAGAAGAGGGCTTGAACATGATGACGCGCCTATTAGGCTGGGTTGACGAGCGCTTTCCACTGACTTCCGTCTGGAAGGAGCATCTCGCCGAGTACTACGCACCAAAAAACTTCAATTTCTGGTACTACTTTGGCTCCCTAGCCATGCTGGTACTGGTGATTCAAATCGTCACCGGTATCTTTCTCACCATGAACTACAAGCCCGATGCCCGTTTTGCCTTTGCATCGGTGGAGTACATCATGCGCGATGTGGACTACGGGTGGTTGATCCGTTACATGCATTCCACCGGCGCCTCCATGTTTTTTGTGGTGGTGTACCTGCACATGATGCGGGGTCTGCTCTACGGCTCTTACCAGAAACCGCGTGAACTCATCTGGTTATTGGGTATGGCCATTTATCTGTGTTTGATGGCCGAGGCGTTTTTTGGTTACCTGTTGCCTTGGGGGCAGATGTCCTACTGGGGTGCTCAGGTGATCGTGTCTCTCGTGGATGCCATCAGCCCTCCAGTGGCCTTGTGGGTGCGGGGGGATTATGTCATTGCCGATGCCACGCTAAACCGCTTTTTTGCTTTCCATGTCATTGCTTTGCCGTTGATTTTGGTGATTCTGGTGTTTTTGCACATCGTGGCCCTGCATCAGGTGGGATCCAACAACCCGGATGGCATCGAAATCAAAAAGCACAAGGACCCAACCACTGGTATTCCGCTGGATGGAATTCCCTTTCATCCCTACTACAGTGTGAAGGACATCGTGGGGGTCGTGGGCTTTCTCATCGTGTATTTCGGGATCATTTTCTTCTCGCCAGAGATGGGTGGGTATTTCCTGGAGGAGAACAACTTCATCCCGGCCGATCCCCTCAAAACACCGCCACATATCTCCCCCGTTTGGTACTTCACACCGTTTTACGCCATTTTGCGGGCCATTCCGCAAAAACAGGTGGGCGTGATTGCCATGGGGCTGGCCGTGGTCATTTTCTTTCTTCTACCGTGGCTGGATAGGGGCATCGTCAAGTCTGTCCGCTACCGGGGTTCGCTCTACAAAACGGCTCTGGGGCTGTTTGTGGTGGCTTTCCTGATTTTGGGATACATGGGAACCCAAGACCCAAACCTATGGTATGTCAATCCCGTTTCCCGGATCTGTGCGCTGGTGTATTTCGGATTCTTCTTCCTGATGCCCATTTTTACGCGTATGGATAAAACCAAACCTGTACCTGATCGAGTGACCGGATGATGAAACTTTCTACCTGGAACCAACGGATTGCACGCTGGGTGGCTGTGGGATTAGTCCTTCTGACCCAATCCATCGCTTCTGCAAACTCACTGGCCGTCAAGCTGGATCATGCCCCCATCGACCCAACGGATACGGCTTCCTTGCAACGCGGGGCCCAGCATTTCATGAATTACTGCATGAATTGTCATGGTGCCCAGTTTGCTCGCTTTGATCTGCTGACCCGACTGGGGTTGACCGAGGAGCAAGTCAAAAAGAATCTGATTCTGACTGATGCCAAAATTGCCGACTACATGACGGTGGTTTTGAATCCCAAAGATGCCAAAGCCTGGTTTGGTGTTCCTCCCCCCGACTTGTCAGTGGAAACGCGAGTGCGTGGCTCGGACTGGATATACACCTATCTGCGCAGCTTCTATCGCGATGACAACCGCGAATCCGGTTGGAACAACCGGGTGTTCCCGGGGGTTGCCATGCCTAACGTCCTTTACGAATTGCAGGGAGAGCAGGAGCTAAAACCTGGTGAAGGACCTGAAGGGCAGCATCATGCGTCGTTAATTCTTGCGAAACCGGGTAAAATGTCGCCTCAGGAGTTTGACCGGTTTACGGCGGATCTCGTCAATTACCTGGAGTTCATGGCCGAACCAGCCCGCGAAACACGGATTCATATCGGTTACTTTGCCATGATTTTCCTGGTCATTGCATTCTTCGTCGCCCGGGCGCTCAAACATGAATACTGGAAGGATGTGCATTGATCCCTCCTTCCTCTAACTCGGAGACACCGCGCGCATGATGACATTGTATTCAGGGACCACTTGCCCCTTCAGCCAGCGCTGCCGTATCGTGCTGTTCGAAAAGGGCATGGATTTTCAGATCATCGACGTGGACCTGTTTAACATGCCCGAAGACATCGGGGTGATGAATCCGTACAATCGCGTTCCCATCCTGGTGGAACGCGATTTGATTTTGTACGAATCCAATATCATCAACGAGTACATCGACGAGCGCTTTCCCCATCCGCAATTGATGCCGGCTGATCCCGTAATGCGCGCTCGCGCCCGGTTGTTTCTGTATCGCTTCGAAGCAGAGCTGTTTTCTCATGTGACTACGCTGGAATCAGGAAATACCAAGGCTGCCGAGAAGGCGCGGGTCTTGATTCGTGAAAACCTGATCCAGATTGCGCCTGTTTTCGTCAAACAGAAGTTCATGCTGGGCGACGAATTTACCATGCTGGATGTGGCTGTGGCCCCTCTGTTGTGGCGTTTGGAGCTATACCAGATCACTTTGCCGAAAACTGCTGCGGCGCTGTTGAAATATGCCGAACGTTTGTTCTCGCGGCAGGCCTTCATCGACTCCATGACCCCTTCCGAAAAAGCCATGAGGAAGTAAGTGATCACTTCTTCCACAAAACCTTACCTTACCCGGGCAATATGGGAATGGTGTGGTGATAATGGGTTGACTCCCCTGCTGCAGATTCAGGTGACGGGCACCCAGGCACGCGTCCCCACGGAGTTCGTCAAGGAAGGCCAGATCGTCCTGAACATCAGCGCTTCGGCCACCCGGAATCTTATCCTGGGCAATCTGGACGTGCAGTTCAACGCGCGTTTCGGGGGTGTATCCCGCGACATTTATGTCCCCTGGAACGCGGTACTGGGGATTTATGCGCGCGAAACCGGCGAAGGCATGCTTTTTCCACCCGAGGGGGAAGACGTGCAAGCCTCAGAGCCGGAATTGCTTAAGGAAACCAGGCCAGCGCCCGAAGCGCCGAAGTCGGGCAAACAAAAAAAACCCACACTCACGGTTATCAAGTAAAATTCCGTCCGATTGATCACGCCGGCATAGCTCAGATGGTAGAGCAGCTGATTTGTAATCAGAAGGTCGAGGGTTCGATTCCTTCTGTCGGCACCAATAAAAACAATGGCTTAAGATAATCTCCGGGTCATCTCATCACCGAAAACCCTATGTCCGTTCACAATCCATTCACAGTGAGCGCGAAAAATGGTCGCCATTCGCAAACTACCTTCAGGAGATTTGCAACAACGCCTTCATCTTGGCCCTGACATGCACCAGGACATCCTCGCTAACGACAGCCTTCTTTTTGGCACGCCGGACTTTCCAGTCGAGCGATTTCACTTGATCCGAAAGTACCGCGCAATCCACGCTATCGACCTGCGTCACGACTTCAAATGGGTGCCCCTTGATCTTGGTCGACATCGGGCAGCACACCATCAATCCGGTTTTGCCGTTGTAGCTTGCTGGACTGATGACCAACGCAGGTCGGTGGCCGGCCTGTTCATGCCCAGCCTGAGGATCAAATTCAAGCCAAACCACCTCGCCTGTGTCGGGAACATAAGCGCGCGGCATCAAAGTACCTCGTTACCAACCGGTGATCCGAAGCTCACCTCGTTATGGACATTGGACGAGTTGATGCCACTGATGAGGTCATCAAGGTCGTATTCCACCTTTTCAGACGGCTGTATGACGATGCGGCCACGTGAAACAATCAGGTCAACTTTCTGCTCGAGTTGATAACCTGCCTCCCTCAAAACGTTGGTTGGCAAGCGAACAGCGGGACTGTTACCCCATTTGCGAATGACGGCTTCCATGACGGATCTCCTTTTGGCGTTTCTACATTGTAGATACGCCAGCGAGGATATGCAAGCCTCTTTTCTCACGAAAGCAGGCCAGCATTCAGTTGCGCCACCATCATCTCGATCGCTTTGCTCCACCGCCGCGCCGCCGTGTTCTGGTAACCCAAATACCGTTCCGGCTATACCCCATGCCAGGCGGCTCGGTCCACATACCAGTGTGCCAGCTTGAATTGCTGTGGTGGGAGGGACGCACCCCGTCGCAAGCGCTGTAGCGCCGCATGCTTGGCTGGGCCGGCCACCAAAAAAAATACTTGCCGTGCTGCCAAAAGAGCCGCCGGCCCCAGGGATACCCGCTCCGAAGGGGGCTTGGGCGCCTGCAACACCGGAATCACCAGCCGTTGTTCCCCGGGGTCGACAAGCCCCGGAAACAGACTGGCGGTATGCCCATCTTCGCCCATGCCCAATAGGATCAGATCCAGTGGTCCCGCGTGCTGCAGACAAGCGGCGTAATCCAGGGCGGCAAGAACGGCTCCCTGCTGCGCTGGAATCCGATGAATCTGCTGCTCTGGAATCGGTACATGATCCAACAGGCTTAGGGCCGCCATTCGATCATTGCGCTGGGGGTTTGACGTGGGCAGGCAGCGCTCATCCCCAAAGTAGATATGAATGCGGGACCAGTCCAGTCGTTCTTCCCGCAGCGCCTGGTAACAAGCTTGCGGGGTTGTTCCACCAGCCAGGGCGATGCGCAGAAACGGTTGGGTACGCGCAGCGCGCTGGGCCAGTAACGCAATGCGCCTGGCGGCCGCACGAGCCAGCAATGCAGGTGAATCGAACACGTGGACGGTATGAAAACAGCTAGCCATCGCCTGCGGAGTGTGTTCGGAGAACGAGCTCATGGGCGCGAAATGGTCAATAGGGTTGAAGATTGGCCCCTTCCGGGTCCAGGGAATGGCGCCAAAACTGATCTTCGTGGGAGAACAGGCGGTAGGTGCCACGAGGGCCCCAGCTGCCGGCCGGGTAAGTGTTGATGAACTCCCGTTCCATGGACCACACTTTCAAAACCGGATCCACCACGCGCCAGGCGGCTTCGATTTCATCGATGCGCAAAAACAGCGAGTGGTCTCCTTGCATGACGTCGAGTAACAGTTCTTCGTAGGCATCATAGTCGGCTTCAGAACCCTGGTGATATGTAGCGTCCAGACTGATGGTGCGGGTTTGCAAATCCAGTCCGGGCATTTTCACCTGCATTTCCATGCGCAAGGAATCGTTGGGTTGAATACCCAGCATGATCCAATTGGGTTGAGGGGGGCCATGACGGGCCGCGCGCAACAGATCCTGGGGAGGGGATTTGAAGCGGATATAGACGGCCGAGCTGTTTTCCGCCAGACGTTTTCCGGTGCGCAGATAAAAAGGCACACCTGACCAACGCCAGTTGTCGATGTAGAGCTTTAGGGCGGCGTAAGTTTCGGTGGTGCTGTCGGAGGCCACACCGGGCTCTTCCAGATACCCCGGCACGGACTGCCCGGCACTGACACCCCGTTCGTACTGGCCCCGAAAGGCGTGCGCATGTACAGCGTTTTGCGTAATGGGGCGGATCGATTTGAGAACCTTGACCTTTTCATCCCGCAGGTGTTCAGCCGTCAGCGAAACGGGGGGCTCCATGGCCACCAGGGTGAGGAGCTGCAATAAGTGACTTTGCACCATATCGCGCAAGGCACCGGCGCCTTCGTAATAATCGGCACGCCCCTCTACACCCAGGGTTTCCGAATGAGTGATCTGTACGTGGTCGATATAATGCTGATTCCAAAGGGGCTCCAAGAGCAGGTTGGCAAAACGAAAGACCATGACGTTTTGCACCGTGCCCTTCCCCAGATAATGATCGATGCGAAAAATTTGCTGTTCGTCCAGATGTCGATGCAAACCGGCCTGAAGAATTTGGGCGCTGAGCAGATCATATCCAAAGGGTTTTTCTAACACGATCCGGCGCCAGCCTCCCCGTTGATCCAAGAGTCCGGCGTGACCCAGATGTTCCACAATGCCGGGGTAATCCGCGGGGCGAACGGCCATATAGAAAATGCGGTGTGCTGGGAAGGTCTCGGCGTGTTCCAGTTTGTCTTGCAGGGCCTGATAACTTTGGGGATCGGAGGGGTTTATTTGATGGTAATGCAAGCGCTGGCAAAAATGGTTGAGCTGAGCCGATCCAGCCTCAGCGTGGGCATGTCCTGCCAACAGTTGTCGGACTTCCTCTTGCCAGGCTTCGCGCGTCAAGGCTTCCAGTCCCGAGGCAAGAATGGCCATTTGCTCCGGCAGTCGCGCGCTGCCTTCCAGTTCGTACAAGGCGGGAATGAGTTTGCGCCGCGCCAGGTTGCCCCGTGCTCCAAAGATGACCAGCGTGCAGGGTTCGAGCGTTTTCATGGGAGTTCTCGCAGGGCATGACCCCCGAAGGCATTGCGCATCATGGATAACAGCCTGAAGCCAAAGCCGGTTTGATCCTGACTTTGAAAACGCATTTGCAGGGCCAAGGACAGGACAGGCGTTGCCAGACCTTGGTCGATGGCCTCGATCGCGCTCCAGCGACCTTCGCCCGAATCGGCCACGTAGGGAGCCACATGCTGCAAAGCGGGGTCGGCGATCAAGCCTTGGGCGGTCAGATCCAGCAACCAGCTGCGTACCACCGAACCCTCGCGCCATAAGGCAGTGATCTGCGCCAAATCCAGGGCAAATTGCTGTTTTCCCTGGAGCAGAGAGAGCCCTTCCGCCAAAGACTGCATCATGCCGTACTCGATGCCATTGTGAACCATTTTTACAAAATGTCCTGCCCCCACCGGGCCCACATGGGCCCATCCCCGATCGGGGGCCGGGGCTAGTACCCGAATGAAGGGAGCAATCTGTTCAAAGACGAGCTTTGTGGCACCCACCATCAGACAATACCCATTCTCCAGGCCCCATACACCGCCCGACGTGCCGGCATCGGCAAAGCCAATGCCGTGGGGGGCCAGCAAGGCAGCGCGACGCTCGCTGTCATGATAATTGGAATTTCCACCGTCCACGATGACGTCACCCTTCTGCAGCAAGGGGATGAGGGCCTGAATTTGCGCTTCTGTCACCGCGCCGCTGGGAAGCATGAGCCACACGACCCTCGGGGGGGCAAGTTGAGCTAACAACGCTTCCAGCGAGTTGGCAGGCAATATTCCTGCGCTCTGAACCAAGGTGGAGACAACCTCCGGTGAGCGATCGAATCCCACCACACGGACTCCACCCCGACACAGGCGGGTGGCCATGTTTCCTCCCATCTTTCCCAAACCGATCAGGCCTATTTCCATTTCCTTCCCCTATGATTATGATGATCCTATGTCCATCCCTTCAAACCGGCAACCGCCCTCCTCCGCCCAGACAATCGATCTGTTTGTCTGGGGGCCCTTGTTCAAGACCGATATTCCTGAATTGGACGCGCAACATCAGCGCCTTCTGAACATGGTCAACCAGTTGAACCAGATGTTGATCGAGACTGAGCAGTGGGATCCCCGGCCCCAGGAATTCTTCGGGGTCGTCGATGAACTGCGCGCCTACATCCAGATTCATTTTGGGACCGAGGAAGGGCTCATGAAGGCTTTTTCCTTCGATCCCGCGCGTGAGCAATCCCACCGACAGGTACACCGTTCCTTCGTGCGGCAAATGGAACGCTTGACCATGGAGGCGCACGTCAATCCCACTGAGACTATAGCGCATCTTCTCGGGTTCCTCTCCAAGTGGCTGATCAACCATATTGTAGGGGTCGATGTGCCCATGGCCCGTGGCCTTAAGCTGATGCAGGCAGGAGAAAGTCCGAAGGCAGCCCTGGCGGCAGAAAAAAACGCCATGCGCCATACGGGTAAAGCCCTGTTGCTCGCCGTGGACCACCTCTATGACACTCTCACCCTGCGTGCCCAGGATTTACTGAGCGTCAAGTATCGACTGGACGAGGAGGTGATGCGTCGCAAAAAAACAGAAGTCAAATTGCTTCAGCAAAATCAGGTATTGATCACCATCATCAAAAGCCTCCCCGGGATTTTCTACATGATCGACCCTGCAGGAAAATTTCGGCAGGTGAATCCCTTGCTGGGGAGTGTTACCGGTTTTTCCCAAGTGGAACTGGAGCAGATGAGCGTACAGGACCTGTTTGTTCCAGAAGATGTTCCCTTGGTCCAGCAAAAGCTCAAGGAAGGTTTTGAATCCGGGCATACCTGGGTAGAGGCACGGCTGCGGTTAAAGTCGGGAGATGCCATCCCCTATCATTTTACGGGGGCTCGCACCGAGTTGGATGGCAAGGCCTATCTACTGGGTTTGGGAACCGACATGACGCGTCATTACGAGCTGGAAATGGAGCTGACCCATCTGTCCCAAACGGATGCCCTGACGGGATTGTTCAACTTGCGCCACTTTCTGGCTCTAAGTAACAAGGAGTTGGCCCGCGCCAAGCGCTTTGATCGGCTGCCTGCACTGCTCATGTTCGATGTGGATCATTTCAAATCGGTCAATGATGCCTTTGGTCACCAGCGGGGAGACGAGGTGCTCAAACGCATCGGTGAGGTCTGCCGGCGCCATTTGCGCGCCGTGGATATCCTGGGGCGCATCGGGGGTGAGGAGTTTGCCATCCTGATGCCGGAAACCAGCACCCGCAGCGCCTGGGAGGCAGCGGAAAGATTGAGGCGCAGCATTGCGGCCGAGCAGATCACCCTGGAGGGTGCCACGGAAGCTCCCTTGCAGGTGACCATTTCCATTGGAGTGGCCAAGGTATTGGTTTCGGACCAGCACATCGACAGTGCCTTGCAGCGTGCCGACCAGGCCATGTATCACGCCAAACACGGGGGGCGCAATCGGGTGAGCGTGAGCGACAGCTGAGCCAGGCGGATGTTGTGAGCGCTTACTTCTCTGCAACGTTGGGTCTTACTGCTTCTGCGGTGAGGTGTTGGGGGGTTCCCAAGTAACGCTGACGAATGAGATAGATGGGGCGTTGCTTGCTCTCTTCGTACAGTCGTCCCAAGTACTCTCCCAAAACCCCGAGGGCCATGAGTTGTACGCCCGCAAAAAACAGAATGGCCACCATCAGGGAAGGGTAGCCTTTGACCGGGTTTCCAAACAGGAGGGTGTCCAGAATGATCTTGAGCGCATACAGAAAAGCCATGAGCGAGACCGCCAGTCCCAGATAGGAAGCCAGGCGCAAGGGGGCCTGGCTGAAGGAGGTGATGCCTTCCAGGGCAAAATTCCACAGACGCCACAGGCTGAAATGGGAGTGTCCTGCGTGGCGGGCCGGGCGCTGGTAACAGACTTCTGTGGTTTTGAAACCCACCCAGGCAAACAGGCCTTTCATGAAGCGCCGACGTTCGGGCAGTTGTTTCAGGGCGTCGATAACCGTGCGTGACATGAGACGAAAGTCTCCCGTATCGGAGGGAATGGGAACCTCGCTGAGATGGTTCATGACGCGGTAAAACAGGAAAGCGCTGGTGCGCTTCAACCACGAGTCTGCCTCCCGTTGATGCCGAGTAGCCAAAACCACTTCGTATCCCTCGCGCCAACGGGCGAGTAACTGCGGAATCAATTCCGGGGGGTCTTGTAAATCAGCGTCCAGAGGAATGGCCACGGCGCCACGGGCTTCGTTCAAACCGGCGGTTAGCGCCGCTTCTTTACCAAACTTGCGAGACAAATCGAGAATGGAAAGACGGGGGTCGCGGTCTTGAAGGGCCAGTAACTGCAGGAGCGTGTCATCGGTGCTGCCGTCGTTGACACAGACCATCTCCCAGGTTTCCCGAAGCGGGTCCAGAGTGGCGCAAATGCGTTGGTAGAGGGCGGTGACGTTTTCGGCCTCGTTATGCATGGGAACAATCAACGAGACCGTTGGGCCAGTGCTCAGGTCTGGTTGGCGCAGATCGGAGCCCGCCCCTGCAGGGAATGCAGGTAAAGGGGGCGTGTCAGCCTGGACGCAGCTTGCCTGAAGTGCGGGCGAAGGGGTGACAAGCGCTTGGCCTGTGGGGGTAGACGAGGTATGGCCCATGCAACAAACTCCGTGTGATACGATTTTGCAGCAGATTCCGGTCCTAATCAAACCCACAGAACCCCAGGCGATGCGAGCAAAAATACGGTTGATGGTCGATAAGCGGGAGGTATTGCGCTTTGCGCTCGCAGGCATTATAGGCTTTGCCGTAGACGCCATCACCTTGGGGATGCAAATCCGCTATTTTGGTTGGAGCCCTTACCAGGCCAAGCCCGGCAGCTTTTTGTTGGCGGTCTGCACCACTTGGTGGGTCAATCGGTACTATACCTTTGTTGCCCGTCGTAGGGTCCCGAATCCGCTCGGCCCGAGGGCCCGGAGCCTCTCCAGATACTGGTCATTATTGCAGGAATGGGGGCGCTATGTCAGTGCCAACGCACTGGGTGCCGTCATCAATAACGGGGTGTATGGGGTGGGCATCAGCACGCTGCCCTGGCTGTATCGCTACCCGGAAGTGGCCGTCGCCCTGGGGTCGCTGGCGGGTATGGGATTCAACTTCCATGCCGCCAGTGCCTGGGTGTTTCGCCACAACAAACCGGTGACTCGCGAGGGTTTACAGAACGCAACAGGCTCCGCGATAGCCCGGGAAGCGCCCGATGATGCAAAATAAAACCGTGATATTCCCTTGGAAAAGTGACAATGGCATTGACAGGCACGGGCTTTCTTGTCCATAATCACGGGTTCGTTTTGGAGGGGTTCCCGAGCGGTCAAAGGGATCAGACTGTAAATCTGACGGCTCTGCCTTCGAAGGTTCGAATCCTTCCCCCTCCACCATGCTTTTTGCATGATTGAACAAAGTGTTTTTAGGATTTACGCGGGTGTAGCTCAATGGTAGAGCAGAAGCCTTCCAAGCTTACGACGAGGGTTCGATTCCCTTCACCCGCTCCAGGCAGAATGCGGTGAAAGCAAGGCCCATGTAGCTCAGTGGTAGAGCACTCCCTTGGTAAGGGAGAGGTCACCAGTTCAATCCTGGTCATGGGCTCCAAACACTTAAACGACCATCAGCGGCGCAAGCTGAGTACTTTCAAGGACATCGATATGGCAAAAGGCAAGTTTGAACGGACGAAGCCCCATGTAAACGTGGGGACGATTGGGCACGTAGACCATGGCAAGACGACTTTGACTGCGGCGATGACGAAGGTGCTGGCGAAGAAGTTTGGTGGTGAGGCGAAGAGTTACGATCAGATTGATTCGGCGCCGGAGGAGAAGGCGCAGGAGCTGCGCGCTGCGCACGCGCGCGCCACGACCGCATGACTGATGCGCCCATCGATATCGCCCAACCCCACGACCTGCGCGCGCAGCGTGTCGCGGCGGCGTTTCG
>DAIDLC010000001.1:33352-315128 GCA_027449685.1 Ferrovaceae bacterium | reverse complement strand
GACAAAAACCTGCTGTTGACCACCATCCTAGCCGACGCGATCAACCTGGGCCTGACCAAGATGGCCGAGTCCTGCCCAGGCACGACCTACGCCAAGCTCGCTTGGCTGCAAGCCTGGCATACCCGCGACGAAACCTATTCGACAGCACTGGCTGAATTGGTGAACGCCCAATTCCGGCATCCCTTCGCCGAACACTGGGGCGACGGCACCACGTCATCGTCGGACGGCCAGAACTTCCGAACCGGGAGCAAGGCCGAAAGTACCGGCCACATCAACCCGAAATATGGCAACAGCCCTGGACGAACCTTCTACACCCATATATCCGACCAGTACGCGCCGTTCCACACCAAGGTGGTCAACGTAGGCGTGCGCGACTCGACCTATGTGCTCGACGGCCTGCTGTACCACGAGTCCGACCTGCGTATCGAGGAGCACTACACCGACACGGCGGGTTTCACCGATCACGTCTTTGCCCTCATGCATCTGCTGGGCTTCCGCTTTGCGCCGCGCATCCGCGACCTGGGTGATACCAAGCTGTTCATCCCCAAGGGCGAAGCCAGTTACGACGCGCTCAAACCGATGATTAGCAGCGACAAGCTGAACATCAAGGCTATTCGTGCCCACTGGGACGAAATCCTGCGGCTGGCCACCTCAATCAAGCAGGGCACGGTGACGGCCTCGCTGATGCTCAGGAAGCTCAGCAGTTACCCGCGTCAGAACGGTCTGGCCGTGGCCCTGCGCGAGCTGGGCCGCATCGAGCGCACGCTGTTCATCCTCGACTGGCTGCAAAGCGTGGAACTGCGCCGCCGCGTGCATGCCGGGCTGAACAAGGGCGAAGCGCGCAACGCGCTGGCCAGGGCAGTGTTCTTCAACCGGCTGGGCGAAATCCGCGACCGCAGCTTCGAGCAGCAGCGCTACCGGGCCAGCGGCCTCAATCTGGTGACAGCGGCCGTCGTGCTGTGGAACACGGTCTATCTGGAACGGGCGGCGCAGGCGCTGCGTGGCAACGGCCATGCTGTCGATGAAGGGCTGTTGCAGTACCTGTCGCCGCTTGGCTGGGAACACATCAACCTGACCGGCGATTACCTGTGGCGCAGCAGCGCCAAGATCGGTGCGGGCAAGTTCAGGCCGTTACGACCGCTGCAACCGGCTTAGCGTGCTTTATTTTCCGTTTTCTGAGGCGACCCCTGCAAGTCATACAAAGGAGTGCCGTTTTGCACAAGCCAGCTTGCCCAAGTATGCCGCAAGTCATGCCAGCGAAAGTTCTGAATCCCTGCACGTTTCAAGGCAGCACGCCAGGATCGTGTATTTACATTGCCGACAGGTGAGCGGAATCGAGATAAATGATGGTTTGAGTTGCACGCGGTGTGTCCTTTTGTGGTCTGTTTCCAGCAACCACTTGAGCCCGGCTTCATCCCACGTGTAGCGCGGTTTGTCGCCTAGCCTCTGGACACGCCAGGCTTCCATCTTTAGCTTGTCATGGAATTCCTGCGCTTGGACTTTATTACCTGTTCCAGAAGTGCGTCTAATACGCTCTCCTGTTGGCGTGGCGAAATCGATCCACCACGTGTTGCCGCGTTTGATAAGTGACATTGTTGCTCCTTTCTCGGAGTCACTTGCAACGCCTCAAGGCGATCAGGGAAGGTGCTGAAGCGCCCCGGGTTTTGAGGAAGCGCAAATTTCTGAGAGTATGGGGTCGTTGAACTCTATGCAGCAACCGGTGCCGGTTGAACGCGCATAGGCGTTTTCTTGAATTTCTGTTCGGTCTGCCACATGTCGTAGGCGTTCTGCTCTGCCAGCCACAGGCGTGCCTCACCTCCACGCTCCACGCCCAGCCAAGCTTCTATGCGCAGCGCCATTTCCGGCGATATGCCGGCGTGGCCGTTCAACATGCGGGACAGCGTGACCCGTGCAACGCCAAGCTGTGCGGCTGCCTCGGTTACAGACAATCCAAGCGCAGGCAGTACATCGTCGCGCAGGGTTAGGCCTGGATGAGGCGGGTTGTGCATGCGGGTCATCTGTGCACCGACAATTTCAGGCCAGCTCCACTTACGACGGCAAGCAGGGTTTTTATGGTCGGGTTGCCCTTTAAGGACAGTGCACGGTAAAGGCTTTCCCTGGGTATTCCTGCACGTTCGGCTACGGCCGACATGCCTTGCGCTTCGGCAACATGGCGCAGCGCCGAAAGTAGCGCTTCTTTTCCTCCCGGCTCGGCGGCTTCCTCAAGCGCAGCGGAAAGATATTCGTCGGCGAAGGCTGGGTCCTTGCGCAGCAATTCCACCACAGCTTCGTCATGGGGGCGAGATGCTTTGCTCATGATTCGTTCCTCCTGTTCCAGTTCTTCCAATATTCCAATGCAGTTTCAATTTCAGCCTTTTGCTTCCGCTTGTCACCACCAACGAGAATTAGCAAAAGCTTTTTCCTCGCCCTGGCGTAATACACGCGATAGCCTGGACCATAGTCGATGCGTAATTCCCAGACGCCTTCGGCAATAGGCTTGCAATCTCCTAGATTTCCGGCTGCCATGCGCTGTACTCTGACCAGAATGCGGGCTCTGGCTTGGCGGTCGGGAAGATTTTCAAGCCATTCCTTGAAAGGATCATGCCCGTCATCGGTTAGGTAATCTTCGACTGCGTACATGGCGTGTATTATACGTTACAAATAGACAAATACAAGACTTTTCAGTTCACCGTAAGCGCCCCATGAAGTACAGGCTGGTTTGATACGAAATATTTTCGGATGATAGCGACCTCGTACAAAGGAGGTTGCACATGAACGAAAGAACAGCATACTGGACTGCGCATGTTGCGGCGGCAAAGCAAGGGTTGCAAACGGGGTTTCTCAATGAGATAGGCTGCTTCGGCGGACATACCCAGAGAGCGCTTGGGACGGGCGTTGGCCACTTCGCGACACCAGGCCAGGGCTTGTCGGTTGAGGTCGTCGAAGTTGCCAAAGTGGCGTCCGGGCAGGAAGTTGGTTTCGATGAAGGAGAAGTTTCGCTCGATGCGTCCTTTACGATCCGGGTTTCCCACACGATGGGCGCGGAACTCAAAACCCAGGGTGCGTGCGAAGGCGGCCATCTCGGGGGCCATCACCGCATTCTCACCCGCGCCGGAGGCCACCATGACACTGGTGTTGTCGATGATGCACACGGGACAGGTTCCCTCCATGAAGCGCGCGGCTTCCAGCAGGAATTGCTTGGCCTCGAAGCGGGTATAACGCGGGTAATACTGGATGAACAGGCGCCGCGAGCAGGACAGAACCAGGCCTGCACACTGGGCAGTCATGGTCTTGTCGCCCAGTGTGATCTGATGCGGCGAGGTGTCGTGCTGCATTTCCTCTCCCGGGCCGAGGATATATTCCCCGGCAGGCTTGGGTGGGGTGCGCAATCCGGCCTCCCGGACCCAGCGGGTCAGCGTGCTGTAGGAGACGGGTGAATCCTGTTCCTGCGCCAGCAGTTGCTGGGCCCGAGCCACATTCCCCCGGGCGCGCTCGAAAGCTGCGCTCAGACATCTTTGCAAGCACGCGTTCACGCCTGTCTGCATCCCGTTGGCGCTGCAACATCCGGTTGCGCTGCACATACTCCGGGTGTGTCTGACGGTAATTACGCCAATAATCCGGATGCTGTTCGACCCAGCGCTCCTGGGCACGCTGCTGATTCTCCCGGTAATGAGCATCATTCCGGCGGCGCTGCTCCTGCCAACGACGCCGGCGCTCCCGTTGGCAGTCCTTGCAAGAACAGAACTTCTGGTTGGGATTCTGTGACCGTGGGTAGAATAGGTTGAGACAACTGACGCAACGCCTGGCTTGCATGGACAGACTCCCGAGAATACATCCTCAGAGCGTCTATCACTTCGGCACCCCCCTGACAATTCCAGGGTCACCGCTTACGCTAAAACGTAGCTACGGTACACTGTACCCCGCTGTTTATTGCTTATTGTAGCTGTAAAATTGTAATGCGCGAATAATGCAAGGTGTTGTTTATAAAAATGTATTTGTTTAAATTGCTAGACTGTTAATCCGCAGGTCCCTGGTTCGAGCCCAGGTTGGGGAGCCAAATAGATAAAGGGTTTGCAGCGATGCAAGCCCTTTTTTTATTTCTGGCTATTCATAAAAGTGGGCAGGCGTCAGAACGGCGAATGAGTGTAACAACGGCATACAACATCGCCAAAGCGTGTTGCGGCCTCGATTCTGATGGCGTAGGATTCATAGGGCCAAAAATCGCAAATGTGTGTTGAAGAGCTGCCCTCATGATCCAGATCAGCCCGGAGCTATTGAAGCCGCTTGCCAGCAAGTACATCTGGTGGAAAACACCAGAGTGCCAATTCCCTAACCAATTCTGGCACCCCGTCACCAACGCCTACTGCGAGAGCCTGAATCGCTTGATCCCGGTGATGAACCGTCTGGACCGTGGCTACTCGTTCAAGGCCCTGAGGGTCAAGATTCTGTTCACCGAGGGCATCCCCATTGGGGGTCAGATTTCCAACCGAATGCATGATAACATTGCAGCCAGAAATTAAAGTACGCCGTGGGCGAGTGAGGTCCACTTGCCCACCCCAGCATAAGGAATCCTATGGCCCGAACACTGTCTACCATGTTGCCCCTGGGCACTGCGGCCCCTGACTTTACGCTACCCGACACAGCGGGCAGACTCTGGTCCCTGCAAGACTTCCAGCAGGCCAAAGCCCTGCTGGTGGTTTTCATGTGTAACCACTGCCCCTATGTCATTCACATTCGTCCAGCCCTGGCCCAGTTTGCCCGGGACTACCAACCGCGCCAACTGGCCGTGGTGGGCATCAATGCCAATGACGCCGCGCTGTACCCACTGGACGCTCCCGATAAAATGGCCGAAGAAGTGCGCCTGGCAGGTTACACCTTCCCCTATCTGTATGATGAGACCCAAGCGGTTGCCAAGGCCTATCACGCTGCTTGTACGCCCGACTTTTTTCTGTTTGATGCCCACCAACGCTTGTATTACCGCGGTCAGTTTGATGACAGCCGTCCCGGCAAACCGACTCCGGTCACGGGTTCGGATCTGCGCCGGGCGGCAGACGCGCTGTTGGCTGGTCAGCCTTTTGGGGGTGAGCAGTTTGCCAGCATGGGGTGCAATATCAAGTGGAAGCCCGGCAATTTACCCGATTATTTTTAGCAATGAATGAATTCATTCTGAGCGTGACGGAAGAGTTTGAGGAACTGGACGCCCCCAGCCTGTTCGCCCCTCCCGTGGTGGTCATCATCGATGATGAATTTACCAGCCGTACCATCCTGGAACGGGTCATTCAGGGCATCCAGAAAGATATCGTCACGCACACCTTTGCCTCGCCGCGCCAAGCCCTGGAATGGGTTCAAGCCAATCCGGTGGATTTGATCCTGCTGGATTACAACATGCAGGAAATGAACGGCCTGGTTTTGGTGGAAGCCCTCCGTTCTCACGAGGCATTGGCCACTGTTCCGGCCGTGGTCATCACCTCCCACGATGAGCGCGGAGTTCGCTACGGCGCTCTGGATGCCGGGGCCACCGATTTCATGACCAAGCCCATCGATCCTTACGAATGCAAGGTTCGCTGCCGCAATTTATTGATGTTGCGCCAACACGAAAAATCCCTGCGGGAGCATTCCCACGAATTGGAAGTGGCCGTGAATCGCGCGGTCAAAAAAATCCGGGAACGCGAACAGGACACCCTGTTGTGTTTGGCGAAGGCGGGAGAATTTCGCGATGCCGATACGGGCAATCACGTCATGCGCATGGCGCGCTATGCCCGTCTCATCGCCGAGGCGCTGGATCTGAACGCCGCTTACTGCGAATTGATCCAGTTGGCTGCCCCCATGCACGACATTGGCAAAATCGGGATACCGGATCAAATTCTTCTCAAGGCCGGACGCTTGAGCCCGGAAGAATTTGCCGTGATGAAATCCCATCCCCACATCGGGTACACCATCCTGAAGGAAAGCCCCTCGCCCATCCTGCAGCTGGGCGCCCGGATTGCCCTGGGACATCACGAAAAATTTGATGGTACCGGTTATCCCAAGGGCCTGTCGGGTCAGGATATTCCCCTGGAGGCGCGAATCGTGGCGGTAGCCGACGTCTTCGACGCCTTGACATCCGTGCGTCCCTACAAGAAGTCCTGGCCCAACGAGCGCGCACTCGCCTACCTCCAGGACCATCGCGAGCGCCATTTCGACTCGCTGTGTGTGGACGCCTTCATGGGGCAGCTACAAGCCGTTCTCCAGATTCAACAGGAACTGATGGATACGGTGCCCGACACCGATCTGCAAGAGTTGATTTGAGTGCGCGACCTCTACCTCATCCCCGAACGCATGGCTGGATGCCTGAAGCACTAAAATCCTTTTGGCACAGCGTCCGAGCTCGTGAGGGGGAACACGAGCAGGTCAGCCTGCGTATTCTGTACTCTGCGCTGCTGTTTCTATACGCCCTGTACGAACACCAATGGGGATGGCACACGCCGATTCCACTGAACGTCGTGGTTTTTTCCGGTTTCTATCTGCTGGTGTCCCTGTTCCTGCTGGTGATTTTGTTGAACCGCAAGGCTGGTTCCCGCCGCCGTCAATGGCTTTCCATGTTCAGCGACATCAGTGCCATCTCCTATGTGATGCTCTATTTGCAAGACGTGGGCGTACTCTTGTTCTGGATGTATTTATGGGTCATTGTGGGCAATGGAATCCGCTATGGGGTGCGCGCCCTGATGACCGGCTATCTGTTGAGTCTGGTGGGGTTTTTGAGCGTACTGCTGTTGAATCCCTTCTGGTCCACCCAACCCGCTCTTGCCATAGGGCTATTTTTGACGCTGATGCTCATTCCCCTGTATCTGCTCAAGCTACTCAAACAGCTCAATCAGGCCATGCATCTGGCCCAGGAGGGCAGTCAGGCCAAATCCCGCTTTCTGGCCCACATGAGCCACGAAATGCGCACGCCGCTCAATGGCGTCATGGGCACCAGCGACTTGCTCCTCACCACCCCCCTCGATCCCGAACAGCAAGATCTGGTCAACACCCTGCGTCTCTCGGCGCGCACGCTGTTGCAGTTGATCGAGGATGTGCTGGATTTTTCGAGAATCGAGAGTGGCAAGCTGGTTAGCGAAGCCGTGGACTTTGATCTGCACTATCTGATTCGTAGTACCCTGGATATGTTCAAGTCGCAAACGCGCGCCAAGGGGTTGCGTCTGGAGTCGCGTTTTAGTGCCGCCACGCCCTATCTATTGCACGGCGACGTCTTGCACTTGCGCCAGATTCTCGTCAATCTGCTGGGCAATGCCATCAAGTTTACCGACCAAGGCTCGGTGGAAATTCGTATCACGCCCGCACAGCAAACACTCCACGAGGCCCTCCTGCGCTTTGAAGTCATCGACACCGGCATTGGCATTCCAGAAAGCGCTTTGGAGACCATCTTCGACAGCTTTACGCAGGCCAATAGCAGCATTTCCCGGTTGTATGGCGGTAGCGGACTGGGTACCACGATTGCGCGTCAACTGGCCCGGCTCCTGGGGGGAGATATGGGCGTCAGCAGTCGGGTGGGGGTGGGTACTACCTTCTGGTTTGAAGTTCCGCTGCAATTGCAGCACCCGTCCACCACCACTTCTCCGTCCACCGCCACTTCCCCCTCCCCCTTGGGCGCAATTCACGTGCTAACCCTGGGCCTGAAACACGAGGAGCGCGCCACCGTGGCGCAGTGGCTGCACGGGTGGGCCGTGAGCTTTCAACATGAACTCTCACTCACGCATTTTTTTGATGCCCTGAAGTACCGGTCCGATCAGTTTCACCGCACCACGGTCCTCCTGTGCAACCCCTGCAATGTGGGGCTGGAGGCCGCAGCATTCGTGCAACGGGTGCACTCCGGCGCCGGAGCAGGATTACCGCTGGTCATTGTGACTCCCGAACCTTCATCCGCAGAATCCGCACTGCTGGCCCTGGGCTACGCCGCAGTGTTGCCCATCCCTCTGGACAAGACGTTACTCTTCACGATCCTGCACAGCATTGGTGCACCGCCGCCCCCCCAGGGAGTGCTTTCCTTCCGGGACCACTATGCGCGCCAAGCCGCCGAAAAAACGGGCACGTCCATTCTGTTGGCGGAAGATAACGCCACCAGTCGCAAAATCATCGCCAAAATCCTGGAGCATGCCGGACATCAGGTGGATCTGGTAGAAGATGGCGAAGAAGCGCTGGACCGCTTGGAAGCACACCGCTACGGGCTGATCATCCTGGATATGAACATGCCTTTGATGGGCGGGTTGGATGTACTGCGCATTCATCGCGCCACCGTCCGTGAACAGCCCCCCACGCCGGTCATCATCTTTACTGCCAACGCCACTAAGGAAGCCATGCGCGACGCCGAAGCGGCGGGTGCCGATTTATATCTGAGCAAACCCATCGAAGCCATGGCGTTACTGGATGCCGTGCAGAAACTGGTTGCTGCACGACCTGTCCAACCCGCCTGGAGTACGCGTAGCACTGCGTCCACCACGGCTCCATCACCGCCGAGCGTGCCCGGCCCATCGAGCACCCCGGGCGTGCCGCTACTCCAGAGGAGTACCGTGCACCATCTGGAGCAGTTGGGACAAGATCAGAAGGATTTCATGCCCATGGTGATTCAGGGTTTTCTAAGCGAAACCGAGCGTCTGCTAAAAGCCATGCACAGCGCTCTGCAGCGCCAGGATCTGGGGGCTCTGAAGGATTTGGCGCATACCATCAAGGGCAGCAGCGGTAACCTCGGAGCCCAACGCTTGCACGATTGCGCACGGGCGTGGATGCTTTTGGAACGGGGGCAGCTCTCCCAACAGGGTGCTGTCCTGCTCCAGCAAACCCTGTCGTGCTTTCAGGACACCCAAGGGGCTTTGCTGGATTATCTGGCGGCCATGGCACAAGACGATCCCCGACAGTCTGGAAGTCTTCCATGACCCCCTCCCCCGGCGATCGCCCCCCCCTGTTTTCCGCGCGCTCCATCACGCGCACAGGGGGAATCGTTCTGGGCCTCTATCTGGGCTTTGCCGCGGCATTTCTGGTCCTCATTCCAGGTTCTTCTTCGCCGCGAAGCGTTCTGGTTTCCGATTTTACGGTCTACTGGTCGGCCGCCAACCTGTGGCGCCTGGGGCTTGCGGCCCAAGCCTATATGGAACCGGTACTCAGGGGTTATGTGCTGGATCGATTTCCTGCGGTTCTTGGACAATTTGGTTGGTTCTACCCTCCCCTGTTTTATCTCTGCATCCTGCCTTTTGGTTATCTCCCGCTGTATTTCCCGGCCTTTTTGCCCTTTGCGGGGCTCAGCCTGACACTGTTTATGGGGGCGCTCAAACACGCCCTGGGGGGGGGGATTCGCTGGGTGATTCTCTTCTCCTCGGCGGGGTTTTGGCTCAACCTCTTGCGCGGTCAAAATGGGCTGTTGACCGCCGCCCTCCTGCTCCTGACCCTGATTTCTCTGGAAAAGCGCCCGCGCTGGGCTGGGGTCTCTTTGGCCCTGCTGACCATCAAACCCCAATTGGCCCTGTTTTTGCCCCTGCTGTTGCTCAAAACCAGGGCCTGGCGCGCCATGGGTTGGGGTGTGCTCACCGGGGGCAGCCTTACTGGCATCAGCCTGTGGGTGCTGGGGAATGGGGTCTGGAACCACTGGCTGTCCAGTCTGTCCTGGGCCCAGGCATTGCTGGAGCATGACGGGTTTCACAGTGACTACTGGTATCACACCACCTCGGTGTATACCTTTCTGCGCCTGTTGGGGGTTGCCAGTGGCTGGTCCTATGCCGCCCACATCAGCCTGGCCTTGCTGGTGGCGGGATGTTCTCTCTGGGCCTGGCGTGAGGACGTGAGCCTGGAACAAAAGGGGAGTCTGGCGGTACTGGCCTCCCTGCTCTTGAGCCCGTATGTAATGGAATATGATCTATGCGCCACCCTTATCGTACTGTATTGGGGCGGGCGCTTTCTAGACCCACGCTGGCGCTGGGTGTTGGTGGTTCTGTGGCAACTGCCCTTGCTCTCTTCTCTTAGCGCAGCTTTTATCGGCGTGCAACTGGCTGCACCGGTACTACTGCTCACCTACCTGCTCGTGCTTCGGTCTGTGGTGCGTCAGCCCACCCTGCGCGCGGGGATCCGTTCCTCCTGATGGGCCAGAAAGGCTTTTTCCTGGGAGCGTACAAACCGATCCATCACCTTCAAATCCCGCTCGTTAAGACGCAGGGCAGCATCCACCCAAATGCCCACCACCCCAAGCAGTTCCTCATACCCAATGGGATTGCAACGCTGGCGCACCTGTTGCACCGCCCGGAAGCCGTTGGCGCGTCGTTCAGAGCTTTTGACATAGTCATACACACTCTGGACCCCATAACCCGGATCCACCAACATGTCCACCACGCCCAGGGCATAGAGTTCGTCCGAGGAGTACATTTTGCCACTGAGGAGCAATTTTTCGGTGGTGGCAATGCCCACTTTGCGGCACAGTAGATTGTAGGCACCCATACCTGCGAAGAGGTTGAAGAGAATTTCCGGAAAACCCATCAGGCAGCCCTTTTCGGCAATGATTACATCGCAGACCAGGACCCCCTCAAACCCGCCGCCCAAGGCATCCCCTTGCACCAGGGCGATGGTGGTGAGCGGCAGATTGAAGCGGTTCAAGCGCGAAAACTGCACCTTGATACATTCCACGCCGTAGTGCATCAAGGCCTCGCGGTTTTTGGCGCGAATCAATTCGCGAAACAGGGATAATTGCCCGCCCAGATTGAATACCCCGGGTTTGAGCGATGACAGAACCGCATAGCGCACCGGCACCGGTTGGCCCTGTTCCCAGATGATGCCTCCAGTGGTTTCGATGGCCTCATGATGGTGCTGCAACTCTTGCAGGAGTTGCAGGGTTACACAGGGAATCGCCCGCTGATTGAGTTGGGTCCATAAAATCCCCTGGCTGGAATCAAAGGTGGTTGCAAGCTGCGTGTAGCGTGCCTGCAGTAGCGCTGCCGTATCGATGACGAGTTCCATGAGCCTCTCTCCCTGAACGATTCGTGCCGCCGCCTCTCGCGTGAGCGCGAACCGGCGTTAGTGCACCTCATGGAACAACACTGTATCGGTCCTGCCAGGGCCGATATGCGGCAAACAAACCAGACTATCCACCGCATTTCATGGGATGGGCGGGAAGGTGAGCGTCCAGAAGCGCACGCCGCCAAATCGCCAGCAACAGCAACCACAGCAGTAAAGGGGCCAACTGCAGGTGAATATGCGGTTCTATCAAAGTCATGACATAGGGCAACACCCAGAGCAGTAGCAAAAGGGGCCGCTCGCCAGGATACCAACCCCGTTCTCGCCCGTAATCCAGCAACCACAGCAAGGGAAAAATCAACCCCGTCAGATCATATTCAAACACATAGGGGCTCATGAGCAAGCTACCCAGCAGGGCGGCCGCATAGCGCAAGCGCCAGTCGGCAGGGAGATGCCAGATTCTGGTGACCACCACCACTGCGAGTAAGGCTGTCGTTCCCTGTACCAGATACGCTACCGGGTGCGAGGCCCCCAGCAAGGTCAGGCAGGCGTAGAGGCTGGGAATCTTGAAGAGAAAATTGTCTCCCCCGCGTTCCAGAAACACTCGGGCCAAATCGATGTTGTGCCACCAACCCTGCAGGGAGGCCGTCCCCAACAAAAGCCAGGCTCCAGCCAAAGTCAGCAGCACGGTCAAAGCCGCGCTGAATAAAACACGCCAGGCCCGTTGCCAGACCGGAAGCAGCGGCAAGAGCAATCCCAGTTGCGGTTTGAGCAGCAACAAACCCAGAAAGACACCGCTCCTGAGCGGGTAGCGCTCCAGGGTCAGCAGCACGGCAGCGCCCAGTGCCGCCGTGACAAATCCGTTTTGCCCCAGGATCAGGTTGTACCATACCCCCGAAAACCCCAGCACGCCCCACCAAAGACCGGGGAATCGCACAATCTTTTGGGCAGCCAGGTGAAAGACCCATAAATACCCGCAAAGCGTACAGCCCATGAAGAAGAGATAAGCCTGAACAGGTGTTAGCCAAGCTAACGGACCGATCAACACCAGTACAAAGGGAGGATAAAACCAGCCGTAGCCCCCTTCGGCCACCTGGAAATGCAGCACCTGGTGCAGCATGAGATGCAGTTGGTGCACATCGTACGCCTGCTCTGGATGCCCTTGAAGGGTCAGGGTGGCTGCGGACCAGAAAACGCCAAAATCAAACAGCGGGATATATCCATCAGCAGAAACCAGGGTTGAATGGCTCAGGATTCCCACAAATAAAATCAAGGCCACCAGTACCGATACGCGGGCATACAACAGGCAGCGGGCTGCGCTCCAAATCCCCACTTTGGCTTGCTCCCGAGGAAAGACCAAGGACTGCCCGTAGCGGTTTACAGGGGCGGTAAGTCGGCACATCATCCAGTCAGCGCATCGGAGAAGCAGCGCGACAAGCAACCGGTGCGGGCATTGTCAGTGCCGCTCGGCCGCAGAGTCTGACACTGCACCCGTAGAGCGTTTGACGCTGTCCACGGCCGGGGCAATGATCAGAATGAAGAGGATGGGAAAAATCAACAGGATGAGGGGCAGCAGGATTTTGGTGGGAATTTTGGCGGCCTGTTCTTCGGCCTCCAGGCGACGCGTCAAACGCAAGTTTTCAGAATGAATGCGCAATGAGTCCGATACGCTGGAGCCAAATTTTTCCGCCTGAATCAGCGTGGACACCAAGGCATCCACCTCGGGAATGCCGGCGCGCATGGCCAGATTGGCCAAGGCCTGATTGCGCGGCGAGCCCGCACGTTGTTCCAGGGCCACCAAATGGAGTTCATCGGACAACGCCTTGCTCCGGACCTTCATTTCCTCACCCACGCGCCCAATGGCCACATCCAGGGTCAACCCGGCTTCCACACAAATGCGCATCAAATCCAGGGCATCCGGAAAATTGGTGCGCAAATCCTTGCGCCGGCGCTTGACCATGAAGGACAAGATCACATTGGGCGTCATGTATCCCAGCGCCGCCAGCACAAACAGATAAAAAACGAACCTCTCAGGCCCTGGATTCAGGGTAGGAATCAATGTATCGACGGCCACGAACAGCAAGGGAAAAACCAAGGTGAGGACGGTCTTCATGCCCAGGTAGATTTTGCCGGCCATTTCGGTGCGAAACCCGGCCGACAGCAAATCCCGCCGCAGGGGAGACACATCCCAGGACTGCTTGGGCTGGGCAAACTTGGCCAGCGGTGAAATGTTTTGCTTGAGAAAACTGTGCGCGCCCTGCACAAGACTAGCCCCATCGCCATACACGCGCTTATCCTCAGCAATCAGCTTGTTGAGTCGCGCAATGGCAGAAGGCCGGAACAGTTGCTGCAGCACATAGGCCAACAGGCCCACCACCACCACTGCAGCGATCAAAAAACCGATGAGATAGACCGGGTTAATCATGGTTCATAATTTGATGGTGGTAATTTTTTTGATCCACAAGGCTCCCATCAACAGCATCAGCCCCATGAATTTGAGCACCGACAGTCCGCCCGTATCGACAGACCAGAAATAGTCGAGGTAGGAGGGGTTGACCGCCAGCATGAGACCCGCAAAAGCAAAGGGCAAGCCGCCCAGAATCCAGCCCGACAAGCGGCCTTCGGCCGACAACACCTTGATGGTGCGGCGCAACTTCAGCCGTTCCCGGATCAACCTGGCCAGATCCTGTAGCAGGCTGCTCAAATTGCCCCCGGTTTCGGACTGGATCAGAATGGCGATGGCAAAAAATCGCATATCCACACTATCCACGCGATTGGCCAGGTTCAAAATACTGTCCCGTACCGAAGCCCCAAAACTGATTTCTTCCGACGTGGTGCGAAACTCCACACAGATGGGCTCCGGGCCTTCCTGGCCAACCGTATACATGGCACTGGAAAAGGCATGTCCTGCCCGCATGGCCTGGGACAGCATGGCCAATGCGTCAGGCAGCTGAACCTCGATTTTATTCATGCGCGAGCGGTGCATCAGGCGCAACACCAACAAGGGCAGAGCGGCTGCAACCAGGGTGTACACGACACTCAAGGCAGGATCCAGCAGCAGGCCCACTACCAACCCCAGCAGGGCACATAACGCCATAGCCCGAAGCGCCTGCTCCACGGTGTAGTGTTTGCCGGATTGACGCAGCAGATTATCCAGACGATCCAGAATCCGAAAACGCTTGAGAAAGCGATCCCGTTGGGGATTGGAACTGTAGGCACCGCGCTTGATGCGATGAATATCCACAGCCACCGGCTGGTTGTTGGCCAGGGATTGCAGACGCTTGCGCAGACGCTTCAACTCGGAGTGATCGCGACCGCGCCACAGCATCACAAGGGATTCCAGCAATCCAAACACCCCCAGAAAAGCCAGAATCAGGAGGAGCGCGGGCCAAAGTTCCATGGTTGGTTACCGATTAGCGCGCCGGATCAAACAGGCTGTCGGGGATCTCGATACCCCGGGAGATGAGCTTGGTGGCAAATCGGGGGCGCACACCGGTGGCATGGTGACGTCCCTGAACGGCGCCCTTGTCATCCACACCGGTTTGATCAAACTTGAAGATCTCCTGCGTAGTAATGATGTCTTCTTCCATGCCCGTAATTTCCATGATACTGACCACTTTGCGTTTGCCATCACTCAAACGGGAAACCTGCACGATAACCGACAAGGCAGAAACGATTTGCTGGCGCATGGGACGCGTGGGAATATTAAGCCCCGAGATGCCCACCATGTTTTCCAGGCGGGTCAGGGCATCGCGCGAGGTATTGGCGTGGATGGTGGCCATGGAGCCTTCGTGGCCGGTATTCATGGCCTGCAGCATGTCCAGCACTTCGGCGCCGCGCACTTCCCCCACGATGACCCGGTCAGGGCGCATGCGCAGACTATTTTTGATCAGTGCCCGTTGGGTGATTTCCCCGTGTCCTTCGATATTGGGAGGCCGGGTTTCCAGGCGCACCACATGGGGTTGTTGCAAACGCAGTTCGGCCGCATCCTCGATGGTTACGATGCGCTCGTCTTCCGGAATGTAACTGGACAACAGATTGAGCAGCGTAGTCTTGCCGCTTCCCGTCCCTCCTGAGATGAGCAGATTGGTTTTGGCTTTTACCATGGCCGCCAGCAAAAAGGCCATGTCCTGGGTCATGCTGCCATAGCGGATCAAATCTTCGGTGCGCAGGGGATGAGCGGAGAACTTGCGGATGGAGAGGGCCGCACCATCCAGGGCAAGGGGAGAAACGATGGCATTGACCCGCGAGCCATCGGCCAGACGCGCATCTACCATGGGGCTGGACTCATCCACACGGCGACCGATGCGCGAGACGATTTTGTCGATGATCCGCATCAGGTGCATGTCGTTTTGAAAGCGCACCTTGGTGCGTTCCAGCTTGCCGCGCCGCTCCACGAAGACCACAAAGGGTCCGTTGACCAGAATATCCGAAATGGTAGGGTCGGAAAGGAGTGGTTCCAGGGGGCCCAAACCCACGACCTCATTCTGGATTTCGGCAATCAGGGCATGATGCGACTGCTCACCCAACACGACCCCGTGTTCTTTGAGATAATCCTCGATGTACAGGGCGATGCGCTGCTTCAACTCCTCGTCGGTAATCTTTCCCAAGATGGACAAGTCGAACTTTTTGAGCAGATCCTGATGAATGTCCGTACGTAATTTCTGGGTATCCGCACTTTGCTGCGATTGCAGGCCCGTACGGGCCGCATCGGATTCGGGCGCTTCTTCTGTGGCAAATTGGGGGGTTGCCGTATTGAGCAGATCACGCAGGGACATGGCAAAGAATCAGGGAAGACATCATGAAGAAAACGCGGAGCGCTTGAAAAACCGCTGCAAGGTACTCCCGATGGACAGCCCAGACACACGGCGCGCACTTCCAGAACTCTTGCCGGCCAATTGATCCGCCCAATGGATCAAAGCCAGCGACAGTTCGCCTTTCGGTGCAATCGCATACAGTGGCTTGCCCGCGTTGATGGAGGCCGTAGTGTTGACAAAATCATTGGGCATTTGCAAATAGAAGGGCGTTTGCAAGGCCTCTTCGATTTTCTTGAGGGGGATATCCTCGGTTTTTCCCTGGCGATTGGCCACGATCCTGATTTTTGTATCCGGGTAATGCAGGGCGCGAAACATGCGTTGCAAGCGTTGCGCGCCGCGTACAAAAGGCAGCACTGTCTGCATGATGGGATAGATGATGTCGGAGCGATCCATGACGCGCAGGGACAGGGGATCCAGCGTCCGTTCCAGATCCACAAATACGAATTCGAAGTGCTGTGTGGCCACGGTCAGAATATTGTCCAGTTGATCGGGGGTGACCCCAATGGCCTGCTCGGGATTGGCGGGTGCCCGCAACAGCCAGGTGCCCTTGCCGATCTTCACACAGGCACTTTCCAGAGAGGGGCCATCCAGATCCGTGCGGCGGATCACATCCCCCAGGCTGCGTGTGCTACTGTCATCGGTAATGTAAAAGGAAGCATCCGAAAATTGCAGATCGAGATCCAGCAGAAGGACTTTCTTGTGATGCAACTCGCCCAGGATATAGGCCAGATTGGCCGCCAGAAAAGACGTACCACTGCCACCCTTGCAGGGAATGAAGGAAAAAATCTTGCCAATACTGGGAATTCCGTGAACGGCAGCCACCCGGATATGTGCCCGCTCGATGACCCCCACCAGGTCCTGCGCCACCTGGGCGCGAGCGATCACATCGCGCACCCCCACGCGCATGGCCTGCATCAACACCCGTTCCAGATCGCCCGACAATATCAGGGCGGTGGTGGCTTGAGGATGGCGCAGATTGAATAACTCCACCGAGGCCCAATCCAGAGCCTCCACATCCTGGCAGTCCAGGATCAGCAACTCGGACTGCGCCACCTCGGGATGGTCGATGTCGATGCGCTCACAGGATTGTTCCATCCAGAGCACATGATCTGCCGCACAGCGCTCGGTCAAGACGGTGCGCAGTTCAAGCGGTTTATGTTGGGAGTAGACGGTAACGTTCATACCAGCCGGCCAAAGCCCTTCAAGGGGTGGTCCCCAGTGCGGCTGGGACAGTCATGGGGGAAGACCCGGCCGCACCCAGTCCCACCGAAAAGCTGCTGGTTTGAGCCGGTGGGGACACCGAGGCGGCCACATAGCGGTCCATGACCGCCTTGGCCGAGGCGCCATCCAACCCCTGCCAACCAGCCGCCGGAGTGCCTTGAGGATAGATGATCTGCTGTGCCAGCGTGCCCTGTACCGCCTCGCCGAAAGAAGGCTCCACCTGAAAGCGATCCGTGGCGCAGCCAGCGAGCAGCAACAGGGACAAGAGACCCAGCAAAAGCGACACAGGGCGTGAAGTGGTCATGGTGCGGTCGACTCCATTTTTCCACCCAATTGAAATTCGGTTCGGGTAGGTTCCTTGAATTGGTCTGTGGGCAAGGGTAACGGTCCGTTGGAGGGTTGGACCAGATGCGGCGTAATCACAAACACCAGCTCGGTGCGATTGTTCTGGAATTCGCTGCTGCGAAACAAGGCCCCCAGAATCGGAATTTCACCCAGAACCGGAAAGGCCTTGATGGCCTCTGTGACGCTATTGTTGATCAACCCCCCAATGGCAAAACTTTGCCCGTCGTTCAATTGTACCGTGGTGGAGGCGCGCCGGGTGGTAATGGTGGGGATGACTGTCTGCGAGGCCCCCGAGCCGAAGGTGGTGCCTGTGGAGGAGAGCTCGGACACCTCCGGGGTAACCCGCAAATTGATTTTACCCCCTTCCAGCACCGTGGGCAGAAATTTCAGGCCCACCCCAAAGAGTTCTTCCTGCAGGGTGATGGCCGTGGTGCCATATCCCGTGCTTTGCGGTACGGGGATATAGATTTTGCCGCCCGACAGAAAAGAGGCCTCCTGTCCGCTGATGGCCACGATATTGGGTTCGGCCAGTATTTTGGCCCGCCCGTCATTGATTTCAGCATCCAGGTTGAAATTGGTAAGGCCTTTGCCAAAGCTGAGCGTGCCGGCACTGCCCGATGCAAAACCCAGATTGGCAGCGGCGGCCGACCCATGGGAGTTGCGGGACAGCAAGCTCCCACCCAGTTTGTCGTCCAGGGTTTTCTGGATCTCGGCCACGCGCACTTCCAGCAACACTTGGGCTGGGTCCTTGGTGCCCATCAGGTCGATGATCTTTTTGCCCCCGTATTGTTCGGTCAATTGCACGATCTGGCGCACGGCCACGGCATCAGTGGCCACCCCAGTCAAGACGAAGGAGTCGCCAGCCGCCGCCACATGAATATTTTTTTCGGCGGGTAATAATTCCTGGAGCTTCTGTTGCAACCCCGAAACGTCGATGGTCACCACCGCTTCCAGCAAGCGCGTTTGACCATCGGCGGTCCACAAATAGACATTGGTGGTGCCGGCCTTCTTGCCCACCAGGTAGACCTCCTGTTTGCGCACCAGGCTGACATCCAGAACCTCGGGGTTGCCCACCGACACACGCACCAGCTCGGAACCAGAAGGCACCCGCAGGGTTTTACCCACCACCAGGTTCAGGGGCACGGAGGTGCTCTGCAGGGGCAGATCAGCACTCCATCCTGGAGCCATGAGGAACAACAACAACAGCGCAGAGAGTATTTTCATGGCAAGCGTCTAGCGGGAAGATACGGGAGTCGTGGCCGCAACCGTGCCCCGAATGACTTCCACCGTATGCAGCGCCCGTCCCGAAGAGGGGAACTCTCCCTGGGTGGCCAGCTGCTCCTGGGGAGCCGTTGCAAGAGAAGGTCGTGGGACGGAATGGGGGGGGACCTGTTCGGGCAACGGGTTGGGTAAACCCAGCAGTTCGTTCTTGTGCACGCCCGGGGTGGTAATGGAAGCTTCGTCCAGTTCGTTGCGCAAGGCCAGGGCCAGGGTGCCCACACTGCCCGCCAGATCCAGTTGCTCCGCCTGCTGAGGGGTTACTTCCAGGGTGACCGTATTGGTGACCTTGGCCTTGACCTCGTCTTTGACCGCGGCGTCCTGGGCCACGGCCAACACCAGAATTTTTTGCAATACGATCTTGGAGATCATGCGCCCCCCCTCTTCCTGCAGGGTCACCACCACATCCACCAGGCTACCCGGCAGGGCAAACCCGGCCACACCACCCACTTCGTTCACGTGGATACTCACGGCCCGCAGGCCCGGTTGGATGGCGGCAGAGAGCCCAGCCCGATTCCCCACCGGGGCCAGTTTGGCCTCCAGTAAGGGCTCGCCCACTGCCAGGGGCACTTTGTTTACCCGGTCATTCAAGGGTGCCAGGTTGTTGAAGCTTCCGGGCAAGGGGTTGTTCGCTGGCCAATCCACCAGGCGCAGTTGACCGGGTGACAGCCGCGAACCCGCAGGAACCGGGACGGCGGCCACCACCAGGCGCGTAAATTGCGCCGTGGTGCGCACCTCCACCTGGCGGGTAACCCAGCGATACCCCCCCCACACGGCCAGAAGGCTGATCAACAGGGAGATACCAAGATAATACAAGGCCCGATTTTTGATCATGCGCCACCCAGGGGTCCAAAAAATACGGGAAGATACTGCGGGGCACAGTATTGCAGCCAGAGCAAACCCGCTACCCCCAGCAAGATGGCCACCGCATAAGGCAAAGTGGCACTGTGCACGAAAGCCAGATAGAACAGGGCCAAGCCACCGCCCGAGAGCGTGGTAAGCAGCACGCTGACCAGACTGGCCTTGACGCCCAGAAAACTACCCGCCAAACCCATCAATTTCACATCACCCGCCCCCAAAACGCCCCGCAGGTACAAGGGGAACAGGCAGCCCCCTCCTACAGCGAGGCCGCCCAAAAATTGACCGATGGACAAAGCCCCCGCCAGAGAAAAACCCAGAGACAACGTCAGTCCCCACAGAATGAGCCGATTGGGAATTGTTCGGGTCCGCACATCGCCAAGGGCTGCCAGCAGCAGCAGGCACAGCAATGTCGCGCTGGCAGCCCTACTCACGGTCCAGCACTAGGACTGGGGTGAGGGAGGGGAAGCTTGGCATTAAATGACGCCGCCTACACTGGTAAAGACGCCACTGACATCACCGCTGAGGGTTTTAACGGCAGCAATGATGGCTGCGGCAATCAAGGCCGCCAACAAGGCATATTCGATGGCGGAAATGCCCTCGTCGGCACGCAGGAATTTTTTGACGATCTGAAGGATGGTAGACATGTGAATCTCCTTTGTAGGTGTTACTGTTATGATTGCTGTAGTGAATCGCAGACTTCAACTTACACCGGGAAACTGTACACTTTATATCATATAAATCAGCGAATAAAACAACTTTTTTTCAGAGTTTCTCAGGAAAAAAATAACCCAGGACCTGGCCGATAAATGTTAAGATTTCCCATCTACTTGTCAACTGAATTTTCATGATCCCGAGCCGGTTTTGTAAAGATCAGCAAGGAACGGCCGCCGTGGAACTGGCGCTAGTGCTTCCTGTGCTCCTGCTCATCGTGTTTGGCATCATCGAGTTCGGAATTCTCTTGTATGACCAGGCCATCGTGGCGGCTGCCGCACGCGAAGGGGCCCGCTGGGGGGCCGTCCAGTCCATCGCCCTGAGCCACCCCATCAGTTGCAGCGATCCGGGCATCAGCACCATTCAGGGAGGCGCTCCTGCCAGTTGTTCCGGTGCTGGATCCGGCAACGCCTGCCTGGTAGCCAGCAATTATGGCGCCCAATCTCTCATTACCTTTGGCGCGGCCAGTTCCTCCAACCCCTCGGTAACCGTCACCTGCGGACCTACCAACCCCACCATCAGCGTGACGGTGCAGTTTACCTACCAGGGCCTGGGTCTGGGAAGCCTTAGCCCGCTGGGGGGCGGTTCGCGCCAGATTTCTTCCACCTCGGTGATGTACTATGAATAGCCGCTTGCTGGCGCCCCATCCCAAGCAGCCAAAGCCGGGAGCGCCGTGCACCGGTGCCTGGCAGGACCCACCGGCGCAAGCAGGGGTTGTCGCCTTGATCACGGCCGTGTTGATGGTGGGATTGATCGGAGTAGCTGCCCTGGCGGTGGATGTGGCCCATTTGCTGGTCCTGCGCACCGAAGTACAAAATGCCGTGGATGCGGCAGCACTGCGTGGCGCGGCCTTGCTGTACAGCAATGGCTCGGCCACGCCCGACTTCAGCGCCAGCGGACCCGCCGTCACCGGGGCCATTCAAGCCGTCAATCTCAATCTGGCGGTCACCAGTCAGGACCAGTTGCAGGTACAGGCCAACTACTGGCAGCAACTCAATGCCTCGGCCCCCTCCAACGAAGCCGCCATTCAGGTTACCTTGTCCAAGCAGGCCACTTTGTACTTTGCCCGCATTTTCGGGCAAACCAGCCGCTCGGTGTCGGCCACCTCCATCGCCCTGGTCCAGTCTCCTTCCACCATTGGCGCCGGGGGCACCAAACTGCCCATGGCCATCGGTTCCTGCATGTTTTCCCTGTTTTGGGATGCGGAAAACAATCAACCCAAAATCGATCCCAGCACCAATCAGCCTTATGTGATCCAGATTGGTTCGTCCTACGGTGGCAGCCAGGATGACATGGAAAGTGAGGGTTCTTCTTCCTGTAGCGTCAGCGCGCAATGGACCCCGCTCTCCAGCAGCGAAGTGGAGAGCGATGCTGCCCTCGCGGGGATCATCACTGCGGGTAACAGCAATGCCTTCAAGACTACCGATCAAATCTGGCTGGCCAACGGGGATAAAAACAATTTATATACGGACATCAACAACTGCAGTGCCGCCGGGGATCACAGCTGCGAATACAGCGTGGTTCCCGTGGTCAGCGCGGTAACGCCGGGCAGCGAAGAACCCATCACCGCCCTGTCCTGCCTGCATGTGCTCTCCGCTACGGGGGGCAGTGGCAAATATATTTCCGTGCAGATGTCTGGGGGCTGTACCCCCAATAACGCCAGTGGGAGTGCCACCTCCTATGGTGTGACCGAAGCGCCAAAGCTGGCAGACTGACGCCCATGTCTGCGCGCTCTGGCCCGCTTGCAGCCCCTTCCGGAAATCAGGGCCCCCCGTGGCGTGACCCACCACCCGCCCCCTGCTCGCAGGGGGGTATGGTAGCTATTGCCACGGCCATTTTGATAGTCGCCCTGCTGGGTATAGCCGCCCTGGCGGTAGATGTGGGGTACCTGCTGGTGGTTCGGGTGCAAACTCAAAATGCGGTGGATGCGGGGGCCCTGCGCGGGGCCTCCCTGCTCTATGCCAGCGGTTCCACCACCCCCGATTTCAGCGCCAGCGGGGCGGCCGTTACCGGGGCCACTCAAGCGGTGGAGCTCAATTTGCCGGTCACATCCGCCGACACGCTGACCATTCAGGCCAATTACTGGCAACAGCTCAATGCCAGCGCCCCCTCTAACCCAGCCGCCATCCAAGTCACGCTGGTCAAGCAGGCGCCGCTATTTTTTGCGCGAATTTTTGGCCAGTCCAGCGCCAAGGTCTCGGCCACGGCCATTGGCCTGGTACAGTCGCCCACCAGTCTGGGTGCAGGGGCCACCCACTTGCCCCTGGCCATCGGCGCTTGCATGTATTCCCTGTTCTGGAACAGCCAGACCAATCAACCCCAAATCGACCCCAGCACCAATCAGCCCTATATCATCAACATCGGCTCCTATTACAGCGGCTCCCAAAACGGCATGGATGGCAGCAATTGCCCCATTAGTGCCCAATGGACGGGTTTGGTCAGCACTCAAGTGGAAAGTGATTCGGCTTTGAACGACATCATTACCAGCGGCAATAGCAGCTCCATCAGCGTGTCGAATGCCATCTGGCTGGCCAATGGCACCATGAACGATCTCTACCAATCGGTGTATGACTCGGTGAATGCCTGCAGTGCCTCCGGCAGCACGACTTGCGAATACAGTACGGTACCCGTGGTGGGGACTGTGTCCCCAGGGACCGATCAAACCGTTACGGCCTTCGCCTGCCTGCACGTACTATCGGCCTCTTACGGCTCAACCAAATCCGTGACGGTACAAATGTCGGGCGGTTGCACCCCCAATAACGCCTCGGGTTCGGGGGCATCCTACGGCGTGGTAGGCCCGGCCATGCTGGCCCAATGACCCACCGGCTCCAGGCTCATGCCGCCGCCACGCGGCACCGTTGCGCCCACAGGGACCCACCCACCATGCCCACGGTACTGCCCAGCAGCCCTGCCAGCTGCGGCGGGATGACAGACTCCGGGGCCAACCATTCGCACAGCAGCCACACCCCTGCCCCCCCCAGTACCGACAGCAGCCCACCCAGGGGGCGGGCGCCCTTCCAATACAGGCCGCAAACCAAGGGGACGAAAGCGGCCACCAGAGTGATTTTGTAAGCGCTCTCCACCATCTTGAAAATGGATAGTTCCGAACGCAAGGCAATCCATGTCACCAACCCGGTAAAGACCAGTACCACCAAGCGCATCACTTGCAGCAGTTGGGCATCGGTCATCTGCTTGTAAAACCCGCGCACCACATTCTCGGCAAAGGTCACCGAAGGGGCCAGCAGGGTGGCGGAGGCACAGCTTTTGATGGCCGAGAGCAAGGCGCCAAAAAACATCACCTGGGCAAACTCGGGAGAATGATCCAGAATCAGGCGCGGCAGGATCATTTGGGAATCCGTATCGAGATAGCGTTGCACCAGGGCGGGATCGATGAGGGTGGCAGAATAGGCCAAAAACATGGGGATGAAGGCAAACAGAAAATACAGACTTCCCCCCAACACCGAGGCATTGCGCGCTGTAGTTTCGCTATTGGAAGAAGTAACGCGCTGAAACACGTCCTGCTGCGGAATGGAACCCAGCATCATGGTAATCCATGCGGTAAAAAATCCGATGATGTCGGCCACATGGGGCTGCGGCCAGAAATCAAACTTGCCATGGGCCGCCGCATGGGCTACCACCGCCCCGGCACCCCCCGCCGTGGCGCTGAGATCCCAGGCAATGTACACCATACCCAGCATGATGATGATCATTTGAATGAAGTCGGTAATGGCTACCGACAGCATCCCGCCAAACAAGGTATAGATCATGACCGTGGTGGCCCCCACGATCATGCCTGTTTCTTTGGACATCTGGCCATCGGAGACCACGTTGAACACCAGCCCCAGGGCCTTGATCTGAGCCGCCACCCAGCCCAGATAAGACACCACGATACACAGCGTAACCAGAATTTCCACACTGCGCCCGTACTGCAAACGATAAAAATCGCCGATGGTCAGCAGTTTTTTGCGATACAGGGGGACCGCAAAAAACAAACCCACCAAAATCAGGCAGAGGGAGGAGCCGAAGGGATCGGCTACAACGCCGTGTAGTCCTTCCTGCAAAAAAGTTGCCGGAATTCCCAGTACGGTTTCGGAGCCAAACCAGGTGGCAAACACCGTGGCCGTAACCACCGCCAAGGGCATACGATGACCGGCCGCGGCATAGTCCGCCGTACTATGTACGCGCAGGGCCACCCACAGGCCGATGGCCACCGACAGGACCCAATAGGCAATGACAAACCAGAGCAACATAGGTGGTACTCACTCCCAAGAGGCTTCACCAGGGTGATAAACCACGGCAAGCCAGTCTGTCAACGGTTTTAAACTTGCGTCCGCAAACCTTCAGCGGGCTGCCGGGCCAGCATAGCCTGGATATCCAGCACCTCCAGCAGCGTTCGCGGCGTCGGGTTGGCGCCCAAAGCCCACCCGGCGCACCCTGCTTGCCCGGCCTTGAGGACTACCTCCTGGGCCGCGCCAGCATACAGGGCCGCGCGCTGTGTGCCGTCCAGTTCTGGGACCAGCCCCAAACAAGGGACTGTCAGACGTTCCTGCAAGGTGTGGAATGTTTCCTGCAAAGCAGCCTGGCGCGCGTCCAGCATGTTGCCAATCCAGCCGGTAACCACCAACCCCCGCGCCCGGATGGACTCTAACGTCAACAGCGCATGATTGATACATCCCAAACGTATGCCCACCACCAACAGCAGGGGTAATTGCAGGCAGCGACACAAATCGGCCATCTCTCCCATCCCCGGTGCCCCCAAGGGGACCCGCAAGCCCCCGGCCCCTTCCACCACCACCACCTCGGCCAGCGCTTGAAGACGGGCCAGGGCTTGCGCCACGCGGGAAAACTCCAGGGTCACGCCCACCGCCCGTGCAGCCAGATGCGGAGCAATCGCCGGAAGGAAAGCATAGGGATTGATGCTATCCAGGGTGAGATCTTCGGGGACAGCCTCCAGCAGTACGCTAGACCCGGATAGCAGATGCAGCACATCTTCGTGCACCGAGTGCGCGGCACAGGCCAAAGCCCACTCGGGCCAACGGGCAGCCAGCGCCTGGGAGGTGGCGCTATCCCTGGCGCTCAAGGCCGCAATGGGCACCGCGCCCGTGGCTACAGGTTTCATTCCCAGGGTTTTCAAGCCGGCCTGACGGTGCAGACTTTGCAACAACAAGCAGGACACCGTACTCTTGCCAATGCCCGTATCCGTTCCGGTAACAAACCAGCCCGGCGTCATTTTTCGACGAAGGCACGCTCGATGACGTAATCGCCGGGTTCTCCCACGCCCTCGGAAATCTTGAACCCCCGGGCATTGAGGATGCTGGAAAGATCCTTGAGCATACCCGGACTGCCGCAGATCATGGCCCGATCCACTTCAGGATTGAGGGGCTGCAATCCGATGTCGCTAAACAATTGTCCGGACTCGATCAGGGTGGTGATGCGTCCGGTGGTTTCAAATTCTTCCCGGGTAACCGTGGGATAGTAGATGAGTTTGTTGCGCACCTCTTCGCCAAAATATTCATTGTTGGGCAACTCGTGGCGAATATAATCCCGATAGGCCAGCTCGGAAACCTGGCGCACGCCGTGAACCAGGATGACTTTGTCGAAACGCTCGTAGGTTTCCGGGTCCTTGATGATGCTCATGAAGGGAGCCAACCCGGTGCCCGTGGAAAACAGATAGACATGCTTGCCCGGCAGCAGATCCTGCACCACTAAAGTACCCACGGGTTTTTTGCTCACCAGAAGGGGGTCCCCCACCTGAATATGTTGCAACCGCGAGGTCAAGGGGCCATCCTGGACCTTGATACTCAAAAACTCCAGTTGTTCTTCGTAATTGGCACTGGCAATGCTGTAGGCCCGGGTCAGGGGTTTACCGTTGACCTCCAGACCGATCATCACAAAATGTCCATTTTCGAAACGCAACCCGGGATCGCGGGTGGTGGTAAAGCTGAAGAGGGTCTCATTCCAGTGATGGACACTCAAGACGGTTTCGGTACCAAACGCTGCCATGATTTTCAGGATGAAATTAAAATGGAATCGACGATTATAAGCCCGCCCCGAACAGGATCAAAGCCCTGAAGGTTATAATGTTATGTTGGGACGATAAACCCGTCCCGGTCTGATCCAGGAGTATGCTCCTCATGAAATCCTATGCGCCGGCTTTGCGGCATCTGGAAGCGCGTGGCTTGCGGCGCACGCGGCGCACGGTGCAAGGACCTCAAGGGCCCAGCATGCAGGTGGATGGGCGGCACTTGTTGGCGTTTGCCTCCAATGATTATCTGGGCCTGGCCAATCATCCCAAGATCATCGCGACGGCCCATGCCGCACTGGATCAGTATGGCCTGGGTGCGGGGGCATCAGCCCTGATTAGCGGACATACCGAACCCGTAGCCGCCCTGGAACAGCATCTGGCACGCTGGCTAGGTTTTGAACGGGTCCTGCATTTTTCCAGTGGGTACATGGCCAACACGGGAATTCTCCCGGCCCTGTTGGGGCGCCATGCGCAGGTTTTTGCCGATGCCCTCAATCATGCCTGCCTCATCGATGGGGTGCGCCTGGCTGGGCCCCGATCCGTTCATATTTACCCGCACCTGGACCTGATGGCCCTGGAACAAGCCCTGGCCAGCGCCCAGGAAGATAACCGCTGGATCGTGACCGATGCCGTTTTCAGTATGGATGGGGATTTGGCGCCTCTGCCTCAGTTGTTGACCCTGGCAGATACCTATGACGCCATGTTGCTGGTGGATGATGCCCATGGCTTTGGAGTTTTGGGCGCCGAGGGTAAAGGTTCTCTGGCCCATTGGCAGATCTCCTCGCCGCGTTTGGTGTATATGGCCACTCTGGGCAAGGCGGCCGGGGTGTATGGCGCTTTTGTGGGCGCGCGCGCCGACCTGATCGAGTGGCTGATCCAAAAAGCCCGCACCTACCTGTTTACCACCGGCACACCACCGGCTTTGGCAGCCGCCTGTCTGGCCAGTGTGCACTGCATTGCCCAGGACCAGTTTCGACGCGATCAGTTGCAGCGTCTGGGCCTTCAATTGCAACAGGGGGCCGCCGACCTGCCCTGGACCTTGGCCCCCTCTGGCACAGCCATTCATCCCTTGCTGCTGGGAGACAATCAAACGGTGTTGCAGGTGGCCCAGGCCCTGCTTGCCCAGGGGATCTGGGTGCCAGGCATACGCCCACCCACGGTTCCCAAGGGCACCGGCCGTTTGCGTATTTCCTTGTCGGCGCTGCACACCGCAAGCCACATCGAGCAACTCCTCCAGGCGCTACACACCATTGCCCGCACTCTGGCCCCCCCACAGCCCACCCCTGCTTCTTCCTGAAAACGCCTCCTGCCCATGACCCCGACCACGCCTCACGCCAGCCTTCAGGAAACGCCGCTCACGACCCTGCAGCAAAGCGCCTCTGCCCCGCGCCCAAACCTTCTCCAGGAGGGTGGCACCGACCTGCTAGCCCGCAGCCTGGCCGCTGTTTGGCATCCCTGCACGCAAATGAAGTGGCACGAGCAATTTCCGCTCATTGCCCTGCGCCGGGCACAGGGGGTGTGGTTGGAAGACGTGCAGGGAAAACGCTACCTGGACGCCATCAGCTCCTGGTGGGTCAATCTCTTGGGGCACGGTCATCCGCGCCTCAAGCAGGCGCTTGGTCAGCAAATGGACGCATTGGATCATGTCATGCTGGCCGGCTTTACCCACGAGCCTGTAGTCACCCTGAGTGAACGCCTAGGCAAGCTGACCGAGGGCGCCTTGGGGCACTGTTTTTATGGTTCGGACGGTGCTAGCGCCACCGAGGTGGCTTTGAAGATGAGTGCCCATTATTGGCGCAACCTGGGCCGTCCACAAAAAAATCGCTTCATTGCCTTGGCCCACAGTTATCACGGCGAAACCCTGGGTGCGCTCAGTGTGACGGATGTGCCCCTCTTCAGTCGGGCCTACGCCGATCTGTTACGCCCCAGTTTTCTCATCCCCTCGCCCGATGAACGCCTGGGTGCTGCAGCCGCCCAGCACTCGTTGCAGGCGCTGCGCACCCTGTTGCAGCAACACCATCCGCAGATCGCCGCACTCATCATCGAACCCCTGGTGCAGGCTGCAGGCGGCATGATCTTTCATACGCCAGCCTATGTGCGCGGCGTAGCCCAGCTGTGCGCAGAATTTGACGTGCACTGGATTGCCGATGAAATTGCGGTGGGCTTTGGCCGAACAGGAACACTCTTTGCCCATGCGCAGGCTCAGGTGGTCCCCGACTTTCTGTGTTTGTCCAAGGGAATTACTGGTGGGGTATTGCCCCTGTCGGTGGTGATGACCCGCGATCCCATCTACCAGACTTTCTATGATGACTCCACCGCGCGCGCCTTCCTGCATTCTCATTCTTACACCGGCAATGCCCTGGCCTGCCGAGCGGCGCTCACGGTGCTCGATCTGTTGGAAGAAGACCGGGTGCTCAGTCGCAACGCCACGCGCCTGGCGCAACTGGAACAGTTGACCGCCCCCTTACGGGCGCACCCCGCCCTGCGGCATTATCGTCAACGCGGCATGATCTGGGCTTTTGAGGTGGTCACGCAGCGCGCGGACTTTGCCCGAGCCTTTCATCAGGCGGCTCTCGGACGGGAAGTGCTCCTGCGCCCCATCGGGAACACCGTGTATTTCATGCCGCCTTACACCATCACGGACGCAGAATTTGAACACCTGGTGCAGGCCACTCTCGGCGCGCTAAACGCTCTGCTCTGACGCCTGATGCTTGCTGCCGATGACGGTGTACACCGCCGGGACTACAAATAAAGTGAAGAGCGTACCGATGAACATGCCCGTAAAGATGACCAAGCCCATGGCATGGCGGCCTGCGGCCCCGGCCCCCGAGGCGATCACCAAGGGCAACACGCCAAGCACCATGGCGGCCGTGGTCATGAGAATGGGTCGCAAGCGGATGGAGGCCGCCTGCACGACCGCTTCCAGCGCTGTTTTGCCCTCACGTTGCAGTTGGTTGGCAAACTGCACGATCAGGATGCCATGCTTGCTGATCAAACCCATCAAGGTAACCAGGCCCACCTGAGTATAGATGTTGAGGGTTGCCAGCCCCACATTGATGAAGACCAGGGCGCCAAACAAGGCCATGGGAACCGAAACCAGAATCACCAGCGGGTCGGTAAAACTTTCGAACAGGGCCGCCAGCACCAGGTACACCATCAGGATGGCAAACAGCAGGGTGACCACAAAACTGCCGGATTCTTTCATGAACTGGCGCGAGGCTCCCGAGTAGTCCACGTTATAGCCGCTGGGGGCCGCTTCCAAGGTGGCCTGTTTGAGAAAATCCAGCACCTCGGCCTGCGACACGAAGGGCGTGGAAACGCCCGCCAGCGTAGTGGCGTTGAGTTGCTGAAAGTGTGACACGGTCTCAGGTACCACCTGGCGTTGTACCTGAGCCAGGGAGGCCACGCTGAGGATATGGCCATCGGGGGTGCGCAGATGGTAATCCAGGACTTGATCGGGGTTGAGTCGATCCACTTGGCGCACCTGCGGAATCACCTTGTAGGAGCGCCCTTCCATGGCAAAATAATTGACATACCCGGCACTCAGGGCGCCGCCCAGGGAATTGCCAATATCCTGCTCGCTCAATCCCAGACTGGCCGCCAATTCACGGTCCACCTGAATTTTTCCCAAGGGTTTGTCCAGCTTCAGATCGGCATCGATGAAAAAGAACATGCCACTGTGGCGCGCTTTATCCAATACTTTCTGGGCCACGTCATTGAGATTGGCAAACGGCTCGGTGGTGCTGATGACAAACTGGACGGGTAGCCCCTGGGTGCCCGGCAAGGGAGGAAACTGGAAAGCCGCAACCCGAGCGGCTGGCAAGGCCCCCCACTTGATCTGCAAATCCTTTTGCAGCGTATCGGCAGAACGGGTGCGTTGATCCCAGGGTTTGAAGACCACGCCCCCAATGCCCTGGTTGAGCACCGGGGCGCCGGTAATCTGAAACATCTGAGCGTATTCCGGTTCCTGCCTGGCAATCTGGTGCAGGCGCTGGGCATTGCGCAGCATTTCGTCGGCGCTGGCGTTGGCTGCTCCGGTCATGGAATAGAGCACGATGCCCTGATCTTCGGGGGGGGCCAGCTCGCGGGCCGAAGTCATGAACAGATACACGGTGGCCAGCAACAGGATGGCGCCCATCAGGACCAGAACCCCACTGGTTTGTAACGCGCTGGTGAGCAACCTTTGATAGCGTGCGTGCAAGCGATTGAATTGCCGATCCAGAAAAGCCACAAAGCCGTGCTGCAGTTCGTCCCGATTCAAAAAACGCGAACACATCATGGGGGACAAGGTCAGCGCCACCACGCCCGAAACGGTCACCGCCCCAGCCAGCGTAAAGGCAAATTCGGTAAACAGCGCGCCGGTAAGCCCGCTTTGAAACCCGATGGGGATATACACCGCAATGAGCACCACGGTCATGGCCAGAATCGGCCCCCCCAGTTCACGCGCGGCCAGCAAGGCAGCTTCCAGAGGCGTTTTGCCCTCCTCATTCATGTGACGGTCCACATTTTCCACCACGATGATGGCATCATCCACTACCAGGCCAATGGCCAGCACCAGGGCCAGGAGCGTGAGCAGGTTGATGGAGTACCCCAGCATCAACATCATCAAAAACGTGCCAATCAGCGACAAGGGCATGGCTACGACCGGAATGATCACCGCGCGCAAACTCCCCAGGAACAGAAAGATCACCACCGTAACGATGGCCAACGCTTCCAGCAGGGTTTTGGCTACTTCCCGAATGGAGGCCGTGATGTATTCGGTGGAGTCGTACACGATGTTTCCGGTCAGCCCCGTGGGTAACTTGGCTTGCAAGGCGGGAAAAGCAGCGCGCACCCGTTGGGCCACCTCCAGGACATTGGCATTGGGCGCCACCTTGATCCCGATGAAGACGGATTTCTGGCCATCAAAGGCCACGTTGAAGTCGTAATTATCCGAACCCAAGGTCACCTGGGCCACATCCTCCAGATGCACCAGGGTGGTACCCTTCTGGCGCACCACCAGCCGTTTGAACTCGTCCACGGTATGCAGATCGGTGCTGGCACTCAAATCCACTGTCACCGCCTGGCCCTTGGCCGAGCCCACCGTAGCCAGATAATTGTTGCTGGCCAGAGCATTGGATACATCCGCCGCAGTAACCCCAAAGGCCGCCATACGGGCCTCGTCCAGCCAGGCGCGCAGGGCAAAGTTGCGCGCGCCCAGAATTTCGGCGGTTTGCACGCCATCCAGAGAGTCGAGCTTGGGCTTGACCTCGCGCAATAGAAAGTCCGTCACATTGTTGGTGGGCAAAACCTGGCTGTAAAACCCCATGTACATGGAGTCCACGGTCTGGCCCACCTGCACGGTCAAAACCGGTTGCTGTGCCTGGGGGGGCAATTGGTTGCGCACCGAACTGACCTGGGTGTTGATTTCGGTCAAGGCCTTGTTGGCGTCATAGTTCAACCGCAGGGTGGCCGTAATCACCGATGTACCCATGAGACTATTGGAGGACAGGTAATCGATGCCCTGCGCCTGAGCGATGGCGGCTTCCAGCGGTTGGGTAATGAACCCGGCCACGGTTTGGGCGTCCGCACCAAAGTAATTGGTGGTGATCGTGACCACCGCGTTTTGGGTGCGGGGATACTGGTTGACCGGCAGGCCGAAAACAGCCCGCAAGCCCAGAACCAGAATCACCAGGCTGACCACCACGGAAAGTACCGGGCGGCGAATGAAAAGATCGGTAAATGACATGCGGGCGCTCTGTGGTTCGATTAGTGTTCCTGCGGGGTTGGCGCCGCGTCATTGGCTGGCGCCGCATCGGGGCTGACCATCACAGGAATCCCCGATTTCAGTTTTAACTGCCCGCTAGTCACCACCCGGGCACCTGCCTGCAAACCGGAGAGAATGGCTACCTGATCTCCGCGCGTGGGCCCCGTGGTCACAAAGACCTGTTGTGCCGTCCAGGGGGCTATGGGCATTGCCGCCTTGTCGCCCGTGCTGCCGGCAGGGGACGCGGCGGCGGCCGCCGGATTGGGTTGGAGAATGAAGACGGTGGCGCCATAAGGGTTATAGGTGATGGCTGATTGCGGCAGGGTAATCCAGGACTGGGTTTTGCCATGGCTCCAGAACACCTTGGCATACATGCCCGGCAGCAGGATTTGAGCCGGGTTGCCGATTTGCGCCAGCACCTGGATGTTGCGGGTGGAGGCATCCACCAGGGGATTGAGCGCAGTGATTTTTCCTTCAAAGCGTTTTTCGGGCCAGGCATCCACTTGAATGGATACCTTTTGCCCCACGGCCAGATCGCCCACCTGCTCCTGTGGCAGAGTAAAGTCCAGCCAAAGGGGGTCGAGTTGCTGCAGTGTGATGACCTTGTCTCCCGGATTCAGATACTGACCCGGATTGGTCGTGGTGATCCCTACCCGTCCGGCAAAAGGGGCATTCAGCGACTTTTTGGCCAGTTGCGCCGTTGCCAGATTCCATTGAGCCAGCTTGTTGTCCAGATCGGCCTGATCCGCATCCAGCTGTGCCTGGCTGACGGCCTTGATTTCCAGCTGCGAACGGTCCCGCTGCAAGGTGATCCGTGCCAGTTTGACGCTGGCTTCCCAGGCACTCACTTGAGCCCGTTCGGCATCGTCGACCATCTGCAGCAGTAACTGCCCGGCATGCACCATGGCCCCCGACGGCACGGCGATGGAGCGCACCGTACCGGGCACCTCGGGACTGAGGTCCACGCCGTGCAAGGCGCGCAGCGAGCCAATGGCCTGGATTTGTGGATTCCACTGCGTGGTTTGAGCCACTTGCATCGTGACCGTTTGGGGCGGGTTTTTCATGCCGGCCAGATGGCTCTGGATCATGGAAACCTTGAACAGATTGAATCCCACCAGGCCACCCACCAGAATGACCACCAGCACCAGCATGAGGATCAGGCGCTTTTTGAAAGAAGGCTTTTCGGGATGTGCAGGGTTCATGGGCGATATTCTCGGACAAAAAACGACAAAACATTCGAGTTTGGTACACAGGCCCCCGGTCCCGCAATACGCTCAAGAGCGGGGTTCATCACTGGCCAGAGGCAGACTGGGCACCAGCCGCCGTGTTGGCCGGGAGCGGAGGTTGCCAGCTCCCTCCCAAAGCCAGATACAAGGCTGCGGTATCCGACAAACGTTGCACCTGAGCCTGGGTTTGGGCAACGTGCGCCTGTTCGGCCCGGGTCTTGGCCCCCAACAGCTCGGGGTATCCCAGAGCGCCCAGCGCCAACTGGGCCTGGGCGCGGGAGAGATTTTGGGCGTAGGCCGTGGCATTTTGGGTTTGCGCTTCCAGCGTCAGCGCATCGTTGTGCAACGCCTGTAACACGTCGGCCACGTTCTGGAAAGCGGCAATCACCGTTTGCCGGTACAAAGCGGCGGATTGTTGCAATGCGGCTTCGGCAGCATGTTGCTCGGCAATGAGGGCCCCTCCGTGAAACAAGGGCTGTGTGATATTGGTTCCCAGGTTCCAGACGGATGAGGCTGCATTGAACACATTGCCCGGCTGCAGGGCCATGGCCCCCATACCCGCCGACAGCGTTATATTGGGATACACGCTGGCAATGGTCATTCCCAGGGATGCCGTGGCCTGATGCCATTGGGCCTCGCTAGCCAGAATGTCGGGGCGTTGGCGCACCAGTTGCGAGGGCACACTCAAGGGCAAGTTCACCGGAAGGGTGAAGTCGGCCAGATGAAATTCGGGCAACTCCTGAGCATTGGGCGTCTTGCCCAGATAAGCCGCCAGCTGATGGCGCGCCTGCGCCAATTGTTGGTTCAGTGGGGGCAATCCCGCCTTGGCTTGCGCCCATAGGGCGCGCTGGTTTTGCACGTCGGTTTCCGATACGGCGCCCAGTGCTGCGCGTTGGCTCAGGATTTGCAGCAGGTCCCTCTGATCGGCCACGATGGCTTGCGTGGCATCGATCGTGGAGCGCAAACCGGCCTCGAGAAGAGCCGTGGTCACGATATTGGCGGCCAGTGTTTGGCGCGCACCTTGCAGCAGCCAGGCCTGCATATCGGTCTGGGCCGCCAGCCCCTCCAGTTTACGGCGATTGGCCCCAAAAAAATCCAGCGTGTAGCCCACATTGACCGACACGTTGGTGAGGCTGAAGGAAGGCGAATTTCCGGGCAAGCCGAAAGCCGCCGTGGAAATCTTTTCCCGGGTCTGGCCTGCCTGAGCATCCACACTGGGAACCAGCAGGTTATCGGACTGGGCCACGGCAAATTCACGCGCATTGGCCAGTGCAGCTGTAGCCGCCTCGATGGAAGGATTGTTTTGCAGGGCGCTGGCGATGAGCGCATCGAGCTTGGGTGAGCCAAACTGCTGCCACCAGGCTCCGCTTTGGAGAGCGTTTCCTGTGCTGAAATGCTGCGCGGCCCCAAAGGCCCCCGCGCTGCCCACGGTTGCTCCCGAAGAAGCAGCGGAACCGTCAACCGTGGTCTGGGGGGGTGCCGGACGGACAAAATCGGGCCCCACCGGAGCGCAGGCTGTCAAGGCCAAGATGCCAAGAACGGACAGTACGCTCCAGCGACACAAACGACGGACGCGTGGCACGGTTTGGACTGGGATGAAGAGGGTAATGGCAACAGGAATTCTCACAATCCTATTGTACGCGTTCGAACGATACCCCGCAAATGGATCCTTGCTCACAGTTCTTCCGGTCCTCCTGGTTGCGCCTGGCGTTCCCAGCGCAGGCGCGCCTGTTCATCGCTGTGTTTGGCCGCAACCCAGCGGGTCCCCTGGGCTGTGGCTTCCTGTTTCCAGAAGGGCGCCGTGGTTTTGAGTTGATCCATGAGAAATTCGCAGGCCGCAAAGGCTTGTTGGCGGTGGTGGCTGGCCACGGCCACGAAGACGATGGCCTCACCCACGTCCATACTCCCCACACGATGATGAATTTCCACGGCCAGGAGATCCCAGCGCGCTCTGGCCTCTTGCTCCAGACGCGCCAGAGATTTTTCTGTCATGCCCGGGTAATGTTCCAGCGTCAGGGTGTAAATGGCCTCGCCCTCGTTGAGGGAACGCACCTGCCCCAAAAAGGAGACGATGGCCCCGGCCTGCGGCAGGCTATGGCGTAAGTTACGCAACAGGGCCGATTCATCCAGCGTGTTTGACTGCACCACAACGGTCAATGGCACTCTCCCCTAACTCGTCCTGACGGGCCTTTACCCTCCGGTGACCGGAGGCAGCAAGGCTACTTCATCCTGATCTTGCAACCGGGTTTCATCCGCCACCATCTCCTGATTGACGGCGACCCGATAGGAATGACCGGGAGCAAAACACTCCGCCCAGATCCCACCGCGCAACTGCAGTTGGGTGAGCAGCTGGGCCACGGGCATTCCCCGTTCAATGGCCACGATTTCCTGCGTGCGTTGCAGACGTTCGCGCAACTGGGCAAAGTACTTGAGGTGAATCGTGCCGGCACTGGTCTGCAAGGGCCGCAACACCAGATCGAAGCGCTGCACCAAAAACCGGGCCGTGGCTTCCGGGTCGTCGATATCCAGGCACGGGAGCAACCCTGGCTGGGGTTGATCCGTGACCAGCGCGATGATCCAGGGGTCGTTGGTATTGAGCCGTGTGCCGCCTAGAGCAGCCCGCCAGACTTCCATTTTGGGAATAGGCTCTTGCTTGAACCCCTCCACCAGGATCAGGTCGCAGGGGGCCAGATGGCGCAGCAGGGACTCCAGAGTAGGCTCTGCCTCGTCCCCCAGTTCGTGCAGCAGGGCCCAGCGTCGGCTGGAGGCAATCAGCACCTCTTGCGCTCCGGCCTGACGATGCCGCCAGGAGTCTTTACCGGGGGTGTCGATCTCGAACTGATGATGCGCATGTTTGATCAGCGCAACCCGCAGCCCCCAACTGCGCAAGAGCGCAATGACCTGCTCCAGCAGAGTGGTTTTGCCAGCACCCGAGTGGCCGGCAAAACCCATGACCGCACTCATGGGGCCGATTCGGCACCGCGTGCGGCGCGCTTGCGATCATGTTCCAGCAGGTGGCGCTTGCGCAGGCGGATGGTTTTGGGGGTAATTTCCACCAGTTCGTCGTCATCGATAAACTCGATAGCTGATTCGAGGGTCATCCCTACGGGAGGGGTGAGGACCACGGCCTCGTCCTTGCCGGCTGCACGAATGTTGGTGAGCTGTTTGGTTTTGACGGGATTGACCACCAGGTCATTGTCACGGCTGTGAATACCGATGATCATGCCCTCATAGACCCGGTCACCCGGAACCACGAACATGCGCCCCCGCTCCTGCAATTTCCACAAGGAGTAGGCCACGGCCTCGCCCTGTTCGGCGGATATCAACACCCCATTGCGACGTGCCGGAATGTCCGGCTTCATGGGTGCGTAGTCGTCAAACACATGGCTCATGAGGCCCGTGCCCCGTGTCATGGTAAGAAAATCCGACTGAAATCCGATCAGGCCCCGGGCAGGAATGCGATAGTCCAAACGCACCCGTCCACGTCCATCAGGTTGCATGTCCTGCAAGTCACCGCGCCGCTCGCCCAAAGCCTGCATCACAGTACCCTGATGCCCCTCTTCCACATCGACGGTAAGCATTTCAAAGGGTTCACAGCGCTCGCCACTCACCTCCTTGAGCAGCACGCGGGGGCGCGAAACGGCCAGTTCGTAGCCTTCGCGGCGCATGTTTTCCAACAGGATCGTCAAATGCAATTCACCCCGGCCGGACACCAAAAACACGTCCGTGTCATCGGTTTCCTGCATGCGCAGGGCCACGTTGCTCATGAGTTCCCGTTCCAGACGTTCGCGCACCTGGCGGCTGGTGACGAATTTGCCCTCCTGACCGGCAAAGGGCGAGGTGTTCACCTGAAAGTTCATGGTAAGGGTGGGTTCGTCCACTTCCAGCATGGGCAAGGCGTCGGGATGGTCCGGATCGGTAAGGGTGACCCCAATGCCCACATCCTCGATGCCATTGACCAGAACGATGTCGCCTGCCTCGGCCACATCGAACTGTACCCGTTCCAGGCCCTTGAATCCCAGTACCTGATTGACCCGGGCCTTTTTGGGGGGACTCTCGGGACCCCGCAATACGCTCACCTCTTGTCCCGGGCGAATGCGCCCGCGACGAATCCGGCCAATGCCGATGCGTCCCACGAAACTGGAGTAGTCCAGCGAAATGATTTGCAGTTGCAAAGGGCCCTCGGGATCACCCGCACGTTGCGGAACATATTGCAGGATAGTGTCGAACAACGGGCGCATATCCGCACCGGCTTGCCCGGCCTGAAGCGAAGCATAGCCCTGAAGGGCCGAGGCATACACCACCGGAAAATCCAGTTGCTCTTCGCTGGCGCCCAATTTGTCGAATAGATCGAAGGTATGATTGACCACCCAGTCAGGTCGCGCGCCAGGACGGTCGATCTTGTTCACCACCACGATGGGTTTGAGTCCCTGTGCCAAGGCTTTGCGGGTTACGAAGCGGGTTTGTGGCATGGGGCCTTCCACGGCGTCCACCAGCAACAGCACGCCATCCACCATGGACAGCACGCGCTCTACCTCCCCGCCAAAATCCGCATGACCCGGCGTATCGACGATATTGATATGCGTTCCTTCGTAGGTGACTGCACAGTTTTTGGCCAGAATGGTAATGCCCCGTTCCTTTTCCAGGTCGTTGCTATCCATGACCCGTTCGGTCACATGCTGATGGGCGGCAAAGGTACCAGCCTGCTGCAGAAGCTTGTCCACCAGCGTGGTCTTGCCATGATCCACGTGGGCGATGATGGCAATGTTGCGTAGTTGTCGAGACATGAATTCAAACCATTAGGAGTACATAATCCGTCATTCTAACACGAGCCACAGGCACGACCCGCCGCGAAAATGCCGCCCAGGGAAATCTGGGCACTTGCTTCCCACGTCAAAATTGGACATAGTCACAAGATGAGAGACTTGGTGTTAAAAATTGATGTGGATACTTTGCGGGGCACACTGGAGGGCGTGCCGGCTCTGGTCAGACTGTTGCGCACCCATGAGGTCGGGGCCACCTTCCTCTTCAGCCTGGGTCCGGATCACACCGGACGTGCCATCAAACGGGTATTCCGCAAAGGTTTTTTGGGAAAGGTCAAGCGCACTTCGGTGCTGGAGCACTATGGGCTTAAAACCTTGCTCTACGGTACCTTGCTGCCAGGTCCGGATATTGGTCTCAGGACACGTGAGGTCATGCGTCAGGTGGCGGCTGCCGGATTCGAAACCGGCATTCACACCTGGGATCACATTGCCTGGCAGGATGGCGTCTCCCGGGCCACACCCCAGTGGACGCACCAGCAGTTGCAGCGCGCCGCACAGCGCTATCAAGACATCTTCGAGCACCCGGCCCAATTGCATGGTGCCGCAGGCTGGCAAATGAACGACAGCGCCCTGCACTATCTCCACTCGGAGGGTTTTCTCTGGTGTTCTGATTGTCGGGGCACAACCCCTTTTATGCCCGTATTGGCTGATGGGAGCAAGGGATGCCCCCAGCTACCCACCACCTTGCCCACGCTGGATGAATTGCTTGGCTGTGATGGACTGGAGGCCAGCACGGTGGCCTCCCATCTGCTAGAACTAACACGCGAAGAAGCCCCTACCGGACATGTGTTTACCTTGCATGCCGAACTGGAAGGGCTGCGTCTGGCCCACGTACTGGAGGATCTGTTGCGCGGCTGGAAAGCGCAGGGATACCGCCTGCAAGGCATGGCCCAGTTTGGCGCCCGACTGGATCCGCTGCGTTTGCCACTGGGCACACTGGTAGCAGGCACGGTTCCCGGACGCTCGGGGACCTTGATGGTTCAAGGTTCTACCCCATGATCACCGTCCTGGCCACACGATGGGGTAATCCCCACGCCCCCGTGAACTCCCCACTATCCCCAGCGAACAGGCTACAATGCCGCACAGTCCGCATTTAACCTCAAAACAGATCCCGGTTGCGGAACAATTCCCCCGGCCCGCGAGTCTGGGTTAAACCAACCAAATATCACAGATGATCTCCATAGGAAGCCCCATGACACTGAATGAACCGGTTCCCGACTTCACCTTGCCCGCCACCGGTGGTCAGCAGATTCAGCTCTCCGCGCTGCGCGGTGCCCCTTTGGTGTTGTATTTCTATCCCCGTGACGCCACTCCGGGTTGCACCGACGAGAGCTTGCAATTCAAGGCCTCCTTCGAAGAATTCCGTACCCTGGGTTGCACCATTCTGGGCCTGTCGCGCGATAGCATCGCCTCCCACGAGCGCTTTCGTGCCAAACTGGAATTGCCTTTCCACTTGCTTAGCGATACCGAAGAGGTGGTGTGTGGACTGTTTGACGTCATCAAGGAAAAAACGCTCTATGGAAAACCGGTCCGGGGTATCGAGCGCAGTACTTTCGTGATCGATGCCACAGGCATTCTGCGCCAGGAATGGCGCAAAGTGGCCGTACCCCACCACGCCCAAGCCGTCCTGGACGTGGTCAAGTCCCTTTCTTCTCATTCCTGAATCCCGACCATGGCCCGAAAATCTGCACAACCCACCAAGCTGTTCGTGCTGGACACCAACGTTCTCTTGCACGACCCCACCAGTCTGTTCCAGTTTGAAGAACATGACGTTTTTTTGCCCATGGTCACCGTAGAAGAACTGGACAACAACAAAAAAGGCATGACAGAGGTTGCGCGCAACGCACGGCAAGTCAGCCGTTTTCTGGATGAGATCATCTCGCGCGCCAAAAAAGCGGACATCACCTCGGGCATTCCCTTGGCCCGCGAAACCTTGCGCACACCCTCGGGGTTACTGTTCCTGCAAACCCTCAATGGCTCCAGCATTCCGGCAACGCTCGCGGGCGACAAGGCTGACAACCAGATCCTGGGGGTGGCCCTGGAGCTCAAGCGGGCCCAACCCCAGCGTGCCGTCATCCTGGTCAGCAAAGATATCAACATGCGCATCAAGGCGCGCGCCCTGGGCGTGGAGGCCGAAGACTATTTCAACGACAAGGTGCTGGAAGATGCCGATCTGCTCTATACCGGCACCCTGGAGCTACCCCATGATTTCTGGGAATCCCACGGCAAGGACATGAAATCCTGGCAGGAACAGGGCCGTACCCTGTACAGTGTTCAAGGTCCGCTGGTCCCGCAATTTCTGCTCAATCAGTTTGTCTATCAGGAACAGGACGACAAACCCTTTTATGCCCAGGTGAAGGAGCGCAATGGTCAGACGGCCATCCTGCAAACGCTCAAGGACTACACCTCGCAAAAAAACAATGTATGGGGGATTAGCGCTGCCAATCGCGAGCAAAACTTCGCGCTCAACCTGCTCATGAATCCCGACCTGGACTTCATCACCCTGCTCGGTCAGGCGGGCACAGGAAAAACTCTCCTCACACTGGCTGCGGGGCTGATGCAAACGCTGGAACATAAACTCTACAGCGAAATCATCATGACGCGTGTCACGGTTCCGGTGGGGGAGGATATTGGTTTTCTGCCGGGTACCGAAGAAGAAAAAATGACCCCCTGGATGGGCGCCCTGGAAGACAACCTGGACGTACTCAACAAAACCGATGACGAGGCCGGAGACTGGGGGCGCGCTGCCACGCGCGATCTGGTCCGTTCCCGCATCAAAATCAAATCCCTCAATTTCATGCGCGGGCGCACCTTCCTCAACAAGTATCTGATCATCGACGAAGCGCAAAACCTGACCCCAAAACAAATGAAGACCCTGATCACGCGCGCCGGCCCTGGCACCAAGGTGGTCTGTCTGGGAAATATCGCCCAGATCGACACGCCCTATCTGACCGAGGGAAGTTCTGGTCTGACTTACGTCGTGGATCGTTTCAAGGGTTGGCGCCATAGCGGACACATCACGCTGCAACGCGGCGAACGCTCGCGTCTAGCCGATTACGCTGCCGAAGTGTTGTAAAGCAGCAGGAATGAACCGCGGCTTTTACACCATTTTGCTGGCCCAGTTTTTATCGGCGCTGGCCGACAATGCGTTGCTGTTTGCAGCCATCGCCCTGCTACAAGAACGGGCGGCACCGCCGGAATATATCCCGGTTTTGCAGCAATTCTTCGTGGTGTCCTATATCGTGCTGGCCCCCTTTGTGGGAGCCTTTTCCGACGCCCTGCCCAAAGGGCGCGTCATGTTCATCAGCAACATCATCAAGCTGGCTGGCTGTCTGGCCATGCTGGGGGGAGTCAACCCGCTGTTGGCCTACGCGCTGGTGGGGTTGGGCGCTGCCGCCTACTCGCCGGCCAAATATGGCATCCTGACGGAATACCTGCCTCCCAGCCAATTGGTGGTGGCCAACAGCTGGATGGAAGGCTTGACCGTCATCGCCATCATCCTGGGAGCCCTGTTGGGGGGATTCATGCTCAAACCAGGCATGGCACTCTACCTGTGGATTCAACAGCGCTTCAGTTTGGCGGGTTTGCCGGTGCCCAACATTCCCGAACTGTCCATCGCCTTCGTCCTGCTCATCTACCTGGCAGCCGCCTGGGTCAATCTCTATATCCCTCGGGTCAAGCGCGATCACACGCTAGCGCGCAAAAACCCGTGGTTCATCATGGTGGATTTTGCCCGTTCCTTCGTCCTGTTGTGGCGCGACCCACTGGGCAAGGTCTCTTTGGCCGTCACCACGCTGTTCTGGGGCGTGGGCTCTACGCTGCGGCTCATCGTGCTGGTATGGGCCACACTCCAATTGAATTTTGATCTGGAGCATTCCACCGAGCTCACGGCCGTGTCCGCCATCGGCATTGCCCTGGGGTCCATTGCAGCGGCCAAGTGGGTGCGCCTGGAAAGCTCCCTCAAGGTCCTGCCCGTGGGTATCGGCATGGGAGGGGCCATTTTGGGCATGTTGTTTGTGCGGGAATGGCATCTGGCCATCGGGTTGCTGATCCTGGCGGGCGCCATGGCCGGGTTCTTTGTGGTCCCCATGAATGCCTTGCTGCAACATCGTGGACACCAACTGATGGGCGCCGGCCATAGCATTGCCGTGCAAAACTTCAACGAAAATATCAGCATCCTGGGGCTTCTGGGCGTTTATGCCCTGGTCATCCACGGCGATCACGTCCTGCGCAGCACCATGAACAAATTGGGGTTACCGCATATGCTGGGGCACGCACTGGTGCCCTCCGAAGCCTCGTTTTATGTGAGCGTGATTCTCTTGGGGTGCTTTATCAGCAGCATCATGTGGTTGCTGTATCGGCGCTACCGTCACGTGGAATACGAGGACTGAGCGCTGCATCAGAGTGGGACGCGGTCTCATCAGTAGCCTGCAAGCCTTTGACCAATCGCTGCGCCTGGCAAAGATCTTCCCAGGCCTTGGCCTTGTCGGCAGGGTTGCGCAGCAAATAGGCCGGGTGCCACGTCACCCGTACAGGAATTCTCTCGAAAGCATAGGTTTGGCCACGCAACTGGCTCAAGGGCTGATCGCTAGCCAACAGGGCCTGCGCGGCCACCCGGCCCAAGGCCACGATGATCTGTGGCCGCAACCAACGAATTTGCTGCGCCAGATAGGGCAGACACTGCTGGCATTCCTCGTGGGTGGGCGTACGATTATGCGGCGGGCGGCATTTGACCACATTGGCGATATACACCTGATGACTGCGGTTTAATCCCAGGGCACGCAGCATCTGATCCAGCAGTTGCCCCGACTCCCCCACAAACGGCAGACCCTGACGGTCCTCCTCGGCCCCCGGACCCTCGCCCACAAACAGCCAGACCGGATGCGCATCGCCAGTGCCGAATACCGTTTGCTGACGTTGGTGATGCAGGGCACAGCGTTGACAGTGCCGAACCTGTTGCTGTATCTCCTCCCAGGGAGTCAACCCCTCCACGGACGGGTTTCTGGAGACCTGTGCTGCAGAAGGTGCGCCGGGTACCCCAAGACCCTCGCTGCCAGAACCCCCGGCAGGCACCGAGCCCTGGGCCGGCACCAGCAGAGCCGGTGGAAGCTGTCCGGATGCAGGTTGCGGGGCTGGCGTTGGAGTAGGCCACGCCGCCTCGCCCGCTGCCCGCTCCACCCACAGGGGCCACAGACCCAATTCACGCCAGTATGCTTCGGACGCATTCATAGAACCAGCTCCATGACCAGTGCATCCTCGCGGCCGTGCAATGCCGGGTAATAACCTGGGCGCAATCCCACCTGACGGCAGCCTGCCTGGTGATACAAACCGATGGCCCGCCAATTACTGCGGCGCACTTCCAGGTATAGACGCGCACAGGGATGACTGCGGGCCAGATCGAGCAGGTGCTGCAGCAAATAATGCCCCCATCCCTGCCCTTGCCAGGAGGGATGAATCGTGAAATTCAACAGATGCATCTCATCCAGTATGATCTGGGCAAATACATAGCCAATCAAGTGTCCATCGAGCCATAACCCTAACCGGACACTGTCGTGCAGGAGCGAGTCGAGAAGACTGCGAGGACTCCAGGGATGCGCATAGGCGCTCACTTCCATGGCGCATAGGGCTTCCAGATCGGCTGGTTGCAATGGCAAGACCTGGGCCAGGCATGCATCCTTCCTGTCCTGCCGGGTGTCCCGGCGCACCTGAGTCATCCCAGACGCTCACGCCGTGTCAAGGCCACTTTGTCGCGCACATACAGCGGTGCGGCTGATGGCGCATCGATCCCCCGGCCCTGCGCCCAGTCTTCCTGCGCAACCGCCAATAACTGCCGGGCATCGGGGTTGATACCCGGCAGTCGGTGCAGCGGACCGGCCTTCCAGGCTGCCGTCAACACCTCTGCATAGACTTCCATTCCCGAACCGATGAGGGTCCATGAGCCGCAACCTTCAGGCAGAGGGGGCGGTGTGTCGGGCTGACATAAGCACGGTGGCAGAACGCAATGCCAGGTTTGGTCTTGCCACCGATACCCCCCCAGATAGAGTTGCCCCATGCGGGCATCCAACGTGGAGAGCACCTGGGTAACCCCCGCAGGACAAGCAAGCGCCTGCGCGTGCAAGGTAGATACAGGAAACAAGGGAATCCCCCATGCCAGGGAAAGTCCCTGGGCAATCCCGCATGCCAGGCGCAATCCGGTAAACGAGCCGGGCCCCTGACTGAAGGCGATGCCCTGCAAACACTCCCCCTCGATTCCCGCGCAGTGCAGTAAATCCTGGGTGAGACCCAGCAGACTTTCGGATTGCGCGCCTTCCACGGGGCCCTGGAGCAGGTGGGTTTGACCTTGGTAGATCAAGGCGACGGAACAGCGGGTTCCGGAAGACTCTAGTGCCAGCAAACAGGGTGCATCCCGAAGAGCAGATGAGGCATGGATGATGGTATGCATGGCTGCGCGAACCCTTTGAGCACAAACAGATTACAAAGGCCTCCAGATTCCCTATACTGGTGACACAAGGCACTTTGACAGGGTGCAGTTTACCCCGACCTGTGGCCTTGCGGCAAAAGCAACCCGGCTCCCAACGACCAGTCCCACATGAAACCCCTTCACCAGGGCCTAAAACCCGTCGCCAGCCGTTACAAATTGAAACCGACGCCCACAAGAAGCCAGCTACCATGGCGCATGGAAAATAAAACCCCCAAAAAAATTCTGATTCTCGATGACGACATGCGTCTGCGAGAACTCCTCAAACGCTACCTGACCGAGCAAGGGTTTTCGGTGGATGCCGTTCAGGATGCTGCCGCCATGGATCGAATTCTCGCTCGTGAGCGCTTTGATCTTCTGGTACTGGATCTGATGCTCCCCGGAGAAGATGGCCTGACCATCTGCCGCCGCCTGCGTACTACCGACAACCAGATCCCCATCATCATGCTCACTGCCAAGGGGGATGATGTGGATCGCATCATGGGTTTGGAAATGGGGGCGGATGACTACATTTCCAAACCCTTCAACCCGCGCGAGCTGCTGGCCCGCATTCACGCCATTTTGCGCCGCCAGCCTCCCAAGCCCCTGCCCGGCGCTCCGGCTCCCTTGCAGGGGGGGCAAAACGTCTATCGTTTTGGCCCTTACGAATTCAACCTTTCCAACCGAAGTCTCCTCAAAGGGGGGCAACCGGTCAGTCTGACCAGTGGTGAATACGCCTTGTTGAGGGTTCTGGTCAGCCATCCCCGCGATCCCCTCTCCCGGGAAAAACTCATGGATATGGCTCGGGGGCGTGAACATGAAGTCTTCGATCGCAGCATCGATGTACAAATTTCCCGTCTGCGTCGACTCATCGAGGAAGATTCCGGAAAACCCCGTTACATTCAAACCGTCTGGGGGTTCGGCTATGTATTCGTTCCTGACGACATCCCTGCCGGATGACCTTTTTTACCAAAACCCTGTTTGGCCGCACCGTACTGGTGCTGTTACTAACCGTTCTATTTACGCAATTGGCCACCACCTTTGTGGTCCAGCAGTTTTATGTACGTCCCCTGCTGGAGCATGCCATCGATGATCGCGCCAATCACATTCAAACCATCTACACCACGTTGAATCTGCTCTCCAGTACGCAACGGGCCGTGTTCATTCGGGATTTCGAGGACAGTGAAGGCGCGCGTATCCTGTCTTTGGCCCCCGTGGGGAAGCTGTCACAACCCACCCGAGGCGGACGCCTGGCTTACCTCGAATCCCGATTGCATCACCTCATTTCACCCACCGTACGTGTACTCACCACCGATGGCTCGGACGCCCCGGCAGTGTGGATCCTTCTTAAAACCAATAATGGCGACTACTGGTATGTTACCCAGCGGCAACGCTTCGATTCGGGGTTTCCCGTCAAATGGGGTCTACTTCTGGCTCTGTTGATCATGGTAACGGTCATGGGCGTGTACTGGGGGGTGCGTCGCATCAACAAACCGTTGCGCGTTTTGACTGATGCGGCCCAATCCATCGCCCAGGGACATACGCCGGACCTGATTTCCGAGACCGAAGGACCCCAGGAAATCCGCGCCTTGAGCAATGCGTTCAGCAGCATGCAACGCGCCCTGAATGCCTTTGAAACCAACCGCACCATCATGCTGGCGGGAGTTTCCCACGACTTGCGCACGCCTTTGTCGCGCATGCGCCTGGCCCTGGAAATGATGGTCTGCACGGACCAGAAGACTCTGGAATTGATGGTTCAGGATCTGGAAGAAATCGATCGGATCATCAATCAATTTCTGGATTTTGCCCGCAACGAGCCCGAAAACTGGCTGGTACCCGGCAATCTGAACGAAGTCATTCGGGTCTGTCACGAGCGTTTCGTCAATCGCAACTATCCTGTAGCGCTCCTTCTTGAAGAAACACCCGACATCGCTCTCAACGAGCGCGCCATGGAACGGGTCATCACCAATCTGGTGGAAAACTCCTTGCGCTACGGTGCCCCTCCCATAGAAATCAGCCTGACGCGTCAGCCAGGATGCTTGCGCCTGTGCATTCTGGATCGGGGAGCCGGCATTCCCGTGCAGGAAGTGGGGCGCCTCATGCAACCCTTTACACGCCGCGAATCGGCGCGCAGTGGTCATCCAGGCTCGGGATTGGGACTGGCCATCGTGGATCGCATCATTCGCATGCATCATGGTCGATTTGATCTTCTACCGCGCGCGGGTGGCGGGCTGGAGGCCAGAATCGAGTTGCCCATCAGCCTTCAAGCGTCCTCGCTCAAAACACAGGCCTGACCCACTTCCCACAGAGTCCGCCCCTGGCCATCGTCACTGGGCTGCACTGTGTTGAAAAAATTTCACCACCTCCTGCAAGGAACGACTACGCCGCATAGGGGGCAAGCTCATCCAGATACGTCGTCCATAGGGTTTGTCCAACAGGCGTCGATCGCAAATCATCAAGACACCGCGATCTCCTTCATCCCGAATCAAGCGCCCCGCACCTTGTTTCAAGCTGATCACAGCGCGTGGCAACTGATGCACCATGAAGGGATTTTTCCCTTGTTGTTCCAAAGACTCCAGACGCGCGGCCAATACGGGATCTTCCGGGGCTGCAAAAGGAATTTTGTCGATGATTACCAAAGACAGGGCCTCGCCCCGGATATCAACCCCTTCCCAAAAGGAACCGGTCCCCAGCAAAACCGCATTACCTGCTTGACGAAAGCGTTGCAGCAATTCGGTTCGGCTCTGTTCCCCTTGCACCAGTAACGGGTATTCCCAGCGCTGCTCCTGAAAATGTGCGTGCAACAGGGCATGGGCTTGCCTGAGCGCGCGGTGACTGGTAAACAGCATAAACGCGCGCCCTCCACTGGCCTGCAGCACGGGGAGAGCAGCCTGGACCACGGACTCGGTAAAGGCTGCGGTATTGGGTAACGCCAGCCCCTCCGGAATGTATAACAGCCCCTGTTGGGCATAATCGAAGGGACTTTCCCAGCAGCGCCCCGGCACTTGTTCCAACCCCATTTCCTGCTGAAAATGACTGAAGTCTCCTTTCATGGATAAGGTGGCAGAGAGGAATATCCAACTGCGCTCGCGCTTGCTCCATTGCGCCTGAAGCAATTGACCCAAATCCAGCGGGGTCAGGTTGAGTTGGAGCGATTGGGTATGACATTCAGCCCAGCGCACCTGCATCTGGGTACTGGGGCTACCTTGCCAGTGCCGCAAGGTCTGACACAAGCCCTGGGCCCGCAGGGCCACAGCCTGCACGGCTTCGGCGCGCACCTCATCCTGTTGTAATTGTTCGTACACCGCCTCGAGGGCGAGGGCCAAGTGATCCAGGGCCGGAGAAAAATCGGGCTGCTGCTGCAATTGCGCTTGCGACAGGCGACCCTCGCGCAAGGCAACCGACAAGCGCACATCGCGGGCTGCTTTTTCTAGAGCGGTGAGCAACGGCTCCATCACATCCCGTTCCAGCACGGCTTCCACATACGCCTTGAGGGTATCGCGTGCAAAATCGAGGATTTGGGTCGTGGACAACGCCTGCCCAAAAAATAGCCGTGCCGTTTCCGGGATTTGATGCGCCTCATCCAGAATCACCGTCTGGCATTGCGGCAGTAATTCCCCCGCCCCCTCATCCTGCAGCAGGACATCCGCAAAAAACAGATGATGATTCACAACCACCACGTCCGCTTGCAGGGCCTTTCTGCGTGCAGCCAATACGAAGCATTGCTCATGATACGCACAGAGGGTACCCAGGCAATCATCCCGGGTGGAAGTTACCCGGGACCAAATGGCAGCTTGTTCGGAGATCTGCCCCAGTTCGGAAATGTCTCCGCTTTGAGTGGCTTGGGAAAAGGCCTGAATCAACACCAGTTGGTGCACCCATTCCCGGTCGGGAAACCGGCCCTCCAGGCGTAATTGCTGCAAATGGTGATGACACAGGTAATTGCTGCGACCTTTGAGCAACGCCACAGTAACGGGTACATTCAAGAGCCTGCGCAACAGGGGGATATCCCTGAGAAATAGCTGATCTTGCAGGGTTTTGGTCCCCGTGGACAGGATGACCTTACCCCCGGAGAGCAGGGCGGGAACCAGATAGGCGAAGGTTTTACCGGTCCCTGTGCCCGCCTCGGCAATCAGGGATTGGGAGGTCTGAATGGCCTGCTGGATGGCTTGTGCCAGCTCCAGTTGCTCGTGACGCACCCGATAGCCCGCCAGCGACTGGGCCAAGGGGCCCTCCAGGCCAAACAGATCCTGCAGCTCGGGCACGATCAGTTCAAACCATAGCGCCGGATAAACCAGGATTTCATGAGGTGCGCCAAGGTCAGATAAGCAAGCAAAATGACTACCAGGTAGGGCCAGAAGGCCATGGGCAGTGGTGTAAAGCCCAGGGCATGAGCAAAGGGTGAATAGGGCAGCCACAGGCCGAAAGTACAAATCACGCCCGTGGTCAAAAACATGGGCAGGCTGGCGCGGCTTTGGATGAAAGGAATCCGGCCGGTGCGAATGATGTGGATGATCAAGGTTTGCGACAGAAGCGATTCCACAAACCAGCCGGTTTGAAACAGGGATTCTCCTGCGGGCGTATTGGCCTTGAACACATAATACATGAGCGCGAAAGTGGCGTAGTCAAAGATGGAACTGATGGGGCCCAACATGACCATGAAACGGGTGATATTGGCAATATCCCAACGCCGGGGCTTGGAGATATATTCTTCGTCCACATTATCGGTGGGAATAGCTGTTTGCGAGAAATCATAGAGCAAATTATTGGTTAGCACCTGAATGGCCTGCATGGGCAAAAAGGGCAGCCAGGCGCTCGCGCCCAACACGCTGAACATGTTCCCAAAGTTGGAGCTGGCACCCATCTTGATATATTTGACGATGTTACCAAACACCTTGCGTCCTTCGATGACGCCTTCCTCCAGCACCATCAAGCTTTTTTCCAGCAAAATGATGTCTGCGGATTCCTTGGCAATATCCACCGCCGTATCCACCGACACGCCCACGTCGGCGGCCTTGAGTGCCGGGCCATCATTGATGCCATCCCCCATGAAGCCCACCACGTGGCCGCGCAAGTGCAGCGCCTTGATGACCCGGGCCTTCTGAGCTGGAGATAATTTGGCAAATACCACCACTTGCTCGGCCTGCTCAGCCAGCTGCTCATCGCTGAGCAATTCCAGGTCCGAGCCCAGCAAGATCCGGTCCACCTTCAAACCCACCTCGTGGCACACCTTGCGCGTGACCACCTCGTTGTCCCCCGTCAAAATCTTGACGGCCACACCGTGGCGATGCAAGGCGGCAATGGCCTCGCGCGCGCTGTCTTTAGGAGGATCCAGAAAAGCGATATACCCCACCAGAATCAATTCGCCTTCATCCTTGATGCTGTAATTGGAGGTGTTGGGCTGGGTTTCCTTGTAGGCGATGGCGATGACCCGAAAACCATCCTGATTCAATTCGCGGGTCACCTGTACCAGTTGCTCCAGATGCGAAGAATCCAGTTGCACCACGCTGCCATTGACTTCGGCATGGGTGCAACAGGAAAATACCTCTTCCACGGCGCCCTTGCAGATGAGCACGTGGCGTCCCTTGCCCTCCACCACCACGGACATGCGCCGCCGCTGAAAATCGAAGGGGATTTCATCCACCTTGCGATAATTGGCCTCCACCCGCAAGCGCTCGTTGGTGCTGGCATACTCCAGCACCGCCACATCCAGGAGGTTTTTGAGTCCGGACTGGTAAAAGCTGTTCAAATAGGCATATTCCAGAACATCTTCATTTTCCTGCCCATAGATGTCCACATGCTTTTCGAGGATGATCTTGTCCTGGGTGAGCGTGCCCGTTTTATCGGTGCATAGCACATCCATGGCGCCAAAGTTTTGAATCGAGTTGAGACGTTTGACGATGACCTTTTTGCGCGACATGGCCAGAGCGCCTTTGCCCAGATTGACGGTCACGATCATGGGCAACATTTCCGGGGTCAACCCCACCGCTACGGCCATGGAGAACAGAAAGGCCTCCATCCAGTCGCCCTTGGTGAATCCATTGAGGATGAATACCAGCGGGGTCATGACCAGAATGAAGCGAATCATCAGCCAGGTAAATTGATGAATGCCGCGATCAAAGCTGGTTTGAGAGCGGGCGCCACTCACCATTTGCGCCAAAGCCCCAAAATAGGTTTGCGATCCAGTCAACACCACAACCGCTGTGGCGGTTCCGCTCACCACGTTGGTGCCCATAAAACAGACATTGCCCAACTGCAGGGCATCCTTGTCCTGACTGCTCTCGGATAAGGAAAATTTTTCCACCGGCAAGGCTTCACCAGTAAGGCTGGACTGATTGACGAACAAATCCTTGGCGGTGAGCAGGCGCACATCGGCCGGAATCATGTCACCCGCCGAGAGTTGAATCACGTCGCCCGGGACCAGGGTATCGATGGGAATTTCCCGCCGCTGGGGACCATGGGGCGTGAGGTGAATATTGAAGTAGCGATTGACTTCGTCCGGCACCCCACTGCGTCGGTCCTTGCGCAAGACCGTCGCGGTAGTGCTCACCATGGCCCGCAAGCGCTCGGCTGCATGACTGGAGCGGTATTCCTGCACAAAAGTGAGGGTGATGCTCAATGCCACCATGAGGGCAATGATGGTGGCTGCTTCATGATCGCCCAGATAAAAGGAAATGGCCGCCAGGGCAATGAGCAGGACGTTCAGGGGATTTTTGAAATAGGAAAATAGTTGCCGCAAGGGGCCCACATGCTTTTCCTGAACGATGGTATTGGGCCCATAGGAGAGCAGACGCTCTTCCGCTTCCCGATCCAGTAATCCTTCGGATGAGCTGTCCAGCCGACGCAGGGCAATCTCCACATCACAACGAGAAAGCTCCTGGAGCAGGGAAGTCACGCGGGTGGATGCAACACTTGTAACCGGTTTCGACTGGGTAAACCGGTTCATGAGATCAGTCAGTTGTGCCATAAACCCTCAACGCCGTAATCCGGAATTGAGTCACAGCAACATTACACTGTCATGACAGGAGATTTCGGATTGACGGAAAAATGTACTGCTGTAGACTAGAGCCATCCAAGATGGAACACCTGTGCGCACTCGAAAGCCGCTATTCTCCGTCTCGGCTCTTGGCCTTGTCAACCCGAAATGTACACCCGCCCGGTACGCCGCAACCACCCCCCGCCAGGCAAACAGCCCTCAAGAAGCCGTGAAGCTCATGCGCCCTTGGACAACATCCACCACAATCCGTTGTTTGGGGAGAAATTTCCCCTCCAGAAGGAGCTTGGCCAGGGGGTTTTCAATTTCGGACTGTATGGCCCGTTTGAGAGGACGTGCGCCATAGACAGGGTCAAAGCCGGTTTCCGATAATTTATCCAGGGCATTTTCCTCCACCTGCAAGGTCAAATCCATGCGTTCCAGTCGCGCCGCCAAATGCTGCAGTTGAATGCGCGCAATCGAGCGCACCTGTTCCAGCCCCAGGGCATGAAAGACCACGATTTCGTCGATGCGGTTGACGAATTCGGGACGAAAATGCATTTTGACCTCGGCCATGACGGCCAGTTTGATCACGGCAGCATCATCCCCAGTCATTTGCTGAATCATTTGCGAACCCAGATTGGAGGTCATCACGATGACGGTATTGCGAAAGTCCACCGTGCGTCCCTGCCCATCCGTCATGCGCCCGTCATCCAGCACCTGCAGCAATACATTGAACACATCCGGGTGAGCCTTCTCCACTTCATCCAGCAGGATCACTGCATAGGGTTTGCGACGCACCGCCTCGGTGAGATAGCCGCCCTCCTCATACCCCACATATCCGGGAGGGGCACCGATCAGGCGGGCCACAGAATGCTTTTCCATGAACTCGGACATATCGATGCGAATCATGTGTTCGGGGGAATCGAACAGGAACTCGGCCAAAGTCTTGCACAATTCAGTTTTACCCACGCCGGTGGGGCCCAGGAATAAAAACGACCCATAGGGACGATGCGGATCACTCAACCCGGCCCGGGAACGCCGAATGGCATCGCTCACCAGGCGCACGGCTTCGTCCTGCCCCACCACGCGCTGATGCAGATAGGATTCCATGTTGACCAGCTTTTCCCGTTCGCCTTGCATCATGCGCGATACCGGTATCCCCGTGGCCCGTGACACCACCTCGGCAATTTCTTCGGCCCCCACCTGGGTGCGCAATAACTGGTTGGACCGGGGCTGACCAGCCGCCGCATCGCTTTGCTGCAATTGCGACTCCAGTTGCGGGATGCGTGCATACTTGAGCTCGGAGGCCTTCTGCAAATCACCCCGACGCTGGGCCAATTCCATTTCCACCCGAACCTTGTCCAGTTCTTCCTTGATGTGCTGAGTGCCCTGGACTTGCGCCTTTTCAGACTTCCAGATTTCTTCCAGATCGGCGTACTCCACTTCCAGGCGCTGGATTTCTTCTTCCAGCAACCCCAGGCGTTTTTGCGAGGCCTCATCCGTCTCCTTGCGCACGGCTTCGCGTTCGATTTTCAGCTGAATCAAACGACGAAACAATTTGTCCATGGACTCGGGTTTGGAGTCGATTTCCATCTTGATCCGGGCCGCGGCTTCATCCATGAGATCGATGGCCTTATCCGGCAAGAAACGGTCGGTGATGTAGCGTTGCGACAATTCAGCTGCTGCCACGATGGCCGGGTCAGTAATCTCCACACCATGATGGAGTTCATATTTTTCTTTCAGACCTCGTAAAATGGCAATGGTGTCCTCCACCGTGGGTTCGCCCACCAACACCTTCTGAAAGCGTCGCTCCAGGGCCGCATCTTTTTCGATATATTTGCGGTATTCATCCAGCGTGGTGGCCCCCACGCAGTGCAACTCGCCCCGGGCCAAAGCCGGTTTGAGCATGTTGCCGGCATCCATGGCCCCTTCGGCCTTGCCGGCCCCCACCATGATGTGCAACTCATCGATGAAGACGATGATACGCCCCTGTTCCTGGGACAATTCCTTGAGAACGGCCTTGAGCCGCTCTTCAAACTCTCCCCGATATTTGGCCCCGGCCAACAGGGCTGCCATGTCGAGAACCAGCACGCGTTTGTGGCGCAAGGATTCGGGCACCTCGTCATTGATGATGCGCTGAGCCAATCCTTCCACGATGGCGGTTTTGCCCACACCCGGCTCGCCAATCAGCACCGGATTGTTTTTGGTGCGCCGCTGCAGAATCTGGATGACACGCCGGATCTCGTCGTCGCGACCAATGACGGGGTCCAGTTTTCCCAAACGGGCCCGCTCGGTCAAATCCAGCGTGTATTTTTGCAACGCCTCGCGCTGTGCTTCGCCCGCCGGATCATTGACGGATGCCCCACCGCGCATGGCGGCAATGGCCACTTCCAGGCGGGCCCGCTGGGCGCCATGCTGACGGAACAGGCGGCCGGTTTCACCCTTGTCGTCACTCAAAACCAGCAAGAATAATTCGGAGGCGATGAACTGATCGTTGCGTTTTTGCGCTTCGCGTTCTGTGAGGTTGAGCAGATTGTTCAAATCCCGCGACACAGCCAGCTCGCCACCGGGATTATCCAGTTTGGGAAGCCGCTCCAGCAGCCCCGTCAGGGACTGTTTGAGCGCTGCCACCTGAACATCGGCGCGCGTCAGCAAGGCTGTGGTGGAGCCATCCGCCTGCCCCAGTAAGGCCAGCAGCAAGTGCACCGGTTCCAGGGCACTGTTATCCTGCCCCAGGGCAAGGCTCTGGCCATCCGCAAAGGCCTCTTGAAAACGAGTGGTCATTTTGTCAAATCGCATGGCGCATCCTGTCAAGTCATCGTAGATGGTTGTGACATGGGGGCGGTCTCAGAAAAAACAAGTACCGGGGATTGAGGTATACTCACGGGCTGTAAAAACCACCCACCCGCTTCCATGCCCGCATCATCCATGTTTGCTCGCATTGCTGTCCATCGCCTTTCCTGTTCCGGCTGGGCCCGTATCGGGCTGACTGCGCGCCCCAACACGCCGCGCTCTCTCGCCACTGCCTGGCGATTGCCCTGGCGCGAATTGGGACTCAAAAAGTTCTTCGGGAGGCTCGTGTCCCCGCCACTCCTTGCGCTACTGGCCGGTTGCGCCACATTACCCAACGGGACAGCCGATCCCAAGGACCCGCTGGAGTCCTACAACCGCACCATGTACCACATCAACGAAGAGGTAGACCAGAACCTGGTAAAGCCCGTAGCCCAAGGCTACCGCGCCATAACCCCGGATTTTTTTCGCACGGGTGTCACCAACTTCTTCAATAACATTTCAGACCTGGCCACCGTGTTCAATGATTTGTTTCAGGGCAAGGGAACTCAGGGTCTGGCCGATGGCGAACGCTTCATGATCAACAGCACGGTGGGTTTGCTGGGTTTGATCGACGTGGCTACCCCGTCAGGATTGCCCCGGCACCGGGAAGACTTTGGCCAAACCATGGCGGTTTGGGGATGGAGTGATAGTACTTACCTGGTATTACCGTTTTTAGGTCCCAGCACCGTGCGCGATACTCTGGGCCTGGTGGGAGACTATCCGGAATCCCTCTACGCCAACATGCACACCACGCTGACCAAGGACACCGAGGTGTACGCCTTCGAGGCGCTCAATACCCGAACCAACCTGCTGGCCGCCACCAACCTGCTGGATACGGCTGCTCTGGATCCTTATGCTTTTCTGCGCGATGCCTATTTAGCGCGGCGCCGCAATCAAATCTACGACGGGCATCCGCCGCCCTCCCCCGACGACGAGTAAGTACTCTCAGGAAACACCTTCTGTCTTCCTGTGGTTCTTCCAAGCGTCTGGCGGCCGGAAGGGCCGTTTATTACGCTCTCACCCAAGCCCATCAGGGCGCGCTTCGGCGCGCGTACCAATACCCTGGATACCGCCCCCCAGGGCGCGCCGTAGGAAGAGATTGCCAGGGGGCTTTTACAAGGAGCGCTCGATAATCGCCGCGATGGCGCTGCGCTCGGCCGCCACCCGATGGGGCTGAACGCATTGCCCAATGGCTGTGTCGGGATCTTTCAGCCCATGACCGGTCAGCGTGGCCACCACCGTGGCCCCGCTACGAATCCGGCCACCTTTGACATCTTTCATGAATCCGGCCAGCGAAGTGGCGGAAGACGGCTCGCAAAACACCCCTTCCGTCTGCGCCAGCAAACGCTGTGCCTCCAGAATTTCCGGATCGGAACATTCGTCAAACCAGCCTCCGGATTCCCGCACGGCGGCCCAGGCCAAAGGCCAGGACATGGGATTGCCAATCCGGATGGCTGTGGCGATGGTGTCAGGGTTGGACACGGGTCCACCGCGCAGGAACGGGGCCGCTCCCGACGCCTGATAACCCAGCATGATGGGGCGTTGCGTGGCCAAGGGTTGCTTGGGATGATACGGACAATGCCCCTGGCAATGCCCACAAGCGGCCGTTTCCTGCCCCGTGGACTCGCAGTAACCCATCCAGTGAGCGCTGATATTGCCAGCGTTACCCACGGGAAGCACGTGATAATCCGGGGCCTGGCCCAAGGCCTCGATGATTTCGAAGGCAATGGTTTTTTGACCCTGCAGACGATAGGGGTTGACCGAGTTGACCAAGGCAATGGGTAGCTCGCTGGAAATTTCCTGCACCAGGCGCATACCATCATCAAAATTACCCTGGATTTGCAACACCACAGCCCCGTGCATCATGGCCTGGGCCAATTTTCCCAGGGCGATTTTGCCGTCGGGAATCAGCACGAAGCTGGTGATGCCGGCCCGGGCGGCGTAGGCTGCTGCCGCTGCAGAGGTGTTTCCGGTGGAGGCACAAATGATGGCTCTGGAGCCCGCTTCCACCGCCTTGGTCACCGCCATGGTCATGCCTCGATCCTTGAAAGAGCCGGTGGGATTGAGGCCCTCGAATTTCACCAGAAGGCGACCGTCGAATCCGATTTTTTGGGGCAGATTGAGCAACTCGATGAGCGGGGTGTTGCCCTCGTTCAAGGTCACGATGGGGGTGGATTCGGTAACCGGAAGGCGGTGTCGATAACGGTGAATCAAGCCTTGATAGTGGGTCATGATGTCCTGGTCATGTGAAGTAGAGGCCAACGCGATGGCCATTGGAAAATGGGAAAGAGTCAGGCACTCAAGGATTCCATGCGGATCCGGGTGACTGGTCCCGCAATGGACTGCAGGGCTTCGATCTGGGCAATGGCCTGATCGATGTGGCGCTCCAGAGTACTATGGGTGAGCATGATGACATCTACCCGCTGTTCTCCGGCAGGAGGCTCACGTTGCAGCATGGCCTCGATGGAGATACCCAGGTCCGCCAAAATGCGTGTCACCTCGGCCAGCACGCCCGGCCGATCCACGGCGCTCATGCGCAAATAATATGAAGACGCGATCTCGGATACCGGCATGACCTGGTCATCGTGCATTTGATCGTGCTGAAAGGACAAATGGGGCACATGATGTCCTGGTTCGGCACTCGCCATGCGGGTCATGTCCACCAGATCGGCAATCACCGCCGACCCCGTGGGTTCGGCACCCGCACCGGCGCCGTAATACAGGGTGGTTCCCACGGCGTCACCCTTCACCAGCACGGCGTTCATGACGCCATCCACATTGGCGATGAGGCGTTTTTCTGGGATTAGCGTGGGATGAACGCGCAATTCGATACCACGGGGCGTGCGCCGGGTAATGCCCAGCAATTTGATGCGATAGCCAAATTCCTGGGCGTATTGAATGTCCTGTGCGGTCAGGCGGGAAATGCCTTCGGTGTAGGCGCGTTCAAACTGCATGGGAATCCCAAAAGCAATGGCCGCCATGATGGTCAGTTTATGCGCCGCATCGATCCCTTCGATATCGAAGGTGGGGTCGGCTTCGGCATAGCCCAAGGCTTGCGCCTGACTGAGGGCTGATGCAAAACTTTCCCCCCGGTCGCGCATGTTGGTCAGAATGAAATTGCTGGTACCGTTGATGATCCCCGCAATCCACTCGATACGATTGGCGGTCAAACCCTCCCGTAAGGCCTTGATGATGGGAATGCCACCAGCCACAGCAGCCTCGAAACCAACCATGACCCCCCGAGTACGCGCTGCCTTGAAGATGTCGTTCCCTTGCAAAGCCAGCAAGGCCTTGTTGGCGGTAACCACATGTTTGCCTTGGGCAATGGCTTCCAGCACCAGTTCCAGCGCGGGATGAACGCCTCCCATCAACTCGGCCACGATATCCACCTCGGGGTTCTGCACCACCTGCAAGGGGTCCGTGTACAGAGTGATGCGCCCTCCCGTTTTGGCCTTCGCCTTTTCCAGATCCTGGGGGCGCACGGCGGCGCAAGTCACATGAATTTCGCGACCCGCTCGACGGGCGATTTCTTCCCGATTGCGCTCCAGAATCGTCCAGGTTCCCCCGCCGACCACGCCCAAACCCAACAACCCCACACGAATGGGTGTCATAGCAAACCATCCTTCCGAAACATGTCCCGCAGGCCGCGAATGGCCTGACGGGTTCGGGCTTCGTTTTCGATTAATGAAAAACGCACATGGTCATCTCCCAATTCGCCAAAGCCAATCCCCGGAGAAACCGCGGTATGCGCCTCTTTCAACAATTTTTTGGCAAACTCCAGGGAGCCCATGGCTTTGTATACCTCGGGAATTTTAGCCCAAACATACATGGTGGCCTTGGGGTTTTCCACCATCCAGCCCAGGTTGTGCAATCCCTGCACCATCACGTCCCGGCGCTTTTGATAGGTGGAGCGGATGGTTTCCACACAGTCCTGGGGGCCTTCCAACGCCACGATGGAGGCCACTTGAATGGGGGTGAAGGTGCCGTAATCATGGTAGCTTTTCATGCGCCCCAAAGCCGCCACGAGATCGGCGTTGCCCACCATGAATCCCACGCGCCAACCGGCCATGCTGTAGCTTTTTGACAGGGTAAAGAACTCCACGGCCACGTCCTTGGCTCCGGGAACCTGCAGAATGGAAGGGGCCTTGTAGCCATCGTAGACGATATCGGCGTAAGCCAGGTCATGCACCACATAAATGCCATATTCCCGGGCAATGGCGATAATGCGTTCAAAAAAGGGCAAATCCACACATTGCGTGGTGGGGTTGCTGGGGAAGTTGAGGATCAACAACTTGGGGCGCGGCCAGGAACCACGCAGTCCCTTTTCCAGTTCCTCAAAAAAATCCACGCCCGGAATCATGCTGATATGCCGGATATCTGCCCCGGCAATGACCGGCCCATAAATGTGGATGGGATAGCTGGGGTTGGGAACCAGAACCATGTCGCCGGTATCCAGCACCGCCAGCATCAAGTGGGCAATCCCTTCCTTGGAGCCAATGGTAAAAATGGCTTCGGTTTCCGGGTCGAGTTCCACCCCAAAGCGCTGTTGATACCAGTTGCAAATGGCTCGGCGCACCCGCGGAATGCCTTTGGAGAGCGAGTAACCATGGGTATCATTGCGTTGTGCAGCTTCCACCAGCTTGTCGACGATATGCTGAGGGGTGGGTTGATCCGGGTTACCCATCCCGAAATCGATGATATCCTCGCCACGGCGCCTGGCCGCCGATTTGAGTTCTCCGGTAATATTGAACACGTAGGGGGGTAAGCGCTTGATTCTGGGAAAATCGGGCATGGCTGCGAGAAAGTCTCATCTTGATAAAGGGTTATTTTAACTGATTTGGAGCATGCCTTGAAACTGATCCATCATCATGCCGATAGTGCGCAAGCCATCACCGGTCACGGACCAGGATTTGTCATCCTCAATGGCGAGCGAATCGACAAAAGCCTGGTGGTTTCGCCCACCCGTAGTCTGCGCGTTTGGGCCGAGAGTTTTGAGCGCCTGACTGCCGATCACTTCGCACAATTATTGGTGCTGCAACCAGAGCTCGTATTGCTGGGTACGGGTTCCGTGTTTCGTTTTCCCTCCCCCGCATTGACCCACCCCCTTCTGGAAGCGGGAATCGGCGTGGAATGCATGGATACGGCCGCAGCCTGTCGAACCTACACGGTACTTGCGAGCGAAGATCGTCAGGTGGTAGCGGCCCTGATCATTCCCTGAATGTCGGGAACTACAGATCTGCTCCCGCTTGCCCAGACCGACGCCAATCGATGCCAAGCCACCCCTCAGACCCTCAGAGGCCTGATTATGGATTCCTGCTGGGCACGAGCCGGTTGCGTTCTGGGCTTGCAGCTATGCCTGTGGCTACCGCTTAAAGGCCAGCCAATTCGCGCACGTGCTCGGTCACACAACGGCCCAAGGCGTTAGTGTTGTAGCCCCCTTCCAGCGTTGACACCAGGGCTCCACCACAGTGACGCTGGGCCAGATGGACCATTTGTTGCGTTGCCCAGGCAAAGTCCGACTCCACCAGCCGCAATTCTGCCAGCGGGTCTTCCCGATGCGCATCAAAACCCGCCGAAATCAACACCAGCTGAGGCGCAAAGGCATCGAACGCAGGCAGGCAATGCTGCTGCAATACCTGGCGAAACACGGCACCGTCCGAACCGGCCTGCAAGGGCAGATTGAGAATGTGATTGCTGATGGTCTCGGCGCCTTGATAGGGATAAAAGGGGTGCTGAAAGGTGGAGCAAAACAATACGCGCGGATCATCATAAAAAATATTTTCCGTGCCGTTACCATGGTGCACATCGAAATCGAGAATGGCCACGCGCTCCAGACCATGATGTTCCAGCGCCCACAGGGCGGCCACCGCCACGGTGTTAAAAAAACAGAATCCCATGGCACGCTCCCTTTCGGCATGATGTCCGGGAGGACGAACGGCACAAAAGGCGTTTTGTACCTGGCCCTTCAATACCAGGTCCACCGCCAGCGTGCCCGCACCAGCGGCACCCAGGGCTGCCGGCACGGTGTAAGGATTCATTGCAGTATCCGGATCAAGATGTACAATACCGTGGTGCGGTGCAACAGATAGCAGGTTTTCCACGTGAGTGGGCGAATGGACGCGCTCCAGGTGGCGTCGCTGCACGGGATCGGCTTCGTAGTGCAGCAAATAGGGCATGAGTCCACTGGCGATGAGACGATCATTGATGGCATCCAGACGACGCGGGCTTTCCGGATGAAACTCGCCCATGTCATGCCGCATGGAGAGCGAATGGGTAACGATTGCCGTATGAACCATCAATGAGCGCCTGAAGAGAAAAGGACAAAAATATTCAGCACAGGATGTAACATCTGAAATATTACTCCGTCCCTCTCCCGGCTTCCAGCAGATGGCTTGATTTTTTATAACCCCCGATGGCCCACCCGTCACACCGAGGCTCCAGGATGAAACCCCACTATCTCAGTCCTTTTTTTACTCCCCAGTCCATCGCTTTATGCGGGCTGCAGGCTCAAGGGTCTGACATCGGGCACCAGACGTTGAACAACCTGATCAGCAGTGGCTATCGAGGCCGACTGTACCCCATTCATCCTCAAGCCTCCCACATCGAAGGGTTGAGCACCTTCCCCGATTTGAAGGCGATTCCCGAACCCGTGGATCTGGTCATGCTGGCCAACCCCATCGAGGAAATTCCGGCCCTGATTGCGCAATGTGGCCAACTGGGCCTGCGGGCCGTGGTATTGCTCACCAACGGTTTTGGCGAATCAGGCGCCGAGGGGGCACGGCTATTCGTGGAAATGCAAGAGCAGGCCCGAGCTCATGGGGTGCGCACTCTGGGGCCTAATCGCATTGGCGTGATTCGCCCAGCCATCGGGTTGACCCCTCCCCAGGTGAAGGCCGGTGGCATTGCGCTGGTCTCGCAATCCACCGCCTTGACCTGTGGAGTCCTGGACTGGGCTGCCGGCAATGGGATCGGGTTTTCCTCGGTGGTCTCCATCAGCCCGTCTTCAGACATCGACTTTGCGGAAATCGTGGACTATCTGGTTTCCGACCTGCAAACGCAAAGTATTCTCATGTTCATCGAATCCGTGGGGCACCCGCGGCATTTCATGAGTACGCTGCGCGAGGCCGCCCGCGTCAAACCTGTCATCGTGCTGAAATCGGACCGCTGGGGGCATCTCTCCGGAGCCATGCACCACCTCAATGATCAGGGCGGTTATCCCTCTATGCTGCAAAGCGATGCCATCTTCGATGCCGCCTTGCGGCGCGCTGGAGTGGTTCGGGTACGGAATCTGACCCAATTGTTTTCGGCAGCCCGGGCCTGCGCGGTGCGTTATCGCCGCAGTGGTTCGCGCCTCGCCGTGTTATCCAACGGCGATGGCCCGGGAGCACTAGCCAGTGACCGTGCCATGGATAACCGGATTCCCCTGGCGCGCTTGTCCAGTGACACCCTCACCCATCTGGAACCCCTCATGCCCAGCTCCTGGGATGGGAGCAATCCCCTGAATCTGGGCAGCGGCGCCAAGGCCCAGCGCTTTGCGAGCGTTGCCAGCCTGGTTCTTGCGGATCCCGAAGTGGATTCTCTTCTGGTCATCCTCACACCACAATTCGATGCCGAGCCCTTGGAAACCGCCCAAGAGCTGGAGGCCCTGTGCAAACAAACCACCAAGCCGATTCTGGCCTGCTGGATGGGAGACCGCAGTGTCTTGCCATCGCGCGCCATTTTATCAGCAGCCCAGATTCCCAATTTCAGAACCCCCGAATCTGCTCTGGATGCGTTTCACTACATGGCCCTATACCACCGCAATCAGCAGATGTTGTTTCAAACCCCGCCACCTTCCGATGAAAACAAGGCCCCGTTGCTGGAGCAGGCGCGCGAATTGGTAGACATGGCGCTCCAGCGCCATGTCACGGTTCTTGGTACCCGGGAGACGGAACAGCTACTCAACTGTTTTCATGTGGTGTACCGGGCCGGTCTGCCCCCACCCCTGTTTAGCAGTCAGGATGCCGAGCTGCGCGCCGTCAGTCTGGGTGTGATCCGTGATCCTACCCTGGGACCCGCCCTGTTTTTAGGGCCCACCGGCATTGCAGCGGGCATTCCCGGGTCAAAAACCTGGTCCTTACCCCCCCTCAACCCCTTTCTGGCCCATGAGTTGGTGGATCGCAGCACCATTGCCAACCAGCTGAACCAACATGACCAGATCCGCGCCATCCACCACGAGGAATTGATCGAATTGTTGATGCGCCTATCCGATATGGCGTGCGAACTCCCTCAATTGGCGGAAATCCACTTGCAAGCCTGGTTTTCTCCCGACGACACCCCGCTGATCAGCCGTGCCCAACTGACGCTTAGCACCAGCCCGGCACCACGCACACGCTATGGGCATATGGCCGTTCATCCCTATCCGATCGATCTGGTGCGGCAAGTCATTTTGCGCAACGGCACGGCCATCACCCTGCGTCCGATTCGCCCGGAAGATGCCGAAATGGAGCAGGCCTTTGTAAAATCACTTTCAGATGACACGCGTTATTTTCGCTTCATGGATGCCCTGCGGGAACTTCCCCGCTCTATGCTGGTGCGCTTTACGCAACTGGATTACGAGCGCGAAATCGCTCTCGTGGCCATCACGCAGCAGGCCGATCATCCCATGCAGATTGGGGTGGTGCGCTATGCCACCAACCCGGATGGGGAGTCTTGCGAATTTGCGCTGGTCATTGGAGACGAATGGCAGCGCCATGGGTTGGGCAAGATCATGATGGAGTACCTCATGGAAATCGCGGCACAGCGCGGGTTGAAGATGATCGAAGGAGAAGTGCTGGGTTCCAACCCTGGCATGTTACATCTCATGTCCCGGCTTGGATTTACCATTCGCACCTCACCCGAAGACCCGGCCATTCGCATCGTGACGCGTCATCTGGAGCCTGGCACAACCGCCCCGACACCTTGACCTCTCAGGCCAGCGCGAAGGTTTTAGTGGGGGAGGACTTTATCCGGATCCACAGGCTTGCCGTGATAACGAATTTCAAAATGCCAATGGGGGTTTACCCCCGCAAGGGTCGTTGCCAGGCGTTCTCCGCGTTGAACCTGCTGCCCCTCATGGACTAAAACCTTGCCATTGTTGGCATACACGCTCAGGTAGTCGGTGCCATGCTTGACAATAACCATCTCACCATAGCTCTTGATGCTGTTGCCCACATAAGTGACCGTTCCATCCGCTGCACAGAACACAGGCGTTTGTCCGTGGGGGCTGAAATCGATCCCGCGATTCCTGACTTGATAGGGGCCTGCGAGGGATTTGTCCAAGGGCCACATCCAGACAACGCTAGGGGTTGTTGGGGGGTGAACCGATCCGGCCGAATGTTTGCTGTGACCGGATTCAGCCACCGGATTTTCCTTGACTGGATGCGAGGCCACGGGAGCGGGTGCATTCGAAGCGCAACCCGCCAACCCGGCAACCAGGGCCAGAAAACTCATTCGGCTGGCCCCCCCGGACATAACCCTGCGCAGCACCTGAAGAAGAAAAGCGCTCACTGTATCTGCTCCAACAACGGCACGAAGTGCACGGACTCGATAGCCCTTTGAACCGGCCCCGCTTCAGTTTGTTCCACCAATATCAATTGTTGCTGTCGTTCCCCCACCGGAATCACCAGCCGGCCCCCAGGTGCCAGTTGGGCCAGCAGTGCGGAGGGAATCTGCGGTGCCGCCGCCGCCACGATGATACCGTCAAAAGGGGCCGCTTCGGGCAGCCCCTTGGTTCCATCGGTCAATTTGAGGCGCAGGTTACGGATCATGAGCGGCCACAAACGGGCGCGGGTGCGCTCCAGCAAAGCCCCGATGCGTTCTACGGAATAGACCTCTGTGGCCAACTGCGCCAGAACAGCTGCCTGGTAACCGCAGCCTGTTCCCACTTCCAGCACCTTGGTCAATTTTCGACCTTGAAACAGGAGTTCCACCATGCGCGCCACCGTATAGGGCGCCGAGATCGTCTGTCCAAAACCGATGGGTAGCGCCGAGTCTTCGTAGGCCCGCACGGAAATCCCTTCATCCACAAACACGTGACGAGGGACGCGCCCCATGGCTGCCAACACCAGTGTATCCTGGATTCCCCGGGCCTTGAGCCGTTCTACCATCCGAGCCCGGGTGCGATCCGAGGTCATGCCAATGCCTGAAACCACCCGGGTCAGCCCTCAAGCCATTGGCCCAGCGTGGAAATCTGTTGGTAATGCGTCAGATCCACCTGCAAGGGCGTTACGGAAACGTAGCCCTGCGCCACGGCATCAAAATCAGTGCCCTCCCCGGCATCCGCAGCCGGCCCTGCAGCGCCCACCCAGTAAACGGTTTCTCCCCGGGGGTTGGCGGTTTTGATGACCGGCTCGGCTTTATGTCGGCGCCCCAAACGGGTGATGCGAAACCCCTTGATGTCGGCTTTTGGTCGGTCGGGCACATTGACATTGAGCAGACTGGCATGGGGCAACGGTCGAGCGCGAATGCGCTGCACCAATTCCAGCACGCAGCGCGCTGCCGTATCGAAATGGCGTCCTGCTCCGGAGAGCGTGACCAGAGAAACGGCAATGGAGGGAATCCCCAACAAGTAGCCTTCCGTTGCAGCGGCCACCGTGCCGGAATAGATGGTGTCGTCCCCCATGTTGGCCCCATGATTGATACCCGACACGACGATATCGGGGGCTTGTTCCAGCAAGCCCGTCACAGCCATATGCACGCAGTCCGTCGGGGTTCCATTGACATAATGAAAACCATTGGGAGCCTGACGCACCATCAGTGGCCGGTCGAGCGTCAGGGAATTGCTGGCCCCGCTTTTTTCCGCATCGGGCGCAACGACGGTCACTGTGCCCAATTCTTCCAGGGCTTGTGCCAACACCGCCAGCCCCTGAGAAAAATAGCCGTCATCATTGCTCAGCAGAATGCGCATGAACGATCCTCGATCTTAGCGGCGCTGGGGCGGTAAATCGGTACATACCCCTTCAAACAACTCTGCAGCCATACCGACGGATTCCCCCAGGGTAGGATGAGGATGAATGGTTTTGCCAATATCTCCGGCTTCGGCGCCCATTTCGATGGCTAGACACACTTCGCTGATGAGGTCTCCGGCATGGGTTCCCACAATCCCTCCACCCAGAATGCGATGGGTCTCTTCATCAAACAGCAGTTTGGTAAACCCTTCTTCGCGCCCATTGGCAATGGCCCGTCCAGAGGCCGCCCAGGGAAAAACGGCCTTACGAAAGCGCATACCTTGCGCCTTGGCCTGCTCTTCCGTGACTCCGGCCCAAGCCACTTCGGGATTGGTATAGGCCACTGAAGGAATTTGCCGCACATCCAGAAAGCTGCGTTGGCCTTCGGCACTTTCTGCCGCCACATGGCCCTCGTGCACCGCCTTATGCGCCAGCATGGGCTGGCCCACCACATCACCAATGGCAAAGATATGCGGCACATTGGTGCGCTGCTGTTTGTCCACCGGGATGAAACCACGCGCATCCACGCTCACTCCAGCCATCTCTGCGCCGATCTGAGCCCCATTGGGACGACGCCCCACCGCCACGAGGACCAGATCATAGCGCTCGGGTGCAGAAGGGGCCTGCGCGCCAGAAAAACTGACCCAAATGCCGTCTTCCCGTGCTTCCACCGCCGTGGTTTTGGTTTGCAGCATGATCCGATCAAAACGCTTGGCGTTGAATTTTTCCCAGACTTTGACCAGATCGCGGTCCGCCCCGGCCATCAAGCCGTCCAGCATTTCCACCACATGGATTTGAGCCCCCAAGGTGGCATACACCGTAGCCATTTCCAAACCGATGATGCCGCCCCCGATGACCAGCATGCGTTGTGGAATTTGGCGTAACTCCAAGGCACCAGTGGAGTCGACGATGCGCGGGTCCTGTGGAATGAAGGGCAATGTGACCGCCTCGGAGCCTGCGGCGATGATGGCCTTGGAAAACTTGACCAGTTGTTGGCCTCCAGCCTGCGTCACTTGCAGATGGTTGGGGTCGAGAAATCGCCCTTCCCCTTGAATGACCTGAACCTTGCGCGCCTTGGCCATTTGTGCCAATCCACCGGTCAGTTTTTTGACCACGCTGTCCTTCCACTGACGCAGCCGCACCACGTCGAATTGGGGAGCGCCGAAGCTCACCCCATGCGAAGCCAATGCCTGGGCTTCTTCAGTGACTGACGCCACATGCAGCAGCGCTTTGGAGGGAATACACCCCACGTTGAGACAAACACCACCCAAGGTGGCATGGCGCTCCACCAGGATGGTTTTAAGGCCCAGGTCAGCCCCTCGAAAAGCCGCAGAATAACCGCCAGGGCCTGCCCCCAATACCAGCAGATCACATTCCAGTACATTCAAATCGTTCATGGTCATCCTCACAAGGTGGCACGGCGCATATCGCCCAACAGGCCAATCAGGTGGTTATTGAAACGCGCTGCAGAGGCGCCATCGATGACCCGATGATCGTAGGACAAAGACAGGGGAGCAATCAGGCGTGGCTGAAATCCCTGATCTTTCCAGACGGGACGCAAGGTGGCTTTGCAAACGCCCAGAATGGCCACTTCCGGGGCGTTGATGATGGGCGTGAAATAGGTCCCCCCAATGCCCCCCAGACTGGAGATGGAGAAGGTTCCGCCCTGCATGTCGGCCGGGCCCAGTTTGCCATCGCGCGCCTTGGCCGCCAAAGCGCTGGCTTCTGCGGCAATTTGCAGAACGCCTTTTTTATCGGCATCACGAATGACCGGGACCACCAAACCATTGGGTGTATCCGCAGCAAAACCGATGTGATAGTAGTGTTTGAGAACCAGTGAGTCCCCATCCAGAGAGGCGTTGAACTCGGGAAACTTGCGCAGCGTATTGCACACGGCCTTGATGAGAAAAGCCAGGAGCGTGACTTTGGTGCCCGCCTTGGCATTTTCCTGATTCAATTGCACGCGAAATGATTCCAGATCGGTAATGTCCGCATCATCGTGGTTGGTGACATGAGGGATCATGACCCAATTGCGGTGCAAATTGGCCCCGGAAATCTTTTTGATGCGGCTCAAGGGCTGGGCTTCGATAGGCCCGTACTTGGCAAAATCCACCTGAGGCCAAGGTAACAAGCCCAGACCGATACCGGCTGCAGGGACTCCCGTAGCCGGTGCCGCCGCGCTCTGGATCAGGGATTTGACGAAGGCTTGCACGTCCTCACGCACAATACGCCCCTTGGGACCACTCCCCTTCACGCGTCCCAAATCCACGCCCAACTCCCGCGCAAAACGCCGGATGACGGGACTGGCGTGGGCCTGGATCATGGCTTCGCTGGAAGTCGAAGAGGCCGTTTCTGGTGCGACTGGCGCTGGCGTTGAGGCTGGGGCTACAGCCTGGGCCACAGCGGGCGCTGCTACTTCTGCCTGGGGAGCTTGTCCCTGGGGAGCGTGCGTCAGAGCGGCAAACCCAGGTGCGGCTGGCAGGTGGGCTGCAGCCCCGTTGCCTGCGGCCTGCGCGGCGCTTGCCGCGGCAGCACCGGTTAAACGCAGGATGAGGGACCCTTCAGACACACGATCTCCCACAGCCAGGCAAAGCTCCTGTACGACACCCGCTGCAGGAGAGGGCACCTCCATGGTGGCCTTATCGGACTCCAGGGTGATGAGAGGATCTTCCAGATTGACACTCTGCCCGGCTTTAACCAGGATTTCGATCACCGGGATATTTTTGAAATCGCCAATATCTGGCACAGTCACCGCGATAACGGCACCAGAATCCACTACCGGGCCTGGTGAGGCGGATGGTGCCACGGGGTGGACGTTGGTTGCTGCCGGTGTCGGTGCTGGGGGGGGTGTTGGATGCGCTTGGCCCAAGTGGGGTTCGGCGCCGGATGCAGAAGGCTGCGTCGTGGCGGCCGTGGCAGTTGCCGCCGGGATGGTTGCACCGGCTGCGGCATCTTCCAGCACCAACAGCAGTGAGCCCTCAGACACCCGGTCGCCCAACTGAATGTGGATTTTCTTGATTACGCCTGCACGAGGAGAAGGAACTTCCATGGTGGCCTTATCAGACTCCAGCGTGACCAAGGGATCTTCTGCCTGGACGCTATCCCCCTCACGCACCAGGATCTCGATCACTGGGATATTTTTGAAGTCTCCGATATCGGGCACTTTCACTTCGATGGTCATGCGGCATTTCCCCTGTAGGAGTTTGAAAAAATGTGCAAAGTCAGAACCGACGTGTAACGGGATCAGGCCGATTTCACGCAAGTTCAGCGGATGAGTTTATCATGCCTCTAGAAGGGTTTTTTTGCGTTTTCCAATGCCGCTGCACACAGCCATCCTAACACTATGAAAAAAAAACCAATATTTCTACTCATGGGGTTAATCGCCCTGCTTTTCGCCCTATGGGAGGGCTGGGAAATTTATCACAGCCTGCACTATTGGCAGCCAGGCAACCCGGCCGAGTCTTCTCTGAATCAACCCGCCGTAATTCCGGCTACGGCATTGCCCGATGAATCCCGTGCCAGCCTTCCCGGTACAGTAAGCCGGGAGCGATCCTCTCGCTCCGGGGAGGCACCCGATGCCGCAGTGCGCATTCGGGAACTGACGTTGCCCGATTTGCAGCAACATCCGCAGTCCTTGCACCAATGGGCAGGGCGCGTTCTGGTCATCAATTTTTGGGCGACCTGGTGCGAACCCTGCAAGGAAGAGATCCCCATGATGAACCACCTGCAGCGAAACCTGGGAGACCAACAGGTACGCTTTGTGGGTATCGGAGTTGACGAACCCGGTGCCATTCTGGACTTTGTCAAACACCAGCCTTTCAGTTACCCCGTTTTGACGGGTTCGGATCAAGACCTGGCGCTCACTCGGTCTTTGGGAAACCCCCAGCAAGGCATTCCCTTCACGCTGGTGTTTGACGCCAAGGGGCACACCATCCTAAAAAAACTGGGGCGCATGGAGGAGAGCGAATTGCGCCAGGCCATCACGGCAGCCAAAGCCGGAGGTTGAGCCTAGAGCCAGCCTCGACGGGCAAAACTGACCACTTCCCGCCCGGCGATGATGAAATGATCCAACACCTGAATATCCAATAGCCCCAGGGTTTTTTTCAGGGTCTGCGTGAGTTGATGGTCGGCCTGACTTGGTTGCCCAACGCCAGAGGGATGGTTATGAGCCAAAATGACCCCTGCCGCATTCCATTGCAGGGCAGATTTGATAACCTCTCGGGGGTAGACGGCGGTTTGCGTGAGGGTGCCCCGAAACAACTCTTCGGCCACAATGAGCCGGTTTTGAGCGTCCAGAAACAATACGCAAAAGGACTCGTGCTCCTGACCGGAAAAACGCAACTGCAAAAAGTGAGTCACATGGTCGGGCTGGCCCAACACCGGGGCTTGTTGCAGTTCCTCCTGTAACCAGCGCCGAACCAGCTCGCGGGCCAGCACACAGCGTTGCTGCAAGATTTTATATCGGCCCAGGCCCGCACGCCGCCGCCCCTTGACGGCCGTTTCCTGGGCAGAAACACGCGGCGGTGCAAACAGGCGCCGCAGAGAACCCGCATATGCGGCATAATCTTCTTCACCAAAAAGCTGGCAGAGTAACTCCTGATTGCTGCCGTACCACAAGTTCATGGCGCAAGTTCCTCAAGGAATGCATCGGGCTAAGGCCCACCCGGTCTTTTTGTTCCACACCTATCCAACAGGGCCTATCCCGGAGTGCCACAGTGGACGGATGCCATGGATCGAATGGCCAGATTTTCAGTGCCCCCGGGAAGAGTCATTATCGCCCGCCCAGGAGAGACCAGAGCGCATGAAAACGGCGTCATCCATGCGGTTATCGTTGCACTCGTCACAGGTGGATGCCTGATGAATCCCGTATCAAATCCATTTTTCCTGGGTTCTGGCAGCCGTCTGTTTTGGGCGGTATGGCTATCGATTCTGTCCCTGAGCGCCTTGTTCTGGTTGACTTGGCAGGCTCATTTCGGTCCCTGGGTGGGCGATTATCTGGCTTTCTGGGTTGGCGCCCGGGCCTTCTGGACCGGAACAGCCACACAGCTGTATGACCCCAACGCTTTCTCCCATCTGCTGGCAGCGGCTCTTCCCGGCTATCAAGGCGCTTTGGGCTGGTTTTATCCCCCCTCATTCCTGGTGCTGATTGCGCCCCTGGGATCCCTGCCCTTTCTGCCCGGATTGCTCTTGTTCGAAGGAGGCAGCCTGCTGGCCCTGTATGCGGTCCTACGCCGAATTCTTCCACACGCCACAGGCATTGCCCCTCTGGTCTTCCTGCTCTCTTCACCCGCCGTCTGGATCAATATCCTCACCGGTCAAAACGGCTTGCTGACCGCCGCGCTGGCGGGTGCTTCCCTGATCACCCAACGCTCATCGCCCATATGCTCCGGGATATTCCTGGGCCTACTGAGCATCAAACCTCAATTGGCTCTGCTACTGGGGGTGTTGTATCTGTTTTCCGAGCACAGACGACCCTTTTGGGTCGCCTTGATGACCGCCGCAGGTTTGCTACTGGCAGGCAGCGGATTATCCGGCGTAGCGCTTTCCACCTGGCTGCACAGTTTGCAAACAGCCTCCCAATTTGCCAGCACGCGCATCACCCCCACTCAAACCACCGTGTTCGGTCTGCTCAAATTGCTTGGTACGCCTTCAGGATGGGCATATGGTGTGCAGATGCTCAGTTCCCTGCTGGCCCTGATCCATGCCCTTCAGGTGTGGCGCTCGCCCGCTACGGCCCCGGTGCGTTGGGGGGTAGCCTGCATCGCAACCCTGTTATTCAGTCCCTATTTGCTGTTTTATGACGAGGTCTGGTGGATATTGAGCGCCGCTTTTCTGGCCGCATCAGGACGTCCACTAAAAACCAGAGAAAAAGTTTTGGCAGCCGCCTGCTGGATTTATCCTGCCATCCCCTCTGTATTAACCGCCGTGTTCTTTCATCTGCAGCTCACGCCAGTTCTCCTGATGCTGGCCTTCACGTTATTTCCCGTGCGCCAGAGGACCGCTTTAAATGCAGACCACTGTCCCTCAGGGGAAGCAGCCCATCCAGGCTAACGCGGGGGTGTAAAATTTTTTTACACTGTACTGAGGCTATTGTGTAACATGGCGCGCAATGAATTTCAGTCATTTCAATGAAAACGGGGTTGGTAATGAAATTTCTCAAGGCACTTGTTTCAGTAGCTGTTATCGGAACCATTTGTACAACTGGCGCTCATGCAGAGACTCGTCAAGAAAAGAAAGCCGATCTGGATGCATTCGTTCGGTGCGAATATTTTCTGCTCAAGAATACCGGCGCTGCCGTCGAAAAGTTCAAAAGTACCCACAAGCGATCTGATCTGGATGACGGTTTTAGCGCTTTTCTGGTGGGAATGACCTGGGAGTTTGCCGCTATGGGTGAAGGGGCATCACCGGAGAAGATCAAGCAAATGTTGAAATCCTACGAAGGTCGAAATCCAAAAGAAAGAGCCGACGATATTCGCCTTTGCGATCGCGATGGCGTGAAAATCATTGAGAAACTGAGTGATGCGCGGTACAAAGCCCTTTTTGAAAGGTCAAGGGATGGTTTCATGAATATGGCGCGAGATGTGAGGGTCGAGATTCCTTTCGGATTCTTCGAAAAATTCAAGACGCGCTAGGCCAAAGCGCGCTCAGGGAACCTCTGCTCGAGTGGTCTGGGCATAAGCACAGGCCACTCGGGGCGCGCCCACATGAAGGAACGCACGCTGCTGAAAGAAATGCAGATGCTGCCAAAACTGCGTGATAGTCGATCATGAACGGCTGCTCGAAACGATAGAGAGCCGAAAAAGAGCGCAGATTGAGCCCTTCCTCATTGCGAATGGGCATGTTTTGGACACCAGAACCCAATAAAACCACGTCATCCATCGATTTTATTGGTCGGGGCGAGAGGATTCGAACCTCCGACCACCTGCACCCCATGCAGGTACGCTACCAGGCTGCGCTACGCCCCGAGCCCTGGATTATGCCACAAGATGGGTTCTGTTGACTAGAATCTGATGGAAAATGACAGGATGCGAAGGTCGAAAACAATCCCGCAAGTAAGCAGCAAAAACCCGGAATTCAGGGAACCAGCAAATCGATGATGGACAACAGTTCCTGTTTGAGATGGCGGCCTGTTGCGCCGTGCTGCGTGTACTTGTCGGTTGGGAATGAGGGTAAAGTCGTTTGGGGTTGCGACAACGTGTGCGCAGACGGCTCCCGATCGGATTCTGGCACAACCAGAGACGAACGTTTGTGAGTGGGCGACGCCAAGGCCAGCCGTGCCCCGTTGATGGTAAAACCCTGATCGTAGAGCAGATTGCGGATCTGCCGGATCAGCTGAACCTCGTGCGGTTGATAGTAACGGCGATTGCCGCGACGCTTGACCGGTTTGAGTTGTGAGAATTCCTGTTCCCAATAGCGCAACACATGGGGCTTGACGGCACACAACACGCCTACTTCACCAATGGTGAAATACCGTTTGGAGGGGATCGGTGGCAGACCGTTCTCAGGCTGGGGTGGTTCCACGGCAGTGCTGTTCCACCAAAGACTTCAATTTCTGACTGGCATGAAACGTAACCACACGCCTTGCGGAAATCGGAATTTCCTGGCCTGTCTTGGGGTTGCGTCCGGGCCGTTGCGGCTTGGTGCGTAACTGGAAATTACCGAACCCAGATAATTTGACGGTATGTCCATTGGCTAGCGCCAATCGAATCTCCTCAAAAAAGGTATCTACCAGTTCCTTCGCTTCACGTTTGTTGAGGCCTACTTTTTCAAACAGCAATTCAGACAATTCAGCTTTGGTCAAAGTCATGCGAACTCCGCTTATCGTAACTCGGCACCGAAGGCCGATGAGACTGCAGCAATCAACGCTGTTGTTGTAATTTCCAGATCAGACTCTGTCAGCGTCCTTTCAGTATCTTGTATAACCACACGAAATGCAACACTTTTTTTACCATTTGGCAAGCCGCTGCCCCGGTACAAATCAAACACATCCAGTTCCGTTACAAAGGGTGCCTTGGCTTCACGCAGGCAGTGCAGCAACGCATCCAGCGGCAGATGTTCGTCCACCACGAAGGCCAGATCACGGCGCACCGGCTGGAATCGGGACGGTTCGACGAAGTGGGGAATGGAGCAGGACAAGAGAGGGGTCAGTTCCAATTCGAATAACAGAGGGGCACGCGCCAATTCATAACCCGACACAAGGCGTGGATGCAACTCGCCCAGCCAGCCGATGGTAGTTTGCTCCAGCGCGATGCGCGCTGCGCGTCCAGGATGCAGGGCCGGATGATCTGTGCACGGATAAAATCGGGGCGTCATCGAAACCGGGAACAAGGCTTCAACCTCGGCCTTGAGATCAAAAAAATCCACGGGCTCCGCGGCCATGGACCATTGCTCGGGGTAGCGCAAGCCATATATCAAGGCGGCCAGACGCTGTTCCTGCTGATAGGATCGGTCAGGGCCCAGCCTAAAACAGCGACCGATTTCGAAAATGCGCACCCGTTCCTGTTTGCGCCCCAGATTGTAACGCAGCGTATGGATCAAACCCGGTGCCATGGTCGTGCGCAGGTGGGATAACTGGCTGGCGATGGGGTTGAGCAGCGCAATGCCTTGCTCGTCTGGGGTAAATTTTTCCAGTTCACTCCCGGCGATGAAACTGTAGGTCATGACTTCCTGAAACCCGTGATGCACCAACCGATTTTGCAATTCTGCCGGATCCCGAACAGCTTCGGACCGAGCCGACAGGCGCATGCTGGCCACGGGAGTCTGGGTAGGAATGTTATCGTAGCCTTCCAAACGCGCGATTTCTTCGATGTAATCCGCCTCGATGTTCAGATCAAAGCGATAGCTGGGGGGGGTCAGCCAGAATCCCTGCGGCTCCTGGGAAACCTGCATCTGGCCTTCCAGTTGGGCCAGCAAGCCTGCAATCCGCTCATCACTCAAGGCCAGTCCCAAGACCCGTCGAACCCGTTCGGGACGCACCAAAACCCGCTCTCTCTGCGGGATGACTCCTGTGCAATCAACCAGTTGCCCGGCAGTTCCAGAGGTTATTTCGAGCAGGAGTTGGGTGGCATAATCCACAGCCCGCTGGGCCAGCATGAAATCCACCCCGCGTTCAAAGCGATGGGCGGCTTCGGAATTCAATCCCAGTCGCCGCGCTCGTCCTGTAATGGCTTGGGGCGCAAACCAGGCGGCTTCAAGAAACACCTGCCGCGACTGTCCGGTCACCGCAGATGGCATCCCCCCCATGATTCCCGCCAGGGCAACCGGTCCTTGCTGATCGGCAATCACCAGCATATCCGGTGTCAAAGTCACGGTTTGTTCGGTGAGCAATTGCAGGGTTTCCTGGGGCCGCGCCCAGCGCACGGAGAGGTTTCCTTGCAGGACCGTGTCATCGAAAGCATGCATGGGCTGCCCCAATTCCAGCATGACATAATTGGTCACATCCACCACCAGATTTTTGCTGCGTAACCCGCAACGTTGCAAACGGCGCAGCATCCAGGAGGGGGTTGGTCGCTCAGGGTGCTCCAGATGCAGCGTTCGCCCCACATAACGGCCACAGGCCCGAGGATCCTCCAGAAGAACCTGCCGCTTGGGCGCTGGATCTTGCCCAGGGCCGGAGTGAGAAGCCCGGCAGTTTGCATCGGGCACAGGCGGTGTCTTGAGCGCGCACTGGGTCAGCACACTCAGTTCACGGGCAACCCCCCATACACTCAAGCAGTCGGCCCGATTCGGGGTTAGTTTGAGCGTGAGAACGGTATCATCCAGTTCCAGCCAATCGCGCACAGCCACACCCACCGGAGCCTGAGATTCCAATTCCAGCAGCCCATGGCCCTCGGAAGAGAGTCCTAATTCCTTTTCGGAACACATCATTCCGAAAGATTCCACCCCCCGCACCTTGGCCGCACGAATCACCAGATCATTGGGAAGTTGCGCCCCCACCAGCGCGCAAGGCGCTTTCATACCGGGTTTGACGTTAGGTGCGCCACAGACGATCTGCAATGGCTTCTCTTGCCCCACGTCCACTTCCAGAAGATTCAAGCGGTCTGCCTGAGGATGTTTGACCACTGTCAAAACCTGGCCCACCACCACCTGCGTAAAAGCAGGCGCCACGGGCTCGCAAGCCTCCACTTCCAGTCCACTCATGGTGAGCACGTGACTCATGGCCTGAGTACTGAAGGGCGGGTCAACGAAGGTACGGAGCCAGGATTCTGTGAATTTCATGAAGACGGATCTCTTTAAATCGGGCTATCGGGCTATCGGGCTATCGGGCTATCGGGCTATCGGGCTATCGGGCTATCGGGCAATGAGTGCGATACCGGAAAGAAGATCGGCACCACGCGTTAGCGTGTGGCAAATTGCCGCAAAAAGTTCAGATCATTATCAAAAAACAAGCGCAAGTCATTGACACCATAGCGTAACATGGCCAGTCTTTCGACTCCCAGCCCAAAGGCCAAACCCACATGGCGCTCACTATCGATGCCCAAGGGGGTAAACACGTTGGGGTGCACCATGCCGCATCCCAACACCTCTAACCAGCCCGTATGGCTGCAGACCCGACAGCCCTGTCCCTGGCAGATCACACAGCCGATATCCATTTCTGCGGAAGGTTCGGTGAAAGGAAAAAACGAAGAACGAAAGCGGGCTTTCAGGGAATCCTGTTCAAAAAAACAGCGCATGAAATCCACCAGCAACCCTTTCAACGCGCTGAAAGTCACCGTTTCATCCACCCATAGACCTTCCACTTGATGGAACATGGGCGTGTGAGTCATGTCGGAATCGCAGCGATAAACCCTTCCCGGGACGATCACTTTAACGGGCAGCGCATGGGCCTGCAAATAACGTACCTGCATGGGGGAGGTATGCGTGCGTAACACATGCGCCGGGTCGAGATAGAAGGTGTCATGCATGGCACGGGCCGGATGATCATCCGGTATATTCAGGGCCGTAAAGTTGTACGCGTCGGTTTCGATTTCCGGGCCATCCGTCACGTCAAAACCCACGCTGCGAAACAAGGCTTCAATCCGTTGCAATGTCAAGGTAACAGGATGCAGGCCACCCCTGAGCACACCCCGTCCAGGAAGGGTAACATCCAACGCTTGCGCCCTGAGTTCGCGGGTCATCTGATCCTGGGCCAACTGCTCGCGGCGCTGAACCAACGCCTGTTCCAGGGCCTGCTTGGTCCCATTGATTTGAGCACCCAGCAGTTTACGTTGTTCCACGGGCAACTGACCCAAGGCCCGCAAGCGCTCCGTCAAGATCCCCGATTTGCCCAGATAACGCGCCTTGGCGTCCTCCAGTGCGGCTGGTTGTTCAATAGTGGAGAACAGCGCAAGCGCCTCATCCTGGATGGATTGTAAATCTTGCATGGGATTTGGGATGGGTGGGTGAATGGATTGGGGAATCAGATCACCAAGAGGCCCCCGCGCGGGTACGCGAGGGCCGGATGGAGTTGATCAGACTGCGCCCGCGAGCGTTGCGCGAGCAGTTTCCACCATCTTGATGAAGGCCGGTTTATCGAACACGGCGATGTCTGCCAGAACCTTGCGGTCCACCAAGATCTCCGCTTTTTTGAGCCCATTCATGAAGGTGCTGTACTTCATGCCGCATTCCCGGGCTGCCGCATTGATACGAGCAATCCACAACACGCGAAAATCGCGTTTGCGCCGACGCCGATCGCGATAGGCATACTGACCTGCCTTCATCACGGCTTCTTTGGCGATACGATAGACGTTTTTGCGACGACCGCGATAGCCCTTGGCCTGATCCAACACTTTCTTGTGGCGCGCATGCGCCGTTACACCCCGTTTGACTCGTGGCATGTTGGGACTCCTTAGGCGTAGGGCAACATGGCTTTTACCGAGCCCATGTTGGTGGCATGAATGTTGGCGGTACCACGCAATTGACGCTTGGTTTTGGTGGTCTTTTTGGTGAGAATGTGGCGTTTGAAGGCCTGCGAGCGCTTGACGCTCCCGCTACCACGCACACGAAAGCGTTTGGCAGCACCACTCTTGGTTTTCATTTTGGGCATGATTGCTCCTATGATTTATAAACCACACGCGGTGACCGGTACTGAACCGATACTTGTAAACCACGCATGCCTTGTTTGCACAACCGCCTGAATGCCTTCAGGCGTTGTTTTGCTGCACAGACGCCGCTGCAGCAGGTGCGGTGGGCTTGGAAACTTTGCCCGGTTCAAGCTTCTTTTTGGGGGCCAGAACCATAACCATTTGCCGCCCTTCCATTTTAGGAAACTGTTCCACCTGTCCGTAGGGAGCCAAATCGGCTTCCACCCGTTTGAGAAGGTTATAACCCAGCTCCTGGTGAGTCATTTCACGTCCCCGAAACCGCAGGGTGACCTTGGTTTTATCCCCTTCATTCAAAAAGCGGATCAGGTTTCTGACCTTGATGGCGTAATCGCCATCATCCGTACCAGGACGAAACTTGACTTCCTTGACCTGAATCTGCTTTTGCTTGACCTTGGCTTCGTGTTGTCGCTTGCTTTCGCGGTACTTGAACTTCCCATAATCCATCAAACGACAAACAGGCGGCGTTGCGGTTGGCGCAATTTCCACCAGATCCACGCCCGCATCTTCAGCCTGACGCAAGGCATCAGCAATCTTGAAGATACCGAGTTGTTCACCTTCCACACCAACCAAACGAACCTCGGGGACCGAAATGTCTTCGTTGATTCGGACTTCTTTCACCTGTGCGATAGCAACAACCTCCTGTCAAATCAAAAAAATAGCCGATATCGCCCAAGGCAATACCCGACTGTCCTGGCCACTATGCCGCGCTCCCTGAATGATGGGCAACTTCCAGTTGGGCGCGCTCGATGAAGGACTCGAGTGACATCTGCCCAAGGTTTTCCCCTCCCCGACCCCTGACTGCAACCAAGCCCGCTTGGGCTTCTTTGTCGCCCACAACGAGGAGATAGGGGAGCTTTTGACGACTGTGATCGCGTATTTTATAGTTAATCGTTTCGTTTCGCAAGTCTGACTCTACCCGGAAGCCTTGATCCTTAAGGACTTTGACCACCTGTTGGGCATATTCTGTTTGAGCTTGGGAAATATTGATGACCACCAGTTGGACAGGAGACAGCCACAGGGGCAGTGCCCCCGCATAATGCTCGATGAGAATGCCAATAAAACGCTCCAAAGACCCCAGAATGGCACGGTGCAGCATGACCGGCACATGGCGCGTGTTGTCTTCCCCAACAAAGCTGGCCTCCAAACGTTCCGGCATGGAGAAATCCGCCTGAATCGTACCGCATTGCCAGGTACGGCCAATACTGTCACGCAGATGAAACTCCACCTTCGGCCCGTAGAAGGCCCCTTCTCCCGGGAGTCGTTCAAAGGTGACTGCGCTTCGCTCCAGGGCCAGTTGCAGGGCAGCCTCCGCCTTGTCCCATATGGCATCCGAGCCCACGCGCTGCTGGGGTCGCGTGGCCAATTTATACTGAATGTCCGTGAAACCGAAGTCATGATAAACGCGGCGCAGTAACTGGATAAAGGCCGACACCTCGGACTGAATCTGATCTTCAGTACAAAAAATATGCCCGTCATCCTGCGTAAAGCCCCGGACCCGCATCACCCCGTGCAACGCCCCAGAGGGTTCGTTGCGATGGCAGGAACCAAACTCTCCGTAGCGTACCGGCAAATCTCGATAGCTTTTGACCCCTTGATTAAAAATCTGCACATGACCGGGGCAATTCATGGGCTTAATGGCAAAGTCACGGGATTCCGATTCGGTGGTAAACATGTTTTTCTGAAAATTATCCCAATGCCCGGATTTTTCCCATAAGGCACGATCCAGGATTTGGGGGCAACGCACCTCCTGATAGCCATGATCCCGATAAACCTGGCGCATGTACTGCTCTACCACCTGCCACAAGGCCCAACCCCGCGGATGCCAAAACACCATTCCAGGGGCTTCATCCTGCAAATGGAACAAATCCAGGTGTTTGCCCAGGCGCCGATGATCCCGCTTTTCAGCTTCCTCCAAGCGGGTCAGATAAGCCTCCTGATCCTCCTTGCGCGCCCAGGCCGTGCCATAAATACGGGTCAGCATTTCGTTTTTGGAATCTCCGCGCCAATACGCGCCAGCCACACGCATCAACTTGAAGACTTTGAGCTTTCCCGTGGAGGGCACGTGGGGGCCACGGCATAAGTCTACAAACTGATCCTGCTGGTACAAGGAAATGGGCTCGTTGGCCGGAATGCTGGCGATGATTTCCGCCTTGTAGCTCTCGCCCATCCCTTTGAAAAACGTCACGGCTTCATCCCGTGGCATGAGCCGTCGCTGCACCGGCATGTCGCTACGTGCAAGCTCCTGCATTTTCTTTTCGATCGACACCAGATCTTCGGGAGTAAAAGGTCTTTTGTAGGAAAAATCGTAATAAAACCCGTCTTCGATAACAGGGCCTATGGTCACTTGCGCATCGGGATACAGGGCCTTGACGGCTTGCGCCAGTAAATGCGCCGTAGAATGGCGGAGCACTTCCAGCCCTTCCGGATCGCGCTCCGTCACGATGGCCAGCGTTGCATCGCTTTCGATTGGGGTGGAGGTATCCACCAACTGTCCGTCGAGTTTTCCCGCCAAGGCGGCACGGGCCAAACCGGCCCCAATACTGGCGGCAACTTCTGCCACGGTAGGCGGTGCGTTATACTGGCGTTCGGAGCCATCGGGAAGGCGAATCGTGATCACAATCAATCCTCAAAAAACTTGACCCATGATTTTATCACAGCCAATTCCTTGCTCCTGTCTTAAGTAACACCGTGCCTACCATGCAGCCCTTTGCACTGTATCATCTGGCCAGTACACTCTTTAGCAGTTGGTTGTTACCGCCCGGACTGCAAATCGTTCTGCTCATGAGCAGCCTATTGCTCGGGAAGCGCCACCCCCGCTTGGCCCGCACGCTGGCCTCATTGACGCTGTTTTCGCTGTACTGGCTGGCCACTCCCTATTTTGCCCGCCCACTGATTCAACACGTGGAATCCCGTTTCTCACCCATCCCCACCCAACCTTACACGGCTGTGGTGTGTCTGACCGGTGGAAACAATTACCATGCGCCCGAATTTGGCAGTATCGGGCCTTCAGGGGCCAGTGCCCTGCGCTGCCTCTACGGGATGATGTTGGCCCAGGAACGACACTTGCCTCTGATCATTTCTGGCGCTGGAACGCTGGAGCCTCCAGAGGCCCTCACCACACAGGTCTACCTGAATCGATTGCACCCTTCTCAGAAGGTCCTGCTGGAAGCAGACTCCAGAAACACACGAGAAGCCCCCCTCGCGCTACTGCAGCGCTACCCTGACCTGCGCGGCGCCATCATCCTGGTGAGCGATGCCCTCCATATGCGCCGTGCCAGCGGCTGGTTTAGGTACGCCGGATTCGTGGTTGCCGAAGCCCCCACCCGGTATGTGAGCTTTGAGCCCCTCTCCGTCAGAAGCTTTATGCCGGATGCCCTGATGCTGGATCAATCCCGTGATGCCTTGCGGGAATGGAGCGGTCAAATGCTGTTACCGCACGGATTTTAAGCGCTTGGCTTTTGATCGGTTGGGCACAGGAGACACACTACCAATGTGGACACTGAGTTGACTGGATAAAAGACGCCCTATAAAATGCCAGATTGGTTTGGGTCGTTAGCTCAGCTGGTAGAGCAGCGGACTTTTAATCCGTTGGTCGCAGGTTCGAATCCCGCACGGCCTACCAAACCCAACCTTGCGCCACACCTGAGCCGCCCGCTCGCCCCCTCTTACCCCCAAGTCAAGACACCTGTTTACCGCCTGGGTTTTTGTTTTCGAGCGCCGAGCCATACGCACCTGTAAGAACGCGCCTGGGCGCGAGAAGAACTTATTCCCGGTAAAAAAACCGGGTGCTGCCACGGCGCCATTTGGCGTCAGGAGCAACACCCGGTCAGTCGTTTGGGGTACGGCAGACGTTATCGTTTTGCTGTTGTCTTCTTTTTTGCCACTGCGGGCTTGCTTTTCTCGACAGTCGGTTTGGCGGTTTTACTGGCACGGTTCGCCGCCGATACGGGCTTGCTGAAAGCTGCGGAAAAATCGGAGGCGGTGATGGTAGCTTTACGAGCACGTGCAGGCGTCTCGGCAACCCGCACCGGTTCATGGATGGTGGTGGGCAGTTCGGCTTCCTGCACCATCAATGCAACCGCTTCGGCCTGCACCGGGGCTTCGGGAATGGTTTGGATGGCTACGATCACTTCGGCCTGCACCGGGGCTTCGGCAACGGCCTGAGCAATTCCATCGGCACCGGCCTCTACCGGAGCCTCGGCAGCGACTGAGGTGGTTACAACTTCTTCGGGCGGAACAATCAGTGGCACGGAAACCCCTGATTGTTCGCTTACCTCTGTCGACATCTGGAGCTGAACCTCTGCCCCAGCAGGCTGGGTGCGTTCCATGCGGGCGCTGCCATAGACCATAAGAGGCAACTGGCTGTTGATATTTTTGCTCCACTCACGCCACTGCAGGGTAAACAAATCGGCTATCTGATCTTTGGTATACGCCGCCACTTCATAGATATTTCGCAGGTATGTCGCTGCATTTTCTACGGATTTTTCGGTCAATTTGGCGCGCAGACCCAGCAACGTGGGCAAATCCCATAAATCGGTCTCGGGTTGCAGTACGCTATGGGCATCAGCCAGAGATTGCCTGGTAGAGACCCACTGCAAACCCACGAGTTTCTCGGTGCTGTTCAGGGCAATTTGTGAGAGCTGCAGCGCCGTGTCCAAGGTCGATTTACTGAATTCAGTCATCTGATCACTTTCGTTGTACATGTTTACTCATCCTGATAAAAGTTTGAAGGCCATCAGCGGGGTTGATTTGACAAATTTTGTATATTGCAGCGCAACATTTCGCACCATACAGAGGAGTCATGCTGGTTGTCAATCCTCACTGGCTCCCACTGGCGGATTAATCGGGCTTTTGTGTGGGGTTTTTTGTAATCTATCCTGTAACCTTGGGTCCAGAGACAAAAACCAGGCCCTCTCCGCGCCAGGAGCAGGCAGAACATGCCCATATTCCAGCATATCGGACGCAGGCAGTTCCACGAGATAAACCCATATCTGACTTGGGTCCAGAGTCGTCACGTTCAATAAAGCCTCTTTCAAGGAAGATAACAAGTTGCCTTTGATGTCGAGAGACCTCCCGGCACGTATCTGTCCTTGCAAAAACAACTGGGGCTGATCTAACGGACTGCCGCCAAGATAACAGTCTTCCTTGACAATTTCCTGAAAAATGACCTGGGCAAAAAACCCATCGGCGCCGGTGGCCGCTTCATGGGCTTGCGTAATCCCCTGCGCCATCTGATGTTTATCAGCAACGCTCAGGACCAGAGAGGAATAATGAACGGTATAGGTTGGCATGGTAGGTCTCCCGTTGATGCATGGCTTGAAGTATGATTACAGAAGTAGTGTAGTGCCAACCAAGCCAAGGAAATCGATGATGTCGCCAGCAACCAGATCCCTGCCACTGGTATATTCCTGTTCAGGATGTTCCAGTGCCGCTCAAATGGCCAATTATGTGGCGCTGCAACTGGATCGCCAAGCCTTGGCAGAAATGTCCTGCATTGCCGGGGTCGGTGGCAATGTTCCACATCTGGTTCGAATTGCCCAATCCGGTCGTCCCATACTGGCTTTGGATGGTTGTCCGCTGCAATGCGTCAAAAGCAGTTTGGCCCAGCGTGGCCTCAGCCCCACAGAACATGTCATGCTGCATGAACAGGGGGTTAAAAAGAAATATCGTACCGACTTCGACCCTGATCAGGCGGACCGGATTCTGGCACAGGTAGCACAAATTGCCCGGACATTGGCCAAAACCACCCCAAAGGGGACGGTCACCTCACCCGCGAAAGCCGGTGCGCTCCTGTGCGAATCCTTCAAATAACCGGCCAATTTCCTGTAGCGCCGCACACCTACCCCAGAGAAAACCTCTTCCGATGGATTCAGGTACTTCTGCTCATCGGTTTCGGACAGTCTGTTGTTACTTACGCACAAAATTTGCTTCTACCAGATAATCTGTCAGTGACTCCTGCCGCGCCGGCTTCGGTTTCCCCCCTTGCAGAAATTCCTGTACCAGAAAAATCACCATTACCCCAAAACCAGGCCCATGAGGGACAACCACACCAGGCGTCTTCTGCTCCCTCATCTCCTCATTCTGCTCCTAACCGCTTTGAACAGGCGTTTACCGGACCGGCTCAGCCCTCTTTTCAGTGGGATCTGGGCAGCGATTTACCGCTTCCTACCGTGGCCGATGAGCGCTTGGGGCCCAACCACAAGGATGTGGGCTTTCATATTGGGTTGGATTTTTACCCCAGCAAGCTCTGGGAGTTAAGTGGCGTTGCTGGCGTGAAAATCAATAACGGGCCCGTAAATGTACCCGTTACGCCCAAGCCCTCGATGGATCAGGTGGGTGTGGAAGCCAAAATGCATTTTTAAAATCAGTCGCCCCGCGTCTCCTCCGAGAGCAACCGGGAGGCTTCGGCCTGTAGCGCCTTGAACGATTGCTCCCAGGCATTGGCATGGGGCTTGGAAAGCAGCAAGCGCCGGACGATGGACTCCAGTTTTTTGTTGCGCAGCTGCAGGCGATCAACATCCGCTGCCAAGACCAAAGATACCTTGCGGTCCTGACAGATCCCTACGCAAGGTCGATCCGCACTGATTTTGCCGCAACCAATACACTGCCATCCTTCGATCGCCTCGATCATATACTTTTTCTCTCCTACATTTGCGCGGTTATCCGAGGCGGGAAGGCACAGGACGCCAGCCCACTGGAATACCTGGAAAAGCCGGTTAACCCATCAAACGCGTTCAACCGTCGCCTACAGCCGCGCAACACATAACCGGGGTCTATGGCTGGTTGGACTAGGCACATTAGGACCATAACAAGATCCCGTGCATCATTCCTTGATGCGCCTCAAGAATCCGGGCTATTATTAAAACCTGAAAGAATTGTTGGCGCCCCCATAAAATTCGTTCTCATCCGTCGCGATGTTTGGTACGATCATGCATCTTCAGTTCCGCCCCGAAGACGCTGTGCAGGTGGTTTTCCTGGCAGTGCTGGTTCAGGAAGCTGTGGATTGCCGCATAAGCATAACAAGATATCCGTATCACCCGAAACTGCCTTAATTTCCATCGAAAAACCATGTAACGAGGAGATGTCGAATGAATAAATCAGAACTTGTTGAATCCATTGCCAAAGAAACCGACTTGTCCAAGGCTGCAGCGGAAAGAGCCCTATCGGCCACGCTGGACGCCATTGTGAAGGCGGTTTCAAAGGGCGACACCGTTACTCTGGTTGGATTTGGCGCCTTCAAATCGGCCAAACGCGCCGCACGGACAGGGCGCAACCCCCAAACCGGGAAAGAAATCAAGATTGCCGCATCCACCGTGCCCCGCTTTACCGCAGGAGCCACGTTCAAGTCTGCGGTTGCAGGAGCAAAAGCCAAGAAGAAATGACCTGAAAAACCTAACCGCCGATCCTTGATTGGCGGTTATTCCTCCCGTTCAGGAGGCCCCGGTTTATACACATGGTAGTCACTGGGACCATCAACAACGGGTTACTTGTTTGTGGGCACTGCACTTCCCAAGAAGCGACTCAACCGAATCTCCTCAACGTAAATTACCCGTATGCCCCAAGGAGTATCGCCCTGGTTGCGGCCATACGGTCAGGCCATGGGGCTCTTCGCCCACTTTGATCTGATCCACATGCCCGCTAGTAGTATCAAATCGATAGACCACATCATCAAATCGGCCAGATAACCACAGATATTTGCCGTCGGCAGAGACATTTCCCATATCCGGACTGCCTCCGCCAGGAACTGACCATTGGTGGAGAATTTTATCTGTGGCAAAATCGATTACTGTAACCCCTCCTTGTCCGTGGGGCGTACCATGAATTTGATGCGTACCACGATTGGCCACATAGAGCAGTTTTCCGTCCCGGCTCGGATACAGTCCATGCGTCCCCATGCCCGTAGTGATAAACCCGATTTCCTTGAACCGATCCCCATCTAGCACATGTAACCCATCCGCCTCCATATCCGCCACATAAAAGCGTTTGCCATCGGGAGAAATGCGAATGTCCTGGGGCATACCCCGGGCCACACTGCAAATTCCACTGGCCCCCTGGGCCACTTGACCAGGTGCTTCGATGAAGCGGGTGGCCGGCATGCGGAGTTTCAAGTAACCCAGCACCTTGCGTTGTTGCAGATCAATTTTGACGACACTGCCACTGAATTCACAGGTAAACAGGGCATATCGGCCCTCCGCCGAAAAATCTGCATGGTTGATTCCCCCGCAATCTGGCGTGGCAATGGAATATTGCAGAACCATCCGCTGGGGATCACGAAAATCCAGGCGACGACGCGCTTCTGCAACCACGATGGCCGAACGTCCGTCGGGCGTAAAGTAAAGATTGTAAGGATCATCCACCGGTATGGCGTGACCTGGCTTGCCGGTACGCGGATCGATGGGTGTGAGACTTCCGTGGGCATGTCGTTCGTCGTTATTGGCCACCCATAAGGTACGTAAATCCCAGGCGGGTACCACATGCTGTGGACTGGCCCCCACCTTGAACCGGTCCACCACTTTCAGCGTGCCCGGGTCGATGACAGACACATCGTTAGAGCGCAGATTGGGAACATACACCCGCGCCAGATCGGCGCGTACTGCAGGAGCCAGATTCTCCGGTCCTATGCCACGATAAACATTCACCCCAGGGGCCGCATTCTCGCCAGCACCCACACTCACAGACCAAAGCCCGCATAACAGCAAGCAAAACAGGATCGTTTTCAGAATGCCCCCTAACAACAACCGGATGTGGTGGTGTTTTCCTGCTGCACGAAAGGAATATCAGCCCCACATCCCGGAAAAATTCCATAGTGTCTGCTGAAATCCCCGATAAAGTCAAAATGCGGTTGAAACCGCGTTTCTTGCAACATGCGCCAAGTATTCCCGCAAACCGGGAATACTTGGCCCGCTTCCATGTCATGATGCGCATCCAGAATAAAACGATGGGTGTGATCGGGTATCGTGCCACGATAAACCACCGCCTGCCCATAGTCTTCACAGGCTGGTTCCAATCCATCCAGTTTGAAGAGCCGATAGGTGGCCGAAAAAAACCGGATATTCCCAACCCGTTCAGCCAGTTTGGCATCGGTCACTTCCAACGGCTTGCTCTCCACCAAGCGCGGATCCGCAAAGCCCTGCCGTCTGGACAAACTGATGAAATCATTCCAGTACAGCGCACCACCCAGACACTCCCCATACAACACCGGATCGTTGCGCACGGTATCTGGCACACGGCGATCCGCATAGACATCCGAAAAATAAAACTCCCCACCCGGTTTGAGCAGGCGCTGAACGCCTCGCAGCACCGCATCCTTATCCGGCGACAGATTGATCACACAGTTAGACACAATAATGTCGAAACTGCCATTCTCCAAACCCAGCTCGTCCAGCTTTTCGATGTAGCCGCGCTTGAAGGTGACGTTGTCAAACCCAAACATTTGGGCGTGGTAGGTGCGATAGTGTTCGGCCACCGCCAGTTGCTCATCAGTCATATCCACGCCGACGACCTGGCCGTTTTCTCCAACCAGCTGCGCCAGCGCATACACGTCCCGGCCCGATCCGCTACCGAGATCAAGAATCCGACAGCCCTGCAGCAGCGCAGGACAAACCAGTCCGCACCCATAATAGCGCGACTTTACTTCCGGATGGATACGTGCCAACAGCGGCTTCAGCCAGTGCGGCATGAGCGAGGCATCGCAACAGGCGGTGGTCTTCAGATCATCGGAATTTTGCAGTTGCTTGCCGTAATAGTCTTTCACTGCTTCATGCATGGTCGTTCCTCAAATGATGAGACATAAAATTTACACGGCAAATTGCCGTGCACAGCTTGCAGCTTGCCACACGAATCCCTCAAATTTGCAAGTCTCACTGCGCAAAGTCTATCCATGCGGTTTACCCCGGTCCATCTCCGGGCCGCTGGAGCGGCATGATCCCTGCCATGTGAAGCCTTGACCACCTTTGTACCGGGACGCCATTACATCCCCACATCGGACTTCCACGCTTGTGGCAAGTACTGCAAATCCTGGGTTTCATCCACATCATGCAGCAACTGCCCCACATGTACCGACCAACCGAGTTGCCCCAGGCGGGCGATGGTGATGAAGGCGACTGCATCGGTACTCCAAGGCATGCCAACGAACAGGTAAGGATGGAACTGCCTCATGCCAAGCACCGTATAGCCCCCATCGGTAGCGCAATGGATGACCGCGTCGTGTTCGAGCAAAGCGTGTGCGGCTGCGCACAACAAGGTCGCAGACATTTCCACGCAGTCGGTCCCAATCAACAGAACCGCTTGCCCGCGCTCGATGCCCTGCTGGGCTGCGCGCGCCATGCGCGCGCCCAGGTCGCCTGCTGCCTGAGTGGTGATTTCCACACGCGACGGCAGTGCAATCCCTTGCCACGCCGCGTGCGAGATGGCTGGGGTCACGCACAACTCCACCGGGCCAATCTGTGCGCACAGCGCCGCTTGAACAGTGCGATAAAGCATCTGCCGTGCAAGCTCAGCTGCGCCCTGCTGACCCAAGGCCGGAATCAAGCGGGTTTTGGCAAATCCCGGTTGGGGCGCCTTGGCAAAGATGATGGTGCGCACGGGTTTCATCGGTAGACCTTGGCCAGTTCGGTGGCGCTCACGCCCCGCCAATAGGCCCAGCGCAAACGCCACATGAGGAAAATGGTGGGCCACACGCCCCGTGCTTCCCAGCGTCTGCCGGAAGTCATCACACAGTGTGCGATGCAGACGGGGCGGGAAAACCTCAAGAGACGTTTACACAGTTCTACATCTTCCATCAACGGTTGATCCGGATAGCCCTGCAGGCGCTCGAATAGGGCGCGTTGCACGAAGAGGGCCTGATCACCGGTGGCGATGCCAGAGAGACGCGAGCGCCAGTTCATCATCCACCCAATCACACGCAACATGACAGGCCGTCCTGTAATGAAGACATCAAAACGCCCCCAGCCATGCGTGCCCTGGCTTAGCGCATGGGCAATATGCTGGCATGCTCCCTGCGGCAAGCGCGTGTCGGCATGCAGGAACAGCAGCACATCCCCGGTGGCGCAGGCGGCTGCGGCATTCATCTGACGGGCTCTGCCCCGGGGAGCGATGATCACAGGAAATCCGCTTGCCTGGGCCAGTTCGACAGAGCCATCCGTACTACCGCCATCAGAAAAAATGATGTCGCATCCGGCGCGCTCTAACGGCCGCAGATGTTCGCACAGTGCCGGCAATTGGGCACACTCGTCCAGCATGGGTACGATGATGGACAAACGCAGGGGGCTCATCCGCGCTTCCATGCGTGATAGCGTTCCAACCATGCCAGCACTTTGCGTGGCGCATGGGCGCGCTTCCACTCCCCGGCCGCATATTTGTTGGCCTCGGACAAGGTTGGATAGGTGTGGATGGTGCCCAGTATCTTGTTCAACCCCAGGCCGTGCTTCATCGCCAGCACGAATTCTGCCAGCAGGTCGCCGGCGTGTTCGCCCACGATGGTGACGCCCAGTATTTTGTCCTTGCCCGGCACGGTGAGTACCTTGACGAAACCCTGTGCCGTGCCATCGGCTATCGCCCGGTCGAGATCGTCGATAGCGTATTTCGTGACTTCAACGGCAACCCCTTGTTCGCGCGCCTCCTGCTCGTTTAATCCGACCCGTGCCACTTCCGGTTCGATGAATGTTGCCCAGGGTACTACCGAATAATCCACCTTGAACCGCTTGAAGTGCCCGAACAGGGCGTTCACCGCCGCGTACCAGGCTTGATGGGCTGCGGTGTGGGTAAACTGGTAAGGGCCCGCCACATCGCCCGCCGCAAAGATATTCGGGTACAAGGTTTCCAGGTAGTCATTGGTGCTGACCGTGCGCTGGGTTGGAATACCCAACTCTTCCAGACCAAAACCTTTCAGGCGCGCACTACGCCCCACGGCACAGATCAAGGCATCGAATTCCATGCGCCGCATTTGGCCCGCATGCTCCACCACAAGGTATTTGTGTGCGCCTTCTTTTTCGCAGCGCAGTGCCTGGTGATCGGTCAGCACCTGCACGCCGTCGGCGGCGAGCGCTGCGCGTGCCAATTCGGACACTTCGCTGTCCTCACGGATCAGGATGCGCGGCGCCATCTCGATCTGCATCACATGCGAGCCCAGCCGTGCAAAACTCTGCGCCAATTCACAGCCAATAGGACCGCCACCGAGCACGACCAGGCGCTTGGGGGGCGTATCTAGTTCCGCAAAGGTGGACCATAGCGTATCGCTGGTGACATAGCCCACCGCATCGAGCCCCGGCAAGGGGGGCACGTAGGGCCTTGCGCCCGTGGCGATGATGATGCTGCGCGTGGTCAGCGTTTGCCGCGTGCCGTCGTGCAACTTGATTTCCACGGTCCACGGATCGGTGATGCGCGCATAGCCTTGCAGCACTTCCACCCCCAGGCTGGTATAGCGCTGCACACTGTCATGGGGCGCCACGGTTTGGATCACTGCCCGCACCCGCGCCATCACCTGACGAAAACTGACATCAGGGGTCACCGATTGGAGCCCATAAGGTTCGCCATGGCGCATCTGAGAAACCAGCTTGGCGCTCCTGATCAGCGCCTTGCTCGGCACACAGCCATAGTTGAGGCAGTCGCCGCCCATCTGATGGGCTTCGATGAGCGTCACTTTGGCCTTGACTGCCGCTGCAATGTAGGCGGACACCAGCCCCGCCGCCCCGCCGCCAATGACGATGAGGTTCCGGTCGTACTTGGCGGGGCGGGTCCATTTGGCATAGACACGACGGCGTTGCAGCCAGGCGGTGAGGTTTTTGGCAACCAGGGGGAAAGCCCCTAACAGGGCAAACGACATCATCAATCCGGGCGAGAGAATGCCGGACAGAGCATGCAACTGCGCCACCTGAGCGCCCGCGTTCACGAACACCAATGTACCCGCCAACATTCCCACTTGGCTCACCCAATAAAAAGTACGGGTGCGCATGGTGGTCAGACCCATCAGCAGGTTGATGAGAAAGAACGGAAATACCGGGACGAGGCGCAGAGCAAACAAATAGGAGGCCCCATCCCGGGAGATCCCGTCATTGATCACCTTCAGCTGAGCGCCAAAACGCTGCCGAACCACGTCCCGCAGCACATAACGGGAAGCAAGAAACGCCAGCGTTGCGCCGATGCTGGACGCAAAGGACACCAACAAGGTCCCCGTGACCAGTCCGAATAATGCCCCCATGGCCAGGGTCATCACCAAAGCGCCCGGCAAGGACAGTGCGGCCGCAAGGACATACAGCACAAAACCGGCTGACAGTACCAGCCAGGGTGATTGCGCCTTGAGTGCGAGGAAATCCTGTTGGTTCTGTTGCAGCGATTCCAGGGTTAGATAACGCTCCAGGTCGAGGGCAAAGAAGGCGCAGAGCAACGCAACGATCCACACCAGGAGTAGCAGGCGCCTCATGCTACCCGGCATCCTGGTTCAAGGCACCCCCGCAACTACTGCCCTGCCCGGCTGTGCAGCCATAGCAGTGCTCGGCCACTTGAATGGGATGCCCCTGCAAATCCTGGTGCAATAGATCGCGCAAATGCGGGCGTTTGGCCCCCATGAGGGGCAACCCCAGTTGCTGATTGAAATCGCAGTCATACAAAAAACCCTGCCAATCCACACTAACGAGGTTGCGGCACATGACCGTATCCAGATTCGCCAGCGCAAAATTGTCCTGCAGCAGTTTCATGTAGTCGTTGAACTGCCCCTTGGAAATCAGCATGGAGCCGAAGCGCTGAATGGGCATATTGGCGATGGTGAAGAGCTGATTGAACGTGATACCGAAGTGCGCGGACAACTCACGCCGATAAGCCGCCTGCAATGCCCCCTGATTGGGCGGCAGCGTAGCTGCCTGAGAGTTGTAGACCAGGTTCAGGATCAAGCCACTGCCGGGCTGGCCATAGCCTAGCGCATTGAGTGTTTGCAACGCTGTGATGCTCAAATCGAAAGTGCCCTTGCCACGCTGCTGATCCACATTTTCCATGGAATAGCAGGGCAGCGAAGCCACGATCTCCACCTGATGAGCAGCCAGAAATGGGGCCAGATCCTGTTGTCCCGGCTCGAACAGGATCGTGAGATTGCAGCGATCGATGACGCGCACGTTCAATTGTCGCGCTGCCCTGACCAGGTCACGAAAGCCACCATGCAACTCGGGCGCACCCCCGGTAAGGTCCAAGGTGGTCCACTGGCCCACAGTCAGTACCTGTGGAATCAGCGCCAGCGTGGCAGCATCCATACTCTCCGTACGCTTGGGACCTGCATTCACATGGCAATGCACACAGGACTGGTTGCAGGTGTAACCCAGATTGACTTGCAGGATTTCCAACTGACGCCTGGTCATGCCCGGAAACCCGGTGTGTTGCAGCAGCGGTAAGGTGGCATGCATACAGGTTCCAACCTCAAGAAGAATGGCAAGCAGCAAAAAAACGTCTAAAAACCCGCAAACGGGAACAGATGGAAAAACTACTTTTTTTCTTGCTCGTTTTTGCCCTGCACATAAGCGCGGGTCACCATTCTGATGGTCCCCATTTGCCTCTCGAAGTGGCGACAGCCACTGCACATCATCTGGTGTGCTTTCAAGGACATCCGCTCCACAAGAGAAAGCCCGCGCTCCTGAGACTGCGACATCAGGCGCGTTGCATCTTGGCAATTCAACATGTTACCCCCCTTGCAAATACCATTTATTTTCCAGGCATGTGCGCAAGCGCAAACGCGAACGATGCAGCAAGACATGCAGATTACTGGTCGTTAAACCCACTGCGGCACAGATCTCGTCCGCATCCAGTTCGAGGAATTCACGCATCATGAAGACACGTGCCTGTCTGGGCGGCAATCCCTCCAGGCACGCCTCGAAGACCAGCCAGAACTGCCCCTGGTGCAGAGAACTTTCCGGGTTACCCCATGAAGCCGGACGCTCCTCCGGTTGCCAAAACCCTTGACGATCGAATAATTCAGAAAAGTCTTCATCCTCATCCTCCTCACGCAGTAAACTGCTGGCATTGACCGTGCGCTGTTTCTGTCTCAAGGTATCAGCAATCTTGTTTTTCAGAATTGCAAAAATCCAGGTCTTGAGCGCTGCACGCCCACTGAATGAACTCGCACTCTTCAGGGCCCCAATCATGGCCTCCTGCACCGCATCTTCGGCCAGATGAATGTCCCCCAGTTGCAAGCTGGCGAAATGAAGCAATTGTCTGCGTGTTTCCTCCAGAAATTCCTCATCAGCCAGCAAATATCCCATGTTACCGGTGCTTTGCTGGGGATTGTCCTTAGCAGCCATGGCTTCCCTTCGGTTCACTTCATTTTTTGTCGCACGCTCACTTGCCGGGCGATACAACATGGAAACGTTTTCCTGATTCTTGAATAGGCATGCTGCACACATTCAGACCCGATGATCTATACCCATGGCGTGCTTTTTCATGAAACGGCGATCGATCCAGTTCTTCCAAAGCCAAACCCAGTGCCCTTGTGCACTGAGGCCCCCCCAGGATGCAATGGCATGCTTGGGCCCTGTGGCCAACAAATACAAGGAACGCCGACGAGGTTGATAGGTGATCAGTGGCTCTCCCCGAACGCTAGCCAAGAGGTTATGGGCCAACACCGGCCCGGCAAACACGGCATGAACACCGGAGCGTGCCAGCCGGATGTCGGTGCGAGAACACACGTCCCCGGCAGCAAAGACCTCCCCGTGAGACCGGCTGCGATGGGTGGCATCCACGCCCACATAACCCTGCTCATCCAACTCGAGCCCAGAGTCCCGAAGCCAAGCTGGAGCCCGAGAGCCTGTGGCAGCGAGGATACAGTCCGCACGCAGAAATTTCCCGCTTGACAGCGTCAAGCCCTCGGCAGCACCTGCCGCACGTTCTTGCACCAGGGTAATCCCCCGCTGCCCCAGGAGTGTTTCGGCACGCCTTTGTGTGCCACGCGAATGCCCCGGCAACAGGCTGCTCTGGGCAAAAACCAGAGTAACAGACGGCTTGCAGCCAAACCCAGCGCAGGCCTGCTGCGCGGCAAACGCCAATTCCACGCCAGCCGCTCCTCCACCCACCACCACCAGGCGGTAATCCTCCTGTTCTACCGCCGCCGCAAGAACACTTGGCCAACGCCGTACAAATTCCCCCAGAGGCTTGATGGGCAGAAGATGCTCCTGCGCCAATTCCAGCCAGGAAAGGTCGGATTCAGCCCCGATATCCAGAGATAACAGGTCGTAATCCAGAGGTGTCCCATCCGAAAGCAATACCTTCCTTCCACCGGCTTCCAACCCGGCGATCTGCTCCATCAACAGCGTTGCGCCGGCTGCCCTGGCCAAAGGACGCAAATCGATCTGACAGTCCGACAGACTGTAATGTCCTGCCATCCAGCCTGGCAACATGCCCGAATAGATCTGATAGGGACTGGGTGTCACCAACAGCACTTCGAACTCCGAAGGTTGGGCAGCCAGGGCATGCAGGACACTCAACTGGGCATGCCCTCCGCCTACAAGGAGAAGACGGCGCGACCCTCTCGTTCTTGGGTAGAACGGTGTGCTCATAGGGTTACTCACGGCAAGTATTCTGAAACTTGTTAGTCGCAGCAGGTGGACTGATTCTTACACTAACTGGCCATACAACCCTGCTTACAGCCTGGCCAACCGCTCCGTTACTGACGGGTCCAATTCCCGCTTCGTCAGCAGCTCAGCGATTGTAGACTGCTGGGTTTTGAGCGCATCGGCAACAAAGCCTGTTCGATCTTCGATAACGGGAAGGACTTTCTCTCGCAGGAAATCCCGTTCCCCAGGCAACAGACGTTCATCACCAATCACCTTGGAGATCGCTTCCGGCAGGTCCTCGCTCATGCGCGACAAAACACCGCGAACGAGTCGGGGCGCCACACCGGCCTCATAGGCCATCGCATCCCAATGCGCCCCTTCCACCCAGCCAGGCTTGTTCTCTCCGGCGATGGACATGGCCATGGTCTGTCTCGGCAGATAGGCCTCTACGCACAGCATGTCGTAGAACGGCGCCACAGCGGCTTTTTGTCCACGCATCAGGAATGCGATGTTCTTCGCGTGGGCGTCCAGGTTGCCAATCAAATAGTTGAAGGCAATCCATTGGACAAGGACATTGGCGGCTACGATTGGACGATCCATGAAAGAGCCTCGCAGCACTTCAAACAAGTGATGCAAACCCAGACCACCCTCGCTCTCGTATTTTTTTGACGGTGCCACACCCATCACCTGGCATAGGTCTATCTGGTGGAGCCGCCTGAATCCTTTATCAGGCCTCTTTTCCATAGGCTCGCGGTCAAACCGCTCGATAATATAAAGGGGTTCTGGGAGGTGCAGCAACCCAACCGCAGGTACTGGAACCTTCAGCTCATGAGCCAAGCGCATGCAAAAAAATTCATTGGCGGGACAATAGGGAAAGTCGGCGCTGGCATTTTCCGGTTTGAGGATGTGGGTAGATGGTGCCAAACCTTCAGGAAGAAACATCGCGCCATTGGCATCTATTCGCAGCCCCAGTTTTTCTTGAGCGCCTGCCAAAGACATGCGGATTTCGTCCCATGATGCCATCAGGGGGAGATTGCGCGCTCTGGAAGCCTTGATCTTTTCCTGTAGCGCCTCTTGCGAAAGTGGTACCAGAATTTCCTTTGTTGCTGCCACGATTCCTTCCGGAATCAGCGAAAACGCCCCTGCGGTGTCCTGCCCATGTCTGGCCAGAAGCGCCCACGTATCGCGGGGATCAATCCTGTGGCGAGTAGCGATCAGGTCGCGCAGTCTGCCCTCGGGCAACAGGTTCTCGAAGAACCACTCGACCGGTTTATCGTTCGCGGTATCTTCAAACTTTTCGGTGGCCAGGGGAAAGTTGGGCGACAGTGAATAATCCTTCCACTCGGTCGCGTAGACGAATTCCCACTGCCCCTTCTTGACTTTAAGGGTTCCAACCGGAACCCCATTGGCCGAGACGAGCAAAACACTCATGCCGTTTCACCCGGCAGCCTCAGCCTGACACCAATGCCAAAGCGGTTGCAGACGGACAACACTTTTCCGATCTGGGCGGTCGCTTTCCCTTGCTCCAGGCCGTTGAGAAATGGCAGGCTGACATTGCACAGCGCGGCGGCGTCGCGTTGGGTCAGTCCGGATTCCTTCCGAACAGCCCGAATCATTTGCCCAAGCTCTGAGACAGAGGAGATGCCTACTTCCCTGTGTACCATACGCCCCCCACGAAGATAAACGAGCGTTGAATTTTGCCTTTCATTGACCGTAAACGCAAGAAAAACTCAACGCTCGTTGACTATTTCAGCCAGCATACGCCCCTGTGAACCAAACGGCAGCGCCGTAGAGCATTCAGCTCAACAGATTGCCAGCACGATCATCGGGTGATGACCAGGAGGTAACTGACTATGCAGCAGCCTGATGTTCTGATTCCACCGAGAGTTTCATGCCAACTGCTTTCAATACAGCAAGCAGTGGTTTCAATGTCGGATTCCCCTTTGCAGAAAGTGTCCGATAAAGCGATTCGCGACTAATTCCCGCTTAAGCGGCGACAGCCGAACTCAACGACATAGCCGGTCTTCCCAACGTCTGGGAGTAGTCGGTCAAGCGCCGATTCCGGGTCAAAAAACGACGACCAGTATGCCTCGTCGGGCATACCGCTTTCACGTCCCTTCATGGCCGCCAATCCGCGTTGCGCTCATGCTTTCCCTCTGAGCAGGGTTTCGTTCATCCGCACAGCGGCGATCACGCCAGACAGGAAGGTGAGTGCCCAGACCAACCACACGGCCGCCGCTATCCCAAACAGATCTGCGGTAATGCCGGCCATGAGCGCACCAACTGCATAGCCGAGGTCGCGCCAAAGCCGATAAACACCCACGGCAGAGGCACGCCAGGCAGGATGCTTCTCTCCAGGCCCACCATCGCACCAACGAAGGCATTCACCAGAACCAGCAGAGAAAACTGCCCCAGATTCTCACTCAGCCCGAGGCGGATGGTGGCCGTGTGCACGCTTCAGCGCTCCAAACCGAGATTGAAACACACCATCGCGTCCATCTCGGCTGGGCGTGGCGGAATCTCTTGCGTCAGGGTGTTGATGAAGGCTTCTCGCGCCATCCTGAGCGCTGGATTCCAGCGTTTCTCGAAGCCCAGTGTCGAGGACGGCTTGCCCGACAGGCCAGCACCGCAAATGCTTCCAGCCTGATGCCCTGGATAGATTTCGATTTCGTCGGGGAGTGGCAGTAGCTTGGCGTGCAGACTGTCGTAGAGTACACCGGCCATTTCCCGCTCCTGTCCGGCCAAGTCGGGGCGTCCGACAGCGCCGACGAACAGAGTGTCGCCCGTCACGACAAACCAGGGCGCTTCGCCGCGCCGTTTGTCTGTCACCAGTAGGCAGAGGCTGTCGGGCGTATGCCCGGGCGTGTGCAGGATCTTGACCTTGACGTTGCCGATGTCGAGCATCTGGCCGTCGTGCAAAGTCTGGAAGTCGTATTGCACCCGGTGACGATTGGACTCGTGCAGGCTGTAAGGGGCATGGACCCGCTGGGCCAGCACACGGCCACCAGAGTAGTGGTCGGCGTGGACATGGTGTCGATGACATGGGTGATCTCGACCTTTGCTTCGCGGGCTGCCTCGACAAACCAATCCTCATCGCCTGCCACCACATCCACCGCAACGGCCTTGCCCAGTCCGCCACAGCCGAAAAAGTAAGACAAGGACGATTCTTTGGTGGCCAGTTGCTTAAAGAACATGGGCTGCTCCTCAAAAGACTACAACTTTGTCGGCTTCCGCCGTCCAGGCGGCGAGCTCGCTCAAGGTGCTGCGACGGGCCCCTTCGATGAGCTCACTGCTCTGTATTCCCCGAGCATCCAGACAGGTGCCACACAGGGCCACCTCACCGCCGACCATGCGCACCATATCACCGGCGTTGTAATAACCCTCGGGCACCTTTTGGCCGGCTTTGGCACAGGCCACGGCATCTCCCATCAAAAAAACGCGAACTGATTCGCCTTCCCGCTTGGCCAATGCCCGAGCCAGCCGCAAGGCGTTAAAGCTTCGTTCGCTACCGTAAGGCGCATCGTTGAGAATGAATAGTGTTTGCATGGCGTTCTCCTATATGGTCGAGGTCTGTGTTCTGAAAGCCTGCGCCGTGACCTACTCGGCGGAGGTTTCGATTGGCAGGCCGTTGGCGGCCCATTCGCTCACGCCGTCACTGGTCTTGTGGGCAACGAAACCACGGGCACGGAGCAGTTGTACTGCCTCGTCGGCCATGAGGCAGAACGGCCCCCGGCAGTAAGCCACGATGGTGCGATCTGCAGGGAGTTCGGCCAGACGCTTTTCCAGCTCAACCAGGGGCAAGGAGCGCGCAAAGGGCAAATGGCCAGCCTTGAACTCGCTGACCGGTCGCACGTCGATCATGACGATTTCTCCTTGCCGCGCCTTCTCCAGCAGGCTTTTCCGCCCTTCCGAAACCAAGGTATCTGGGTGAGACGTTATCTGTTCCAGAGCTACGCGGAGTTCAACCAGATGCTCCTCAGCGGTTTCCCGCAAAGTAACCCATAGGTGCGACACGTCCTGGCCACTCAGCCGGTAATAGATGTATTTGCCTTCGCGCCGGGTATCGACCAGCCGAGCCGTTCTCAACGCTTTGAGGTGGGCGCTGGCAAGCCCTATATCGATACCGGCCTCGCCTGCCAAGGCCTCGACGCTCTTCTCGCCCTGCGCCAGCAACTCCACCAGTTCCAGTCGCTTCGGACTGGAGAGGGTTTTGCCAATTCGGGCAACCTGTTCGTAGAGCAGGTCCTTTAGGGATCGCTTATTCATACAAACACTCTAATGATTGTTAGAGTGTTGATCAAGCCCCTTGTGTTTCTTTCCCATGACAAACACAACACTTAATCGATGATCAGCACCACAATAGCCCATGGAATTTCAAACTGCTGCTAGATGGGAATTTCAGACTGCTGGTGACAACCTACTTGGCGACGCGACCTGGGAGGTTTGAATATGTCCACACGCCCAAGCATGGTTCTTGGCTCAACCTCATCGAGTGCGCGTTTTCCAAGATGGCCCGTACTTTTCTGCGTCATATCCGCGTGCACTCAGTCACAGAACTCAAAAATCGCATCCTGAAGGGAATTGCAGAAATGAACGCTACTCCCGTCGTATTCCGCTGGAAAAACTTCGAGTTGGGTATTGGTTAATATGTAATAACTTTAATGGAACGGTCTACTAGGTCGATGTGGTTCATGATCCTGGTCATGGGCAACAAATCAAGCGATCGCGAGCGTCAGGTGACCGATCGGCTCGGCGGCCGGCCGCACCTTGATCTCGATGTCGTACCCGAGACGATTCAGGCACTCCATCAGCTTCCGCTCGGAGAGGTTGGCGAAGTCGCCGCGCATCATCCCCGACACTTTCGGTTGCGGAATGCCCATGCGCCGGCCCGCCTCTTCTTGGGTCAAACCGAGACGACGCACGGCACGGGTGATCTCGATCACCAGGCCGGACTTGATTTTGAGCTTCTCGGCGTCAGCCAGGCCGAGATCGGCGAACACGTTGCCAGAGCTGGTTTCGATCTCGATGCCTTCAATCATGCGCTTTGCCATGTCGTAGCTCCTTTGCCAGCGCCTCGGCTACCTTCAGCCTAGCGCGAATGATGTCCATGTCCTCTTTCGGCGTAGCGATCCCGCTCTTGCTCTTCTTCTGGAAGCAATGCAGGACAAACACCGCTTCCGCGAATTTCACCGTATAGACGGCCCGGTACGTACCGCCAGCATCATCCTCGACGATCTCAAGGACGCCGGCACCGCCGAAGCCCTTGAGCGGCTTTGCCGCGTCGTGCTGATCCCCGCGCTGAGCGAAGTCCAAGGCGTGACCAAAGAACTTGCGCACATCCATTGGAAGCGCCACTAGGTCTCGCTTGCTTCCCCCGATCCAGATCAACGGTTTTTCTTGTTCTGCCATGCGACCAGTTTATACCATTTCAGGTATGAAACCAATCCAGTGCACTGTCCACGTAGGTTAAGCCATCCTGATTCTATGACCCAATACCATGAGCACATGTCCGCCCACTGTCAACAGCAAGTTGAAATTGGCTACCAGGCAGCAGTTTGAAATTCCAATGGGTGCCTGATTTTGGGCTTGAGTTGTACCTGACCTTTTAGACGATCAGATCTGGATGTCTTAATCGATCAACCTGCTGTTTTAATTGGGCTAATTGCCCATTTGACCGCATCACCGTTACAAGATGACATCGCGCAGGCATCGCGCCATCTGCTACAAATGGGCCGTGACATTCTGGCTCGCCAGATGGTTGCACCTATCCCATAGGGAGGCCCTGCATGATTACCTACGAACTGTTTTGCCAGATTCGACAGATGCATCAGACACAGAAGCTCAATGCAGCCCAGATTGCCCGCCATCTGGGGATCAACTACAAGACGGCATTGAAGTGGATGGGTTGTGATCGGTTCACCCCCAGAATCAGTGGTTCCAAACCCGTGTTACTGGATCCCTATCGTGGGGGGTGACGATGAAATGGATTTGGCAACGTAGGGGTTGCTCGCCGCCCGCGATTTCCGCACTCGACCAACGATGAACCTCGCGTCACGATGTGCCGCTTTGATCACCGGACAGGCATCGAAGAGAAATTACCGTCACGCAAGAAACACGTCCTCGACCGAGATAAGTTCTTGTCGAATCTAGTCTTATCGAGCGTATTTTTACCGTCAGCAGTCCACGCGCACTGACGGCACCAGAGGCGCACGCGGACGCCGTCGCATTTTTACCGCCAGAAATACCGTCAAAGTGAGACGAATACCCTCTGCGCCGCAAGATCGAGGAAAAACAACAATCTGTATATTAATCAATCGGATAGGGTCGCATAAAGGATCTCGTTGATGATGTGGCGCATATCAACAACATCCGCAACCAATTGTTTTGCCTACACCTTCGCTCTGCCAGCTCGGCCTCACCTACTCCCACTCGATGGTAGCGGGGGGTTTGCCGGAGATATCGTAGACCACCCGATTGATGCCACGCACTTCGTTGATGATGCGATTGGATACGCGACCTAGCAGATCGTAGGGGAGTTCGGCCCAATGAGCGGTCATGAAGTCGCTCGTCACCACAGCGCGCAAGGCCACGACGAATTCGTAGGTACGGCCATCGCCCATCACCCCCACCGAGCGCACCGGCAAAAACACGGCAAAGGCCTGAGAGACTTTGTCGTACCAGTCTGCTCGGCGCAGCTCTTCGATGAAAATGGCGTCCGCGCGCTGCAGCAGGTCCACATAGGAAGCATGGACCTCTCCCAGAATACGCACGCCCAAACCAGGGCCTGGAAATGGATGACGATAGACCATGTCACGGGGCAATCCCAGCACGACACCCATTTCCCGTACTTCGTCCTTGAACAGTTCGCGCAAGGGTTCCAGTAATTTCAGATGCAAGGTATCGGGCAGGCCCCCCACGTTGTGGTGGGATTTGATGTTTTGCGCTTTGCCCGACTTGGCACCAGCCGATTCGATGACATCGGGATAAATGGTCCCCTGCGCCAACCAGCGGGCCTGGGGGAGTTTGGCCGCTTCCCGCTGAAACACTTCCACAAACTCGCGTCCGATAATTTTGCGCTTTTGCTCGGGGTCGGACACCCCCTTCAAATGCAGCATGAACAGATCTTTGGCGTTGACGTGCACCACGTGCACCCCCAAATGACGCGCAAAGGTCTCCATGACCTGCTCGGCTTCCCCCTGGCGCAACAGGCCATGATCCACGAAAACACAGGTTAGACGCTCACCAATGGCGCGATGCAACAGGGCTGCCGCCACCGAGGAGTCTACCCCGCCGGACAAGCCCAGAATGACCTGTTCTGCGCCCACTTGCTCCCGAATGGAGCGCACCGCCTCTACCACATAGTCCGGCATATTCCAATCGGAACCAAGCCCACAAATGTCATGAACAAACCGTGCCAGAATGGCCTTGCCCTGAGAAGTATGCGTCACTTCTGGATGAAACTGCACGCCATAGAAATGACGGCTTTCGTCGGCCATGCCGGCAATGGGTGTGGCCGCGTTTTCGCAAATGATGTGAAACCCGGGGGGCATAACCGTGACCTTATCGCCGTGGCTCATCCACACATCCAGCAACCCCTGGCCCTGGTCGTTACTGTGATCCTGAATTCCCTGCAGCAAGGCAGAATGTCCGCGCGCGCGCACCTGAGCAAAACCGAATTCACGCTGCCGGGCGTTTTCCACTTGCCCGCCCAATTGGGCCGCCATGGTCTGCATCCCATAGCAAATGCCCAATACCGGCACGCCCAGTTCAAACACGACCTGAGGGGCCCGGGGCGGGGTCGAGTCGGTTACCGAGGCCGGCCCTCCCGAGAGAATGATGCCTTGGGGGGCGAATTCCCGCACCAGGGTCTCGCTCACATCCCAGGGATGAAGCTCGCAATAAACCCCGGCTTCCCGCACGCGCCGGGCAATCAACTGGGCATACTGAGCCCCGAAGTCCAGTATCAGAATTTTTTGACGGGACATATGTGGATCCTGTGAGGTCAGTGCGACGGGAGGTCAATCCACGTGGTAATTGGGGGCTTCCTTGGTGATCTGCACGTCATGCACATGGGATTCGCGCATGCCCGCATTGGAGATTTCCACGAACTCGGCTTTGACATGCATCTCGGCAATGGTGTGGCATCCCAGGTAACCCATGCTGGCACGAACCCCTCCCATGAGCTGATGAATCACGGCAGTGACCGGCCCCTTGTAGGGAACGCGCCCTTCCACCCCCTCGGGGACCAGTTTGTCGGCGTTGTTTTCCGCATCCTGAAAGTAGCGATCACTGGAACCCTGCTGCATGGCCCCCAAAGAGCCCATGCCGCGATAGGACTTATAGGATCGACCCTGAAACAATTCGATGTCGCCTGGCGCCTCTTCGGTTCCGGCCAGCAGTCCCCCCACCATCACGGCATCGGCCCCCGCGGCCAAGGCTTTGGAGACATCACCAGAAAAACGGATTCCTCCGTCGGCAATGCAGGGCACTCCGGTTCCCGCCAAGGCCTGAGAAACATTGCGAATGGCCGTAATCTGCGGCACGCCCACCCCCGCCACGATGCGCGTGGTACAGATGGAGCCCGGTCCAATGCCGATTTTGACGCCATCGGCGCCATGATCCACCAGAGCAAGCGCCCCACTGGCGGTGGCGATATTGCCTCCAATGACCTGAATCTGGGGATAGCGGGTTTTGATCCAGCGCACCCGATCCAGCACACCCTGGCTATGCCCATGGGCCGTGTCCACCACCAGCGCGTCTACTCCGGCTTCCACCAGGGCCGCCACGCGCTCGTCCGTGCCCGCACCGACGCCCACAGCCGCCCCCACCAGCAGGCGCCCCGAGCTATCTTTGGTGGCCAGAGGATGCTCGGTGGATTTGAGAATATCCTTCACGGTAATCAAGCCGCGTAGTTCGAAGGCATCATTGACCACCAGCACCCGTTCCAGGCGATGTTGATGCATCAAATGCATGGCCTCGTCCCGGGTTTGATGTTCCTTGACCGTCACCAGCCGATCACGGGGCGTCATGACATTACGCACCGGTTGATCCAGGCGGGTTTCAAAGCGCAGGTCGCGATTGGTGACAATACCCACCACTTTGCCGTTTTCCAGGACCGGCAAGCCGGAAAACCGGTGCTGCCGGGTAATTTGCATGACTTCGTGCACCGGCATGTCGGGTGAGATGGTAATGGGGTCGCGCACCACGCCCGATTCGAAGCGCTTGACCTTGGCCACTTCGGCGGCCTGTTCAGTAATGGAGAGGTTTTTGTGAATGATGCCGATCCCCCCCTCCTGAGCCAGCGCAATCGCCAAACGTGCCTCGGTGACCGTATCCATGGCCGCAGACAGCAGTGGCAGATTGAGTTTGAGTTGGCGGGTTAGACGGGTGGACAGATGGACATCTCGGGGAAGCACATCGGAGTGAGCTGGGACCAACAGGACATCATCGAAGGTGAGGGCTTTTTCCACTACGCGCATGGCACGACCTTTTGGCAAAACAGCATTATACGCGAGCGCCAGACGGACTCAAGTCCGGTGCCAAACAGCCGCTTCATCGCTGCCGTAACAAACGCTGTTTTTCTCTTTGCCAGTCCCGCTCTTTTTCAGCCTCCCGCTTGTCATGCTGCTTCTTGCCCTTGGCCAAACCAATTTCGGCTTTGATCCGCCCCTTGGAATAGTGCAAATTGAGAGGCACCAGGGTATATCCCGCGCGCTCCACTTTCCCCACCAGTTTGGCGATTTCCTCAGCCTTCAGGAGCAGTTTTCGGGTGCGCGTGGGATCGGGATGAATGTGGGTCGAAGCGGTTGGCAAGGGGCTGATATGGGCCCCCAGCAAGAACAGTTCTCCAGAGAGAATGACCACATAGGCTTCCTTGATTTGGGCACGCCCAGCCCGAATGGACTTGACTTCCCATCCTTCCAGGACCAACCCCGCTTCATGGCGCTCTTCAATGAAATAATCATGAAACGCCTTGCGATTGTCGACAATGCTCATAATTTTGTACTATCGGTATTTGGTCTGTTATGTTAGCGCGTATTGGTCGACCATTTTACGGTTTTATCCCCATGAGTCGTGTTGAAAAATCAGTATTGGTGATGCACTCTGCCCAGGAAATGTGGGAATTGGTGGACAACATCCCCGAATACCCCGGTTTTTTGCCCTGGTGTAGTGGCGCAGAAGTGAGCGAGCGCAGCTCAGAACAGGTCATTGCCACCCTGCACATTAATTTTCATGGGTTACGCCAACAATTCACCACCTGCAATCGCTCCCAACCTGGCCAGTGCCTCACCATGGATCTGGTCCGGGGTCCGTTTCAGCATTTGCGGGGAGAATTTCGTTTTACCCCCTTGCAAGCACAGGCCTGCAAAATTTCCTTTGCCCTGGAATGGACCTTTGCCAGCCGCATTCTGGAAAAAGTGGTGGGCCCGGTGTTTCACTCCATTGCCAATTCCATGGTGGAAGCTTTTGTTTCGCGCGCCGATCAGGTTTACGCCATGTCCAAGCCTGAGGTCCCTTCCGCCCCGGGCGCTGGCCTGTAATCCCACAAGTGTTCATGCGCCCACAGCCTGTTTTTACCCCATGAAGGTGACGGTAGCTTACGCCTTGCCCGAGCAACAATGCGTTATCGAACTGGAAGTGCCTCAACCTTGTACCCTGGAGCAGGCGTTGCAGGCCTCGGGGTTGCCGGAGCGTTTTCCTGACATCGATTTGAACCGCCAAAAAACCGGCATCTGGGGGCAGATACGCCCGTTGAACACAGTGCTGCACGCGGGAGATCGGGTAGAAATCTATCGGCCACGACAAGCCGATCCCAAACAGTTACGGCGGGCGCGGGCCCGGAAAAAATGATCCTGAGTGATCTTTCCAAACAGAGTCGTTTCAGCCCTGCAAAATTCAGTCTATACTCAGGGTTTATGAAAATCAGGACGAGTCAAGACGGGACGTCACCTGCCCGAAATCGGTGCTAATCAGTACATCTTATAGACCCAATAAGAATTACTGAGTATGGCTTATATAAAACAGGTCTATGATCCCGCCTGCACGCTTCACTCCAGTGCGGTGGGTAAACAACAACATATTCTAATACTAACAGAGGGGAGAAACCATGCACTTAGGGCGTAAGACCTTATCCAAGTTCTTGATCGAAAACATCAGTGGTTCCAAGGATGGCGCCGCACTGGCGGCCTTGCTGGTGGACGTGGCCGCAGCCGTGAAAGCCATCGCCGCCATGAGCGCCCGGGGCGCTCTGGACGGTGCCTCGGGTAGTCTGGACAGCACCAATGTGCAGGGAGAAACCCAGAAACCACTGGACGTCCTGTCCAACACCGCTTTCGTCAATACCTTCGAAATGGGTGGCCTGGTGGCGGGCGTGGCCTCCGAAGAAATGGATGATCCTTTCCCGGTGAAGGCCCCCCATACACGGGGGCCTTTTCTGGCCATCTTCGATCCGCTGGATGGCTCCTCCAATATCGATGGCAATGTCTCGGTCGGTTCGATCTTTTCCATCCTGCGCGCCAATGGCACGGGAGAGCCAGGCATCGAGGACTATCTGCAACCGGGCAGCAAGCAAGTGGCTGCCGGTTATGCCTTGTACGGCCCATCCACGGTGATGGTCCTGACCGTGGGCAACGGAACCCACGGCTTTACCCTGGACCGGGAGGTGGGCAACTTCATCCTCACCCATCCCCATATCCAGATTCCCGCCGACACTAGCGAATACGCCATCAATACCTCGAACGAACGCTTTTGGGAGCCACCCGTTACGCGCTACATCGACGAGTGCAAGGCCGGGAAAACCGGCCCGCGGGAGCGGGATTTCAATATGCGCTGGATTGCCTCCATGGTGGCCGAAGTACATCGCATCCTGATCCGGGGAGGGATTTTCATGTACCCACGGGATACCAAAGACCCCACCAAGCCTGGTCGCCTGCGTCTGATGTACGAAGCCAATCCCATGAGCTTTCTGGTGGAACAGGCGGGCGGTGCCGCCAGTACCGGGCGCGAGCGCATCATGGATGTGGTACCGGATAAAATCCATCAGCGGATTCCCGTGATTCTGGGCTCACGCCATGAAGTGGCGCGCGTGGATCACTACCATCAGCAATATGATGCCGGTACGGACAAGCCCTTCGACTCGCCCCTGTTCAATGAGCGTAGCCTGTTTCGCCCGTAGGCCGTAGGGTTTCAGTAAAACCACTATTTATCATTATCTTGCGAGAGGTTTTCCATGTCGCGTAAACATCCCATCATTGCTGTGACCGGATCTTCCGGTGCAGGTACCACCACGGTCATGAATAGCTTCAAACACATTTTTCGGCGCGAAAAAATCCACGCCCAAATCGTGGAAGGCGATTCCTTCCATCGCTTTGACCGTCTGGCCATGCGTGCCCAGATGAAGGAACAAGAGGCCAAAGGAAATAGGCATTTCAGTCACTTCGGTCCAGAAGCCAATCTGTTGGATGAACTTGAAAACCTGTTCAAAACCTATGGCGCCACGGGTTCTGGCAAGGTGCGCCGCTACCTGCACGACGCCGGCGAAGCCGCCCCGTACAAGCAAGAACCCGGCACCTTCATCCCCTGGGAAGACATCGAAGGCAACACCGACCTGATGTTTTATGAGGGTTTGCACGGCGGGTATGCCGACGACAAAATCAATGTGGCGGCCCAGGTGGACCTGCTGGTGGGTGTGGTCCCCATCATCAATCTGGAATGGATTCAAAAGCTGCACCGCGATCAAAAGTTGCGGGGCTACTCGCAAGAAGCGGTGACAGACGTCATTTTGCGCCGTATGCCGGATTACGTGGGCCACATCTGCCCGCAGTTTTCGCGCACCCACGTGAACTTTCAACGGGTACCCACCGTAGATACCTCCAACCCCTTCATCGCCGCCGATATTCCTTCGGCCGATGAAAGCATGGTGGTCATTCGCTTTGCCGACCCCAAAGGCATCGATTTTCCTTACCTGCTTTCCATGTTGAACGGTTCCTGGATGACGCGCCCCAATTCCCTGGTGATTCCCGGGGGGAAAATGGGCATTGCCATGCAACTGATTTTTACGCCCATGATCCTCAAGTTGATGGATATCAAGCGTAAATCCTTCTGAACCCGGGAGCGCCCCCACTCATGCCCTTGCCGCAATTCATCATGTTCGATCTGGACGGTACCCTGGTGGATACCGCTGCCGAAATCGCCGAGACGGTCAATCGCACCCTGGAGGAAGACCATCTTCCGCCACTACCCGCCACGCAGATCCGGGACTGGATCGGCAAGGGAACGGCCTGGTTGTTTGGCAATGCCTTACAAGCCGTAACCGGGGATCAAACCATCCGCGAATCGGAACGTTTTGCCCGGCTTTACCCCCGTTTTCTGCATACCTATGCCGAACTGACGGGGTTGCTGAGCTTGCCCTATCCCGATGCCGACGAGGTACTGGGGGCCCTGCGCCAGGCCGGCTGTCGCCTGGCAGTGGTCACCAACAAGGAACGCAGTCTAACCCTCAAATTGCTACAGTCGCAGTCCTTGATGCACCACTTTGAAATCATCGTCGCGGGCGGCGACACCGCAGCCGGCAAGCCCAGCCCCCTGCCCCTGCAACTGGCTTTGCAACGTGCTGGCGTGGACCCCGCCCAGGCCCTGTTTGTGGGCGATTCCAGCAATGATGTACAGGCTGCGCGCGCCGCAGGCGTTGCTGTATGGACTTTCAACCACGGTTACAACCATGGACAACCCATCGTTCAGGCAGGTCCCGATGCGGTCATTGAAAGTTTCAACGAACTTCTCACAAGACTGGGTTTAGCCCAGCCTGAACCCCTCCCCCTTTAACCCTTTTCTTCAAGGAACGCTCATGGCACTCATCTCCCTGCGTCAGTTGCTCGACCACGCCGCCGAACATGGTTATGGTCTCCCTGCTTTCAACGTCAACAACCTGGAGCAGATCCAGGCCATCATGGAAGCCGCTCAAGCCACCAATAGCCCGGTCATCATGCAAGGCTCGGCGGGAGCCCGCAAATATGCCGGCGAGCCCTTTCTGCGCAAGCTGATTGAAGGCGCCATCGAAATGTACCCGGATATTCCCGTGTGCATGCATCAGGATCATGGGGCTAGCCCGGCCGTCTGTCAGCGCTCCATCCGCTCCGGCTTTTCCAGCGTCATGATGGATGGCTCCCTGATGGAAGACATGAAAACCCCTTCCAGCTTTGAATACAACGTCAGCACCACCCGTCGGGTAGTGGACATGGCCCATGCCGTGGGGGTTTCGGTAGAAGGCGAACTGGGATGCCTGGGGTCTTTGGAATCTGGCATGATGGGCGAGGAAGACGGACATGGGTCCGACAAGCAACTGAGCCATGATCAATTGTTGACCGACCCGGAACAGGCGGCCGATTTTGTCCGCCAAACCGAAGTGGATGCCCTGGCCATTGCCATTGGCACCAGCCATGGCGCCTACAAGTTTACCAAGGCTCCCACTGGGGAGACGCTCGCCATTTGGCGGGTGAAGGAAATTCATGCCCGCATTCCCAACACCCACTTGGTCATGCATGGTTCCTCTTCAGTTCCTCAGGATTGGCTGGAAATCATTCGTGCCAATGGGGGTGACATCAAGGAAACCTACGGCGTGCCCGTGGAAGAGATCGTGGAAGCCATCAAATATGGGGTGCGCAAGGTCAATATCGACACCGATATCCGTTTGGCCATGACGGGGGCCATTCGCGCCCTGATGTTCAAGAAGCCGGAAGAATTCGATCCCCGCAAATTCCTGGCCGAGGCGCGCAAGGCGGCCATGGGCATTTGCAAGGCCCGCTTCGAGGCCTTCGGCAGTGCCGGTCAAGCCAGCAAAATCAAACCGCTCTCCATGGAAGTCATGAGCGAGCGCTATGCCAAGGGACAATTGACCCCCCAGATTCGCTAACTGACTACTCACTCAACGAGAGATCGATCATGACTCAAGGCGCAAAAACTACCACCCTGATGGCCAATGCCATCCGGGCCCTGGCCATGGACGCCGTACAAAAGGCCAACTCGGGCCACCCCGGGGCACCCATGGGAATGGCCGAAATGGCTGTGGCGTTGTGGGGCCGGCATCTCAAGCATAATCCCAGCAATCCCCATTGGGCCGACCGGGACCGGTTTGTGTTGTCCAACGGCCATGCCTCCATGCTGATTTATGCCCTGCTGCATCTGACCGGGTACGACCTGCCGCTGGAGGAACTCAAAAACTTCCGCCAACTGCACAGCAAGACACCCGGGCACCCTGAATATGGCATGACGGTTGGGGTAGAAACCACCACCGGACCTTTGGGGCAAGGAATTACCAATGCGGTGGGTTTTGCGCTGGCAGAACGGCTTCTGGCTGAACAATTCAACCAGCCGGGGCACACCCTCGTCAACCATTACACCTATGTCTTCATGGGGGATGGCTGCTTGATGGAAGGGATCAGCCACGAGGCCTGCTCTCTGGCCGGGACCCTGGGGCTGAACAAACTCATCGCCTTCTGGGACGACAATGGCATCTCCATCGACGGCCATGTGCATGACTGGTTTGCGGAAGACACCCCCAAGCGCTTCGAGGCGTACGGCTGGAATGTACTGCGCGCGGTCGACGGTCACGATGTGGAAGCGGTGTCTGCCGCCATCACTGCAGCCCAAAACAGCGACAAACCCACCCTGATTTGCTGCAAAACCGTCATCGGTCAGGGAAGCCCCAACAAGGCCGGCACCCATGACGTCCACGGCGCGCCCTTGGGGAACGATGAAATTGCCGCTTCCCGTGCGGCCATCGGCTGGACCCATGGACCTTTCGAAATTCCCGCCGAGGTCTATCAAGCCTGGGACGCACGGCCCCGAGGCGCGGTCCAGGAAGCCGAATGGAATGAGCGTTTTAGCGCGTATCAACGGGCTTATCCTGCCGCGGCAGCAGAATTTACCCGACGCATGAAAGGCGACTTGCCCCAACACTTCGAAATGGCTGCACTGGAGTTCATTGCCAAATGCCGGGACAAGGGTGAGACGATTGCCAGTCGCAAGGCCAGCCAAAACACGCTGGAAGCGCTGGGAGCCGTATTGCCGGAGTTCTTTGGCGGTTCGGCCGACCTGACAGGCTCCAATCTGACCAACTGGAGCGGCAGTAAATCCATGAACGCCAGCACGGCAGGCAACTACCTCAGTTATGGCGTGCGGGAATTCGGCATGAGCGCCATCATGAACGGCATTGCCCTGCATGGCGGCTTCATCCCTTACGGCGGCACCTTCCTCACTTTCTCGGACTACAGCCGCAATGCCTTGCGCATGGCCGCCCTGATGCGCATTCGTAGCCTCTTCGTGTTTACCCATGACTCCATCGGATTGGGGGAAGACGGGCCTACGCACCAGTCCATCGAGCATGTTTCGAGCTTGCGCCTGATTCCCAACATGGATGTATGGCGCCCCTGTGACACCACGGAAACCGCAGCCGCCTGGGCAGCGGCCGTGCGGCGCCACAATGGCCCCAGCTGTCTGATATTCAGCCGCCAGAACCTGCCCTTCCAGTCCCGCACCCCGGAACAGATCGTGGACATCAACAAGGGGGGGTATGTTCTGCGGGAGTCCGAAGGGTTGGCCCGGGCCATTTTGATCGCCACGGGTTCCGAGGTGGGCATTGCCGTGGAAGCGCAAAAACTGCTCAACGCCGAGGGAATTCCGGTGCGCGTGGTGTCCATGCCGGCCACCACGGTATTTGACCGCCAAAGTGCCGACTATCGAGCCACTGTGCTCCCGCCAGGCATTCCCAAGATTGCCATCGAGGCGGGAAGTACCGCCCTGTGGTGGAAGTATGGCTGTCAGGCCGTGGTGGGCATCGACACTTATGGCGAATCCGCACCCGCAGGAGCCCTGTTCAAGCACTTTGGCTTGACCGCTGAAAACCTCTGCAAGACCGTGAAGTCAGTACTCTAGTCGTTCTGGGCATCACCCCGGGCGGGGTCTCTCTTCCCCGCCCGGTTTTACCAACGGGATGACTTCCTGCTCCTCTGCCTCTGCCTCTGCCTCTGCCTCTGCCTCACACCCCCACAACCCTGAACAGGGTCTCTGCCCCCTGCTGATCGGCCTGGACGACATCGATTCGCACCAGGACAAACACTTCCCTTTATTGCAGCGCCGCATTTTTACCCGCTTGGGCGCAGTGTTTTTCCAAAATTTCTCAAAAAAACCGACCTATTTGTTGCATTGTTGATACAGATCAACGAAAACACAACAAACCCTCCTTAAAATAACCAGTGGTTTGACCTTGCACTGCGATCAGAGTGTGTTTTTGATTACTTTGGGTTCCTTTCAAAACACCACTGACGCACAGGTTTTTTTATCGTCATCAACGGGGGTTAATGTGAAAACACCAGCTCGTATCACGCTAGGACTCATGGGAGGATTGGCTTTGGCAGGATCGATGAACGCCAATGCCATACCGATCTACGCACGACAAACCGGCCAGGCCTGTGTGACCTGCCACTTGGGGGGCATGTACCCGCAACTCACCTCCTATGGGAGACTGTTCAAGTTGACCGGTTACACCATGGGCACCCGCCCCAACCTGACCGATCTGGAAGTGCAAAAAGATGCTCCCCCCATCAGTGTCTGGTTGCAGGCTGGACGAGGTTTCACCAACAAAAACAATGCAGCCAGCCAACCAGGGGATACTCAGAATATCCAGGCCATCAGCCTGTTTTCCGGTGGCAAGATCACCGACAACATCGGCGGCTTTCTGCAATGGACGGGGGGAAACACGGGGGGTGGCTATAACTTCACCGTGGACAACTCGGAAATCCGTTATGCCGACCGTAACCTGAACAATGGCAACGACCTGATTTATGGGGTCTACGTCAACAATCACCCCACGGTTTCGGACGTGTGGAACAACACGGCCAACTGGAATGTAATCCTCATGGGATTTTACAACGCCAACGCCGCCGCCCAAACCCCACAACCTTTCCTGGATCAATATGGCCCAGGGCAGTCCGAAGGGATCGGTGCCTATCTGTATAAGGATACCACCTGGTATGCCGAGGCCGGCGTGTATAAATCCTTCACTCACGGCATTGCCACCACCGACCTGACGGCCGGAAGCGGTAGCGTCTTCATCGATCCTTCCCCGTATTATCGCTTGGCCTACAGTAAAGACATCGGCGCGCATAGCTTCGAGGTGGGTATGCACGGCATGATTTCCTACGCCCATAACGGCAGTTGGGGAACTACGGTCAACACCTACCGTGATACAGCGCTGGATGCCCAGTATCAATACAATCTGGATCCCCATTACATCGGGGCCCACGCCCGCTTCCTGCACGAAAGTTCCTCTTTTGCCGGCGATCAGGTGGGAACTACAGCGGCAAATGGATCGAATTACCTGAACGAGGCCTGGCTGGATGTGTCGTATGTCTATCAAGCCAAATACGGCGGCACGCTGACCTACCGCAACATCACAGGCAGCAACGACCTGACCCTGAATGCCCTCAACACCACCACAGGCAGCCCCAACTGGCAAGCCTGGATTCCGGAAATTTTCTGGACGCCTTGGCAAAATCTGCGTCTGGGCTTTCAATACACCGTTTATACCCAAATGGCAGGGGCCACCTCCGTCATTCCGGGGCAAACGCTCAAGCCCAGTGACTTCAACACCTCCGCGTTTTACGTTAGCTTCATTTATTGATTACAGGGGATGAACATGAAACGTTATCAAGCCTTGCTAACCCTCACCGCCCTGTCTGTTACGCTGGGGGCCTGCTCCAACCTGGAGCGCAGCCGCGACTTGTCCAATCCACAGGTCTCTGGCAATACCCTGGCCCAGCAGGTGTGTTCCACCTGTCATGGGGGCACACACATGAGCGCCAATGGCAACTCCATCAACCCCACCTATCCCAACCTGGCGGGTCAGCAAGCGGAATACCTGCAAACCGAATTGCAGGAATTCCATGACCAGACCCGCAAGGACAAGATGGCCAAAGACTATATGTGGGGGCTGTCCAGTCGTTTGACCACGGAACAAATGAAGAGCATCGCCGAGTATTACGCGCATCAGAAGCCCTTGCCCAACCCCAACCAGAGCAATCCCGCGCTGGTTGCTGCGGGACAAAAGCTCTTTGCCGAAGGGGTGTCCGACAAAGGGGTTCCTGCCTGCGCCTCCTGTCATGGCGCTAACGCTGAAGGCAATGGCCCCATTCCCCGCTTGGCCGGGCAGCACGCCAACTACCTGTACAAGCAATTGATGATCTTCAACAGCGATGCCGGACGGGAAAACCATCCCGAAGCACTGGAACGGCCTCACGGGGCCGCCATGGAGAACATCTCCCATGGCTTGGATGACCTGCAAAAGCACCAGGTTGCCGCCTATCTGCAATCCCTGAGATAAGCCCGAAGCCTCCTTTCAGAATCGATTTACCCCCCATTACGCCTTGCATCCGCAAGGCGTTTTTTTTAGGGCGCCCGGCAGGGCGCACTGTTGCAGGTGCAAGTCCCGCCCGAGGAGTGTTGCAATTTAGCAACATGTCGGGTGCAGCTTTTCAGTTTTATGACAGAGGACTTGACTTAGATCAAGGAGCGTTAGAACATCTGCATCTGCGGTTGTTCCTTCGTTTTGGTTTTTCTGATGCACCCGCACCAAAGTTTTTCATACAACAATTAGGGGGTTTAATAATGAAGCAATCCAACCTGCTCGGAAAAGGGCGTGGGCCGCTGCTTGCGCTTCTGGGTATGGCCTCTTTGGCAGCCTCCATGGATGCCAGCGCCATCCCGGTCTTTGCCCGTCAAACCGGTTTCAAATGTGTTGCCTGTCACGTGGGGGGTGAATATCCGCAGTTAACCTCTCTAGGTCGGATGTTCAAACTCACGGGTTATACCATGGGTGATGCCAATGACATTTTCAACTTAACTACCAATGTAGATCGGCCACCCGTGGCAGTCATGCTGCAGACAGCGCGACAGTTTTACACGAATACCACCCCAGCAGCTGGCAACGGAACGGCGCCCTCCTCGTCATTTGATCTGCAAGTGGTCAGTTTATTTGCCGGAGGTCACATTACAGACAATTTGGGAGCCTTTGTTCAGTGGACCTGGAATAAGTATGACGGCAACATCACTTCGGGGAGCCAATACACACAATCTTCCGGAATCGATAACACGGAATTACGCTGGGCCGACCGCATTGTCACTCCCACCAAGGACATTATTTACGGTGTTTATACAAACAACCGCTCGACGATGTCTGACGTTTGGAACACCACCGAGAACTGGACTTCTGACTGGATTGGATACTTCAACGCTGGCGGTGCTCAAGCTCCAGGGACCTTCATGATGGGAGCAACCGCCCAACATGCAGAAGTGGGGGTTGGAGCCTATGGCTTCCTGAATAAGACCTGGTATGGGGAATTAGGTGTCTATAAATCGATCACCCACGGCCCTCTCTCTTTCATGACTGGTGGTGCCACTGGCAGCACTGGTGTACCTCTACTCGATCCTTCGCCTTATCTCCGGTTGGCGTACAACAAGGAATGGGGGCCCAATAGCTTTGAAGTTGGTCTGCATGGGATGACCTCCTATGCCCATAATTACAATCCTGTGCTGAATTATTCCGACTGGTCTGGCTCGGTTAGCACCTATCGGGATCTAGGTGTTGATGCGCAGTATCAATATGTGCTTGACCCCCATTACTTCTCTGCCCACTTCCGCTTGACCCATGAGGCGATGAATAATGTGTTGGGAGTTACGAACGCAGGAGGTGGAACCCCGACTAATCCCACCGACACCCTGAATGAAACCTGGGCGGATGTAACCTATATATACAGAGCCAAATATGGTGCCATGTTGTTTTACCACGGAGCCACCGGAAGTTCTGACACTGGTCTTTATGGCATGGGCCCCACAGGAAGTCCCAACTGGCAGTCCTGGATGCCTAGCGTATTCTGGGCACCGTATCAAAATGTCAGACTTGGCTACATGTATACCTTCTACACCCAGATGGGCGGGGTGAGCGGCAATCAGTTAACAGGTGGCCTGGGACCGCACGACTTCAATACCTCCATGTTGTATGCAACTATCGTTTACTAAATAGGGGATGAATATGAAACATATCGCAAAAGTTCTGACCCTGTCCGCCATTTCACTGGCGTTGGGGGCATGTTCCACGGGGCTCGACAAGAGCCGCAATCTGGGCAACCCAGCCGTTTCGGGTAACACCCTGGCGCAGCAGGTCTGTTCGATTTGTCATGGCGAAGTGGGCAGCAATGTCAATGGCAACTCCGTCAACCCCACCTTCCCCAATCTGGCGGGCCAGCAGAAGGATTATCTGGTGGCGGAAATGACCGAGTTTCACGAGCATACCCGCAAGGACCCTGCAGCTCAGGACATGATGTGGGGCATTGCGCGTAACTTTACGCCCAAGCAGATCGAGGAATTGGCCACGTATTACTCCAAGCAACCTACCCGGGCCAATCCCAATCCCGTCAACCCTGCCCTGGCAGCGGAAGGCGCCAAGATTTTCAACGAAGGCAATCTGGACAAGGGTGTGCCCGCCTGTATGGGCTGTCATGGTTCCAACGCCGAAGGCAATGGCCCCATTCCCCGCCTGGCTGGACAGCATCAGGATTATCTCTACAAGCAGTTGATGGCCTTCAACTCCGATGAAATGGTGGAGGAAAAGGAAAATAACAACGCCAAGGATGATGATCTGGAACGTCCGCACGGGGTGGCCATGGAAGGCATCGCCCACGGTCTGGATGACCACCAAAAACATGCTGTAGCCGCTTATCTGCAAACCCTCAAGTAAGCGTGTCACCGGGGGCTTGCCCCCCGGTGAACCGTTGAAGGTCGTGCCGCAGCCTTTGTTGGCTGGCCGCCGTTCAGTCCCTGCCCCGTGCAGGGATTTTTTTCGCTATGGTTGCCAGTTGCAAGCGGCACCAAAGCGATGCAAAATCCCCCTATTCATTGGCCAGAGCCCTTTTCTGATTGCCTGATCGCTCCGTGAGCGCTTATCGCACGCTGCAACCCTCGTTCAATCACAACCGGTCGCCAAGCCTTTCAGGAGGAGAGTATCATGAGCAAACTCTGCGTCGTTGTTGTTTCCGATTCGCTAGAACGCCTGCAAATGGCGGCCATGGTGGCTTCGGTGGGGGCAGTCAGTGGACAGGAAGTACTCGTGTTTCTGTCCATGAATGCGTTGGGGTTTTTCACTCGGGGGGACACCAGGATACCGGCGCCCGAGGGCCCCATGGGGCAATTGATGGGCACCAAAAATATTCCCTCTTTCAAGGGGTTGTTTCAGCAAGCGGTGGAATTGGGCGACGCCAAAATTTTTCCCTGTTCCATGGCCATGGATGTGTTGGCCTTGGAGCAAGACCAGCTGGAACCTTGGCTGCAGCCTGCTACCGGGCTGACCAAGTTTTTGGATGACGCGCGGGGTGGGCAAATCTGGACGTTTTAATGCTAACAGGAAGGGAATTGAACCATGGCTGAACGCAAAATCGTGGATGGCCGAGGCAGTTTTTGCCCGGGTCCGCTCATGGAGTTGATCGTGGCACTAAAGAATTCTCAAGTTGGGGATGAACTGGAAGTCCTGTCCACCGACAAAGGTTCCGCCAATGACATTCCAGAGTGGGTCAAAAAGGTGGGGCATGCCTATCTGTCCACAACCGAATCAGAAGGGGTATGGCATATTCTGGTACGCAAGACCAAATAGATCTACCTGGAACCACCAGACACGGCCTGGGGTTCACACAAAACAAACCATCCAAGGGGGAGCGTCATCATGAAAATATTGATCATCGGTGGGGGCATGGCAGGAACCATTCTGGCCAACAATCTGGCCCGGCGCTTGCCCCAGGAATTAAAGTCCGGAAAAGCGCAGATCACCATGCTCTCCGCCTCGGACAAGCATATGTATCAGCCTGGCCTGCTCTATCTGGCGGTGGGTCGCACCACCCCCGACGAACTGTACCGGGATCAGGCCAGCCTTCTGGAACCCAGCATCCAGTTTCATGTGGACCCTGTGGAACACTTCGAGTTGGACCAGCAGCGCGTCATCACCCAAAGCGGCAAAACCTTCGGTTACGACATCCTGGTCATTGCCACCGGGTCGCGCATGTATCCGGAAGGCATTCCCGGTTTGAGCGAACATGCGGAAACCTTCTACACCGAAGCCAGTGCCCTGAAAATGTTCAAGCGCCTGCAGTCCTTTACGGGCGGAAAGGTAGTCGTTACCGTGGGAGTTCCGCACAAATGCCCCATGGCCCCTTTGGAAATCACTTTCATGCTGCATGATTATTTCAAGGACCGGGGGCTCTCCGACAAGGTGCAACTGCATTACACCTATCCCATCAATCGGGTGCATAGCCTGGAAAACGTGGCCAAATGGGCGGCTCCCGAGATGGACCGCCTGGGAATCACCTACGACACCTTTTTCAACCTCAAAGAGGTAGACGGTGCCAACCAGGTGGTGCGCAGCGAGGAAGGCGTGGACATTCCCTACGATCTGCTCATCTCGATTCCGGCCCACAAGGGGATGGAGGTTCTGGAAAAAAACCAACTGGGGCAAAATGGCTGGCTTCCCACCCATCGCACCAAACTCACGCTGGAGGGGTACGACAACGTGTACGTGTGCGGTGACACCACCAACATTCCCATCAGCAAAGCAGGCTCCACAGCGCATTTCGAGGCCGATACCCTGGGCGAGAACATTGCCGCCATCGTCAAGATGGGTGTGCCCGTACGCGAATATGACGGCAAGGTGTTCTGTTTCATCGAAGCCGGCAAGGACCGAGCCACCTATGCCATGTTCAACTACCAAACCCCACCCGACCCCAAGGCACCCACCAAAGCCGTGCATTGGTTCAAGATGGCCTATAACAAACTCTACTGGGTTTCGGCCCGTGGCCTTTTATAACCGGAGGGCTTGCGCATGAATGCTGAAACCAATACCACAAGCCCTCTGGAATCCCTGGAGCTGGAGCGCCTGGTGTGCGCCGCCCGCGATTCACTGAGCGATGAAATGGTGGGGCGTTTGGCCGGTTCGGCGGCCGAGGCCCTGGATCTGGTAGACAAGGCCGGGCGCGCAGGCCTGGCCCGGGCCATTCCCACCTTGGCCGAGATGATCAACAACGGCGATCTGGAACGCCTGGCCCAATTGGCCCGGGTGTACCACTCGGCCCAGGACGCGCTTACCGATGAAATGGTGGGCCGACTGGCGGAAACTGTGGGCGAAGGCTTATCCCTGATGGATCGGCTCAACCGGGGTGGTGCCGGTCGCCTGGTAGAGATGCTGGAACGCCTGCAATCCACTGGCACCCTGGAAAAAATTGCCAATACCCTGCCCGCCTTGCTCGATCGCCTGGACATGATTGCCAGCCTATTGTCCTGCCTGGAATCTGCGGCCCGCAAGAGTCGGGAAACACCCGCAATGGGCGGCTTGGGTAGCCTGTGGCACACCTTGACGGATGCGGACACGATTCATTCCTTGCAATTTCTGGTGCACCTGAGCCAGCAAATGCAAGAACGTTGCGGCACCAAACACGCCTAACCTGTCTTTTCACGAGCTTCATCAGGCGCGCGTGGCATGGACTCCTTACAGGCGATGCGGCTGTTTGTCCGGGTGTCCGAGCTGGGCAGTTTTTCTGCGGTGGCCCAGCAAATGGGGGTGGCGCGCTCTGTGGTCACCCGTCAAGTGGCCGCGCTCGAGACACGACTGGGCACGCGCCTGCTGGCCCGCAGTACGCGCAGTCTGTCTCTCACCTCCAGCGGAGCCCTCTATCTTGAACGCTGTCGGGTCATACTCAATCTGGTGGATGAGGCCGAATCGGGCCTGGCGGATAAGCAGCAAGTCCCCAGGGGCCTGATCCGGCTCAGCCTGCCGCTGCATTACAGCCTGGAACATTTGTCCGGCCCCCTGCTGGAATTCAGCGCCGCATACCCTGAAGTAGAGCTGGATCTGCAGTTTTCCGATCAGTTTTCCGATTTAATCCAGGAGGGCATCGACCTGGCGGTGCGCATCACGCCCCGTCTGGCACCGGAAGTGGTGGCACGCCGATTAGCCGTCAGCCGCATGCTGGTGTTGGCCTCCCCCGGCTATCTGGCGCGTCATGGCACCCCCCAACATCCCCGCGAATTGATTCATCATGCCTGTCTGGGATATACCGCCTCCCGTACTTCCGCACAGCACTGGGAGCTGATGGAGCAAGGAAAGCTCACGCCCTTTCCCATCCGTTCGCACCTGCGGGCCAATAATGGCGTCATGTTGCTGCGTGCTGCGGCTGCCGGCATGGGGATCGCTCATGAACCCATCTTTACTGCTGCATCCTGGATTGCCGAAGGCAAACTGGTGGAGATTTTGACGGAATTTCCTGCCGCACCCCTGGGGGTGTATGTGGTATTGCCCAGCAATCGGCTGATTCCACACCGCATTCGTGTTCTGATCGACTTTTTAGCCGTACGTTTGGCCACCGCCCCAACGGCCCCCGCCTGAACGAACACTGCATAACCCGCTTACATCCCCGAAGGAGTCAGACAGGTATCCAGCCATTCCACCCAATGGCGCACCGGAGTGGGAGAACCGGCTGCCAGATGCGTAAGACACCCGATATTGGCTGTCAAGATCAGTTCTGGATGGCCGCTGGTCAAGGCCTTGATCTTATTGGCTTGAAGTCGGTGGGAGAGTTCGGGTTGCAGCAAGGAGTAAGTCCCCGCAGAGCCACAGCACAGATGCGCATCGGGCACTGGAGTCAATTGCGCCCCGGCCGCCGTCAGGAGTTGCTCGACCACACCCTTCAGTTTCTGCCCATGCTGCAGGGTACAGGGCGCGTGAAAAGCAATCCGCGGCGCACTTGAGGCGCTGCGCAATCCCAGACTTTGCAGCGACAAACGACGTTCCTCTGGCGTTCCCTCCAGTTCCTTGAGCAGGACTTCGGACAAGTCCCGTGTCAAGGCCGAAATCTGGCTGGCCCGCTCAGCGTAGAGCGGATCATGGCGCAACTGGTACCCGTAGTCTTTCACCTGTGTACCACAACCGCTGGCCGTCATGACGATGGCCTCCACCCCCTGGGTTACGTGCGGCCACCAGGCATCTATGTTGCGTTGCATGGCCAGGCGCGCCGCAGACTCGTCCGCCAGATGGTGCGCCAGCGCCCCGCAACAGCCCGCTTTGGGGACAGAAAAGACCGTAATACCTAAACGGTCCAACACCCGGGCCGTGGCCGTGTTGATATTGGGCGCCAGATCCGGCTGCACGCAACCCTCCAGCAACAACATGCGCCGTGAATGTCTGGACACAGGACGCAATCCGGCCGGTTGGCGCATGGGCAATTTGTTGCGCAAGGGCTCGGGTAATAGCGCTCGCACCAAGCGCCCTGCCGCCAGAAGCGGTTTGAACAGCCAGGGAGAGGTCAATACCGTTTTTAGAGCCGTGCGCTTGAAGTGATCCTGTGTGCTGCGGGGCTGGCGTTGCTCCAGATAATGACGTCCAATGTCCACCAGTTTTCCGTACTGAACGCCGGAGGGGCACGTGGTTTCACAAGCCCGACAAGTTAGACAACGATCCAGGTGATGCTGGGTCAAGCCTGATACGGGTTGCCCTTCAAACATCCCCTTCATCAGGTAGATACGGCCCCGGGGACTGTCCAACTCGTCCCCCAGCAATTGATAGGTGGGACAGGTGGCCAAGCAAAACCCACAATGCACGCAAGCACGCAAAATGCGTTGTGCTTCGGTGCCCTCTGGGGTTGCCAAAAACTCGGGAGTCAGTTCAGCAAACATGGATGGTTATACGCTTCAAGAAAGGGGACAGGGCTTCAAACCCCTAAACCCTGGTTTAATATATTATTCGGATCAAAGACTTGTTTAATGTTTTTATTAATGTTCATGAGCACTGGATCCAGGGGATGCCCCAAGGGACGAAAGGGGTCGCCCCCGCGAAACAACAGGGCATGACCGCCCGCCTCTTGCGCTGCCCGTTGTAATTGTGCGGGGGCATGGTCAGAGGCAATCCAGCGCAGGCTTCCCCCCCACTCCGTCAACACGGCGCCAGAAAATCCCAGCGGGGGCGCATTGCTGCGCACGCTTAAGCGCCATAGGGGACGCTGCGCGCTAAACCCGGCAGCGCGCTGTTCCCGTACCTGCAGCCACCAGGCGGGTCCCTCCGGAATTACTTCCCCCCCCAGATGGCACATGGCAGCGCGCACGGCCACCTCAGCACCAGACAAGCGAACTCGCAAGCGGCCATTCTGATAGCTGGTGGCCGACAGAGGCAAGGGTTGCCCGGCCCATTGATTCATGGACTCCAAGGCTTCCAGTTCCGTCATGGCCCATTCCAGGGTGGTCTCGAAAGGAGGTTTGGGAAGCACCTTGAGAGATACTTCCATCAACGCACCAAGAGTCCCCCAGGCCCCCACCATGAGGCGAGACACATCGAACCCGGCCACATTCTTGATCACCCGCCCCCCAAAGGACAGATCACGCCCCAATCCATCCAGTATGCGCACCCCCAGTACGAAGTCCCGTGCCGAGCCCACGCTGGCTCGGCGCGGTCCCGACAAGCCACAGGCCAGGGTGCCACCAATGGTGGCATCCGGTCCAAAATGAGGCGGCTCAAACCCCAGCATCTGCCCCTGCTGATCCAGCAAATGTTCGATATCCGACAGGCTGGTCCCGGCCCGTACCGTCAACACCAGTTCGCTGGGTTGATAATCCACCACGCCGGTATACAAGCGCATATCCAGCACTTGAGAACCTTGCGGGCGAACCCAGAAATGCTTGCTCCCTCCCCCACCGATGCGCAAGGGCAACTGGAGCGCATGGGCCGAACGAATCTGATCCTGCAACGACTGAAAAATAGCATTCATCAACAATCCGATCCTTCAGGAAAACCTGTCACAACACAAAAGCCAGGAAAAACAGTACGCATGAGAAGACCGTGTCATGGTGTGATCAAAAACGCGGCAGCTCGGGATGGGGCAACTGGTTATGGTGCACGTGCATTCCTCCCCATTCAGCGCAGCGGTGCAAGGTGGGAATGGCTTTACCCGGGTTGAGCAATCCCTGGGGATCGAAGGCGGCCTTGACGGCGCGGAACACTTCCAGTTCCTCGGGGCTGAATTGAACACACATCTGGTTGATCTTTTCTACCCCAACCCCATGTTCGCCCGTAATCGTTCCCCCCACTTCCACGCAGAGTTCGAGAATTTTGCCAGCAAAGGCTTCAGTACGTTCAAATTCGCCCTCTTTGGCCGCATCGAAGAGGATGAGGGGGTGCAGATTGCCATCCCCCGCATGGAACACATTGGCCACTTCCAGACCAAACTCACGCGACATTTCATAGATGCGTTTGAGCACTGGTGCCAAAAAACGTCGGGGGATGGTGCCGTCAATACAGTAATAGTCGGGAGACAAACGCCCCACCGCCGGAAATGCGGCTTTGCGCCCAGCCCAGAATTTAAGGCGCTCGGCCTCGTCCTGCGAATAGCGAATTTCAATGGCTCCGCTGGCTTCCAGAATGGCTTTCATACGCCCCATCTCGTCGCTGACCTCTTCCGGTGTACCATCGGATTCACAAATCAGTACGGCTTCTGCTTCCAGGGGATAACTGGCGTGCACGAAGGCTTCTGCAGCCCGCGTTGCCGGTCCGTCCATCATCTCCAGGCCTGCAGGGATGATTCCTTGGGCAATGATTTGGGCCACCGCATGCCCAGCCTTTTCGATATCGTCGAAGGCCGCCAGAATGGCCTGGGCCCGTTGCGGTTTGGGAAGCAATTTGACCGTCACTTCGGTAATCACCGCCAACAACCCCTCGCTCCCGGTAATCAGTGCCAGCAGGTCATAACCCGGGCCATCCAGGGCCTGTGCCCCCAGTTCGATGAGCTCGCCCGCCATGGTCACCGCCCGGACCTTGAGAACATTATGCAAGGTCAAGCCATATTTCAGGCAGTGGACGCCACCGGAGTTCTCGGCCACGTTACCCCCAATGCTGCAGGCAATTTGGGAGGAAGGATCGGGGGCATAGTATAACCCCATGGGAGCCACTGCCTCGGAAATGGCCAGGTTGCGCACGCCGGGTTGTACCCGGGCGGTTCGAGCCAAAGGGTCGATGTCCAGAATGCCCATGAATCGGGCCATGGAAAGCAACACCCCCTGGGCATGGGGCAAGGCCCCACCGGATAACCCCGTGCCCGAACCTCGAGCCACCACAGGAATATGGTGTTCGCAACAATACTTGAGGATGGATTGCACCTGCGCTTCCGTCTGGGGTAACAAAACCATCCAGGGCAACTGCCGATAGGCCGTCAATCCGTCGGTTTCAAAGGGCCGCAGATCTTCTGGATTGGTCAGCACGGCTCCGGGGGGAAGCCACTGGGACAAGGCTGCCGCCACTTGGGCCTGAGTTAAAGAAACGGACATGATGGGAATCCTTGAGGGCGTTTTATGAAATATAGCCCAAGACTGGAGAGGATTCCAGCCTTGACTTTCAGCCCTTGTTTAATGGAGCGCGTGGATCCAGGGCAAATACTTGCGCCACACTCAAGGCGCTGCCCGTGATGGCAACCCGCTTGCGCCGCCCGGAATGCCCCGAACAGAGGTATACCTGCGCCAGCGGCACCTGAAAAACCTGCGCCAGGAAGCGCAGCAGCGCCTGATTGGCCTTGCCGTCCTCGGGCTGAGCGGCCAATCGAATCTTCAACGCATCACCATGAGGCCCCACATAGGCCGTTTGTTTGGCGCCGGGCTGAGCATGGATGTCCAGATACACGACGTCAGGCTCCAGAGTCCACCTCCCACCAACTCCGGAGCGCCAAGCCTACAGGGGACATTTTAAAGTAGCGCATGGCTTTGAAAAAAAGACTTGCGAGCCCGCGTTCAGGTGCTCTTTTTGATCAGACCACCCAGCAATGCTGGAATTTCCCTGGGCTTCTTGCCCAAGCTGGCCAAGGGAGGGCGGCCAAAATGCGCGCGCGACAAGTGCCCCCGGTGATGCTCGCTGGGCTCCCGTCTAACCTTGGAGGGCGCCGGCGTCTCCTGCACCGCTTCTCCCTCTTGCAATCTCTGCAACCCGGGTTCGGCCATTGCGTGCGTTGCGGGCATTGGTTGCCCGGCCCCGCTGGATGCCGCCCTTGACGCGGATTGCCCGACCGTAGCCCCTGGCGTGCGTGCAGTGCTCCCCCCCCCTGGGCGGCGTAATCCCGTGCGAGTACGCATACCCTTGCCATCGATGCCCTCCGGGGTTGGGCTGGGCTGGTCGAACCCAGGAACAGGCACTTGTTCGAGCGTGGTTTTGATCAGGCGCTCGATGGCTGCCAATTCTTTCGCTTCTTCGGGGCAAACCAGGGAATAGGCATGTCCGGTGCTGCCGGCCCGCCCCGTTCGGCCTATGCGATGCACATAATCCTCGGGAACATGGGGTAATTCGAAGTTCACCACAAAGGGTAGTTGGTCGATGTCCAGGCCTCGGGCGGCAATATCTGTGGCCACCAGGATACTGACCTTGCCGGTCTTGAACTCTTCCAGACTACGCGTGCGATGCACCTGGGTTTTGTCACTATGAATGGCGACCGCCGAAACCCCCTCGCGCTCCAACTGGTGGCACAGACGATTGGCCCCATGTTTGGTGCGCATGAACACAATGGCCTGGGGGATTGGTTCGGTGCGAATCAGGTGAACCAGCAATTCGCGTTTGCGCTCCTTATGCACCGGATAAATGACTTGCCGTACCAGGTCTGCTGTGGCATTGCGACGCGCCACTTCGATGGTGACCGGATCCTGTAACAGGCCCCCGGAGAGTTTTTTGATATCGTCCGAAAAGGTGGCAGAAAACAACAGGTTTTGCCGTTGCTTGGGCAACAGGAGCAAAATGCGCCGAATGTCTGGAATGAACCCCATGTCCAGCATGCGGTCGGCTTCATCCAGCACCAGAATTTCCACTTGAGACAAATTGATGGTGCGTTGCTGAACATGGTCCAGCAAGCGACCGGGCGTTGCCACCACGATTTCCACACCGGCCATCAGTTCCTTGATCTGTGGGTTCATGTTGACGCCCCCATAAATCACGGCGGCACGCAAGGGCAAATATTTTCCGTAGGTTTGCACGCTGGCATGAACTTGCGCGGCCAACTCGCGTGTGGGGGTCAGCACCAGACAGCGAATGGGATGTTTGGCGGGAGAAACGCTGCTGCTCGCCAAGGGCTGCAGGCGATGCAGAATCGGCAAGGTAAAACCGGCCGTCTTGCCCGTCCCCGTTTGGGCGGCGGCCTGAACGTCCCGACCTGCCAGGATCAAGGGAATGGCCTGCGCCTGAATGGGGGTCGGTTCGGTATAGCCCTGTTCGGTCACTGCGCGGAGAAGCTCGGGGGACAACCCCAATGAATCAAAACTCACTATTATGCTCCTGATCGGCCTTCCAGCGTTTTGCGCCAAACCCGGTCAAGGCAGAAATATAGATGCGTAGAAAGACTCAGATCACGCGACCGGAACACGATGAAGTGTGCCAATTCTATCAGAAAAACCGGATCTCACCTGTCCGGATGGATGGCTCATGGGGGTTGAAAACCATATCCATAATTCTTTATTTATGATAATGACAAATAAACGTGATTGTTAATCAGTACCTTAATGGTCTATATTTAGAACCGATTCAATCTCCGCAGATCCTCCGATGGGTGGTTGGGTCGTGAACTCCTCCTTGGCGCGGTGGCCCTCCCCCGCTGCAGCGCAACTAGCCGCGAAGCGATTCGCGGTTTTTTTTTGCGCTGGGAGATTATCGCCCGCCTAGCCTAGAGTGGCTCTAATGGTGGGCACAAGGGTGGGACGACTTCCTCTCCGATCTGGCCCGGTACTTAAAAAAAGCACGATCCAGACAAATCAGAAAACCCCGCTCCAGGAAGACCAACCCCACATATCCCACTCCCAAACCTAGACAACTCGTCCTCTTCCCAGATCTGCCATCCCCCTAAACCCCACACCCCCTGAGAAATCCTTGTGTTCATAACAAGGCTCTTTCAGGGCATCACCCTGATTCACTTTCTTCCACCTTCCCGCATTACCCCACCTGGGGAATCATCCCGGGATGCCTCCCCCATTTCAGCGCGGATTATTGCGGGATTCTCGTGGCGGAATAATCAGGGCCGCAACACTTATCGACAGTCATGCGACAATGTCCCCGCCAACAGTGATATTTCCCGCCATCAGTTTCGGTAGCAGACTATCTCGAAGCGACGTAAGCGTTATTGCTTGCTGCTCATTCTCAAAAATGCGGGCATGAATGGGTGTAACCATTTCTCCAAATGCGACAAGCACTGGACTGTTCGGTTGAACCACCAACAAACGTTTCATGTCTGCAACAGTAAAGTGCCCAAGACCAGTTGTTTGCTTGTTACGTGCAAGCTCAGCAAACACAGGACGCAGATGTTTCAACGTTTGAAGAACGAACGGACGCTCAGCCGCTTGCTGAATCACTACTCGGAATATGTGCTGATTGAGCCAAGCTCGTCCGTGATGCCAAATAAACGTGCCGATTGAGGTATCAGGATTGCCAGACCAAGAGAGCAATATGTCGCCAGTTTCGAGAAGGTATTTTTCTGGCATGGATACATCAGAGTATGCCGTCTGGGAAGTGATTCCTGCTTTTAACTCAGCAATCTTAATGATTGGCAGACCTCTTTCTTCTCCATTTGGCGAAAACGCCTTGTATGCCGCCCCGTTTATGTATTCCGCCAAGTCATAAACTGGTTTCGTTTTCCATCCCTGAGGAATCTCCCCAAGCTCCGAATCCTCGAACTCACTCGGGAAAAGCTCGGCTATCTCTGGCGGCACCCCCTCGGGCTCGCGGCCTTCCGCCTTCGCCCGCACAGGGTCGAAATCGACGAACCACGACTTGAACAGTGCTTGGGCGATGGCTTCGAGGGTTACGTTGGCTTCGCGTAGCAACGAGATTTTGTCGTCAAATGCTGTCAGAACTGCGGACATTTCACGTTGTTCTGAGAGCGGTGGAACCAAGACTTGAAGCTTATAAAACTCGTCCCTGCTTGTAGATGGAATAGCCGAACCGCTGTCCATTCCATTGATGTCTTGCGTAAGAAGCTGGTAGTAGGCCCACTTAATGTCGAAATCTACTTTCGGCTTCAAGAAGAACGCCGTGTCGATTACAAAAAACGGTGCGGGAGAATAATGCACCCCCCTGTAAGCTCCTTTTCGGCCTATTACTACGCTAGGAACTTCACAGAAAGGTTGCGAGTGCCAACCTATCGGGCCATTTATTCGATAGACCTGATATTTGCCTTCTGAGCCATATCCACGCAGCGATTTTCCATATTCAAGGGTGGCCAGTTCGCCCCATGTTGTTTTTCTCCATCCTCGAAGGCTTTCATTTCCTTGGCCACCACTGCTCAATAGGACTTTTCCGCCCTCGATAATCTTCCTGAACGACGGCGTAATCACCGCCCAATCCACGACATCCACCTTGAACGGCAACGCCGATTCCTGAAACGATTCTGACAGTTCGGCCATCACGCCGATGCTCAACGGTTCGTCACCGATGACTGCGATGTCGAGGTCGGAGAACTCCTTGGCCGTCCATTTCGCCCGCGAACCGAAGGCCCATACTTCACGGTCGGGCACATGCCGTTGCAGGATATCGCGAACGATTCGCCAGTTCTCGGGGCTGATGTCGATAAGGGGCTGGTCTGCCATGCCGCTACTGATTCCGTTCTTGGAGTTGTTTCAGCAGATAGCGTGCCTCTTCAAGAAACGCGGGAATACCCTGCACAACTTCAATGGCGACTTCCTCGTCGTAGGTGTGGCTGGTCTTGCTCCGCATCTCCCGATAGTTCCTCCACTTCGACCAGTCGCCCAGCAACAAACCCTGCTCGTTGCCTGAACGAATCAGGTCGGCGAACGCCATGCCGTCGAACTGTTCGGGAGTCGGCGACACCGCTTCGAGATGACGCTTCAACATTTTGTGGCTGATTTCGTAGCTGAACTCGAACCGCTGAATCAGGCCATCGCGAATCTGCGTGTCGGTGATGTCCTTCTCATAACGTGCCAGCCCCTCGGCAAGCCGATTCACCGCATTCGCCAGCGGCGTAAGGTCGAGTTTCTCAGTCATTGTACAACTCCAATGGAAAGCCCAGCTTGGCGAGCTTCTCGCGGATGAGGCCGTCAAGCTCGTTGCCCTTCTTCATCTGCTCGGCGAGCTTGGCGGTCAGCATCACCATCTTCTCGGAAAACGCCTCGTCATCGTCCTCGACCTCCTCGGTGCCAACATAGCGGCCCGAAGTCAGCACATAGCCGTGTTCCCTGATTTCGTCGAGTTTCACCGCACGGCAGAATCCCGCCTCGTCGGCATAGGTCGCATCCGTTTCGCCATCCTGCCGCCACGCATGCACGGTGCGGGCGATTTTGTCGATGTCGGCATCGTCGAACACGCGATTGACGCGGGTTTCCATGCGGCCCAGCTTGCGTGCGTCGATGAACAGAAACTCGCCCTTGCGGTTGCGTCCGCCCTTCGTCTTGTCCTTGGCGAGAAACCACAGGCAGGCGGGAATCGGCGTGTTGAAAAACAGTTGCGGCGGCAGGGCCACCATGACCTCCACCGCGTCGCCCTCGACCATCGCCTTGCGGATGGCTCCCTCGTTGTTGGTGTTCGAGGACATGGAGCCGTTGGCGAGCACCACGCCCGCCGTCCCCGTCGGTTTCAGGTGCCAGAGGATGTGTTGCAACCAGCCATAGTTGGCATTGCCCGTCGGCGGCGTGCCATACACCCAACGGGGGTCGGAGGCCAGCTTGTCGCCGCCCCAGTCGGAGATATTGAACGGCGGATTGGCGAGGACGTAATCAGCCCGCAGGTCGGGATGCTGGTCGCGGTGGAAGGTGTCGGCGGGTTCCTTGCCGAGATTGAAGTCCATGCCGCGAATGGCAAGGTTCATCGCCACCAGCCGCCACGTCGTCGGGTTGGCTTCCTGCCCGTAGATGGAGATGTCGCCGAACTTGCCGCCGTGCGACTCCATGAACTTCTCGGACTGGACGAACATGCCGCCCGAACCGCAGCACGGGTCATAAACCTTGCCCCGATGTGGCGACAGCACCTCGACCAACACCTTGACCACGGAGGCGGGCGTGTAGAACTGGCCGCCCTTCTTGCCCTCGGCACTGGCGAACTGGCCGAGAAAGTATTCATAGACTTGACCGAGAACGTCCTTAGCCTTGTCCTTGCCGCCGAAGCCGATGCTCGACACGAGGTCGATGAGTTCGCCGAGCTTGCCGTCTGCGAGCTGGGCGCGGGCGAAACGCTTGTCGAGGATACCTTTTAATCTTGCGTTGTCCTGCTCGATGACGATGAGAGCATCATCAATCCGTTTGCCGATGTCGGGCTGCTTGGCCTGATTGCGAATCGTCTCCCAACGGGCCGACTCTGGCACCCAGAAGACATTCGCCATGGTGTAGTAAGCGCGGTCTTCCAGCAGCGAGGGAATCTGGCTGTCGTCGCCAAGGTAGAGGTCATGCTTGGGGTCGGCAAATGCGGCCCTCAACTCTTCCTTCCGCTCGCCGAAGGCATCGGAGATGTATTTCAGGAAGATGAGTCCAAGAACGACGTGCTTGTATTCCGCCGCTTCCATGTTGGAACGCAGTTTGTCGGCGGCGGCCCAGAGTGTTTTCTGTAAATCTTGGTTCATCGCTGGTCGCCGAACGACCCTCCCTTATGATTCTTGACCGTCGGCTCGGGCAGCCTATGGCGTTAGTCGTGATTTCCGCGAGAATCCGCAGGTTTTAAGCCGAAATCATAGCTGAAAGCCCCCATCTGAGTCACGGGAAACCGCCGTCAGCGATGGAAATCCGTGGCGTGTGGCAGGGCCAGAATGCACCATGAAAAGCTCAGTAGGTGAGCCAGTCTGGAAAGACTCGGAGAGCCCATCATGAATAGGGTCATATCCTCATGCCGACACGACGACGCTTCACCGCAGGCTGATTGGCGGCCTCGGCCACGACGTTCATTTCGACGGGTGGTGCCGCGACAGGTTTCTCGACGGTCGTCTCGTCAGCCAGGGCCTCGGGCGTGAGGGAAAACTGTTTCAGGTAGTCGGCAATCTTCTTGCCGAACGGTCGGTGCGACGGGTTGCCGACATCCTCGTCCGATTCGGTTTCATCCCTGCGGTTGTCGAGGCGGTCGCCGAATCGCTTGGCTCCCGACATCTGACGCAATGGATTCGGTGCGGGCTGCACCGAAGGATTCGCCGCAACCGATGGAGCGAACAACTTCCCATCCGAGTAGACCCACAGATACAGGCCAGCACCTCAGATAGTTTGCGAATCTGCTGCCCCGTCGCGCAAGTGGCATTGCGGCATTGGGTATCGGTGAGGAGGTTCATTCTGGCTGCCATCGTGGTAACTCCCTAAAAGGAACGCTGTTACCACAACTTTTACCACGGTCATACCCTGGCTGCAACTGGACATCTATGGACGCTACTGGATATAAAGTTATTGTAAATCAACAACTTACATTTTTGACAGGACAAACCTGTACATCTTTGGACAAAAGATGGCGGAGTGGACGGGACTCGAACCCGCGACCCCCGGCGTGACAGGCCGGTATTCTAACCAACTGAACTACCACTCCGTGACTACGACAGCATCACAACAACCACCGCCCCAACCCAGCTCAGGCATGAGCGACCGTTTTCCACCCTGTTGATCGGCTGAAACCTCGATCCGTGCCATAAAACGGCATCATTTCAGCAAGAATCGAGGCGCTGAACTGGTGGGTGCTGAGGGGTTCGAACCCCCGACATTCGCCTTGTAAGGGCGACGCTCTACCAACTGAGCTAAGCACCCCCAAAGACCGCTAGTTTAGCGCATCTTTTAGTGCTTTACCAGCCCTGAATTTTGGAACCTTGGCCGCCTTGATCTTGATGGCCTCGCCCGAGCGCGGATTGCGGCCAACCCGCGCAGCACGCTTGCTGACATAAAAGGTGCCAAACCCCACCAAGGTGACTTGTCCCCCTTTTTTCAAGGCTTTTTTGACGGCCCCCACGACGCTATCCAGCGCGCGCCCCGCGGCCGCCTTTGAAATATCCGATTCGGTTGCAATGTGCTCGATGAGCTCAGTCTTGTTCACCTGAATTCCCCTTTTATTGTTTGGTTTGGACAGTACAGATTGGCCAACATGTTACAACTATACACATTTTATGTTATGCGATAGCCTTTATAAAATCCCCTGCCGGGTTGTGTCAATCATTTTCTGCAACCGTGCACCCCATCAACAAAAACCCCACGAAACAGAGCGTTTGTGGGGTCTCAAAAAGGCGCATCCCAATGAGCTGGGTGCTTTAATGTTTGATGGAGCTCGCTGTAGCTTTCTTGCTGGTCACTACGGGCGGTTGCGGAACTGCAGGCGGTTCGGACGTGGTAACAACCGGAACAGGCAGCTGTTCCAAGGCCACCGCAAGCACCTGGTCGATCCAACGCACGGGATGTAGCTCCAGGCGGCTCTTGATGTTATCAGCGATTTCCACCAGGTCCTTGGTGTTTTCCTCCGGAATCAACACTGTCTTGATCCCCCCACGGTGTGCGGCCAATAATTTTTCTTTCAACCCGCCAATGGGTAATACTTCACCGCGCAAAGTGATCTCGCCGGTCATGGCCACATCAGAGCGCACCGGAATTCCGGTCAGCACCGACACCATGGCAGTAGTGATGGCAATGCCCGCACTCGGGCCATCCTTGGGCGTGGCTCCTTCCGGTAGGTGGATATGAATGTCAGATTTCTCATAAAAATCGGCTGCAATGCCCAAGTGGCTGGCACGGGCACGCACAACGCTCAAAGCCGCCTGAATGGACTCCTGCATCACGTCCCCCAATTTACCCGTGGTGGTCATCTTGCCTTTGCCGGGCAGACGGGCGGCTTCGATGGTCAGCAATTCCCCGCCCACTTCGGTCCATGCCAAACCGGTAACCTGACCCACCTGGTTGGTTTTTTCTGCCAGCCCGAAAGTGTAGCGCCGCACCCCCAGATACTTTTCGATATTGCGGGCCGTGACCGTCACCTTGGTCGGTTTTTTTGACAACAGAAGACCTTTAACCACCTTGCGGCAAATCTTGGCAATTTCCCGATCCATGGCACGCACACCCGCTTCACGCGTGTAGTACTGCACGATTTCGCGCAAAGCCGATTCGGTGACCGAAATTTCTTCTTCTTTCAGGCCATTGGCCTTTAATTGCTTGGGCAGCAGATATTGTCTGGCAATATTGATTTTCTCATCTTCGGTATAACCCGCCAGTCGAATCACCTCCATCCGGTCCAGCAACGGGGCAGGAATATTGAGCGTGTTGGCTGTGGCCACAAACATGACATCCGAGAGGTCATATTCCACTTCCACGTAATGGTCCATGAAGGTATGGTTTTGCTCGGGATCCAGAACCTCCAGCAAGGCCGAAGAGGGATCGCCCCTGAAATCCTGCCCAATCTTGTCCACTTCATCCAGCAAAAACAGAGGATTACGCACGGCCACCTTGGTCATGCTTTGCAATATCTTGCCGGGCAAAGCGCCAATGTAGGTGCGCCGATGCCCCCGGATTTCCGCTTCGTCCCGTACTCCTCCCAAAGCCATGCGCACAAACTTGCGGTTGGTGGCCCGGGCAATGGATTGTCCCAGAGAGGTTTTGCCCACACCCGGCGGCCCTACCAAACATAAAATGGGCGCTTTGACCTTGTCCACTCGGGATTGGACCGCCAGATACTCGACGATGCGTTCCTTGACCTTTTCCAGGCCGTAATGATCTTCATCCAGAATGCGCTCACAGGCTGCCAGATCTGTGCTGACTTTGGTTTTTTTCTTCCAGGGCAGGCCCACCAACACATCAATATAGTTGCGCACCACGGTAGCTTCAGCCGACATGGGGGCCATCATGCGGAGCTTTTTGAACTCGGAATCGGCTTTGGCGCGCGCTTCCTTGGGCATATGGGCGTTTTTGATCTTTTTTTCCAGCTCTTCCAGATCCGCGCCTTCCTCACTGTCACCCAGTTCTTTCTGGATGGCCTTCACCTGCTCGTTGAGGTAATACTCGCGCTGGCTTTTTTCCATCTGACGCTTGACCCGGCCGCGAATGCGTTTCTCCACCTGAAGAATGTCAATTTCGCTTTCCAGAACAGAGAGCAGATGTTCGATGCGCACCCGCACGTCGAACATTTCGAGGATTTGCTGTTTTTGTTCCAGTTTCAGGGGCAAGTGAGCCGCAATGGTATCTGCCAGACGTCCCGGGTCGTCAATGCTGTTGAAGGAGGTTAATACCTCTGGCGGAATTTTCTTGTTGAGCTTGACGAACTGGTCAAACTGGGACAACAAAGTCCGGCGCATGGCTTCGATTTCAGGATGATCGGCCGCGGTATTCTGGATCCGTAGTCCAGCCCCCACGAAATGGGTTTTCAGATCATGCACGGCCAGCACCTGCGTACGATCAGAGCCCTCCACCAACACCTTGACCGTTCCATCGGGCAATTTGAGTAACTGCAAAATGTTGGCAACACTGCCCACGCCATACAGTTCTTCGGGCTTGGGTTCGTCATTGGCCGCCGATTTCTGGGCCACCAGGATAATGTTCTTTCCTTGTTCCATGGCGGTTTCCAGCGCCTTGATGGATTTTTGACGGCCCACGAACAAGGGGATCACCATATGGGGGAAAACCACCACATCGCGCAAGGGAAGAAGAGGCAGTTGCAGGGCGGAATCCTGTTCCGATTCAAATAGAGAGGCCATGAAAGATTCCTGTAGAGGTTTCAACAAGGGTGAAATGGGGACTAACTGCCCTCATTTCAATAAGGCCTATCGGTCCTGCTTGTAAAATAACGATGAACGCCTACACACCCGCCACTTTTTGCTGATCAGCGTAGATCAGCAAAGGCCGGGATTCGGCATTGATGGCATTTTCGTCCACCACTACCTTATTGACATTTTCCAGCGAAGGTAACTCAAACATGGTGTCCAGTAGGACCTGCTCGATGATGGAACGCAAGCCGCGGGCACCCGTTTTGCGTGCCAGGGCCTTGGCCGCTATGGCCCGCAACGCTGCCGGGCGAAACTCCAGCTCTACGTTCTCCATGGAAAACAACTTCTGGAATTGCCGTGTCAAGGCATTACGGGGCTCCGTGAGAATCCGCACCAAGGCTTCCTCGTGCAATTCTTCCAAGGTGGCCACCACTGGCAGGCGACCCACAAACTCGGGAATCAGGCCAAACTTGATGAGATCTTCGGGTTCCACGTTGTCCAGCAATTGATTGAGGTCGCGACCGTCCTTGCTCATGACTTCGGCACCAAAACCGATGCCGCTGCGGTCGGAACGATCCCGGATTACCTTATCCAGCCCACCAAAGGCTCCGCCGCAAATGAACAGGATATTGGTGGTATCCACCTGAACGAATTCCTGGTTGGGATGCTTGCGCCCACCTTGAGGGGGCACCGAGGCCACGGTCCCCTCGATCAGCTTGAGCAACGCCTGTTGCACGCCTTCCCCGGATACATCACGGGTAATGGAGGGGTTGTCCGACTTGCGTGAGATCTTGTCGATTTCGTCGATGTAGACGATACCCCGCTGGGCCTTTTCCACATCGTAGTCACATTTCTGCAAGAGTTTCTGAATGATGTTTTCCACATCCTCGCCCACATATCCCGCCTCGGTGAGCGTTGTGGCGTCGGCGATGACAAAGGGAACATTGAGCAAGCGGGCCAAGGTTTGTGCCAGTAGGGTTTTACCCGAACCGGTGGGACCGATCAGCAGAATGTTGCTTTTGGCGAGCTCGATATCACGGTCTTTACCCTGATGGCGCAAGCGTTTGTAGTGATTGTAGACCGCCACGGCCAGAATTTTCTTGGCCTGGGTCTGATCGATCACATACTGATCCAGGATCTCGGCGATTTCCTGTGGCGATGGCAATTCGGACTTGGAGCTTTTGGTCTCGGAGAGCTGTGTGTCTTCACGAATGATATCGTTGCACAACTCGATGCATTCATCACAAATGAAGACCGAGGGCCCTGCAATCAGCTTGCGCACCTCATGTTGACTCTTGCCGCAAAACGAGCAGTAGAGCAGCTTGTCACTTCCGGATTTTTCGGTCATCGCGTTTTCCTCACTTCCTTCATAGACCACGTCTATGTGCGCACGCCAAACATGCAGTACATGAAATATATTACGACATGATTTAGTTCTAGTTTAGCGCTTTCCGATCATTTCGTGGCAATTTCGGCCCGGGTGGTCAAAACCCGGTCGATGATGCCGTACCCCTGCGCTTCTTCGGCGCTCATGAAGTTGTCGCGGTCAGTGTCCTTTTCGAGGGTTTCGATGGGTTGCCCGGTATGTTGGCTCAGCATTTCATTCAACCGCCGTCTCAGGTAAAGGATTTCCTTGGCCTGAATTTCGATATCCGAAGCCTGTCCCGAGGCACCGCCCGAGGGTTGGTGAATCATGACCCGCGCATTGGGCAGGGAATAACGCTTGCCTTTGGCCCCGGAAGCCAGTAAAAAAGCGCCCATGCTGGCTGCAATGCCGGTGCAGGTGGTACTGACGTCAGCCCGGATGAACTGCATGGTGTCATAGATGGCCAAACCCGCCGAAACCGACCCTCCGGGAGAATTGATATACAGGCTGATGTCCTTGTCCGGATTTTCGGACTCCAGAAACAGCAATTGTGCCACCACGAGATTGGCGGACATTTCGGTTACAGGGCCCACCAAGAAAACGACCCGTTCCTTCAGCAATCGAGAAAAGATGTCGTAGGAGCGCTCCCCTCGACCACTTTGCTCCACCACCATGGGGACCAGACCCAGATTTTGTATTTCCTCGCGCATAGTCATCAAGCGGCACCTCCCGTTTGTCCGGCCAATTGTTCAAAGGGTGTCGGCACATCCACCATTTGGGCACGCTGGCACACCCAGTCCACCACGCTATCCTCCAATACCAAGGAGCGCACTTCCTCCAGACGCTCCGGTTGCTGAAAATACCAACGCACAAACTCCTCGGGATGCTCGTAGGCCTGGGCCATCTCTTCCACCGCGGCACGTACCTTGTCGGGCGATGCGTTCAGCCCCTCACGTTTGATCACTTCCGCCAGAATGATGCCTAAAGAAACGCGCCGCCGGGCTTGTGCCTCAAACAGGGAATCGGGCAGATCGATAGCGGGTTGTTTGCCGCCTTGACGCGAAGTCAATTCTTCCATGGCGCCCTGCCGCAGTTGCTGGATTTCCTGTTGCACCAGAACATTGGGCACGATTAGCGGTGTAGTCTCCAACAGGGCGTTCATGACCCGTTCTTTTAAAAGCGCCTTGGTACGGGTGCGCGTTTCACGTTCCAGATTGGTGCGCAACTCGGCGCGCAGGTCGGTCAGGTCGCCACTTTTCACCCCAATGGCTTGCACGAAACTGGCGTTTGTCTCGGGCAATACGCCTTGGCGCACTTCGTGCACCGTCACATCAAAGCGCACCGTTTTGCCCGCCAGTGCTGTGGCTTGGTAGTCTTGCGGAAAACTCAAGGGAAAAGATTTGGATTCGCCCGCCTGCATCCCCTCCAACGCCGCTTCAAACTCGGCAAGAAAGCGCCCCTTTCCCAACACCAGACGTTGGTTTTTCGCGGTCCCCCCATCGAAAGGCTGATCGTCCAGAAAACCGGCATAGTCCAGAACGACCTGATCCTCTTTTTGCGCGGGACGCGTTACGGTTTCGTAGTGCATGCGCTGCCGACGCAAAATATCCAGGGTGCGATCCACATCCGCCTCGGTCACTTCGGTGACGGTCCGCTCCACCCGTTGCTGCGTAACATCCCCCAGCACCACCTCGGGGAACACTTCGAAATGGGCGGTAAACTCGAAGGCCCCCTGGACCCCATCCGTTTTGGGTTCAAAGCGCGGTAAGCCGGCCACACGCATCTGCTCCTGGGCCACGGCCTCGGTAAAACTCTGTTGCGCCATCTCCCCCAGAGCTTCCTGGTGAACTTGTCCCCCATACTGTTGCATGACGAGGCGCATCGGGGCCTTGCCAGGACGAAAACCCTGGATACGCAAGGTTTTTGACAGGCGCTTGAGCCGTTTGTCGACTTCGGCTTCCACTGCGGGGAGCGCGATGCTCAGATGTAAGGTGCGTTCGAGTGTACTAGCTTGCGTTGTTTCCATTACCGAGCCTTGATTGAGATTGAGCGGGAGTTAAACATCCCATTATACAAAATTGGGGGGGTTTGGGGTATGCTCCCGCACTGTACCTTTCGGGATCCATTACCCACTCACATGAGCGCCGCTGGCCCCATCATCCTGCAAGCCCTGCAACTGACCAAAGGCTTTCGCGGGTTTAGCGCGCTGGAGGGGATAAACCTCACAGTCCGTCAAGGCACGATTCATGCGTTGATCGGCCCCAATGGCGCGGGCAAAACCACCTGCTTCAACCTGCTGACACGTTTCATAACTGCCGATTCCGGACAAATTCTGTATCGCGGTCAGGATATCACGCGCCGTCCACCGGCTTGGGTAGCGCGTCAGGGACTGGTTCGTTCGTTTCAGATCTCGGCCGTTTTTCCTCACTTGAGCGTGCTGGAAAATGTCTGCGTCGCCCTGCAACGAAGACTTGGAAACAGCTTTCATTTCTGGAAATCGGGACGTTCTCTTCGGGCTCTGGAAACACGTGCCCTGGAGCTGTTACATCAGGTGGGACTCGAGCATCAGGAAAAGCGTTTGGCCGTTGCCCTGCCCTACGGCCAAAAGCGCGCCTTAGAAATTGCCACTACCCTGGCTCTCGACCCCGAACTGCTGCTGCTGGATGAACCGACCCAGGGCATGGGACAAGAGGATGTGGTGCAGATCATGGGGTTGATCCAACAGGTGGCGGCCCAGCGCACGGTCTTGATGGTGGAGCATAACATGAAGGTGGTCTCCGCCATTTGCGACCGCATCACGGTACTGGCGCGGGGTCGGGTACTGGCAGAGGGCAGCTATGCAGAAATGGCCCGGCATCCTGAAGTGATCAGTGCCTATATGGGGACTGAGCCTCTGTACCCTGCGCGCGCTGGGACCTGAATCCATGACAGCCGCAGAATATATCCGCGTAAGCAACCTGCATGCCTTTTACGGTGAATCGCATATTCTGCATGGTCTGGATTTTTCTCTACGCCGCGGCGAATGCCTGGCCTTGTTGGGGCGTAACGGTGCCGGACGCAGTACCACCTTGCGCGCCCTGATGGGTTTGATCAGTCAACGCACCGGCTCGATCATGATCAACGGTGTGGAAGCCATCCACTTGCCAGCCCATCGCATTGCCCGGCTGGGGCTGGGATACTGTCCCGAAGAGCGCGGCATCTTTGCCTCTTTGAGCTGTGAGGAAAATCTGCTCATGCCGCCGCTAGTGGCACCAGGCGGCCTGTCTTTGGAGGAACTGTATGCGCTGTTCCCCAACCTTCGGGAGCGGCGCCATAGTCCGGGAACCAGGTTATCGGGTGGAGAACAGCAAATGCTGGCCTTGGCCAGAATTTTGCGCACGGGGGCGCGAACCTTGCTACTGGATGAAATCTCGGAAGGTTTGGCACCGGTCATCGTGCAACGACTGGGAGAAGTGGTGCATCTTCTGAAAGCCAGAGGTTATACGGTTTTATTGGTGGAACAAAATTTCCGTTTTGCGGCTCCGCTGTGCGACCGCATGATCGTTCTGGAGCAAGGAGCCATCGCGCTGGAGGTATCAGGCCCGGAGGCACTTGCCCACCATCAGGAACAACTCCATCAGATGTTGGGAATCTAGCCTCTCTATCATGCATGCCCGACAGGCGCTCGCCCCTTCTTGCAACCGCTTTTCGGGCGGACTTTTTGCGCAGACACCGGAGCATCGACGAATCGCCGGGAGCACCGTAAAATGCCTCGGTAACAGGCCCTATGACAGTTTTTTGATCGACCCACCTATTTGGAGTAATCATGCATCGGATTGACACCTGTTTTTTGTCACGAGCCCTAGCCCCCTCCATCTGGATTGCACTGGCTTTGAGCATTTGCTCTGCGCAGACGCACGCCGCGTACTCCGACAACGTGGTCAAAATCGGGGTATTGACCGACATGTCAGGGCCTTATTCAGATCTGGCCGGACCCGGCGCCATCGTGGCCGCACAAATGGCCATCGAGGATTTTGTGGCACGACAAAAACCAGACTTCAAGGTGGAACTGGTAACTGCCGATCACCAGAACAAGGGGGATATTGCCGCCAACAAGGCCCGCGAATGGTTTGATCGCGAACAAGTAGATGTAGTGTCGGAGTTGGTCACCAGTTCCACGGCCCTGGCCGTCATGAAAGTGGCCAAGGAAAAAAATCGCATTGCGCTGATCACCGGAGCCGGGTCCTCGCGCATCACCAACGAAGACTGCAATGATGTGACGGCCCATTGGGCCTACGATACCTATGCCACGGGAAACGGCACTGGCAAAGCAGTCGTGCAGCAGGGTGGGAAAACCTGGTTTTTTTTGACGGCCGACTACGCTTTTGGCCAATCCCTGGAAAAAGATACTACCGCAGTCATTTTGGCCAATGGAGGAAAGGTACTGGGGTCCGTGCGCCACCCCTTCCCCAGCACGGATCTTTCCTCCTATCTGCTCAAGGCTCAGGCCTCGGGAGCCCAGGTCATCGGGTTGGCCAACGCGGGTGCAGACACCATCAATGCCGTCAAGCAGGCCTCCGAATTTGGAATCACGCCCAAACAAACCCTGGCTGGATTACTGATGTTCATCACCGACATCAACAGTTTGGGCTTGAAAGCCACCCAGGGTATGTATCTGACCGAAGCCTTTTACTGGGACATGAATCAGGAAACCCGCACCTGGTCCAAGCGCTTTTATGAACGGCATAAAAAAATGCCCACCATGGTCCAGGCAGGTCTTTATTCCGCGCTGACGCATTACCTCGAAGCCGTGAAAGCTTCACACTCCGACAGCACAGCAGTGGTCATGGCTCAGATGAGAAAGACGCCGGTGAATGATTTCTTTACCCACAATGGCCAATTGCGCGCCGACGGACTGATGCAGCATGACATGTACCTGATGCAGGTAAAAAAACCCTCCGAGTCCCATTATCCCTGGGATGACTACTTTGTGCGGGCCACCTTGCCTGGAGCGGAAGCCTTCCAGCCCCTCAGCTTGTCGCGTTGCCCATTGATCCATCGATGACCGACATTTTTGGAGTGCCTTTGCTGGCCCTGCTGGGGCAGATGCTGCTGGGTCTGGTCAATGGCTCTTTCTACGCCCTGCTCAGCCTGGGTTTGGCCGTCATCTTTGGCCTGCTCAACGTGATCAATTTTGCCCATGGCGCGTTTTACATGATGGGCGCTTTTGCGGCCTGGGGATTGCTTACGCTTACTGGCATCGGCTATTTTGGCGCGCTGGTTCTGGTTCCTCCGCTCATTGGAGGGGTCGGTTTGATCGTGGATCGCCTGCTGCTCAAACGCATTGCGCACCTGGACCCGCTGTATGGTTTGTTGCTGACTTTTGGACTGGCGCTGATACTGGAGGGTGGGTTTCGTTACCAGTTTGGCGTCAGTGGCGAAAGCTACGACGTGCCAGAGTCCTTGCAAGGGGCCCTGGATCTGGGGTTCATGGTCATTCCCAAATATCGTTTATGGGTCATTGCCGTATCCACCCTGGTGTGCCTGGTCACCTGGTTTGTCATCGAAAAAACCCGGCTGGGATCCTACCTGCGCGCGGCCACAGAAAACCCCACCCTCACCCAGGCTTTTGGCATCAACGTGCCGCTCATGGTCTCTCTCACCTACGGCTTTGGTGTGGCCTTGGCGGGCCTTGCAGGGGTCATGGCGGCCCCGATTTTTCAGGTGGCCCCCCTCATGGGTTCCAATCTGATCATTGTAGTCTTTGCCGTCGTCGTCATCGGCGGGATGGGATCGATTCTGGGATCGGTAGTAACCGGGTTGAGTTTGGGACTGATTGAAGGATTAACCAAGGTGTACTGGCCCGAAGCTTCCTCTACGGTGGTTTTTCTGCTGATGGCACTCGTTCTGGTATTGCGCCCTGCCGGACTCTTTGGACGCCAGACATGAAGGCGCGCCGCCGCAACATCGTCCTTCCGGGTTTGGGGCTCATACTTCTGCTGGCCGCCCCTGCGGTGTTTTATCCCGTGTTGCTCATGAAGCTGCTTTGCTTTGCCCTCTTTGCCAGCGCCTTCAATCTCATGTTGGGCTATACCGGGTTGCTCTCCTTTGGGCATGCGGCGTTTTTTGGAGGCGCGGCCTATGTCACAGGATACCTGTTGCAATCCCAGGGATTCGGCCCACTGTTGGGAATTGCCTGCGGCGTATTGTTTGCCTGCGCACTGGGCGCATTGGTGGGATTGCTCGCCATTCGACGGCAAGGCATCTACTTTGCCATGATTACGCTGGCATTGGCACAAATGGTTTACTTTCTTTGCCTGGAATTACCGCAAACCGGTGGAGAGGACGGTCTGCAGGGGGTTCCCCGGGGGAATCTGCTGGGATTGAATCTGTCTGACGATCTAACGCTCTATTATGTCGTACTGGTTTTCAGTAGTGCCGGCATCCTGCTGATCTGGCGCACCATTCACTCACCTTTTGGACGCATTCTGCTCGCCATTCGTGAAAATGAACCCCGTGCCCTTTCCCTGGGCTATGACGTGGTCCGGTACAAGTGGTTGGCCTTTGTGCTGTCCGCCGGACTTTCCGGTTTGGCTGGCGCCCTCAAGACCCTGGTGTTCAAGTTTGCCACCTTGACGGATACCCATTGGCACCAATCGGGTGAGGTGGTCCTTATGACCATTCTGGGAGGAATCGGCACGCTGACCGGCCCCTTGTTGGGAGCAGCCACGTTGGTCACGCTGGAAGATCAATTGGCCGACAAGGTGGGTTCGCTGGTCACGGTCATTCTGGGCGCCATCTTCGTGATGTGTGTGCTGGTGTTTCCACGCGGCATTGTGGGTGCCGCAACTGGGTTCACAGAGCGTCTGCTGGGCAAATCACAACCCCCTCTCCCCTGAGCGCCTGCCTCACCAGCCGGCTTCAAACCTTGGCCCGGAACCTCACGCATGAATCGACAAAGCCAGAGCGCAGCCCCAAGTATCGGGCTGTGCCCGTGGCGTAAAGCACGACCGGTGATGTCGTTCTAGGCGATGGCCGAAACGCCCAGGCCTTGCATGCTCCCCTGTAAATTGGAAGACAGGTTGGTGAGAAAATTCCCCAGGGTTGCCTGCGAGCTGGTCACCCCCATGGTAGACATCAGTTGTTGGAAGTCGGTTTGCAAGGTGGCATTCAAACTGGGCACCTGACTTCCTGTGCCTGTCGTGCTGGCGGAACCAGCGCTACCGGTTAGAGTGGATGAGGTCGTCGAGCCCGTCGTTGCGGAGGAAAGGGGACTGCTGTTGCCATTGCCCGAACCGGTCGTGGAAGCTGCGGCGGTGGAACTGGCCAATTGCTGGATGAGATTTTGCAAACTGCTTTCAATGCCGCTGAGCAGAGAACCGTAGGGTGCAGGACTGGTAATGGAACTCCCATCGCGCGTAGCACCCGGGCTTGCGGGAGAGGTCCCGGCGCTGGTGGTGTTAGTGGTATTTGTAGTGTTTGCCGAAGTTGCGCCACCAGAGGCAGCACTTGTATTGGCAGCCTGCAACGCGGCCAATAAATCGTGCATGAACTGATGCAGCGCTTCCCTGGGATTGGTACCGGGGCCACTGGTGGCATCCGATTGGCTACTGGCATTGGGCGCAGACGCAGACAATACCCCCCCCATGCCTGCGACTCCTGCGGTATTCGTGGTCAGATTGGAAGACGGCGTGCCGTTGGGTGTATTCACCCCCATCTGGGCCAGAGTCTGCATCATGGCGGCCATCATGGGATTACCCGACACGGCGGAAGCCGCGTTGGCGCTGCCGTCACCGTCTTTGTCTGCTCCTCCCGAGGGAAACCCCGACTTGAGGGCATTGATCCCCCCCATGGCAGCCATTCCGCCCAGACCACCGATTCCCAGCATACTGCTCATGATCGACATGATTGATTCTCCGCTTGTATGCATCCACACCCGAAAACACCCTAGCCTCAGTTTAAATGGACACGGGCGAATCGATGGAGTAAACAGTGCTGGTAATAGACCTCTGATCGTGGCTTTGAACGATTCAAGCGCGAATCTTACGGGCCTCATCGCTCAGGTCGGAGCAAAGCCCGCGGCTCTGGACTATGACTTGGAAGCGTTCGGCTGGCACCGGTTCGCTGAAGAAAAATCCTTGATAGCCGTCACAACCCATGCCATCCAGCAGGGCGAGTTGTGCCGTATTCTCCACACCCTCGGCAATCACCTTCAATCCGAGTGTCTTGCACAGCGAAGCAATGATTTTGGAAATGGAGGCATTGATGGGACTGGCCGTGATATCCATGACAAAGGCCCGGTCGATCTTGATCTGATTCAAGGGCAAGCGCGACAAGGACGACAGGGAGGAATAGCCGGTTCCGAAATCATCCAGAGAAAAACTGATGCCACGCTCCTTGAGTCGCAGCATGGTTTGACAGACCTCCTCCACACGCTCCACCATCAGGCTTTCGGTGAGTTCCATCTTGAGAAGATGGCCCGACACGCCGGTCTCATCCAGAATTTCCAGCACCTGTCTCACGAAATCTGGTTGATTGAACTGCTTGACACTGACATTCACCGAGATGGGAACATGCTTTAGGAGGTCATCGTGCTCCCAGCGCTTGATTTGAATGCACACCTCCCGCAGAATCCAGTAACCGATGGGCACGATCATGCCCGATTCTTCGGCAAAGGGAATGAACAACTCGGGAGAGATGAACCCTTGCGCGGGATGCTGCCAACGTAATAAAGCTTCGGCGCCAAACACCTGTCCTGCACTATTCACCTGCAATTGATAGAACACCCGCAACTGCTCTGGCAGCGCCGAACGCAAGCCGGTTTCGATGGCCAGACGGCTGATCAGATACGCCTGCATGGAAGGGTCAAAAAAGCGCACCGAATCCTTGCCATCAGACTTGGCCCGGTACATGGCCGACTCGGCCTGCTGCATGACCTCCTTGAGCCCTTCCTGAGCCCCCAAAAACAGGCAAACACCAACAGAACAAGTACAGTGGAGTTCTTGCCCCGCTACCAAAAACGGCGTTCTGAAGGCCAGCAGAATCTTTTGGGCGATGGACTGGACTGCCGTGATCGAGGCTTCCTTGCTGGTGGACAAGTCGTTGAGCAACACGCAAAACTCATCATCTCCCATGCGGGCAAAGGTATCATCCCCTCTAAAAAGGCGGTTCACGCGCTGGGCCACTTCCACCAATACCTGATCACCCACTTCGTGCCCAATACCATCGTTGATGGCTTTGAAATCATCCAGGTCAAAGAGCAGCAAAGCCCCATGACGCCCCGTTCGTTTGCTGGACAGCAAGGCCAGATGCAAGCGATCCAGCAACAGACGGCGGTTGGGCAGATCGGTCAACACATCGTGCAGCGACGTATGGCTGGCCAAGGCCATCAATTGTTTTTGATCGGTAATGTCTTTGCCGAAGACCGTGATTTCGTGAAAAGATTCTGCTTGCGAAAGCAGATTGAAGCTAAGTAACAGGGTACGTTGATGGGATAAATCTTCGTAATCCAGCGAGTATGCTCCCTGGCTCTGGGTTTCCAGATAGTACTCCCGAAACTGCGCAACAAAATCCTGCAGGGCTTCTGAATCGACTGGTTGATGCCGATGCTGCCGCAGATAGCGCATCAATCCCTGATTGCAGCTCTCCAGGGTGAAATCGTGGGTGCGCACCGACCAGATCAAATCATCGGTGCTATCCGTCACAGCCTGCAGATGGGCCTGGGTTCTTTCCACCATCTGCTGGGCAGTGCGCCGAGCGGCCACCTCGGTGGCCAACTGAACCGCAATTTCGGAAAAACGCAAAAAGTTGGCGACCACGAAATCCACATAAAAGGGCTTGTTATCCCGCACCATATACTCTGCGCTGATGGTGGCGGTTTCCAGGGTATCGCCGGCTTGCAGACGCAAAACGATGTGGGCCAGCAGTCGATCGCTTTCCAGGATGTGATAGGCCAGCCAGCGAATCAAAAACGGCGCCACATCCTCCAGCAGTTGCCGTTGCACCTCACCGGGTTCGACAGGCCCGCGCAAAGTGGCAGCCACCGCAGCAATTTTTTGCCGAAAGCCCTCGTGATCCGTTTCGTGGCGGATTTCCAGGGCATGGCCGGGCAGGTACTGGTTCCAGATTTGGCTTTCGGTATCGAAATGATAATGCGTGTAGTCCACCAGCGCCTGCACAGAAGTGCGTATCTGTTCTTCGGTCAGTTCGGGGTTAACCGCCAGATCAAACACCAGTTGATTGAGCAGGCGCAGCAGCATCTGGTGTTGCTCGTCCACCTGTGGCAAACCCGTATTGAACCGCTCGCTCCAGGGAAAGCTTTCAATCAGGTTTAGTGGCGGCATCGGATCAGTGCGCTTTGAGTCGCGCCCTGGCTTTTTCTGCCGCTGCACTCTCGGGATATTTGGAAATCAATAACTTCAACGTGGCGCGGGCGGTGGCGGAGTCACCGAGTCCCGTCCAGGCACTGGCCAGATTGAGCAGGGCATCTGGAGCCTTGGGAGAATCCGGATGGTTTTTGTAAATGTCCTGATTGGTGGCACGAGCTCCCTTGAAATCCTTCAAGGAGATCTGGTTGACTCCAATCCAGTACAGTGCGTGGGGCACCTTGGAATCTTTGGGGTTGGCCTTGATGAAACTTTGAAACAACTTGATGGATTTGGTGAATTCACCCGCATTGAATGCGGCCAAGGCCTTGTCGTACACGGCCGAAGGCACCGCACCATCGCCCCCTCCTGCAGGACCACTACCGGCGCCAGCAGCACCCGATGCATTAGGAGGGGGGGAATCCCCTTCGCCCGGATGACTGACAGCGGTTTCGAGGGTTTTCAAACGGGCGTCCAAGTCCAGATACAACTCGTGGGAACGTTTATCCACGGTGTCTATCTGGTGCGCCAGAGCATCCAGACGGCCACGCATCTGGGCCAGATCCTGGTTGAGATTATCCATTTTGTTGACCATTTCCGGATAACCCTTGAGGGATTCTTCCAGGCGTGTGACGCGTTCATCCAGAAGCCGATGTTGGGCACTGAGCGCTTCCAGTTGGGCGCGCAAATCCACCACCCCCTGCCTGGCCTCGTCATCACTGAACAAGGTGGCCTGAGTAGTTCCAGAACAAAGAAGCAACAAACATAACAAAACCCCGGGCAAGCCCGGGGTTTTGAACGCGTATGAACAGCGCCTCAAGAGTTATTCACCCTGGTAAACGATATCGGTACGACGGTTTTCAGCCCAGGCTGCCTCGTTATGCCCTGCATTACGGGGTTTTTCCTTGCCAAAGCTGACGGTTTCCATTTGGCTGTCCTTCACGCCCTTGGCGGCGAGCATTTTACGCACGCTATCGGCACGACGTTGGCCCAGACCCAGGTTGTACTCGCGGCTACCACGCTCGTCACAGTTGCCCTGAAGGGTAACCTTGGCGGCGGGGTGCTGCACGAGAAAATCGCCATGGGCGAACACGACGGGCTGGTATTGATCCTTGACCGCATATTTGTCGAATTCGTAGAAAATGCCACGCTCACCCAGCGCGCCACCCACACCCTTGGGGGGATAGAGCATTTCTTTCACAGGGGCTGTGGTCGCCGGTGTTGCAGCAGGCGCCGTAGCGGCGGTTTTTTCGGCCGCAGGCGCCGCAGTGGTAGCCGGTGGGGTTGAACTACAGGCCGCCAAAATACTGGTCAAAGCCAATGCAAGCAGGGTTTTTTTCATAATCATCCTCAGTGTTGTCCAAATTGTAACAAAATTATTGTTGTGCCGGGAAAACATCACACCCCGGGCTAACGCATGACCCCCCCTCCCGGTTTACTGCAAAGGCCCCCAGATGGGTTCGTACACATCGCCGGTCTGGGTGCTCAATTTTTGGCGAATCCTTCCATCGGTGCTTACAATACCAAGAATTCCCCGACCCTGCACCTGGGTGGAGTATAAAATGTATTTGCCATTGGGTGCAAAGGTGGGCGATTCGTCCAGCGTCGTATCCGTCATCAATTGCGCTTGCCCGTTGCTCAAATCCATCAGCATGACGTGAAAGGCCCCCTCGTCGCGCTGCACGTACACCATCTGCTTGCCCTCGGGGTCCAGACGCGGCGATACCACGTAGGTGCTGCCAAAGGTCAAGCGTACCGGACTGGAGTCCGAACCGGCCAGACCCATGCGGTAAATTTGCGGCCCGCCATCCCGGTCCGACACAAAATACAGGGTATGCCCGTCCGGAGCAAAAAACGGCTCGGTGTCGATGCCCTCGCTGTAGGTGAGGCGTTGTGGCGCCCCTGCGCCGTCTGCGTTGACCAGGTATATTTGCGAATGTCCATCGCGCGTCAGCACGACGGCCAGACGCGAGCCATCGGGAGACCAGGCCGGGGCACTATTGCTCCCCTTGAAATTGGCGACGATTTTTCGCGCTCCCGTGGCCAGGGTTTGCACCACGACCGTGGGGCGCTTGAGTTCGAAGGTGACGTAAGCAATTTTTTTGCCATCGGGAGACCAGCGTGGAGAAATGATGGGGTCGTTGGCACTGAATACCGTGCGCTCGTTGAACCCATCGCTGTCCGCCACCTTGAGGGTCCGGCGCTGACCATGCTGAGTGATGTAGGCGATATGGGAGCTGAACATGCCCTTGTAGCCGGTCAAGTTCTCCAAAATGGCATCCGCAATATGATGCGCCACCATGCGGTACTGATCTTCCTCTCCTTCAAAGGCCAGATTCAACCGGGCTGTATCATGATTCATCACATCCACCAGCCGGAATTGCGCCAGTACCCGGTGGTTGGCCTCTTGCTGCACATTGCCCACCACCAGGAAATCGGCATGCCGGTTTTGCCAATCGTCCCATTTGACGCCCTCCACATCGGCCGGCGCCGGGTCCACATTGCTGGTATCGAGGGTTTGAAACAAGCCTGAGCGCGTCAAGTCGGCAGCCACGATGGATGAAATCTTGAGATTGGACGGGGCTTCGTGCGCAAAGGGCAAAATGGCAATGGGAATCTGATGCGTCCCCTGGGTGACGATTTCCAGCGTGATTTCAGCCCGTACGCTCCAGGCGCCCAATAGGGTCAAACACAAAAAAACGCATCGAATCAAATTATTTTTCATGGCGTAATTGCAAGTGAGTCGTTCTGAAATCCCGTCGCAAGGCCATATCCGGTGGTAGCGGTAACGGTTGGGAACGCATGATACCGCGAATCACGGCCTGATCATACTGGGCATTGCCGCTGGACTGAACAATTTTGATGGGCGTCAGCACTTCCCCCGTGGGCAGGATCGTCACATCCACGTCCAGCGTCGTTCCATCCGGCACCCCCTCTGGCACCTCTGTATTGTTCTTGATTTTGTTGATGATGGCCAGTTTGTAGCGATCGATCTGGGCCGCCTTGGCCGCCTGAACCGCCTGTGCCAGTTGCACTTGTTGCTCGTGACGGAGCTCATTCAGGGCCCGACGCGCATCATCCTGTTTTTTTTCCTGCGCAGCTTCGGCACGTTCCTGGCGCAGTTGCTCCTCCAGCTCTTTTTGCCGCTTCAAGGCCAACTTTGCGCGTTCCTGTTCTTGCCGTTGCTTTTTTTCCAGGGCAATGTCGGATTTGCTCGCCTGGGTTATTGCGGGAGGCGCCGCTTCGGTACGCGCCGGGCTGGCCTTGATGGGAGGGGTCGTGGCAGGCTTTAGAGGGGGCTGCTCTGCCGGGTGGGGTACCGGTGGCGCCGGAGCAGGCGTCGGGGGCGGTGCGCTGGGTTGTTCCGGATTAGGTGACGGGGGTGGCACTCGATTGCTGGTGGCCGGTGCCGGCAGTTCGGACCAGAGTTCGGCCTGCAAGGGGGTGGATACCACCCGACGTTGCCAGGACACGCCCACCACCAGTACGGCGATGAACAAGCCATGCACCCCCAGTGCCAGCAGCCAGGACCAGGGACGTACCCCCCGTTCAGCAGAAATCGGCCAGTTGGACATGATGTGTCAGAGATACCAGGCCCCACCACAGATCGCGTTGTTCGCAGGCCGCTCGCCCCAGGGATTTATCCATTTCTAGCCCGCGCCAACAACCCCAGACGTTTGACCTGGGCTTGCTTGATCAAATCCATTAGTTGCAGAACCTCTTCGTAGCGCACCGTTCGATCCGCAGCAATCACCACCGGTTGCTCCGGCGTGCGCGCCACGATGGTTTTGAGAACAGCGACCAACTGGCCGCGCGGGACCACCACCTCACCGGCCACCCCTTGCGGATCCAGCAGGGAAATACTGCCATCCTGGCGCAGCGTCACCTGTACGGGGCGCTCGGGTTGACTCAGACTCTGCCCCACAGAAGGCAAATCCACCTGGCCGGGATTGATCATGGGGGCCGTAACCATGAAGATGACCAGCAGCACCAGCATGACATCGATATAGGGCACCACATTGATCTGACTCATGGCACGGCGCGGTTTTCGTAGCATGGCGACTCGATTCCTTTAACGCGTGGCCACGGGCTTGATCTGGCGCTGCAGAATATTGGAAAATTCTTCCATGAAGCTCTCAAAGCGAATGGCCAGTCGATCGATTTCGTGCGCATAGCGGTTATAGGCGACTACAGCGGGGATGGCGGCAAACAAACCCATGGCTGTAGCCACCAGCGCCTCGGCAATCCCGGGGGCCACATGGGCCAGAGTGGCTTGCCCCACATTGGCCAGACCCCGAAAGGCGTTCATGATGCCCCACACGGTTCCAAACAACCCGACATAAGGGCTCACGGAGCCCACTGTGGCCAAAAACGCCAGATGGGATTCCAGCGCGTCCATTTCGCGCTGGAAAGTCGCTTTCATGGCCCGTTGCACCCCACTAGTGATGGCTTGAGTATCTTGCGAACCCGCCTTGCGGTGGCGCATGAATTCCCGAAACCCGGATTCAAAAATACGTTCCAGAGAACCCGATTCGCGGGCGTTGGCCGAACTGCGCTGGAATAACGTGTTCAAATCAGCGCCGCTCCAGAAGGACTCCTCGAAATCACTGGTTTGACGCCGCGCCCGGCGCACGGTCAACATCTTGGAAAAAATGTAGGACCAGGACATGAGAGAAACCAGGAGCAATAATCCCATCACGATTTGTACCAGAACACTGGCATTGGTCACCAATGTCAGCAGGGTAATATCGGTCGTCACATTCACTGACAAACTCCTCCGGCTAGTGGGGCATTGTAGAGACGGGTGGGACTAGCGTGTCCGGTCGCAGCCCGAAAATCCGAACCATTTCTGCAGGGACATCCGTGGATCGGAAGTCTTTCAGGGATACGCTAATCACGCGAACAGTGGCTTGTGCCAGCACTTCATCGGCTCGGCGCACGGTTTGCTCAAAGGTGACCAATCCGCGCCGCAAGGCTTTCGGTTCTGCCCAGACCTGCAAATAGTCGCCCAGACGGGCGGGGCGCAAATATTTGATGTCCACGGAACGAACCACGAACAAAATGCCGAACTCACGCTCGATGCGTTCATGATCAAAACCTTGAGCCAAGAGCCATTCGGTACGAGCCCGTTCCATATAACGCAGGTAGTTGGCGTGATAGACCACTCCCCCCGAGTCGGTGTCTTCGTGATAGATGCGCAAGCTAACGCTGGTGGCCTGAGTCACTGGAATCGTCCCAAAAAAGAAAACACATCAATCCCCTGCCCCTCCTGCCTGCCCAACACTGGGCCAAGAACAGGGCCGAGGAACCCCAACCGGATTGCCCCGAAACCCACTAGAGCAAACTCCCGGAACTGCCCGCAGCAGGGAGCAAACCAAAGTATTGGTACGCCCCTGGCGTGGCCATCCGGCCACGGGCCGTGCGTTGCAAATAACCTTGCTGAATGAGGTAAGGTTCCAGAACCTCTTCAATGGTATCCCGCTCTTCGCCGATGGCAGCAGCCAGATTATCGATGCCCACCGGACCGCCCGCAAACTTTTCGATCACGGTCAACAGCAGCTTGCGATCCATGAGATCCAGACCCGCCGCATCCACATCGAGCATCAGCAAGCCGGCATCAGCCACTTCACGGGTTACCCGTCCCTCGGCCTTGACTTCGGCATAGTCCCGCACGCGCCGCAATAGGCGGTTGGCAATCCGTGGCGTGCCCCGTGAGCGACACGCCACTTCGCGCACCCCATGAGGATCGATTTCCATAGTGAGCAAGTGCGCTGAGCGCTCGACGATCTTTGCCAATTCTTCCACACTGTAAAATTCCAGACGGGCCACAATCCCGAAGCGATCGCGCAACGGGTTGGTCAGCATGCCGGCCCGCGTGGTGGCGCCCACCAGCGTAAACGGAGGCAGATCGAGCTTGACCGAACGCGCTGCAGGGCCTTCTCCTATCATGAGGTCGATCTGGTAATCTTCCAGAGCCGGATAAAGCATCTCCTCCACGACTGGGTTAAGGCGGTGGATTTCATCGATGAACAGTACATCATGGGGTTCGAGGTTGGTCAGCAGCGCCGCCAAATCGCCGGCCCGTTCCAGCACCGGGCCGGAGGTTTGGCGCAGATTGACCCCCATCTCCCGGGCAATGATATGCGCCAGAGTGGTTTTTCCCAGCCCTGGAGGCCCAAACAGTAGCACGTGGTCCAGAGGTTCCCGACGTTGTTGCGCGGCCTGAATGAAAATTTCCAGCTGCGCGCAAATTTTTGGTTGCCCCACGTATTCTTTCAAATGCCGCGGACGCAAAGCCCGTTCCAGCGCTTCCTCCTGAACGGAACCAGACTGGGCCATGAGCAGTCGATCGGTTTCAATCAAGATGCATCATTCCTTGCGGGACAGTAATTTGAGCGCACGTCGTATGCCCTCTTCCAATCCGAGGTCAGCGGAAAGTTGTTTGGTCACCCAATCGATTTCCCGATCGTTATACCCCAGGGCCATTAACGCATGATGGATTTCGCGTTGCTGGATTTGATGCTCCTGTGACCCCGTGGGGTGCGCCACACCCGCCAAGGGAGTGACCTTTTCCCGCAATTCCAGCAGCAAGCGCTCGGCGGTCTTTTTTCCTACCCCGGGGATACGCGTCAAGCGGGCCGTATCGGCGCTGGCCACCGCCTGTCCCAATTCCGCAATGGACAAGCCCGACAACACCGCCAAGGCCAAGCGGGGGCCAACCCCCGAGATCTTGAGGAGCTGTCGAAACACCTCGCGCTCGGCTTCGGTCAGGAAACCGAACAACAGAATCGCATCTTCCCGCACCACCTGGTGAATGAGTAACACCACCGGGGCTCCCAACGCCGGTAATTCGTAGAAAGTGCTCATGGGCACATCCACTTCGTAGCCCACCCCCTGCACGTCCAGCAGAATGTGGGGCGGCGTTCGCACCAATAAACTACCTGCCAACCGCCCAATCATCCGATGGTATTTCCCGCAAACACAACCAGCGGCTCACGCCCAAGTACCCTGGATCGAGGGCTTCCAGCGTTTGGGCCCGTACTTGGCTCGCCAATCCGTATCATTTCCATATCAAGCGCCCCCCTTTCATCTTAAGACCAGCCAAAAGACCGGCAGGCATGGTGAGTCCGTGCTGTTCATGCGCATGGCGGATCGCGCAAGCCAGGGCATCAGCGGGATCGGTGCCCGGGAGTGCCGTCAATTGTAGCAGTCGCATTACCATGTGCTGGACCTGCTGCTTGCTGGCATGTCCGTGCCCCACAACGGCCTGCTTGATTTGCAGCGCGGTATATTCGGCCACGGGCAGATCTCTGGCCACAGCCGCTGCGATCGCTGCTCCCCGGGCCTGGCCCAGCAGCAGGGTCGACTGGGGGTTGATGTTGACGAACACGATTTCCACGGCAACGATTTCAGGTGCATAACGTTCAATGACTTCACTCACCCCATCAAACAAGGATTTTAGCCGCAGGGGTAATGGATCCTGTGGGCGACTCGAAATCGAACCGCTGGTAATGTATTCCAGTGTGCGACTGTGGCTTCGGGCTTCGATGAGGCCAAAGCCCGTCACGCGCAAACCCGGGTCGATACCAAGAATACGCATGCAAGAGCTCCTTTTGCCGCTGGGATGATAACGAATCAAGCCACCCGTCGGAGGACAAAACCACAGAAAAAATCTGTTCCCGTGGACTCCCGATTCACAGTCTGGACTTGTGCCGTGGATTAGTCGGACATGATGGCCGTGGTATACACGGCCTGAACGTCATCCAAATTTTCCAGCGCATCGAGCAACTTTTGCATGCGTACGGCCTCATCCCCGGAAAACTCTGTTTCGTTTTGGGGCTTCATGGTCACTTCACCAAACGCCGGGGTAAGACCGGCCTTCTCCAGCGTCTGTTTGATGGTGGAAAACTCGTGGGGCGGAGTAAGCACCTCGAGGCTACCGTCATCATGCGTGATCACATCCTCGGCACCGGCCTCCAGTGCAGCTTCCAGCAGCGCTTCTTCGGCCGTACCCGGAGAGAAGATCATTTGCCCGCAGTGGGTAAACAAAAAAGCCACCGATCCATCGGTTCCCAGATTGCCGCCAAATTTGGTAAACGCATGGCGCACATCCGCCACCGTGCGGGTGCGATTGTCCGTCAGGCAATCCACGATGATGGCCGCCCCATTGATGCCATAGCCTTCATACCGGATTTCCTCATAGTTGACGCCTTCCAACCCGCCGCTTCCGCGCTTGATGGCCCGTTCGATGGTATCTTTGGGCATGTTCTGGTCGTAAGCCTTGTCCACCGCCAGGCGCAAGCGCGGATTGCTCCCCACGTCCGCTCCACCCATGCGGGCAGCCACCGTGATTTCCTTGATCAACCGGGTAAACACCTTACCGCGCTTGGCATCTGCCGCAGCTTTCTTATGCTTGATATTGGCCCATTTGCTATGTCCCGCCACGATCGTTCCTTACAGTCAATAAATATCGAATCAATGCCCTGCGCCATTCTACCATGAGCCATGCAAGGGGCCATCCGGCAGCCTCCCAGATTCTCATGACCGGGCGAGGATGGTACCATCCGCATCGGACTTCACAGGAATCCAGGGCATTTATGCCCTCCTATCGGGAGAATCAAGCAGTATGAAATCGGGAGAACGGCGCAACGAGATCCTGCAGGCCCTGGCGGCCATGCTGGAGCAACCCCGGGTTGAAAAGACCACGACAGCCAGTCTGGCCCAACGGCTCGGCTTGTCCGAGGCGGCCTTATATCGTCATTTTGCCAGCAAGGCGCAAATGTTTGAAGGGCTCATCGGATTCATCGAGGAAACCCTGTTTACCCGGATCAATCGGATCCTTTCCGAGCGCTTGCGCGGCGTGGAACAAGCAGAATCCACCCTGGCCCTGCTGCTCGCCTTTGCCGAAAAAAATCCGGGAATGACCCGCGTCCTGCTGGGAGATGCCCTGATTCATGAAAATGAGCGCCTCCAGGCCCGGATCAACCAGATTCTGGATCGGGTTGAAGCCACCCTGCGCCAAAGCCTGCGTCTGGCCGTCTCGGGGGGCGAACTGACCTCCGACCTGAATACCAGCGCCCTGGCCAATGCCCTGCTCTGCTATGTTCTGGGTCGTTGGCAACAATTTGCCAAAAGCGGCTTTCAGCGCCTGCCCTTGTCCGGTTGGGAGCAACAATGGGCACTTTTGTGCCCGCACGCCCCCCCCAGACCATCCTGAAGCGCTCCAACCCATAAAAAAACCCGCTCGAGGCGGGTTTTTTTATGGGTTATCAGGCGTACGTCAGCCTGTGCCCACCGTTGGAACAAGAAAACCTGCTAAAGTCCTCTCTGGCCTGGGACCCTACTTGGCCACTTGCCGTTCGCGCATTTCTTCGAGCTGCTTGCAATCGATGCACAAGCTGGCGGTGGGGCGTGCCTGCAAACGCTGCAAACCAATTTCCACGCCACAACTGTTGCAGTAGCCGTATTCCTCGGCATCGATCTTGGCGATCGTCTCATCGATCTTTTTGATCAATTTGCGTTCCCGGTCCCGGTTACGCAATTCCAGCGCCATATCGGATTCCTGACTGGCCCGATCGTTGGGATCGGCAAAGACCGTGGCCTCATCCTGCATGGTATGCACCGTACGATCGATATCCTGGCTTAGCTCCGACTTCCACTCCTCCAGCATGTGACGAAAGTGGGCGAGTTGCTTCTTGTTCATATACTCCTCGCCCTTTTTGGGGACGTAGGGAGCAAAGTGCTTGAGAGTGGCTTCTACCATAGTTTTAAAACCGTATCGATGAGGGTCCAAAAAATGTCCCGGTACTTCGAGTGACTGCGCCTGCCGGAGGATTCTAGCACGCATTCGGGTAAACACATGCGCCCATCCCGGCAGACGGGCGCAATGTGGCTGGGGTTAGTCGGTAGTTGTGGCGGGAGCAGCGTTTTCCAGCAAGGCTTTCATACTGAGACGCAAACGCCCCTTTTCGTCGGCCTCCAGCACCTTGACCTTGACCTGTTGCCCTTCTTTCAGGTAATCCGACACCGCGTTGACCCGCTCGTTGGCGATTTGCGAGATATGCAACAAACCGTCACGTCCCGGCAACACACTGACGATTGCCCCAAAGTCCAGAAGTTTTAGCACGGTACCCTCATACACGCGTCCCACCTCCACGTTGGCCGTCAGATCCTCGATCCGTTTTTTGGCCAGTGCGCCCGCTTCAGAACTCAAACAGGCAATATTGACCGTGCCATCATCCTGGATGTCGATGGTGGTGCCTGTTTCTTCCGTCAGGGCCCGAATCACTGCGCCCCCTTTGCCAATAACATCCCGGATTTTTTCCGGATTGATCTTGATGGTGATGATTCGCGGCGCATAACTGGATAATTCCTGACGCGTCATGGGAACCGCCTGTTTCATGATCCCCAGGATATGCATGCGCCCCTCTTTGGCCTGGGCCAATGCCACTTGCATGATTTCCTTGGTAATTCCGGTAATCTTGATATCCATCTGCAAGGCGGTGACACCCCGTTCGGTGCCTGCCACCTTGAAATCCATGTCCCCCAGATGGTCCTCGTCTCCCAGGATATCGGTTAGCACGGCGAAGCGGTTACCTTCCTTGATCAGGCCCATGGCCACACCGGCCGTATGCGCTTTTACCGGCACCCCCGCATCCATGAGCGCCAGTGATCCACCACACACCGAGGCCATGGAGCTGGAACCATTGGATTCGGTAATTTCGGAAACGACACGCAGGGTGTACCCAAATTCTTCCGGACTCGGCAAAGTGGCCACCAGAGCCCGCTTGGCCAAGCGACCGTGGCCAATTTCCCGCCGCTTTGGACTTCCCACACGACCCGTTTCACCCGTGGAATAAGGGGGGAAATTGTAATGCAACATGAATCGGTCCTTGTATTCACCCTGCAGCGCATCGATGATTTGCTCATCACGCCCGGTACCCAGCGTGGCCACCACCAGTGCCTGGGTTTCGCCACGGGTAAAGAGCACCGAACCATGGGTGCGGGGCAACACGCCCACACGAATGGAAATGGGGCGCACGGTGCGTGTGTCGCGCCCATCGATACGGGGCTCTCCATCCAGAATCTGGGAACGGACGATATGGGCCTCCAGATCGCCGAACAGTCCCTTGATGCGATTTTGGGTATCAGCATCGGCGTCGGCCGGCAGGACGGCTTCCAGGGTGTTTTTGCGGATCTCGGAAACACGCTCGGTTCGGGCCTGCTTGGCACGAATGGCGTACGCTTGTTTGAGATCTTCCAGCGCCAATTCGCGAATGCGCGCAATCAGTTGTTCGTCTCGGGCGGGTGCTTGCCAATCCCAGGGGTCTTTGCCGGCCTCGTCAGCCAGCTCGTTGATGGCCTCGATGGCCACCTGCATTTGCTGGTGTCCAAAGACCACAGCGCCCAACATGACGTCTTCGGGTAACTCATTGGCTTCTGATTCCACCATGAGCACCGCCTCGCTGGTGCCGGCCACCACCAGATTCATCTGCGAAGTCTGTAACTCGGTTGCGGTGGGGTTGAGCACATATTCCCCATTGATATAGCCCACGCGGGCAGCGCCAATGGGGCCGTTGAAAGGGATGCCTGCCAATGCCACGGCGGCCGAGGCGCCGATCAGGGCGGGAATGTCCGAATCGATTTCGTTGTTACTGGACATGACCGTGGCAATGATCTGCACCTCATTGTAAAACCCCTCCGGGAAGAGAGGCCGCAGGGGACGATCGATCAGGCGCGAGGTTAAGGTTTCCTTTTCCGAAGGGCGTCCTTCCCGCTTGAAGAACCCGCCCGGAATTCGCCCCCCGGCATAAAATCGTTCCTGATAATCCACCGTCAAGGGGAAAAAATCCTGTCCGGGTTTGGCCGTTTTCAAGGCCACGCAAGTCACCAGAACCACGGTATCTTCCATGGTCACCATGACGGCACCGTCTGCCTGACGAGCGATTTCGCCCGTCTCCAGCAGCACTTGATGGCGTCCAAATTGAAACGATTTACGAATTGGATTCACGCGAACATCCTCATTGATAAGGCAGCGTCAGAAAAAAAAACGGTGCGATCAGCTGGGATCACACCGCGGCGATTCGGAATTCGATGGGGCAACACCCGGAAATTACTTGCGGATACCCAGGCGACCAATCAATTGACGGTAGCCGTCCAGATTTTTACGCTTCAGATAATCCAGCAGGCTGCGCCGCTGGCTCACCATCTTGAGCAGACCACGGCGGGAGTGGTGATCCTTGACGTGGGTTTTGAAATGATCGGTGAGCTGATTGATACGACCGGTGAGCAGGGCGATTTGCACCTCGGGGGACCCGGTGTCGTTCGCGGCGCGCTGGTATTCAGCCATAATTTGTGCTTTCTGGGCGGCAGTTGCAGCCATGTGGTTCTCCAAAACTTTTATCACGTGAGGAAAGCCCAGCATTGTACAGACGAATCAACCGGTTGTGCAAGTCTTTATCCATACCCTGCGGCGTGTCGCCCCCGATCCCTGAAGGCTTTCCAGTTTTGCGTATAATGCAGCCCATGAATACTTTTGTAGCACAACCCCCGGGGTCCGGGAAACGTCTCAGTGCCCTGCTGGTGGTTATTTTGCACGCTTTGCTGCTGGCCCTGCTGATGCAGGGTTTGGCGCCCCATCCGCTGCCCCGAATCGAGCCCAAAACCCTGGTGGTAAATCTGCTCCAACCGCTACAGCCCGCTCCGCCGCCGCCCCCAGTGTTGATGAAACTTCGACCCGCGTCCCCTTTACCCAGACCCCTGCCCCCTCCGCCTCCACCCCCTGCCGTGGCGCCAGCACCCATCACTGCGCTCCCCGTTGCCCCGATGGCCAGTAATCCCGTCAGCACACCGCAGGTCCCTGCACCACCCGACAGGAACTTTTCCACGCCGAACTTGCCCCAGGGCAAACCCTTGCGCCATGGGATCAGCCCCATTTACATGCCCCCTCTGGAAGAACTGCAACGGCGTTATCCCCGTGCAGCCCGGCGCGAAGGTCTCTCCGGCAAAGTCTTGATTCGCCTGAGCGTGGCCCCGGATGGACAGGTTACCGATGCCACAATACGCCAATCCACCCCGGCGGGTCTGTTTGACGCCCTGGCACTGGATTATGTGAAACGTTTTCGCTTTGCCACCAACCCGGAACCTTTTCTGGTGGATCAAGCCCTCGTGTTTACCCTGGATCAATGAATTCCCACTGGAGCCTCTATGCCCACTGATGTCATCACCAACCCCTACGGACTTCAATCCCTGTGGCAAAGCGGCGACTGGATTGCGCGCGGTACGCTGCTGATTCTGGTCAGCATGTCCATGGGTAGCTGGTACATCCTGATTTCCCGTTTGATCGCGCAAAGCCGCCTGTTGCGTCAAGGCAAGGAGATGCGTAGTGATTTCTGGCAAGCGCGATCGGTCCTGGAAGGGATGTCCCGACTGTCTGCCGACAGCTTGTACCGACAGATTGCCCAGCAGGGCCTGCAGGCCATGGCGCATCATGAGGGGCCCTTGATGGAACAGATCGATCGCCCCAGTTGGGTCACCATGACGCTGGACCGTTCCGTCAGCGAAGCCCAGAACAGTTTGCAGGAGGGTCTCACTTTTCTGGCCACGGTTGGCTCCACGGCCCCATTTGTGGGATTGTTTGGCACCGTGTGGGGAATTTACCATGCCCTCACGGCCATCGGCATTGCCGGGCAGGCTTCCATCGAAAAAGTGGCGGGGCCGGTTGGCGAATCACTCATCATGACCGCCATGGGTTTGGCCGTGGCGGTTCCTGCCGTTCTGGGCTATAACACGCTGGTGCGGCGCAATCGAATTGCCATGGACCAGATCCGCGCTTTCGGAGCCGACCTGTTGGGCGTGTTGCTGGGGGGCTCGCGCAACGGCGCCGACGATCCCTCGCTGGCGCGCTCGTAAACCGTGATTCTGCACTCGACCGCGGAACCTTGACCCATGGCGATGAACAACCTGCTCGAAGGGGAAGACGGGGAAGACTCCGTCATCGCCACCATCAACACTACGCCACTGGTGGATGTGATGTTGGTGCTGCTGATCATTTTCCTCATCACCATTCCGGTGGTCATTCACACCGTACCCGTCAAGCTTCCCCACGAAAACAGTCAACCCGATCCCGCTCGTCCGCATACACTGCATCTGTCCGTGGACCAGTCCGGTCAACTGTATCTGGAGCAGCAAGCACTACCGCCCGAACAAGTCAGACCACAACTCGCGCGCGTGCTGCAAGACAATCCCCACCCCATCGTGCAAATTCGTGGCGATTACCGGGCCCACTTCAAACCCTTCGCGCTAATTCTCCACGCCTGTAAAGACCTGGGCTTGTCACAGGTCAGTTTTGTCACCGAACCCACGCCCACACCATGAGCTCCCCCCGCGTAAAAAGCCTTCAGCCCCGGTCCAGAGAACCCGATTTGATGCTGGAAATCAACACCACACCGTTGATCGATGTCATGCTGGTGTTACTGATCATGCTCATCATCACCGTTCCAACCCAGCACCACGCAGCCCTGTTGCAACTGCCAGCCCAGGGCGTATCAACACCCAACAAGCCAACCCCCGAGGCGGTTGATTTGAGCCTGGATGCTTCTGATCGTTTATGGTGGAATCACGTCCCGTTGCAGGACCGCGCTGATTTGATGCAACATTTGAAGGAGGTGGCAGCCCAAAACCCACAACCCCCCATTCATCTGCAAGCCGCCATGGAATCCTCTTACGCCCATGTCGCCATGGTGTTGTCACTGGCTCAAAATCTGGGTGTACAGCGTTTAGGTATTGAAAGTGCCCCGTAAACTCAAGGGCCCACCCAAACCCGGATGACCGTTCCTTCGCGCCGCGCATCCGCTGCACCCCAGCGTCGTCCGGAAGGCTCATCCACACCCACGATCTGAATCGAACCCAGGGGGTCGGGGGAGGGCCATAACGAGTGCCCCAGGGCCTGCAAGGCCTGCTGTCCGGCCTGCGGCCACCGCGGCTCGAGCAAGGTTTTTCCTGCCGCATCCAGTACGGCAAAACGGGGTCGGGCTATGGCCTGTGCCGCCGGAAGAGCGCCATCCAGCAGATCCTCGGTCATTTCCAGAACCGTACTGATGATGGTGACGCCACCCGGCGAACCATAGGCCATGCGCCATTGCCCCCCGGAAAACACAAGGACCGGCGTCATGCTGCTGCGCGGGCGCATCCCGGGGTGCACATCGTTAGCGCCTGGATCATCGGGCCCCGCATGAGGCAAGCGGTTGAAATCGGTCAATTCGTTGTTGAGCATGAACCCGTAGCCTGGCACCATGATGCCCGACCCCCACAAGGATTCCACGGTCGTGGTGCAACTCACCACGTTGCCTTGGGCATCGACGATACTGAAGTGGGTGGTTTGCCCGCCCTCTGGCTGCGTTTCCCCGGGAACGATTTGCCGGATACGTTGTGTGGGGGCAATCAGTTGACTGCGTGTGCGCAGATAAGCAGGATCCAGCAGCTGTTGCACCGGAATGGCACTCTCCTCAGGGTCACCCAGCCAGCGCTCGCGGTCCGCCAGCGCCAGGCGCAAGGCTTCGATGGTGACATGGGTAGCGGTGGGCTCTCCCAAGGTCCAGGAAGGCTGCTGCGCCAGGGGAAAGCGCTCCAGCATCCCCAGCGCCTGCAACAAGGCCACACCGCCCGAGGAGGGCGGAGGCATGGTCAGAATATCATAATGACGGTAATGCCCCTCCAGCGGAGTCAGAAATCGGGGCTGATAGTGCGCCAGGTCGGCAAGGGTCATGCGTCCACGCCCCGCAGGCCCCAGACGCGTGCGGTGTTGTGCGGCCACGATCGCCCGGGCCATGGCCCCCCGATAAAACCCCGCCGGCCCCTGGCGGGCCAGCAGGGAGAAGGTGCGGGCCAGGGCCGGTTGGCGCAACCATTCCCCTTGGGCCAAGGGCGTTCCATCCGGATGGCGAAACAGGGCCCGCGTTTCGGGTTGCAAAGCCGCCCTGGGGCTTTGCAAGGCATGTGCCAAATAGGGGGTAATGGCAAAGCCCTCCCGCGCCAGTTCGATGGCCGGCTCCATCACCTGGGCCAGGGATTTTTTACCCCAGCGTTGCTGCATCTGGGCAAAACCCGCCAAGGTTCCTGGAACACCCACTGCAATGCCATTGGTGGAATTATCCTGAAAATCATGCCCGGCAAACTGATCGGCCGTAGCGCGACGAGGGGCCTCTTCACGGGCATCCAGAGCAATGGTTTGCCCGGTCTTGGCCAGATAAATGAGCATGAAGGCGCCCCCCCCCAGCCCCGAGGATTGAGGCTCTACCACGTTGAGCGCAAATTGCACGGCCGCGGCCGCATCCACAGCATTACCTCCGGCGCGCAGGATACGCGCGCCGGCTTCAGCCGCGAGCGGATGAGAGGCTGCCACGATGGATTCATCCGCAGCTTGCGCCGCACAAACCAGGAGGGCAAGGAGCAGAGCAGCACCCCGTTGGCAACCTGGAACAAACATCTCCAACCAGTTCAAGCGGACACGACTCCGGAGAAGGTAAATTTTTTTTACAATTGAGATACAGATTTTAAACACATTTTTGCGCGTGTTTTGTTATCTTGAATGGGCAGACAGTGCAGTTGGGGTTATCAACCCTAGGTTACAGGCGGATCCTAGATCCGCCTTTTTTTTCGTCTGTCTTTTGCAATCAAAGATCAACCGGAGGCCGTGCATCGTTTTTGGCCGTAGCCTCGGCGCTGCGCGCTGCGCCCTGGCGCTTGCGACGACGCCCAACCGTGCGCACCAACCACATGACATACCCCGAACCCGAATACACCAGAAAAAACGACCAAAGCACCCGCGCCTGGTCCAGACTGATCACCACAAACCCCAGCAAAACCAATAACGCGGCCCAAAACGGCACGCTATGCCGAAAATTGAGATCTTTGAAACTGTAGAATTTGATATTCGACACCATGGACAAGCCGGCAAATACCGTCACGCACCAGACGAGTCCGGAAATCCTGCTGCCGGCAATCTGGTAGTCCCCTTGCAACACCCACACCATTCCGGCCAGCAAAGCGGCCGCCGAAGGGCTGGGCAATCCCGTAAACCAGCGCTTGTCGGCAATTCCCAACTGGGTATTGAAACGGGCCAATCGTAAAGCGGCCCCCGCACAGTAGATGAACGCTGCAATCCAACCCAGTTTGCCCATGCCCCGCAAAGCCCATTCATAAATGACCAGTGAGGGTGCAGCACCGAAAGACACCATGTCGGAGAGGCTGTCATACTCGGCCCCAAAGGCACTTTGGGTATGCGTAAGACGGGCCACCCGTCCGTCCAGTCCATCCAGGACCATGGCAATGAAAATGGCCTGGGCTGCCGCTTCAAAATCGCCGTTCATGCCTTGCACGATGGCAAAAAACCCTGCAAAGAGCGCAGCGGTAGTGAACAGATTGGGGAGCAGGTAAATGCCGCGCCCACGCGGTGTTGCGCCTACCGTTGGTTTTTCTGAATCAGAATAACTCACATCTTGCTCCTGAGTGAGTAAGCGCTGGCATCTAGACGGTTTGCGGGGTCAGGCAAGCGCCGGCCACTGCGCCAACACGGAGTGTGTGGCCCTTACCTTATCCCCGATGGTCACACAGACGCGGACCTCCGGCGGAAGATAGAGATCCACACGGGACCCGAAGCGAATGAAACCATAACGCTGTCCAGCCAGCAGGTGGTCACCTTGTGCGACATAACACAATATCCGCCGCGCTATCAGGCCGGCCACCTGCACACAGGTCAGATGATGGCCCTGCGGCGTTTCCAGCACGATGGCATTGCGTTCATTGGCCTCGGAGGCCTTGTCGAGATCCGCATTGACAAACAACCCGGGGTGATAAGTGACCTGGCGCACAAGTCCCTGCACCGGGCTGCGATTGGAGTGCACGTTGAAGACATTCATGAACACGCTGATCTTTACGGCAGGGCACTGACGGTAGGGGTCGACGCACGGCAAAACAGCCACGATCCGGCCATCGGCCGGTGCCAGAATCAAATCTTCACCAGAGGGTGCAATACGTCCCGGATCCCGAAAGAATTGCAGCACAAACAGGGCCACGAGCCACAGCGGCCACGCCCACACCACGCCAGCCCAGGCTTGCACCAACGCCGCCAAAGACAGTGCCAGTGCCAGGATGAGCCAGCCCTCTTTGGCAATCAGAGGATGGGGGTAAGGATTCAAGTTTAATTCTTGCTGTGGTCAACCAGCTTGTTCTTGCTGATCCAGGGCATCATGCTGCGCAGCCTGGAACCCACCTGCTCGATTTTCTGCTCGGCCCCCAAACGACGCATGGCATGCAGCGAAGCCGCGCCAGCGCGATTTTCGAGAATGAATTCCTTGGCAAACTGGCCGCTCTGGATTTCCTTCAGGATACGGCGCATTTCTGCCCGGGTTTGTTCGGTGATGATGCGAGGACCACGCGTAAAGTCGCCATATTCGGCCGTGTTGGAAATGGAGTAGCGCATATTGGCGATCCCGCCTTCGTACATCAAATCCACGATCAATTTCAATTCGTGCAGACATTCGAAGTACGCCATTTCCGGAGCATAGCCTGCTTCCACCAGGGTGTCGAATCCGGCCTGGACCAGGGCTGTGGTGCCCCCACATAACACGGCCTGTTCGCCGAACAGGTCGGTTTCGGTTTCTTCCCGAAAGCTGGTTTCGATGACGCCGGCCCGAGCGCCCCCGTTGGCCGAAGCATAGGACAAGGCCAGGTCACGAGCACGCCCGGTTGCATCCTGATGCACAGCGATCAGACTGGGAACCCCGCCGCCCTGCGTGTAGGTGGAGCGCACCAGGTGACCAGGCCCCTTGGGGGCGATCATGATGACATCGATGTCTGTGCGCGGCACAATCTGACCGAAATGAATGTTGAACCCATGGGCAAAGGCCAGGGCCGCACCAGATTTGATGTGCGGTGCAATCGCCGTTTGGTACACCTCGGGTTGTGTTTCGTCTGGTAACAACACCATGATCAGGTCGGCATCCTTGACCGCGGAGGCCACTTCCTTGACTTGCAACCCTGCGGCTTCGGCTTTTTTCCAGGAGCCCCCCCCGGCGCGCAGGGCCACCGTCACGTCCACGCCAGAATCTTTCAGATTATTGGCATGGGCATGCCCCTGGGAGCCATACCCGATGATGGTGACCTTTTTTCCACGAATCAGGGAAAGGTCGGCGTCCTTGTCGTAATACACATTCATTCACTAATCTCCAATATACAAGTTAAGGACTGAGGCTGGTTACATCAAACCCGCAGGATCCACTCGCCGCGTCCAATGCCCGAAGCACCGGTACGCACGGTTTCCAGAATATGCGTGCTGTCGATGGCCTCCAAAAAGGCGTCCAGTTTGTCACGTGGACCTGTGAGTTCGATGATGTACGTGCGTTCTGTGACATCCACGATACGGCCCCGGAAAATATCGGCCGTGCGCTTGATTTCTTCCCGGTCTTTGCCCTCGGCACGCACCTTGACCAGCATGAGTTCGCGCTCGATATGCTTGCCCTCATTGAGATCGAACACCTTGACCACATCTACCAGTTTGTTCAATTGCTTGGTGATCTGTTCGATGATCTCGTCAGACCCACGGGTCACGATGGTCATTCGAGAGAGGGTGGGATCCTCGGTGGGCGCCACAGTAAGCGATTCGATATTGTAGCCGCGCGCAGAAAACAGTCCGGAAACCCGGGACAGAGCCCCCGCTTCGTTTTCCAGTAATAATGACAAAATATGCCGCATGATGGTTTTCGTCTATCCCTTAAATGTCTTTACAGATCTTCTGCACCCAACAGCATTTCCGTCAGACCTTGACCGGCCTTGACCATTGGGAACACGTTTTCGGTTTGATCCGTTTGAAAATCCATGAACACGACCCGATCCTTCAGGGCAAAGGCCTCCCGCAAGGCCGGCTCCACATCTGCCGGACGATCGATGCGCATGCCCACATGGCCATAACTTTCCGCCAGTTTCACAAAGTCGGGCAGGGCATCCATGTACGATTCGGAATAGCGGTTACCATGCAGAATCTGCTGCCATTGACGCACCATGCCCAGATAACGGTTATTCAAATTGATGATTTTTACGGGTAGGTGATATTGCTTGCAGGTAGACAATTCCTGTATGCACATCTGAATACTGGCTTCACCCGTTACACAGGCTACCGTGGCTTCGGGGTAAGCCAGTTGAGCACCCATGGCCGCCGGCAATCCAAAACCCATGGTGCCCAGGCCACCAGAATTGATCCAGCGTCTGGGCTTGTCGAATTTGTAATATTGGGCCGCCCACATCTGATGCTGACCCACGTCGGAGGTCACGATGGCCTCGCCGCGTGTGACCTCATACAGTTTTTCTACCACGGACTGGGGCTTGATGACGGTTTGATTGGCACGGTCATAACGCAGGCAATCGCGTGCACGCCATTCACCAATCTGAGTCCACCAAGCCTTGAGGGCTACGGGATCTGCCTGAACCGTGGAAGCATCGATCAATTTCTGCATCTCTTCCAGAACATCGGAGATGTTGCCCACGATGGGTACATCCACACGCACGCGCTTGGAAATGGAAGACGGGTCGATATCGATATGGATGATGCGCCGTTCTTCAGTAAAAAAATGTTGGGGATTGCCAATGACCCGATCATCGAATCGCGCCCCCACGGCCAGTAGCACATCACTGTGTTGCATGGCCAGGTTGGCTTCGTAGGTTCCGTGCATGCCCAGCATCCCCAAAAACTGGGGGTCGGTTCCGGGATAGGCGCCCAGACCCATCAAGGTATTCGTACAGGGATAGCCCAATTGACGGACCATGTGGGTCAAGGCGTCGGAGGCTTCTCCCAGCACGGCACCGCCGCCCACATAAATCATGGGACGACGGGCTTCCATCAACATTTGCACCGCCTTGCGAATTTGCCCGGAATGCCCCTTGGTGACCGGGTTATAGGAACGCAGGCTGAGGGTTTTGGGATATTCGAATTCCGCAATCTGTTGCGATACGTCCTTGGGAATATCCACCAAGACCGGCCCTGGTCGTCCCGAAGCGGCCAGATAAAAGGCCTTCTTGATGGTACTGGCCAGGTCAGCCACGTTCTTTACCAGAAAATTATGCTTGACGCAGGGCCGCGTAATCCCCACCGTATCCACTTCCTGGAAGGCATCCAGCCCAATGGCAGGAACCGGAACCTGGCCTGAAATGATGACCAGAGGGATGGAGTCCATGTAGGCCGTGGCGATTCCTGTCACCGCATTGGTGACCCCAGGTCCGCTGGTGACCAGAGCAACGCCCGGCCGGCCGTTGGCCCGCGCATAGCCATCGGCCGCATGAACAGCTGCCTGTTCGTGGCGCACGAGAATATGTTTGACCTTGTCCTGATTAAACAGGGCATCATAGATGTATAAGACAGCCCCGCCGGGGTAACCGAAAACGTATTCGACACCCTCTTCCTGGAGGCACTGGATTGTAATTTCTGCACCGGAGAGTCGCATGGTTCTACCACTGAAAACCTTGTAGGGTAAAGATTCCGGAAGATTTGGTCAAGGTTTATACTTTCTTGAACAGGATTTCATCAGGAGAAATATTCTGGCTTCACCCGTGGAGTTATCCGATTTTCTGGCCAGCGTGGAACGCCGAGCCTTGAAGCATGCCCTTTACGCCGTTCGCGATGAAGCGGCCGCGCTGGACATCGTTCAGGAGGCCATGCTGAAACTGACGGAAAAATATCATGCACAACCCCCAGGGGAGTTGCCTCCCCTATTTCAGCGCATCCTGCAAAATACCATCCACGATCATTTTCGGCGCTCCAAGATTCGCGCCTGGTGGACCCCCCTGGCCAGCATGTTCCAGTCGCAGGATGAAAGCGACGATTACGATATTCTGGAATCAGCCCCCCCCGACAACTCCGGCAGTAACGCTTCAGAAACCCCTTACAACACATTGAACCAAAAACAGATTTTTTCAGAGATCGAAAAAGCTCTGGAAAAACTTCCGGCGCGTCAACGAGAAGCTTTCCTGCTGCGTTACTGGGAAGAGATGGACGTGGCAGAAACTGCTGCAATCATGGGTTGCTCGCAAGGCAGTGTCAAAACACATTGCTCGCGGGCGGTGCATTCTTTGTCTGTCCTACTAGCTGCCCGAGGGATTACCCTATGAACGAATTCGACATGGCCCAGCGCATCATTCGCCAGCTGGATGAGGGGATCAGCCAGCTTGGCCCGGAGCAGGCTGGGCGCTTGTACGCCCTGCGCCAGAAGGCTCTGGCACAGGTCCCCATGGCACAACAGCCGCTACGATTCGACGTGCTGGCTTCCGCCCATGTTCATCATCCCCATGGTCGCAGCGCGTTTCACCCCAGAGGTCACCAGGGCACTGCGTTCCTGCGCATGATGGGGGTCACCCTGCTCATGGCACTCACGATTTACATGTTGGGAGACTGGTCGGGCGATAGCGATGACGATAACGGCCAACTGGATGCCAAGCTACTCTCCAGCGAGATTTCGCCACAAACGTTTGCGCAAAAAGATTTCGGGGCATGGCTGCAAGAAACGCGTTAATCATCCTGTTTGCGCTTCTGCTTGGTGCCTGGACCCCTTCCTGGAGTCAGGGAAATCTTTTGCGCTGGGATGCCCTGAGTCCGGATCAAAAGGCCATTCTGGCGCCCGCCAAAAAAGACTGGGACACGCTCACCCAAACCCAACGGGTGCGCCTGGTCAATGCCGCCAAACATTATCCTCAGCTGACACCAGCAGAACAGGCCCGCTTTCAAGCCCGGATTCCCGAGTGGACTCACCTGCCTCGGGAGCAGCGCGAAACCGCGCGCCAGAATTTCAAAACCTGGCGCAGCCTCCCCCCTGAAAAACGCGCCCAGGTGAAATCACGGCTACAGGCAAAACCGCTTGTCGCACCCGCTCAGGGCCAAACAGCCGTTGTGCCGTCGGCATCGGGCGCAGGAACTGTTGCCGTGCCCGCCGCTCCAGTTCCTCCGATAACCCCACTCTCCGCCCCCCCGGGCAGCCCACCAGCAACCGCGCAGGGCCATTTGCCGGCGCCCGTTCCAGGACTCTCCTACTGATGCCTATCCGTCTTCCCTTATGGCCCCGACTGGTTTGCATGATTTACGAAATACTGATCGTGGCAGGCATTCTCATGGCAGCAGGTTTGCCCTTCGTCATGGTGACGCATTATGGGCAACACCCCGAATTCCGGATAGGCTATCGCCTGTATCTGTTTGTGGTTCTGGGATGGTATTTTAGTTACTTCTGGCACCGCAGCGGGCAAACGGTGCCCATGAAAACCTGGCGTCTGCAGCTGGTAGATCAGACACAACAGCCGCCTTCCTGGTCGCGCTGCTTTTTGCGTTACCTGCTAGCCTGGGTGGGCTGGTTGTCCGGCTTCAGTCTGTTATGGGTTGCTTTCGACCGCGAGGGACAGTTTCTGCACGACCGATTACTGGGATTGCGCCTGATCCGGGTGACTTACCCTACTTGAAGGCCCGACCGTCGGGCTAGTAATGACAACCCACTGCACCGACCCTTAGGGACATTCAGGCGTTGCGTTCGGTCCACCAGCCCAGAAAAAAAGCCAGCGCCAAAAAGATCAAGCTGGGCGCCAGACCGCTCAAGGCCGGGTTCCAGCTGTTGATTTGGCCCAAATAAGAAAAAAAACGCCCAAACAAATAAAATCCTAGTCCCAACCCGATTCCGATCATGATGCGCATCCCAACAGCGCCTGTCCTGGGCCGTTGCAAGGCAAAGGGCAAGGCCAGCAGCATCATCACCAGAATGGAAAAGGGATAAAGCATCTTGCTCCATTCGGCAATTTCAAAACGCACCGTCTGCTGCCGGTTATCCCGTAAATGCCGGATATACCCCAACAGATTCCACACGGACATCTGCTCGGGTTCTACCAGCAGGGTGGACATCACTTGCGGGGTAATGACGGAGTTCCAGGTGATTTGATCATCAAAGGTCACACTCACCCCCTGCTCTGAAAACACGGTGCGCTGCACATCGGTCAACAACCATTGGTGGTCTTGCAGATAAACCGCCTTATGCGCGGTGCTGATACGACGCAAACGGCGCTCTGCATCGAAGTCGTAAATGCGCAGATCGCGCAGGGAGTTGTCTGGCATGAGTTCACGTACATTGATGAAACTGCCTTGGTCCTTCACCCAGATGCCAGACCGAAATTGAGTGGCCACGAAATTATTGAGGGCCTTCAAGCGCCATTGCTGTGCGGCTTCCTCCGAAACCGGCATGAGGAACTCACCCAACAGGAAAGCAGCCAAAACAAACATCACGCCCACGCGCATCAGCGCCAAAGCCAATCGATTACGGGACATGCCCGAGGCACGCATGACGGTGATTTCTGAATGCACCGCCAGATTACTCAATCCGTACAGGGTGCCAATGAGGGTGGCAATGGGAAACAGCTCATAGGCATGGCCGGGAATGGCCAGGGTTACAAACACGAACATCTGCCAGATCTGGTAACTGCCTTTGCCCAGATCATTCAGTTCATGAATCAGATCAAAGAAGGAAAACAAAAAAATCAGGGCTGCAAAAACCAGCCCCGTGCCAAACAAGACTTCCCGGGCAAGATAACGGTTGAGCAGTCTCACCCGGGAATGGCCTACAGGGTTTCTTTCAATTGACTCAGGATGGCAGGGTTTTCCAGCGTGGAAACATCTTGCGTGATTTCGTCACCTTTGGCAATGACGCGCAGCAACCGGCGCATGATTTTTCCGGAACGGGTTTTGGGGAGGTTATCTCCAAAACGAATTTCCTTGGGTTTGGCAATGGGGCCGATTTCCTTACCAACCCAATTGCGCAATTCGGTGGCGATCTTCTTGGCCTCGTCCCCCTCAGGACGTGCCTGCTTGAGCACCACGTAGGCCACGATGGCTTCTCCGGTCATGTCATCCGGCCGACCCACCACTGCCGCTTCTGCCACCAAGGGGTTGGCCACCAGTGCGGATTCGATTTCCATGGTTCCCATGCGGTGACCGGAGACGTTCAGCACGTCATCGATGCGCCCGGTAATGGTGAAATAGCCGGTCTTCTCATCCCGAATCGCTCCATCACCGGCCAGATAGTAACCTTGCAACTCGGACGGGTAATAGCTTTTCTGGAAGCGTTCGGGGTCGCCCCAGATGGTCCGGATCATGGATGGCCAGGGACGCTTCACCACCAGAATTCCTCCTTGACCATTGGGCATATCATGCCCGGTTTCATCCACGATGGCCGCTTCGATACCGGGCAGAGGCAGCGTGCAGGACCCGGGAACCAGCGGGGTGGCCCCCGGTAAAGGGGTAATCATGTGGCCGCCGGTTTCAGTCTGCCAGAAGGTATCCACGATGGGACAGCGTTCCTGTCCCACGTTTTTGTGGTACCACATCCAGGCTTCGGGATTGATGGGTTCTCCCACCGATCCCAACAAACGCAAGGTGGAGAGATTGAAATTGCGCGGATGGGCCGCAGGATCGGCGTCAGACGCCTTGATCAGGGAACGGATGGCGGTGGGGGCGGTATAAAACACCGTCACCCCGTGGCGCGCAATCATGTCCCAGAAACGCCCGGCGTTGGGATAGGTGGGAACCCCTTCAAACACCACCTGTGTGGCCCCCACCGCCAGGGGACCATAAGCAATGTAGGAATGGCCGGTTACCCAACCAATATCGGCGGTACACCAGAACACATCCGCCGGCTTGATATCAAAAACCCAGGTCATGGTGAGTGAGGCCCACAGCAGATAGCCCCCGGTGGAATGTTGCACCCCTTTGGGTTTTCCGGTGGAGCCGGACGTATACAGCACGAACAGGGGATGCTCGGCACTCACCCACTCGGGTTCACAGGTTTCGGGTTGCCCTTCCTCCACGGCGTGCATCCAGTGGTCGCGACCGGCCACGAAGGGAATGTTTCCTCCGGTGCGCTGATAGATCACCACCGTCTTGAGGGCTTCACATCCCCCCAGGGCAAACGCATCGTCCACGATGGTCTTCAAGGGCAGACTTTTACCGCCACGACGCTGTTCGTCCGCGGTGATCAGGGCTGTCGCCCCCACGTCCACAATCCGCTCCTGCAAGGATTTGGCAGAAAAGCCACCAAACACGACCGAATGCGTCGCGCCAAGGCGCGCACAAGCCTGCATGGCCACCACCCCTTCGATGGACATGGGGATATAAATGACGACGCGGTCACCTTTGCCCACCCCCAACGCTTTGAGCCCGTTGGCAAAGCGGCAGACACGCGCGTACAGCGCCTGATAGGTGATGCTGGTCACGCTGCCATCATCTGCCTCAAACAGGATAGCGGTCTTCTGGGCATTGCCCTTTTGCAGCTGGCGCTCCAGACAGTTATAGGAGGCGTTGGTCAAACCATCTTCAAACCACTTGAAGAAAGGGGGATTGGATTCGTCCAACACCTTGGTAAACGGGCGCTGCCAATAGAGATGTTCCTTGGCCAACCGTCCCCAGAATGCATCGGGATCCTGCCGTGCCTCGGCACACAGGGCGTGGTACGCTTCCATGCCGGAAACGTTGGCCTGTGCCACAAAAGATGGATCTGGCGTAAACAACCGATGTTCGTGGTGCAGAACTTCCGTAGACATGAAACCTCCCTCTCGTTAGATTCGACTCATTGGCCCCTGCATCCAAATCCGGCAGGAAGCCGGCATTATAGCCTGAACACAAAGCAAGAGGAGCGCGCCTTGTTCTGGTAGAGTAACGACTTGGCTGAATCTCTTCAGGAGCCCATGCAGTGACTACCCCCCCATCCCTTGCCCCCACCGTACTGATCGACCCGGAACACCTCATCGAAAGCCTTGCTGCTGCGCTGCAGTATATTTCCTGCTATCACCCCCTGGACTACATCCGGGCACTGGGCCAAGCTTACGAGGCGGAGCAATCACCGGCAGCGCGCGATGCCATTGCCCAGATCCTGACCAACTCCCGCCTCTGTGCCGAGGGCCGTCGCCCCCTGTGTCAGGACACCGGAATCGTGAATGTATTCATGAAGATCGGCATGAATGTTCGCTTCAATACTCAGCTTGCACTGGAGGATTTGGTCAACGAGGGGGTACGACGCGCTTACCTGAACCCCGATAATCCCCTGCGGGCCTCGGTATTGGCTGATCCGGCCGGAACCCGACGCAACACCCGCGACAACACGCCGGCCGTCCTGCATGTTTTTCTGGTGCCAGGCAACCAGGTGGACATCACTGTGGCCGCCAAAGGGGGTGGGTCGGAAAACAAATCGAAATTCATCATGCTCAATCCCTCCGACTCCATCGTGGACTGGGTCCTCAAAACGGTTCCCACCATGGGTGCAGGCTGGTGCCCCCCCGGCATGCTGGGGTTGGGCATCGGTGGTACCGCAGAAAAGGCCATGTTGCTGGCGAAAGAATCCCTCATGGACCCCATCGACATGCCCTTGCTCAAGGCGCGAGGCCCGCAAAACAGCATCGAAGCCTTACGCATCGAGTTATTTGACAAGGTTAACGCCCTGGGCATCGGTGCTCAGGGGTTGGGCGGTTTGAGTACCGTTCTGGATGTAAAAATTCTGGATTACCCAACCCATGCAGCCTCCCTGCCCGTGGCCATGATCCCTAATTGTGCTGCCACCCGTCATGCGCATCTGGTGCTGGATGGCAGCGGTCCGGCCTTTCTGACTCCACCCACCCTCAGCGACTGGCCCCAGGTTACCTGGCAGGCGTCCCCCAGCGCACGCCGGGTGGATTTGTCACGCCTTACACGAACCGACATCCTGACCTGGAAGCCGGGAGAAACCCTGCTGCTCAATGGCAAGCTGCTCACCGGCCGGGATGCCGCCCACAAACGCATTGCCGATCTCTTTGCCCAGGGGCAGAGTCTACCGCCCGGACTGGACTTCACCAATCGCTTCATTTATTACGTGGGGCCTGTGGATCCGGTGCGCGACGAAGTGGTGGGCCCGGCCGGTCCCACCACGGCTACCCGTATGGATAAGTTCACGGCCATGATGCTGGAAAAAACCGGGTTACTGGGAATGATCGGCAAAGCCGAACGTGGACCCGCGGCCATCGAAGCCATTCGAGCGCATCGTTCGGTCTCTCTCATCGCCGTCGGGGGTGCCGCCTACCTCGTTTCGAAAGCCATTCGTCACGCGCGTGTCGTCGCCTTTCCCGAGCTGGGCATGGAAGCCGTGTATGAGTTTGAGGTGGAAGACATGCCCGTCACCGTGGCCGTGGATTCTCAAGGCGAGTCCGTGCATCAAAGCGGACCGGCGGAATGGAAGCTGCGCATCAGCGCTATTTCCATGCCCCATAAACCCTGATGCGTCCAAGTAGCGCCTGGAACCATTCTGACTAGAAACCGGGGGTTAGGCCGCTTTCAGGTTGCGTATCGAGGGGCATTGTTGCAGATCCTGCAAGATGGCATGCACGCGTCGGGCTCGATTCAAGACCGTGGTCTCCCGATGGGTTACCCGAAGGCGATCCGGCCCCACCAGACGGTAGCCGTTTTTTTGTTGCAACAAGGTGATCAGATCCTCCGGTGCCAGCGGAGTCTGTGCCGAGAACTGCAGAGTGACACTGTCCTCATTGGCATCCACTTTGCGTATTCCCAGTAGACGACTGAGCAGGCGCAATCGATGACATTCCAGCAGAACCTGCGCTGCCTCGGGCAATAGCCCAAAACGATCGATCAACTCTTCCTGCAGAGCGTTTAAAGCGCTCTGTTCACCACAATTGGCCAGCCGTTTGTACAACACCAGGCGCTCCTGGATATCTCCACAAAAGTCTGCCGGCAGCAAAGCGGGCGCATGCAAATTGATCTCGGTGGCCACTTCCAGCGGGGCTTCCATATCCCAGGTCTTGCCTTGGCGCAGGGCCTTCACGGCCTGGTTGAGCAGTTCCGTATAGAGATTGAACCCCACCTCCTGAATCTCGCCACTTTGAGAATCACCCAACACTTCCCCGGCACCGCGAATTTCCAGATCCTGCATGGCCAGATAAAAACCGGAGCCCAGCTCCTCCATGGCTTGAATGGCTTCCAGGCGCTTTTGCGCCAAGGTGGTCAAGGCCTCGGGGGGTGGGGTCAACAAATACGCATACGCCTGATGGTGAGAACGTCCTACACGACCCCGCAATTGATGCAACTGCGCCAAACCGAATCGGTCCGCGCGATGAATGATGATGGTATTGGCTGTGGGTACATCGATACCGGTTTCAATGATGGTGGAACAGAGCAGGACATTGGACTGCTGGTGATAAAACTCGCGCATGACCCGCTCCAGTTCCCGTTCATGCAACTGTCCATGCGCAACAGCAATCCGCGCTTCGGGCAACAAGCGGGCCAGCTCATCGCGCATGTTGTCCATGGTGTCCACCTCGTTATACAGGAAGTAGATCTGGCCGCCACGTTTGAGTTCGCGCAATGCCGCTTCGCGAATGATGCTGGGGGCATGGGGATACACGAAGGTTTTGATGGCCAGACGTTTTTGGGGAGCCGTGGCGATGACTGAAAAATCGCGCAGTCCCTCGAGGGACAGGGCCAAGGTGCGTGGAATGGGTGTTGCGGTCAAGGTCAGTACATCCACCTCGGCACGCAAGGCTTTGAGACGATCTTTTTGACGGACTCCAAAACGATGCTCTTCGTCGATGATGACCAACCCCAGATTGGCGAACCGTACACTTTCCGAAATCAGTTTATGGGTGCCGATGGCAATGTCCACACGTCCCTGACGCAGCCCTTCCAATGCCTCCTGGGTCTCTTTGGTACTGCGAAACCGGGATAGTTCGGCAATACGGACGGGCCATTGGGCAAAGCGATCCGTAAAGGTTTGATAATGTTGTTCAGCCAGCAACGTGGTAGGAACCAGAATGGCCACCTGTTTACCCGCGTTGACGGCCAGAAACGCGGCGCGCATGGCCACTTCGGTTTTGCCAAAGCCCACGTCACCACAGACCAGACGATCCATGGGTTTGCCCGATTGCATATCGGCCATTACTGCGGCGATGGCCGCAGCCTGATCGGGGGTTTCTTCAAAATCGAAGCCCAGCGCAAAGGTGTTGTAATCCAGTTCGTTCAGAGGAAATGCAAAACCGGAACGCGCCGCGCGCCGCGCATAGAGGTCCAGCAGTTCCGCGGCCGTGTCCCGCGCCTGAAGGGCCGCACGGCGTCTGGCCTTTTCCCATTGACCACTTCCCAGTTTGTGCAGTGGCGCGCTTTCTGCAGGCCCTCCACTATAGCGTCCAATCAGATGGAGCTGGGATACCGGCACATACAGGGCATCATTTCCCGCATACTCCAGATGTAAAAACTCGGTTTTCCCTTCGCCCACATCCAGATCCACCAAACCCAGAAAGCGGCCAATGCCGTGATCCACGTGCACCACGGGATCGCCTATCCGTACTTCGGACAAATCCTTGAGCAGGGTGTCGGCTTGATTGCGCCCAGACTTGTCACGGCGTCGGGACTGACGCACCTGGGTTTTGTAGAGGTCGGATTCGGTGACCACCGCCAAGGCTTCTTGCGGCAGGACGAATCCCTGCGTCAGGGGCCCTACCGTGATGCCCACGCCCATGTTCCCGGTCATGAAATCGGCCCAGGAGTCCGTGGTCGTGAGCTGTAAGCCAAAACCGGAAAACATCTGGATCATGGTTTCACGACGGCCCAGACTTTCGGCCACGATGAGGATACGCCCCGGGAATTGGCGAATAAACTGCTGGAGTTTTTCTATGGGCAAAGCAGCCTGACGGGATAATTCCAGCGGGGGCAGCTCTTGCGCCATTTCTTCTATAGGGGGCTCAGAAGCACCGGGCTGAGGTCTTTCCCCACCCGCGACGCGGTCTGACGAGTCCGCAACACCATCCCCCGACGTGCGAGGCAAGACATTGGCAGCGGTGTGCAAACCCGCAGGAGTGGTTCGAATTTTCCATTGGGGGTAAGCCTTCAGGGCCACGAAAAACTGCTCTTCCGTCAAAAATAATTCCTGTGGCTCCAGAATGGGGTGAGTGCGATCTCCCTTGAGAGATTCCCAACGCCCCCGGGTGGAGGTCCAGAATTCGCGCAAGGCAGCAGATACCTCCTGATGCAGGCAGACCGTAGCCCCTGCGGGGATGTAATCGAAGAGCGTGGCGCAGTGGTCAAAAAACAGCGGCAGATAGTACTCCACTCCCCCCGGAGCCAAGCCATTGCCCACATCCCGATAGAGGGAACAACGCGATGGATCCCCTTCGAAACGCTCTCGAAAACGCTCGCGAAACCCCAGCCGTCCCTTCTCATCCATAGGAAACTCCCGCGCTGGCAGCAAGCGAATTTCCGGAACAGGGTAGAGCGAACGCTGGGTATCCACATCGAAGGTCCGCAGGGTATCCACCTCCGTATCCATCAGTTCGATGCGATAAGGCACCGGGCTACCCATGGGAAACAGATCGATCAATCCTCCCCGCAAGCAATATTCTCCGGGCTTGAGTACCTGAGTAACAGGCGCGTAACCGGCCAGATTCATCTGGGCACGAAAATCGGCCAGATCCAGCGACTGGCCCTTGTGCACATGAAACGTATAGGCTGCCAGATAACCCGGCGGAGGCAGACGGGTCAGGGCCGTGGTCACTGGAACCAGCACCACCTGACAGGGGCCCCGAAGAACGTGCCAGAGCGTTGCCAGGCGTTCGGAAATCAGGTCTTGATGGGGTGAGAATTGATCGTAAGGCAGGGTTTCCCAATCGGGCAGCAAATGCACCGCCAAATCGGGAGCTAGCCATTGAACTTCTTCCAGTAACCGCTGCGCATGCCATGCGGTTTGAGTCAACACCACCAGCGGCCCTGAGTGACTTGCCTGACGTGCCATCCAGAGCGCATCGGCCGAACCGGCCGGAACGAAAACCCTCATGCCGTTTGAGTGGTAAAACTCTCGCCGCAACCGCAACGATCCTTGACATTGGGGTTGTCAAACTTGAAAGAGGCGTTTAGCCCCTCACGCCGATAATCGATGACGGTTCCCTGAAGGTATTGCAACTGCTCCTGCTGGACCAGCACCACTACCCCATCGGTTTCGAAACGGACATCATCCGGTCCCGGCGCGTCGGCATAATCCACCACGTAAGCCAAACCAGAGCAGCCTGAATTTTTAACGCCCAGACGCAATCCCACCCCGCGCCCACGCTTGTCCAGCGCCTGTTTGATCTGGCGCACAGCTGCTGCCGTCAATGTAATGGCCATGTTAAAACTCCTCGATCAATCATCCTGTTTGTCAATTATTTGGGGGTTCCTTCTTCAGGGTACTGAGGGCGCAGGAAAGTTCCTCAACTTTGCGCGCCAGTTCCTGATTTTGCTGGATCAATGTTTGCACGGTCACTACCAGAGGGTCCTTGTCGTCGCCGCTGGCCCCATAAGCCGCAAACCGGTGGGTTGCCAGCGCCGGGGTTTGCGGCTCGTCCGCAACCACCCGGGCAGGAATGCCAATCGCCGTTGCCCCGGCAGGCACCGGTTTCACAACCACGGCATTGGAGCCCACTTTGGCCCCTGCCCCCAGCGTGATCGGTCCGATGATCTTGGCGCCAGCGCCGACGATGACCCCGGACAACAGGGTGGGATGGCGCTTGCCCTTGTTCCAGGAAGTTCCCCCCAAAGTGACTCCTTGATACAACGTACAGTCGTCCCCCACCTCGGCGGTTTCCCCAATCACCACGCCCATCCCGTGATCGATAAAGACACGACGACCCAGGGTTGCCCCCGGGTGGATCTCGATACCGGTCATGAAACGGGAAAACTGGGACAAGGCCCGTCCCACCCATTTCAACTCATGCCGCCAAAACCAGGCTGCCAACCAATGCATCAGCACGGCATGAAAACCGGGATACAAGGTAATGACTTCCCAACGGCTGCGCACCGCAGGATCACGATCAAACACACAGTCGATTTGCTCTCGAATTCGCTCCAGCATTGCTTCATTCCTTCCCGTCATCCGCCGGATAGAGTGCCTTCAGAATACCACGCAAAATGCTGACTTCCTCCCGTTCCAGCCGTGCCCGGGAAAATAATCGGCGCAGCCGGATCATCAAGCGTCCAGGCTGCGCAGGATCGAGAAAACCACTCCCCTGCAAAACCCGCTCCAGGTGCGCATAAAAGCCTTCCAATGCCTCGTGCGCCGCCAAAGGCTGTTCCCGAACCCGCGCAGGGGGCTGAGGAGTGCTCTCCAGGGCCTGGCGTAACTCATAGCACACCACCTGCACGGCAGCCGCCAGGTTTAGGGAGCCAAACCCGCTCTGGGCGGGAATGGTTGCCAGCAACTGGCAGGCATCCAATTCTGCGTTGGAAAGTCCGGACATTTCGGTGCCAAAGACCAGTGCCACCTCTGCCTGCGCCAGCTCTGCACCCACTTGTTGCGCCGCGACACGAAGCGGGAGCATGGCATGGGACAAGTCCCGCGACCGGGCCGTCAAGGCTACGGCCAACACCGTGCCCTGCAAGGCTTGGGCCAGAGAGGAGCAAACCACTGCCCGCTGCAGCACGTCATCAGCGCCGGAAGCCATGGCAGTGGCCTGTTCATGGGGGAAAAACCGCGGGTTCACCAAAACCAGACGGGAAAACCCCATGGTTTTCATGGCACGTGCAGCCGCTCCAATATTTCCCGGATGAGTGGTATGGCACAGTACGACACGCAGTGACGAATACATGGTTCAAGTAGGCAGCAAAAGTTCAGGCTGAGAACAGCTGGCGCTGTCCACTGGGAGCGCCGGCCTGGGTAATCGCGGGGTTCATGCGGCAGAAAGCAGCGGCAACAGTTGGGCAAAAATTTTCGGGGTTCCAGCCACGATATGCCCTGAGGACAGGTACTGGTCATTTCCTTCCAGGTCAGAGACCAGGCCACCCGCCTCCTGGATCAACAACACCCCGGCAGCCATATCCCACGACTTCAGGCCCATCTCCCAAAATCCGTCATAGCGCCCGGCTGCCGTATAGGCCAAATCCAGCGCCGCCGAGCCGGGTCGGCGAATACCTGCGGTACTGCGCATCACTTGTGTAAACATGCGCAGATACCGCGCCTGATTGGCCATGTCGCTATAGGGAAATCCCGAGCCGATCAGGGCGTCTTCCAGGCGCGTTTGCGCACTGACACGAATTCTGCGGTCATTGAGATAAGCCCCGGCACCACGGGTGGCCGTAAAGAGATCGTTGTGCAACGGATCGTAGACCACAGCCTGGGTAATCACCCCTTTATGAACCAGGGCAATGGAGACGGCATACATGGGAAATCCGTGAAGGAAATTGGTGGTGCCGTCCAGTGGATCGATGATCCACTGGAATTCCGAGGCACCGGTGGCCCCTCCTTCTTCTCCCAGAAAAGCATGATCGGGATATGAATCCTTCAAGATATCGATGATGGTTGCTTCTGCCGTTCGGTCCACTTCCGACACGAAATCGGCATGGCCTTTGCGGGTGATCGTCAGTCGATCGATATCCTGTGCCGCCCGATTGATGACCTGACCGGCCCGACGTGCTGCTTTGACTGCAATATTGAGTTGAGGATGCATGGCGTGACAGAAATTCCTTATTTGTGCTTGGACATGGAAAATTGCGCCCCTCTTCGTGTCCAGTTAACCGCTCATTCTACCGCAGATTTGAGCAGATGCCAGGTGGCGATGCCGGCCAAGGTCATCAGCAGCGAACCACTCACATGAACCCCGATCGCCAGCAGCGCCATGCTCCAACGCTCCTGTTGCAGCAGCAGCATGACTTCGGCCGAAAAAGTGGAAAAGGTGGTCAAGCCCCCACAAAAGCCCGTCATGATGAACAAGCGCCACTCCGGTGAAAGGGCTGGTACTTGAGAAAACAGGGCTACTGCAAAACCAATGATGTATCCGCCAATCAGATTGGCCATGAGCGTACCGGGGGGCAAAGAAGGCACCAGGCTGTTGAGTCTCAGGCCCAACTGCCAGCGCAGCAAGGCCCCCAGCGCCGAACCCACGGAAATTGCCAGAACCGCTTTCCACATGTGCAGTACACCCATCAGTAATGACGCAACAGCAGACATTATCCCACTGCGGAGGGTTTCCTTCCAACCCTGTCCACCCTGTAGCAGATCAGGTAATATGGGCGCATCGAGCCTCATTTTTGATGCGAAGGACACACCCTCATGAAATCATCTCTGGTTCCGGGCCTGCGTTACCAGCACCCATTCTTGGTCCCACTTTCCAAAACCGTCCCTGCCCTTTATCCGGAAGCGGAAGAATTTCTGGTCATGCCAGAAGTATTCGCTACCGGTTATCTGGTGGGTTTTCTGGAATGGGCCTGCATCAAGGCGGTCAATCCGCACCTGGATTGGCCCCGGGAAATGACCTTGGGAACGCACATCAACGTGAGCCACGAGGCCCCCACGCCCCCTGGACGAACCGTCACCGCCCACGTAGAACTCCTCGAAGTGGAAGGCAAACGCTTGCTGTTTTCGGTTCAGGCCGAAGACGGTGTGGCACTGATCGCGCGCGGCACACACCAACGGCACATCATCCAGCGCGATCGTTTTCTGGACCGTTTGGCCCACTGACCCCGCTTTCAGGGGACGGTAACCCTTCGATGACCTCAACACGGCAGCCATCCGTTCACGTCCGCACCCGGCCCCCTGGTGGGGGTGCCTCCGCGAAGGATCTGAAAGCGGCCGTCGATGTGCACGCCCTGGTAAGCATAACCGACATTCAGGGCCGTATTACGCACGCCAATGAAAAGTTTTGTGCGGTCAGTGGCTACCAAGCCCACGAGTTACTGGGTCAGAATCACCGCCTTCTGCGCTCCGGAGAACACCCCCCCGCTTTCTATCGCGACATGTGGCGCACCATCTCTGCAGGCCAAACCTGGCAGGGCGATATTTGCAACCGGAGCAAATCAGGAGCACTCTACTGGGTGCATTCCACCATCTTCCCCTGCCTGGATCAGCGCGGAAAACCGTGGCAATACATTTCCATTCGCACCGACATTTCAGACATCCACAAGGCCAAAGTGGAAGCCGAGGCCAACCGTCAATTTCTGAATGCCCTCACCGGTTGCGTCACAGAAGGGGTGTACGCCCTGGACCCAGAGGGTAAGACGCTGTTCGTCAATCGAGCGGCAGAGCAACTGCTGGGATGGTCACAGGCGGAGCTCCTGGGGCACAACCTGCACGAGCTCACGCACGCCACACGCCCGGACGGCAGCCACCTACCCTTTTCCGAATGTCCAGTCAAGAAATCCATCGACGCCAATCAGGTTTTTCGTTCCGACGAAGAATATTTTGTCACCCGAAGCGGCGCCTTCATCCCCGTATCCCTTACCGCGTCTCCCCTGATCGCAGAGGATAAAGTCATTGGCAGCGTGGCAGTTTTCCGGGACTTGCGGGAGGACCATCAACTGGAAAACAGCTTGAAGCAGGCGCGCGACCATGCGTTGGAAGCCTCACGCCTCAAATCCGAGTTTTTGTCCATCATGAGTCATGAAATTCGCACGCCCATGAATGGCATCATCGGCATGGCCGATTTACTGGCAGACACCCCACTGGATGCCCAGCAATCTGAATATCTCAAAATCATCAAGGACTCTTCCTGGTCCCTGCTTACCATTCTCAATGACATTCTGGATTTCTCCAAAATCGAGGCCGGAAAACTCACCGTCGAATCCATCGAATACTCCATTCAGACCGTGGCGGAAAGCTGCCTGGACTTGCTGGCCAGCAAGGTCCGCTCCAAACACGTTCTACTCTCCTGCCACGTGGACCCTGCCCTCCACCTGGTGTACGGCGACCCAGGCCGGGTCCGGCAGGTTTTATTGAATCTGCTGGGCAACGCGCTCAAGTTTACCGCAGCCGGAAGCATTACCCTCGTCATTTCTCAATCCAACGCCTCCGAGTTCGATCGATCGATTCTCATCGAGGTCACCGATACCGGTATTGGCATTGCACCGCACGTTCAGTCGCGCCTGTTCCAACCGTTCAACCAAGCCGATAGCTCGGTCACCCGACGCTATGGCGGAACCGGATTGGGGTTATCCATTTGTGCACGCCTGGTGGCGCTCATGGGAGGGACCATCGGGGTGGACAGTTCTCCCGGACAGGGTTCCCGCTTTTGGTTGCGCCTGCCACTGCGGCGCAGCAAGCCGGCTCCGGCCTTGCCTCTGGCCTCTCCTCCACCCCGGGTTCTCCTGTGTACCGACGTTCCCCTGCAGCAAGCCCTGCTGCAACGCTTGGTCACCGATTACGGCGCTCTGGCCGACAGGGCACATTCTCCTGGCGAAGCCAGGCAAATTTGCCAACAGCACAGCATTCAGACCCTCCTGGTAGCTCCAGAACGCTGGACCGAAGCGCTTGTGCGTGAATGGCTCGGGTTCCTCTCTGACCACCCAGGGATCAAGGCCTTGTGGATTGCCGTGGATGAATTATCCCTGGACATGCTGGAGGAGCATGGTCTGCAACAGACCCTTCTGCAACCCCTCAAGCCCTCCCTGCTCATCCCCCGCTTATTTCTCACTGCTGCGTCCTCCAAAGCGCTCCCGACCCATACTACCGCCAACCCCTCAGGATCTGGCCCCATGTTTCATCCGGCCACTGCGCCGGTCAGCCTGAAGGGTGTTTCGGTGCTCCTGGTAGAGGACAACCTGATCAACCAGAAAGTCATGGTGAACTTGCTGGATCGCTGGGAATGTGACAGCACGCTGGCACAGAATGGTCACATCGCCCTGCAACATCTGGCCACTCAATCTTTTGACGTGATTCTGATGGACTGTCAAATGCCCGAGATGGACGGATTTGAAGCCACCCGTCAAATCCGCGTGCAGGAGGGGGCAAGTGGGCAACATGCCATCATCATTGCCATGACTGCCAACGCCATGGAAGGAGATCGTCAAGCCTGCATCGCGGCTGGAATGGACGAATATATTTCCAAGCCTGTGGACCCCCAGCGCCTGCTGCAACTGCTCCGGCAATTTACCCTCCCGAACCCCTCTTCGGCTGCACCTACCCTCCCACAGGATCAACCCATGTCCATCACCCCAGAAGAAATACTGGACCTCAAACGACTAGTGGATCTGTTTGATGGCGACCAGGCCCTGATCAAGGAGCAACTGGAACTGCTCATGGTGATCTCGGAAGAAATCCTGGAAGACATTCATGGTGCCCTGCAACGGGAGGATTTCCCTCTGATCAAAGCCAAAAGCCATGAACTCAAGGGATCAGCCGCAAACATGGGGGCCAAGCATCTATCCTGGCTGGGAAGCCAACTGGAAAATGCCATCAAGACCAATGCCCCCGGCGCCATTCCCGCGTTGTTGAGCCAACTGGCCCAGGCCCTGCACGATTTGCGCCTGCTGATCGCGCGCGAGTTGCCCGCGTCATGAAGGTCCTCATCGTCGACGACCATCCTGCCAACCTGACGCTCCTGTCCCATCTCGTCAAACGGCTGGGCGTTTCCGAAACCATCACCTTCGAAAACCCCGTCCTGGCTCTGGATTGGTGTCACACCCACCAACCCGATATGGTCCTTCTGGATTACATGATGCCCGTCATGGATGGATTGCAATTTCTGCAGCACTTTCGCACCCTGCCCTTTGCCAATCCCATTCCGGTAATCATGATCACCGCCGATACGGAAAGCGACATCAAGCAACGGGCTCTGGATTTGTCGGCCACTGATTTTCTGAACAAACCCATCGACAAATCCGAGTTGACTGCGCGGGTAAGAAACCTGTTGGACTTGCAGCGCTTTCAAAAGCAGCTTTCCAACCAAGCCGCCTGGTTGACCGAGGAAGTAAAAAAGGCCACCCAGGAAATCCAGGAACGAGAAAGCGAGATCATTTTGCGTTTGTCCAAGGCCGCCGAATACCGCGATCCAGAAACCGGCTACCACATTTATCGCATGGCACATTTCGCAGCACTGATTGCCAAAAATATGGGTTTTTCGGAAGCAGAACAGACGATGCTCCTCAAGGCGGCACCCATGCACGATGTGGGAAAAATGGGGATTCCCGATCATATCCTGCTCAAACCTGGACGTCTGACTCCTGAAGAACTGGTCATCATGCGCCGGCATGCACAAATCGGCGCCAAAATTCTTGAGGGGAGTCAGTCGCCATTACTGCAATTGGCCGCCCAAATTGCCCTGACCCACCACGAAAGGATCGACGGACAGGGTTATCCCAACGGTCTGCGCGGCAACGATATCCCCGTGCAAGGGCGCATCACGGCAGTGGCTGATGTATTTGACGCCTTGACTTCCCAACGTCCCTACAAGCCCGGCTGGCCCTTGGACAAGGCCGTGGCCTACCTCAAGGAACACGCTGGCACCCATTTCGACCCCGCCTGCGTGGCCGCCTTTTTACTCGACTGGGACTCGGTTCTGAGCATACGGGACACCTTCAAGGACGCTCCATGATGCCTTCCCTGTTCGAGCAACTCAAGATGGCCGGCAAGCTTCCCTCGGCCCGTGGGGTGGCACTGAAGGTATCGCGCTTATGTCAAAGTGACACCGTTCCTTTGGCCGAACTGGCCCGCGTCATTCAAGGCGATCCCGCTTTGGCCGGAAAAATCATCAAGCTGGCCAATGCCAATAATGCCCGCAAATTTCGCCCCATCGCTTCCATCAGCGTGGATACCCTGCTACTGGTAGGCGTGCACTCCATTCGCCAGGTCGTCTTTGGATTTGCCCTGGTGGACACGTTTCGCAAAGGGGAGTCCCGTCAATTCGATTTTGACCGTTATTGGTCCCTGTCTGCAGCCATGGGTAGCGTGGCACAAACCGTATCCAATTTGATGCCTCTGGCCCCACCGGGCGAGCTCTTCATTTGCGGTTTGTTAGCCCGAGTGGGAACGCTCTGTTTGGCAACTGCCCGACCTGCCGAATACGACGCCATCCTTCTGGACTGTGCCCAGAGCGGGAACCCCCTACTGGAGAGCGAGCAGCGTGTTTTTGGCTCGGATCACCGCGAATTGGGCCAAGCGCTGTTGGCGGACTGGGGGATTCCAAAATTGTTTCATGAACCCATTTTTTATCATGAACAGCAATCCCCCGCTTCCTTCGAAGCCGGATCGCGCGCTGCCAAACTGGCCACAACCTTCCATCTGGCCTGGTTGCTGGCACAATATTTCGTGGGACGTGAAGCGCCCACGGCTACCGAAATAGAGCAAATTCAGGCCTGCGCCGAGAGTTTGGAGTTGGGCGCAGAGCAGTTTGCCACCCTCCTGCGCCTGTCCCTCGAAGAGTGGCGGGCCTGGGGGCAGCTACTGGAGGTGGACACACCTACTCCCCCGCCCCTCTTCACGGAAAAACCCGCATGACAGCGCATAACCCATCCTGGCACTCATGGCCGCTGCCCCCTGGCACGAATCTTCTCAACACACGCTCTGGAGCGCGCCCATGACCCGCGAAAGCATGCACTATGATGTCGTCATTGTCGGTGCTGGTCCGGCCGGACTGGGGGCCGCCATTCGACTCAAGCAATTGGCGGCCGAACGGGCTCAGGAGGTGTCGGTCTGTGTGCTGGAAAAAGGAGCCGAAGTGGGCGCTCATATTTTATCTGGCGCCGTCATGGAACCGCGGGCACTGAACGAGTTGTTTCCCGACTGGAAATCCCGGGGAGCGCCATTACACACACCCGTCACCCAGGAGCGCTTTCTGTTCCTGACGGAACGCGCCTCCTACCCGCTGCCACTCCCCCCACAAATGCACAATGCCGGCAACTACATCATCAGCCTGGGACAGGTGTGTCGCTGGCTGGCGCAGCAAGCCGAGGAACTGGGGGTGGAGATCTACCCGGGCTTCGCGGCTGCAGAGATTCTGTACGATGAGGCTGGCGCCGTATGCGGTGTCGCCACCGGCGATCTGGGTAGGGATCGGAATGGGCAGCCAGGGCCGCAATTTCAACCCGGAATGGAACTACACGCGCAACACACCATATTCGCCGAAGGCTGTCGAGGGTCCCTGACTCAACAATTGTTCGAACGCTTTCAACTACGTCAACAGGCCGATCCGCAAACCTACGGGCTGGGTCTAAAGGAAGTCTGGGAAATCGAGCCGTCCCGCCATCAAACGGGCCTGACGTGGCATACCATCGGCTGGCCCCTACCATCGAACACCTATGGCGGCTCGTTCCTGTACCATCTGGATCACCATCAGGTGGCCGTGGGATTTGTGGTAGGACTGGATTACTCCAACCCCTATTTATCCCCTTTTGAAGAGTTTCAGCGCTTCAAACAGCATCCTCTCATCCGGCCCATTCTGGAAGGCGGACGACGCATCGGCTACGGCGCGCGCGCGCTTTCGGAGGGGGGGATTCAATCCTTGCCCAGGCTGACTTTTCCGGGGGGGGTGCTGGTAGGCGATGGCGCAGGATTTTTGAACGTCCCAAAAATCAAGGGCAGTCACACCGCTCTAAAATCTGGCATGCTGGCCGCCGAAGCCATCGATACCTGTCTGCGCTCCAATAGCGCCCAACAAGAGGCCATCACTTACCCCCATCGGCTCAAACAGAGCTGGCTTTGGGACGAATTGTACCGCGCCCGAAACATCCGCCCGGCCTTTCACTGGGGGTTGGGCGCGGGAATCCTGCACGCCGCGCTCGACACCTGGCTGTTGCGTGGCAAAGCCCCCTGGACCCTGCATCACCGGGCCGATCATCTGCAACTCAAACCGGCGGCATCCTGCACGCCCATCGCTTACCCCAAGCCCGATGGCGTCATCAGCTTTGATCGGTTGTCCTCGGTGTTTTTATCCGGGACCAATCATGAGGAAAACCAGCCCTGCCATTTGCGCCTGAAGGATGACACCTGCCCGATCACCTTGAATCTGGCACTCTACGATGCGCCCGAACAACGCTATTGTCCGGCAGGCGTTTATGAGATCGTGCGCACCGGCACCGAGGCCCTACCCCGTCTTCAAATCAATGCGCAAAACTGTTTGCACTGTAAAACCTGCGACATCAAGGATCCTGGTCAAAATATCCTCTGGACCGTGCCCGAGGGAGGCGGTGGTCCGCGCTATGCCAATATGTAGCCCGGTCTCATGACCCCGTCAAGGGCCGAACCCTGGCCAGGGCTGCATCAATCTGACTGCGCAGGCCACTACTGCGCACAGTAGGTTGAGAAACCCCTCTGAACAGCACTTCTGGTTGGGGACATACCACGGTCAACCGCGACTTGGCCCTGGTCACCGCCGTATAAATCAATTCCCGGGTCAACCCTTTGGCTTGCGGGGGCAACACCAGCACGGCATGCTGAAATTCGGAACCCTGCGACTTGTGCACCGTCAAAGCGAAGGCTGTTTCCACCTTTGACAGGCGTGTAATACTGACCGAACGCAGGGTATCCCCCTGGGCAAAACAGACCCGCAATTCCTCTTGCGCCGGGGAGGAACGGGAACGCAACACGATCCCCATGTCCCCATTATGCAGCCCCAGTTCGGGATCGTTGCGCGTCACCATCACCGGGCGCCCTTCATACCATTCCTCGCCCTGCGCCATCCACCCCCGGGCCGCCAAAGTAGCCTGTACCACCTGGTTGAGCCCCTGCACCCCCCATTCCCCCTCCCGCACGGCACATAACAGTCGATACCGGTCGAAGGCTTGCAGTATGCGCAAACCCCAGGCACCCTCGTCCTCCCCGGGCTCTGGTCCTGCCTTGATCAGGGCGAGATACTCGACATACCCTTGGGCCAGGTCGCAAGACTGTGAGGGACTGCGCCACAGTCCGTCCGCGCCCAGTACAGCCGGTGCCACCCAAACAAGAGACCCGCCCTGGCTTAATGCCGCAGATACTTGCGCCACATCCCCGGCCTGGATGGCCTTGGCCAGTTGTCCGATGTCGTCTCCAAAGCGCTGGCTGTGCTGCAAGGTCACCACCTGCTGCGCCAGAAGGGAACCCTGTGGGCCAATCCAATTTTCTGGCAGGATCACCCCGGTGCTGTGCCGCAGATTCCGGGCTGTTTGGGGATGATACGGTCGCTGCGCCGTTTCGGCGCAGAGTTCACCCAATACCGCACCAGCCTCCACACTCGCCAACTGGTCTTTATCCCCCAATAAAATCAGGCGGGTTTGGGGGGACAGCGCATCCAGCAGTGCCGCCATCATTTCGAGATGAATCATGGAAGCTTCATCCACAATCAGTACATCCACCGGCAGCGGATTACCGGCATGGTAGCGCAGCGCGCGGGAACCCGAACGCGCCCCCAACAGGGCGTGTAACGTCAGGGCCGGGGGAACCTGCCGCAACAGCGTTGTCACCTGTTCATCACCCGCCAGATGTTCCTGTAACCCGCCCAACGCTTGCTCGATGGAATGCTTTAGACGTGCGGCCGCTTTTCCAGTGGGGGCGGTCAAAAGCACCCGCACCTGTTGCGGGTTTTGGGACAGGGCGCAGAGCAACACCATCAAGCGCGCTGCCGTATAGGTTTTGCCGGTGCCGGGCCCTCCGGTAATGATGGTAAAACCACGGGTCAAGGCAAAAGCACAGGCGATTTTCTGCCAATCCGGTGCGCTCTGCCCAGCGCCGGGAAACAAGCGATCCAGCCACAGACGGGCCCGATGCGCATCCAGAGGGACGGGTCGTTGAATCCGCTGTCGCAGCTGTTCGGCAATGCGTCGTTCAAATTGCCAATAGCGCCGTAAATACAGGCGCGTTTCATCCAGTACTAGGGGACGGGAGTGATTTTCCTCCGCCTCCCGTGGACAATACACCGCCTCCCAGGTGGCCAGGGCTTGCATCAGTGGGCCGCAGTGGTTTGGCAAGTGATCTGCAAGAGCCTGGAGTAGCTGTGGTTCCACACCCTGGTCGGCCAGACAGGCGGGCCAACCGGCCAATTCCAGGCAGCTATGCCCGGATTGTTCCAGATGGGACAGTAACGCCGTCACATACACCAACGCTGCAGTGCACGGTGGCACGTGTTGCCGTAACCACAGCGCCAGGGCTTTGTCCAGCGGGCGAATCCAGCCCCGTTCCACCCATTCCTGCAGCCTCGCTGGTATGCTTGCCCAAGTGCTCGAGGCACTGGTCAGTGCTTCACTCATTCCAGTTTTCTCCTGCCTGTCCCATCAGCATATCCAGCTTTGCCACCAATTCCGGATCTGCCCGCATGACAAAACACCCCCCAGCCGACCCCTGCAAACCGCGCACGTACAGATCAATGGCGCCTCCCAGATGCCGCGCCGGATCGTAGTCCTGGCCCTTGCGGGCCCGCAGTAGCCGGTGCAAGGCCAGCAAGTAAATCATGGCCTGCACATCATAGCGATGAGCAGCCACCGAGCGCGTCATGGCTTCGGGGGAATAGTCCTCGTCCCTGGGGCCCAGCACATGGGATTTGTAATCCAGAATCCACCAGCGCTCGTTCCATTCAAACACCAGATCAGCAAACCCCATCATGAACCCCTGGAGCGTGTGGGCGTTTAGAAGTCTGCACGCTGTCCCCGGCAGATAGCGGGCGGCACACAGCTGGTCGATGGTTGCGGTGGGCAGCGCGCGCAGCGGAAACCAGAATTCCATTTCGGCCCGGTAGTGTCTCAATTGTTGCAAACACCCACCACCGGGCAGAGGAGCCTGTAACAAACGCTGTAACCACTCCAGCCATTCATTGGCCTGCTCTGCCCACAGCGATCGTTGAGCACGTAACAACAACCCTTCCCGAATCTGCGGCTCGGCAAAACGATGAAATCCCTGTTCGGCCAACCAGGCCAATTGCTCGTGCAGAAACTGTCCGACTATGGGGCCTGCAGGAAACGAATGCTCGGCCCCAACCCTTGGGGCCTCCCGCTCGGGCACTATCTCCCAATCCTCCTCCAAAGCGTGTTCCGGGAGCTGAAAAATCCGGGGCGAAGGGTTGGAGTGGCGCACCAGAGTAGAAAAACTGCTGATCCGCCAATGGCGCGAAAAATGCCCCGTGTAAGTCGTCGCGGGCAGCAACTTCGCCGGAGCGCTGCGGGCCACAAGAACCGTAACGCCCGGAACATCTGATGGTTCTGCCGTACAACAGACCCCGGGCTGCTCTGAAAACAGGCGTTGTACGCTCTGCAGGGTATGCTCCCAAGGCAACTCCTGGCCACCCATGAGTAAATACCCCAACGCACTGCGCCACAAGGCGCAAGCAGATTGCCGGCCAACTCTGAAGGTGCCTACACCCAACCACAACGCCTGTTGGGCACGCGTCAGCGCCACATAGAGCAAGCGCATCTCTTCCTGTAGACGCGAGGTATCGGCCCGCGCCTGAGACAACCCCGGGGATTGTTCCTCGCCCTGGCGAAAGTGCGCTGCAAACGGAAGATAGACCAGGGGAAACTGAAGTCCCTTGGCTTTATGGATCGTCAGGATCGTGACCAGCTCGGAATCACTTTCCAGACGCAGCTGTTGTTCATCCTGCTGTTGGCCACGACCCAGAATCTGATCCTCAAACCAGCGCAGCAGGGCCGCTTCGCCGTTCAAGGACACACTGGCTTGTTGCAGCAGTTCGGCCAAATGCAGCACGTTGGTCAAACGGCGTTCGCCACCCGGCCGACGCAACCAGCGCGCAGGCAGGTTGAGTCGAAACAAGGTATGGCGCAGCATGGGTAACACCCCCTGACGTTGCCATACCAGCAAGAGCTGGTGGAGCAAGGCACTATCGGCTTCCAGCACGCGATCCTCCGCCGCCCTGCGCAGCAGGTCCTCCCATTCCGAATCCATGGTGCGGGTGGCAAATGCAGCACGTAGCAAACGTCCATCCCGCGGCTGGGACACAGCCCGCAACCAGTACAACAGGTGCAGCGCTTCTTCGCTGGCAAACACGCCTTCCCGCTCCGACCAATACACCGAGAATATCTGGCGCCGATTCAAAGCCTGACGCATGGCTTCGGCTTCGTGCCGATCATGAACCAAAATAGCCACATGCGCCGGACGCAGACGCTCAAAGCCCTGCCTTTGATCCTGAAAACCACACGTCGGGTCATTCAATTGCTGCACCAGGTGTTCGGCCGCCAGGGCCGCAAAGTGTTCCCTATCCTCGGTTGCAGATCGAAGGTTGCTGCCAACAACCAACTGCAGGGCCGCAACGGCTATCGGCCCCCGTTTCAGCTGCTGGCGTAACCCCTGTGCCCGAACCGGTACAAAGGGCAACGGGTCGTCCAGGCCCTGGCGATACAAAAAGGCTCCGCGATCAGAGTGCTGCTCGGCCCACTCGAACAGGCCGTTGCAGGCACTGACCAACGCTGCGGCACTGCGGTAATTGATGGCCAACGCATAATGCCTGCCTGCAGTCGATGCCTTGGCGCGAATATAGCTTGCAAGATCCGCTCCACGAAAAGCGTAAATCGACTGTTTGGGGTCTCCAATCAGCAGGATGGCGGTATCGGGAGCGTTTTTTTCAAGGGCGTAGAGTTGGTCAAATACCTTGAACTGCAGCGCGGAGGTATCCTGAAACTCATCAATCATCACTACTGGAAATTGCGCGCGTATGCGGGCACATAGGGCTTCACCCGCGGTAGACTCCAGGCGTGCATGCAAGTGTTCCAGCAAATCCTGGAAACCCAGGACCCCCTCCCTTTCCTTGAGTTGACGGGCGCGATAAAGCACTTTGGCAGCTGCTTGCGCAGGCAAGGAGCACTGCTCCTGCAAAATCCGGTCAATAGATTGCTGCAGTTGGGAAAACCCCTCAAAGGCTGCAGGAATCTTTAGGTCCTGATTTTTTTTCAGGGCATCTTTCAGTCCCTCTACACCGAGACGAGACCAGAACCTGTCAGGCAGCTCTGGAGACAGCAGTAGGTCGTCCTGACACCAACGCTGCAGAGCTGCATACCATTCTTGGACTTGCTCCGCCTTCAATTTGGCGCCATGGAAAGGATTGGGGTTGGTATCCAAGTGCCCCAGCAGCCAATGGACCAAGGGCAACAGGGTTATATCGCAGGCCCTTTTATGGGGCGCCAGACGCTGGCGCGTATGCTCCAGAGCCTGCTCCCATTGCACGCCCAAAGACGCTTCCTGCAGCCTGCCGGGCTGCTTGACATGCTGTAAAACCGATTTCTCGAAGGCTGCGTAATTCGGCCACACCTGCATCAACGCCTGCCACGTCGCCCCTTTGAGGGGGTAGACTTCCTGCCGCCATACGTCTTGCATAGCCTGTGTCCAATACAGGGTTTCGTCGGCCGTTACGTCAAATTGGCGCAAGCTTCCTGATTCGAAGGGGTGTTCGCGCAACATGCGCTGGCACCAGGCATCGATCGTCACAATGGCCGCCTGGTCCATGGCCTGGGCCGCGCTCTCAAGACGCCAGGCCGCCCATGTGCGCTGCGCGGGTGTGGCGTAGCAGCGCAGCACACTCTGCAAAAAGGGATCTTCGGGCGTTATGTCCTGTGGCGCTGCGATCAGATTTGCGGTTTCTCTGAGACGGGCACGAATCCGTTCCTGCAATTCCCGTGTGGCAGCCCGGGTGAATGTGACCACCAGAATTTGATGGGGCATCAATCCTGCGCTGGCCGCCGTGATGGTTTCTCCCATCCCCAACACCAGACGCACATACAGCGCGGCGATAGTCCAGGTTTTTCCTGTGCCCGCACTGGCTTCGATGAGTCGACTCCCCCACAGGGGCAGAGTCAGAGGATTCAACCACTGCGTCATGGTGGATCGGCGCTTGGCCCCTGCTCTGAGGTGGAATGCAAAATGTGGACATCGTTTTTGGCCCACTCCCAAAAGGGCCGAATCAAGCGTTGCGTGTAGTGCGCAAAACGCCCATCCCGACAAAGAGCATCATAATCGGGATAAAGACGTGCCAGGCAGGGTTCGGCGCTTTCGCCAGCGACTTTCCAGCCCCCTTCGTAGCGCGCCCGGGCCGCTGAACCAGCATCCGATTCCGGGGTTGAGTGGTCCTGTGTTGCGGCACACCATTGCAGTGCCGTGCGCAGCGCCCAAGGCAAAGGGGCCTCCTGGCCTTCACGCCAGGCACTCAACAAGGTGCGCAGATACGCCTGTGCCGCTTCCGACACCGGAGCAGTCATGGCCAACACCACATCAGGCCCCACCAAAATGCGGGACAAGGGCAACTGTTGTGCGGCTGCCGCATTCAAAAGCAGCCAGGAATGAAGGAGTTTATGGATGCGGATCTCGGCTTTGCCGTTCTTCTGTTGAACCAATGGGGAGGGGGTCCATTCCACACTCTGATAGGGAGGTTCCTGTCCCCCCCAATCCAGCAACCAGTCTTCCAGCTCTACACCATCCTGCGCTACATATACACGCTGCTTACTACCGACAACCGGCGCGCGGGTCCGGTAAAAGGTCCACCAACGCAACATATGCAGCGCCGAGGCTTGCAGCGTTTGACGCTCATGTTCTCCGGGCCCCCCCAGAGGCAGCAAGGCACTGGCGGCCAAACGATCCAGGCTGCGTGCCACTTTCATATCCCATGAGGCTTGTGGATCCTGAAGTACATTGACCAGCAGATGGTGCAACACCTGATGGCGCTGCAAGGCATCGAACACCAGGATTTCGTCATCCACATCCCCGACGTTTTCGTCCTCAAACTGAACGCCCAGGCGGGTCTTGAAAAACGTTTTGACCGGATTGCGCAAAAATCCGGCGAGGTGAGGCAATGTAACCTGCTGCACCGGTTGCAGAGGTTGCAGGGGTTGGTGTGCGGGGGTTGCAGGAGTCTGTGGTGCGTCGGGAGCGTCATGGGCCGCGCGCCACTCGCTGGCGTAGGTGTGCAATGCCCGATCCTCAAAATAGCGTCTGCTGAAGGGTTGCATGGGATGCCCTGTGGTGCGCTCCTGCAACAGGGCCTCCTGCGCCTGTTGCGCCGTGTCGTACCCCGCAGCGCGCCAACCGGCAGAAAGATAGTCACGCAGTTGCGACACCAGGACCGAAGGCGGGCATGGATTGCCGTCCTGCAGGGAGCGCCCGGTCCAGCTGATGCTCAGAACACGGCGTGCGGAGAGCAGCGCTTCCAGCAGCAAATAGCGATCGTCTTCGCGCCGGGACCGATCTCCCGGTCGATACTGCCCGGCCAGCGTCATCAAGTCAAAGTCGTTGACCCGGGTTTCCCGGGGATAGTCCGCTTCATTCATGCCCAGCAGACAAACCACCTGAAAGGGAATGGCGCGCAAGGGCATGAGCGAGCAGAAGGTAACCCCTCCGGCCAGAAAGCGGCCAGTGCGCTGGCGCTTCTGCTGCAAGCGCTCCAGCCAGGCCTCACGGAATACCGCCAAGGGAATGAAGGCCTCAAATTGCGCCGCCGCACAGGTTTCCAGCCAATGGTCCAGGGCCTGATGCAAGTCTGCCAAGAGCACACGCTCTTCCTCATCCTGAGGAGCAACCCATCGATGCAGTAAAAGTCGGGCCCGTTCAACCCACGTCCCAGGTGGTGCAGGCTGTAATGCCCAAGTCCAGCACTGCTCCAGTTGCTCCAGGAGCATGGCCAGCACACCCACCAACGCCGCCTCGAGCCCACCAATATCTTCATACGGTTCGATCCCGTGAAAAGGGTGTGCAGGGCCACTGGCGAAGCCCAGCAACATGCGCTCCAGGCCATAGCGCCAGGTAAAGACCTCGGCACAAGCCTGCAATTCCAGTTGGGCCCGATGCCCTGCGTGCAGGCCCCAGCGTACTCCGGCCCCGGAGCACCAACGCATCAACTGCTCCAGGCCTTCGGCGTCGAGGCCCAGACGCGCTGCAATTGCCGGTACCTCCAGCAGGGCATGCACTTCGCTGGTGGTGATGCGCTTGTCATCGATGTGCAAAAGCCATTTCAAGGCAAGCAGCAGCGGGGCGTCGGGGCGCAGAGGCTGATCAGCAATTGCAAAGGGAATGAAACGCGCATCCTGGGTGGCATACTGGCCAAATACGGCCTCGATACGGGGAATCCACGGGCCAATCTCCGGCACCATCACGATGATATCGCGCGGCTGCAAAGCCGGTTGTTGCTTCAGTGCCAGCAAGTCCAGCAACTGGTCATGCAATTGTTCCATTTCGCGCATGGGACTATAGGCCACGTGAAATTGCAGCGAGCGATCGTGCGCCGCAATGGTCTGTGCGGGAAAACGCGTGGCCGGATGCTCGCTCAGTGGCAGCAAATCCCGAATGGCGGCCTGAACCTGCTCCAGCAAGGTTGCTCCGTCCTCCTCCGAAAACACATCCGTGCGCGGCAGTGCCCACTGGTCGCGCGCTGGCGCCAGGTCATCGAAACGGTCCAGCTGGCGCATGAAGTCACGCCCCTGTCGCCCCCAGGCGGCCAGTAACGGATGCCCCGCTGCATGGGCCTGTTGCAGAGGAAGGGAGGCCAGATCAGGACCCGGGCGCAGCGGAAGACGCCGAGGGACCTCGGCCCAGGTTTCGCGCCCGTCAATACTATCGGCCCAATGAAAGCGACAGGGATTGGGAACGGCCACCAGCACCTGCACCTGCTTCGACAGTGCCACCAGCAGCTCTAAAATGGCCGGCGCCAGGGTCGAAGCACCAAAGAGCGTGATACGCCGGGGGATGGAACTCGTCTGCCCCGAGGGAGCACGTAACCGGGCCAGGGCCCTTTGATGCACGACGGGACGAATCTGGCTGCGTTGCGCCGGCGCCAGCGAAGCGACCAATTCCTGCCAGAGATGGGCTTGCCAATGCTGATGCGCCGGCAGCGCCATGCGTTTGCCGTTGGCATCGGTGATCTGTGTCAAACCGTGGGCCCAGAGCTCCAGCCAGTCCATGCGGTAGACTTGGTATTGGTCATAGAGATCCGCCAGATGCTGTGCCCAGGGATACCACTGCCCAGAATCAGCGCCCTGCAAACGGCCCAGAATGACCTCGAAACGCGCATCGGCGCATAAGTCTGGTAAGCGGCGCATCAGACGCCACAACAAGACGTCACGATCCAGCGGGGCCGTGTTGGGCAGGTCCTCCTGGGCCAGAATCTGACGATACAACTGCCACTGAAAACGCGCGGGCAGTTGTACCCGGGCGGCTGCAAAAATTCCCGAGCACTGCGCCCAGGACATTTTCAACCATTCCCCGGCCCCATGGCTGGGCACCAAAAGAATTTCCTCCTCCAGGGCGTCCAAAGGCCATTGGTTGAGGCAATGCAAGGTCAGATCACGGAGTTCTTCCATGCGATTGCCATGTAACACCAGCAATCCCGGGCGAATCGCGGTCATTGCGACAACCTCTTTGTTGACATGATTTCTGCTTGATCACTCCACTGTGAAGGCCGACTTGCAGCTGGTCGTAACCCAGAAGGCCTCTTGCATCAGCCCCTTGTCGACGGTCGTGGTCACCGGCATGATGCGCGTGCTGGGTGTACTTTGGCTTTACAGTACCCGTGCCAGCATACATGAAGAATGCGATGCAGATAAGCCGCAGCAATCGCTGGGGAACGAGAAATCCCCATTTGACAATGCACCAGAACCCGACGGCCATGGACGGTCTGACGCACCAGAAAGCCCAGCGCCTCGTCAAACCCTCCGATAATCTTCATTTGATCCCGAATTGCCAGACTCAACCCACGAAATATCCCTCATGATTTTCCAAATTTCCACTACTATGCGTGCTTGCGTAGGCCCCACGCGACTTTTGAGCACCATGCGAGGCTACAGCAGGCCTCCTTTTATTAAAAGCGTTGCTGTACCAAATTGTTGTTTCAAGACTTGCGCCCACCGATTGCAAGGGTTTTTTTACCATGATGCGTTACAGTGACACCGACATCCAGGCCATCTATCCAAAACCCATGCCAGAAATCGAGCACTGGGCTGCGCACCAAGCACTTTCCGTTAGCGCAACAGCCACCCTAACCCCTGGAAACCACTCCATGATTTCGTTTGCCATTGAACCCGTCCCTTGCCAGTTGACCGCTGCTTTGCAGCACAAGATCGATCAAAAGACCAAACCGCCCGGCGCCCTGGGGGCGCTGGAAGGCATCGCCCTGAAAATTGGCCGCATTCAGCATACGTTAACCCCCACTCTAAAACATCCCACCATCCTGGTCTTTGCCGGGGATCACGGGATTGCCCAAGCAGGGGTCAGCCCTTATCCGCAGGAAGTGACCCAGCAAATGGTGATGAATTTTCTCAACGGTGGCGCGGCGATCAACGTCTTTTCGCGCCAGCATGGCATTGGTCTGCGTATCGTGGATGCTGGCGTCAACCATCAGTTTGCCCCGCACCCCGATCTGATCGATACAAAAATCGATTTTGGTACCCGCAACTTTTTGATCGAGCCGGCCATGACCGAAGCGCAGTGTAGCGCCGCAATCCATCAAGGCGCGCTTCTGGTACGCCGAGAAGCCTTGAACGGCTGCAACATCATCGGATTTGGAGAAATGGGCATCGGCAACACGTCTTCTGCAGCGCTCATCATGAGCCAGTTATGCAACCTACCGGTAGCCGATTGCACGGGCAGGGGCACGGGTCTGGACGATGCGGGATTAGCGCACAAGCGTCAGGTGCTGGAACAAGCCCGGCAGCGGCATTCCCTCGATTCCGAGCCCTTGAACGTCCTTACCACGTTTGGTGGCTTCGAAATCGCCATGATGGTGGGCGCGATCCTTCAAGCTGCACAAGACAGAATGGTAGTGCTCATCGATGGCTTTATCGTCAGTGCCGCGTTGCTGGTGGCCGCCAAAATATACCCCACGGTGTTGGAGTACTGCGTGTTTTCTCACCGTTCCCATGAAGCCGGACATCAACGCTTACTGGAATATTTTCAGGCGCAACCCCTGCTGGATCTGGACCTGCGCTTAGGTGAAGGCACCGGGGCAGCGGTGGCCTATCCGCTGTTGGTGTCGGCCGTGAGTTTTTTGAATGAGATGGCCTCCTTCGAATCAGCCGGGGTCAGCGATCGGCCTTGAGGACGGACGGTTCTGCTCCCCTGTCGCTTGCCACGCTCACCCTTCAAGGGTGCAAACGTGTCTCACGGTGGCGTATCATGGGCCGAATCAGCCGGTGAATCACGATTCAGTGCGAGAGCCAACACGGCAGTGGGCAAGTCAGGTCTAGGTTAAACCAGAATTTTGCATCCAGCAGTTTTGTGGATAGAATGAAATACGGTGGATCGCACCAATTATCTTGAAAAACGCCGCAGGTCGAGCGGACGCTAATGCGCCGAAACGCTCCATCAGATTGGTTTTGTCACGATTGCTTATGTCGCTGGATTCTTGCTCTACGGCAAATGTTGCCTTGAATATCCCGCCCTGAATATTCGACACCAAGGAGCCATATCGAAACAGGTAAGCATCAATGCTTTCCATTTCATCGTCGGACAATGCCTTCAACTTTTCCATTGTCAATGGATCCAGCCCGTTCTTGGCTGCTTTGCGTATGGAATAGACCAAGCGATCAGCAACGCCCGCCGTTGCCTCAATAGACGACGACAGCATTGCAATGTCCTGATCAGAGTCCATTGAGCAAAATCCCTTCATTAAAAGCAATCTTATCGATCATTAGTGGTTCTCCGCGCTGAACGCGAAGGTCTACGCGCTCATCCAGCAGGCTTTCTACATCAACCAAAAACAAAACCTCATCCCGGAATGTTGAATTCGGAGCAACAATCTGAATGTCGATATCCCCACCTCGCAATGAATCATTGGTACGGGATCCAAATAGACGCACTTCGGCTGTGTCACCAAAATGCTTTCTGGTGAGATTGGTTAGGATGGCAATTGTGTTTGAAGTAAGGCGCATTGCTAATTCCCGTTGTTCCCAATACGGGGGCCTCTTGAGTTGAGCGCCATCTTGTGGTCTTTTTCATTGTCAAGGATATGCCCAACAGTGCACCCAGGACCAGTATCGTTGGGTGCCTTGTAAATAATGTCCTTGGTCATCGTAACGGACTTCTGTTTACCCGTGCTCTCCAGCATTGCGGTCTTTGCTTTTGATCCAAGCGTGCCCAAGTAGAAATATCGGTTGAGATGGGCGGTCTTGACGTATTGCTCCCGGCGGAAATCTTACCGTCTGGCAACGGTTACCTTGTTGACGCACGCATAAGAAATTTCTTGCTCTCCTGGCCTGCCCATCGCCTTATTCCCCACACACGGTAATACTATCCTAATTGTGCCAGTATATTGCGCGGCAGACACCAACACAAGCCAATCGGAGGTATGTGTCCAATCCCCTTCAGAAAGTCGGGGGGCTAACTTGAGCGAAACCAAGCTATTTGATGGTTGCTGGGGTGGTTTTTTGCAGAGTGGACGCAAACCCCGTTTCCAACAACACATGGGAAATACAGGTTTTGAGTTTGGCTTTGTTCATGTCGAATTAACCTGCTGCGCCTAGAGTTGAGAGGGGCATTGCCCAAAGCGGTTGACCATTGGTCTCACCTAGCGGCAATGTTTCGATGCCATCGTAAAGAACGATTCCCGCCTTGAAAATTTGCGGAGCAAGACTGGCCAATTTTTTCAGCCCTGCCAAGTCACCAACGGAAACGCTTGCGGCAGCCTTTACCTCGATTCCGATGATGTCGCCCGACGCATTTTCGATCACGAAATCCACTTCGTTCTGGTCTTTATCACGATAGTAAAAAATGTCGTAATCGTTCTCGGCCCAGGTGACTTGCTTGCGCAATTCCGCAAAAACAAAACTTTCTAGCAACTGACCAAACAGCATTCTCTGGCGCAGCGGATCGGAGTAATCAACCAGGGCGCTTAACAATCCGGAATCTAGAAATTGCAGCTTTGGCGTTTTCACGAGGCGTGAGAGTTGATTACCAGACCATGCCGGGAGTCGCTGCATCAGGAACATTTGCTCGAACACGGCAATGTATTTGCTGGCGGTTTTGTGATCGATGCCGATCTGCCCACCCAACTGACTGTAGTTGCAAAGCTGGCCTGCCGTTTGGGCCAGCGCCTTGAGCAATCGCGGGACCTGATCCAGCTTGTCGATGCTGGCGATATCCTTGATGTCGCGCTGTATGAGGGAATCGACATATTGACGCGCCCAAATCCTGCGGCGACGGGTATCGCCTCGAGAAATTGCTTCAGGATAACCGCCCCGGATAACTCTTTCGACTAGCCCCATGCCAACCACTGGATCTGTGGCAGCCAGCGTCTTGCCGGAAAACACAGAATCAAGCCAAGTCGCCGATGTTCCAGGCGTTGACGTAATTTCACATTGCGCCAAAGGCAACAACACCAGCGTTTCCATCCGCCCTGCAAGAGAATCAGAGATTCCGGGAAGCGACATCAGGTTAGCTGAGCCGGTAAGCAAAAAGCGGCCGGGACGCCGATCTTCGTCAACCGTTTTTTTGATTGCCAGCAGCAGATCAGGGGCTCGTTGAATTTCGTCGATCACCGCGCAATCGAGGCTGCGGATCAAACCAACAGGGTCTTCCCTCGCGGCTAGTCGGATAATTTCATCATCCAGGGTCAAATATCGTCGCTGCTGATCCGCCAATTGGCGAACCAGGGTAGTTTTGCCCGCCTGTCTTGGCCCGCTAAGCAATACGACGGGGGTATCCGCTAATGCATCCAGAACCCGTGGCCGGATGCACCTGGGAAAAATAGATTGATTCATCACGATATCAGGCAAGGGAGCATTTCGTCCAATCGGGAATATAATATATTAAATTTGGGATTATATTGCCATACAAATGGGAGTAAAGCCACCTCTCATTGAATACGGGCGCGTTGCCTGGCCGCAAGGGCGGGGTAATTCCCCCAAATTTACGCGGTTCCTCTCGCCGCATGACGAATCGCCTTGCCCCAGGAATGGGTGGCCAGAAAGAAAGAAGAGGTTGTTTGCTTAGCCAGTCAACCGTACACGAGGTAAACCGACGATTTGTCGGTTGATTCTCAGCCTAGTATCAACCAACTTATTGGGTGTAAATGGGTGTATTATTGGTGCATGTTACGCACTGACACACTCCAGATCACGCCAGAGGTTCTGCGTTTAATCGCTCGGATTGACGAATTCAAGGGGGCTTGGCGTGCCTTGGGCACGCTGGCGCCAGACCGCTTGTCAGCGCTTCGCCGGGTTGCCACGATTGAAAGCATCGGTTCGTCTACACGGATCGAGGGTAGCAAGCTCTCGGATCGTGATGTGGAAAAGCTGCTCTCCAATCTAGCCATCCAAACATTTGAAACCCGCGACGAGCAAGAGGTTGCGGGTTACGCCGAGTTGATGGATTTGGTGTTTAGTTCGTGGCAGGACATCCCCTTTAACGAAAATCATATCAAACAATTTCACCAGGCGCTGCTTCGGCATAGCGACAAGGACGAACGCCATCGGGGGCAGTACAAAACCCACACCAACAGTGTGGCTGCCTTTGATGAAAATGGAATGCAAATCGGCATCGTGTTTGAAACGGCTTCACCGTTTGATACACCACGCCTGATGGGGGAGTTGGTTGGCTGGGTAACTCAAGAGCTAGAAAAAGGGCAGCTGCATCCTCTGCTCATCATTTCTACCTTTGTGGTTGTGTTCCTCGAAATTCACCCATTCCAAGATGGTAATGGCCGCTTGAGCCGCGTACTGACGACGCTGCTTTTGATGCAAACAGGGTATGTTTACGTGCCTTACAGTTCGTTGGAAAGCGTCATTGAGCTTAACAAAGAAGCGTACTACCTCGCTCTACGCCAGACACAGGGAACTATCCGCACTGAAGCACCCAACTGGCAACCGTGGTTAGTGTTTTTTCTACGCTCCTTGGCCGAACAGGTACGCCGGCTGGAGAAAAAGGTTGAGCGGGAGAGGATTGTGTTGGCGACTCTGCCAGAGTTGTCACTGACTATTGTTGAGTTTGCCAGAGAGCATGGAAGGGTCACGATGTCCGACGCCATCAAACTCACTGGTGCAAGCCGAAATACCCTAAAACAGCACTTCAGAAATCTGATCGAAAACGGCAATTTGAATCAGCACGGTAGTGGGCGTGGAGTCTGGTATGACTTGGCGTGACATGTACATCTAATCACCCAAACCGGGCCGGCAACAACCCCATTTTGCCATGGCACGGGAGGCCGGAAAAGAAAAGGGGAAGTTCCTGCTCACTGGGTTCGGAAGCAGGGCAAGGCCGATGACCAGACACGGTTCCCGTCATTGCTTGTACCGTCCAAAAGGTGTAAAACACCTATGTGTATAAACATCGATTATGGAGAGCCTATGAATTCTGTTCGTTGGAACATTGCTGTGTCTGCTGACACGGATCAGTCTGTGCGTATGTTTCTGGCGTCCCGAGGTGGTGGCCGCAAAGGTGACCTGTCCCGCTTCATTGAGCAGGCTGTACGCGCCTACATTTTTGAACGCGCGGTCGAAGATGCAAAGGCCGCTACGGCGGATATGAGCGAGACAGATCTGAATGACGTTATCGATGAGGCGGTGCAGATGAGCGCGTGGCAGAGAAAAATATGAAAACCCTCGACAGAAAACTGCGCGGGGGCGTTGAAATTACCGAACAGACAACTGAACGTGTTTGCCTGCTCTTGCCAGCATGTCCACCAGCGCATCAATGGTGAGCGAAACCAAGCTAGAAGAATCAAGAATAGCTTGTGGTGCCCGGAGCCGGGGTCGAACCGGCACAGCCGCAATGGCCGAGGGATTTTAAGTCCCTTGTGTCTACCAATTTCACCATCCGGGCGTATCGTCCATTCTAGCAGAAAGCTTCGGCCCGTCAGGATGACTCTTCCAGTGTCCGCTGCAGTGCAGCCACCACCGGGTGGTGGCGGCGTTGCGGTCCAACCCAGCTCAGATAATCCGGATTACAGCGATCACAACCCGAACAAACGGGCGCAGCGCTCTCCCCGAAGTAAGCCAGCAGTTGGGCACGCCGACAATGGGTGGTGCGGCAAAATTGCGCCATCGCCTGCAATTTTGCTGCTTCGCAGGCCTGACGTTGCCGATCCTGAGTCCACTGCCGCAAACGGGTATATTGGCGCTGTAAATCCTGGGGATGATATAGCAGCAACACCTCTGCCCAATCACCATCCCGTCCTGCCCGCCCCGTTTCCTGGTAGTACCCCTCCAGGGAACGCGGACATTCCAGATGAATCACAAACCGCACATCCGCCTTGTCGACCCCCATGCCAAAGGCAATCGTGGCCACCATGATCTGCACCGATCCCGATAAAAAGCGCTGCTGATTGGCCTCCCGGATTGGGGCCTCCAACCCTGCATGATAAGGCAGAACCGACCAGCCCCGTTGGCTCAACCATTGGGCGCTTTGTTCTACCTGGCGTCGGGACTGGCAGTAGATGATGCCGGCATGATCGCGGTGGCGATGCTGCAGAAACCATTGAATTTGTGCCCCTGGATGATGTTTTTCCACGATGGCATAACGCAAGTTGGGACGATCGAAACTGCTAATGAATTGCCGGGCGCTTTCCAGTTGCAATTGTCCCAAAATTTCCTGGCGTGTCTGCTGATCAGCCGTCGCGGTCAGGGCAATTCGGGGAATTGGGGCATAACGCTGGTGCAGGAGCACCAGTTGCCGATATTCAGGGCGAAAATCATGCCCCCACTGGGCAATGCAATGGGCTTCGTCGATGGCAAACAGGCCCAGCCCTTGTTGGGCATACAGGCGATCGAGCAAGGATAGCAATCCCGGTTGCACCAAACGTTCCGGGGCAATATAGAGCAATTTCAGCCTTTGCTGCTGCAAGGCAAGATAAAGCTCCCGTACCGTCGCAGTCTTGAGAGTGGAATTGAGATAAGCGGCAGGAATGCCCCGCTGTTGCAATGCGTTGACCTGATCCTGCATGAGCGCGATGAGCGGTGAAATCACCAGGGACACCCCGGGTCGTAACAGAGCGGGAATCTGGTAACACAGGGACTTGCCACCGCCTGTGGGCATCAGGACCAGGGCATTCCCCCCGGCCGCCACGTGCTGAATGATGGCCGCCTGCTCGGCGCGAAAGTGGTCATACCCAAAATAGCGCTGCAAAATCTGTCGTGCATCCAACGATAAGTCCTGTAACGCGCGTGGCACATCCACGGGAGGAGCCATGGTCATCAAAACAGGCCTGATAGCGCGTGCACCCATTGATTCTGTAACTGCGGCAGCGCTGCATCAAAGGCCAGATTCACCTGGTTGGCCGTACTAACCATGCGGGTACGGTAATGGCTCCAGCGCCCCGAATTCTGCGTCGTGGCCGACGAAGGCTTTTTTACCGCCCCAGACTCCAAAGCGCCATGCACGGAATTGCCATTCGCTGTGGGTACCATGGCCTCACTGATCTGGATGTCCGTAATGGCAGAATAGGTCACATTTTTTACCAGCGTGTCGGCAAGCATTTCCCCTAGACCCCCGGCCATGGCTCCTCCTGCCACCGCGCGCAAACTGGCATGGGCCGTGGATGCCAGGGTCATGCCCATGAGCGCCCCCCCAAATCCCGCCTGGAGGGCCGATTGGGCAGCGGCCTCATCCATCTTTCCAATGGCTAGCACGTTGGCTTGCAACACGTAATGAGCCTGGTCGGGCGCCACCATCTGATACCCCTTGGCCAATAGCGCCTGGGACAATTCCTGCGCAATATGCGTGGTATTCAACGGTTGGTCGGAGGTATTGCGCACCTGAACATAAATGGTGCGCTGTCGCTCCGTAACCGGATCCAGAAAGATGGTTTCGGACATCCGGGAACTGACCTCCAGATTCCTGTGGGCCAGGGCCGTTTGGGTGGCCGCACAGCCACTGAGCACCACACTGGCCCCCAACACGATCACCAGACGGCTTTTTCTTGTGAACTTACAGGTCATCGCACTATGACTCCTTGGAAGAGGATCGATGAAAACCACACGCGAGTGGCCACTATCCCGCATTCGCAACGGGATTGGTGTCCGAAGAGCAGCACGGGTTTATGTCCCCCAAAGACAGGAAATGGAATTTTTCTGAAATCTTTCTGTTACAATGCGCCCAGCAGATGTGAATGGTTCACATCGGGGTGCCTGGCCATGGATTCCATAACCAGGTTAAACGGGAAACAGGTGCGATGCCTGTGCTGCCCCCGCAACGGTAAATCTTTTACTTTGTCATCCCAGTCACTGGATCAGAAGGTTGACGCCCATGATCCGGGAAGACGACAAAGGTGGTTGGATGAGCCCGGATACCGGCCCCACGCCGCAAGTCGCCAGATGTTCTGGCGCACTGGAAATACTGCGGGGTAGCAGTGTTCGGGCATGCCATCTGGCATGGGTGTTGTTGCGCCTTTACTTCGATATATCCCAAGTGTTTCCCTGTCCAGATACAGGGAGATTCGATGAAAACCGCTGTTCGTCTTGGGGCCTTCGTGCCCTTGTTGTCTGCTTTGCTGCCCTTGTACGCCGAAGAAAATTCCCCACCGGCCCCCACGCTCGATCCCTTGGTTGTTACTGCTACGCGCACCAGCGAAACGGTGGGCGACACCCTGTCTTCAGTAACACTCATTTCCCGTCAGGACATCGAGCGTTCCCAGGCGCAGAGCATGTTTGATCTGCTGCGCGGTCAAATGGGACTGAATGTTTCCAGCGTAGGAGGACCAGGACAACCCCTGAGCGTTTTCATGCGCGGCACCAATAGCGACCATGTCCTGGTTTTGGTGGATGGTGTGAAAGTCGGTTCGGCCACCACGGGCACCGCCGCCTTGCAGGATGTCCCCCTGGAATTGATCGATCACGTGGAAATCGTTCGCGGACCGCGCTCCAGCCTGTACGGATCGGAAGCCGTGGGGGGCGTGATCCAGATCTTCACCAAACAGGGCGCAACGGGTTTTACCCCCACACTCGCCGCCGGAACGGGCAGTTATGGGACAACCCAGGGCAGTGCCACGGTCAATGGCAACTTTGGTCAAGGGGGGGGCTGGTACAGCGCAGGAATGTCCGGTTTTGACACCCGCGGTTTTCCTGCCTGCCAGGGAAATCTCACCACCACGGGCTGTCCCACCGTGGCCAATTCTCCCATCGATGACGGCTATCACAACCAGTCCGGCAGGTTACGTGCCGGCTGGAACTTTGCCAACGGAGCCCAGGTGGACGTCAACTGGATGCATACCCAAGGGGCCAGTCAGTATGTGGGCAACTACACCAACCAGGCCCAAACCTCCCAAAACGTCCTTGCGGCCAACGTATCAGCACCCGTCACGGCCAACTGGAAAACCAGTCTGCGTCTGGGACAAAGCCAGGACAATTCCCAGAATTTTCTCAATGGCTCCTTTGTGGATCGGTATGACACCACGCGCGATACCATGAACTGGCAAAACGAACTCTCACTGGCTACGGGACAAACGCTGGTGGCCGGAGTCGATCAACAAAACGACATCATCGACAGCAACGCCGGCTATGTGGTCAACAGCCGCACCGACACCGGTCTATTTGTTCAATATCTGGGCAAATTTGGCGTCCAGGACATCGAACTATCCACGCGCCGGGATATCAACCAGCAATTTGGCACCTGGACCACTGGCAGCGCGGCCTGGGGCATGACTCTCAGCGACGCACTGCGCTTTATCGTCAGCGATGGCACGGCTTTCAAGGCCCCCACCTTCAACCAGATGTATTACCCTTATTATGGAAACCCGCTGCTGCGTCCGGAGCGTTCCAATACCTTCGAAGCCGGTCTGGACGGCAAAAGCGCCCTGGGTCGGTGGTCGGTACACGCCTTTGAAACCCGCATCCATGACCTGATCGATACCGGCCCCAATTTCACGGCCGTCAATATCGATGAGGCCCTGATCCGCGGTCTCGAATCCCGCTACAGCACGCAATGGATGAACTGGACTGTGCAAGGCTCGCTGGATTTACTCGATCCCGGCAATCGTACGGCGGGGCCGTTGTATGGCTCCACCTTGCCACAACGGGCGCCTCAATCCGGCACTTTGAATCTGGATCGCTCCTTCGACCTCTGGTCTGCTGGTGCTACGCTGCGTGCCGCAAGCGCGCGCAACGATTTCAGCTATCTGGCACCCAACTATGCCCAGCAACTGGTGCGCATGGGAGGGTTTGCCACGCTGGATTTTCATGGCGAATACAAGGTCAGCTCCCAATGGCGCCTGCAGGGGCGTCTGGACAACCTGTTCAACAAAAACTACGAGACCGCCTATCCCTATAATCAACTGGGCCGTGGCCTGTATGTAACCCTGCGCTATCAGCCCCGGAGTCTTTGAGTTCAGTCCATGAAAACCCTCATCCTGGGCGGCGCACGTTCCGGCAAAAGTGCCCTGGCCGAAAAAATCGCTCTGAAGCAGGGAGTGGGTGTTACCTACATCGCCACAGCCACCCCTGGTGATGCGGAAATGCAACAGCGCATTCAACAGCACCAGGCCCGTCGCCCCTCTCACTGGCAGGTGGTGGAAGAACCCATCACCCTCGCCAGCGTGCTGCACAATCAGGATGCCTGTCACAAGGTGCTGCTGGTAGACTGCATCACCCTGTGGTTGAGCAATCTGTTACTGCACCCCGACCCGGAGCGCTTCGCCCTGGAACGCAGGGCCCTACTGGATACCCTGCCGCGTCTGCGGGCCACTCTGCTGCTGGTGAGCAACGAAACAGGCCAGGGCATCGTGCCATTAGGGGCGCTCAACCGGCGTTTCGTGGATGAGGCCGGTTGGTTGAATCAGGCTTTGGCGCGAACTTGTGAACAGGTCTACCTGACCGTGGCCGGGTTACCCTTGGTGATCAAGGGAGAGGCGTTGCCATGAGCGCTGTGGTTGCAGGGTGCGTGGAGCTGTTACGCCACGGAGATACCGGGCACACGGGATTTCGAGGGCGCATGGAGGATCCCCTGACCTCTCTGGGTTGGAGCCAAATGGAGCAAGCCCTGCAGGACGACTTCGAGTGGGACGTTGTGCTCAGTTCCCCACGGATTCGTTGCGCTCAATTTGCCTCGGTCTTTGCAGCCCGCCACCAGCTCCCCTTGAACATCGACGAGCGCCTGGCCGAACTGGATTTTGGGGCGTGGGAGGGGGTTTCTGTGGCCGACCTTCAACGCACACAACCAGAACTCCTGGGAAAGTTCTGGCAGGATCCCTGGAAGCATCCACCACCCCAGGGCGAATCCCTGCAACGCTTTGAACAACGCCTTCGGGCAGCACATGACAACATGCTCAGACAATACCCCGAGCAGCGGGTTCTGGTCATCACGCACGCCGGTGTGATTCGCATTCTGCTCTACCTGACGCATCAGTTAGCACCCCAGGCCCTATTACAATGCTCCATTCCCCACGCCTCGCGCCACCGGCTGGATACCCGCTTCGGATGCGCCACCTCATGATGCCCAGGCGCGCATTGCTCATCGCCCTGCAGTTTCTCACCTGCCTTCCGATCACCCTGCGGCAAGCACCCCATGATCGGGAAGTGGGTTTTTCCGCCCTGTTCTACCCTCTGGTGGGCCTTATCCTGGCAGGCCTCCTGGAACCCCTGCTGCATTTGGCCCTCCACTCCCAGGCCACCCCCTTCTTTTGGGCTGCAATAACGTTGAGTGCCTGGGTTCTGCTCACAGGAGGGTTGCACCTGGATGGTCTGGCCGATAGCGTGGATGCCTGGATGGGTGGACTTGGGCAACGTGAGCGCACTCTGGCGCTCATGAAGGATCCTCATTGTGGCCCCATGGCGATCATCGCCTTGTTTTTGGTGCTGACTCTCAAATTGGCAGCGCTGGAAGTTCTGGCACTTGACGGCCAGTGGATACTACTTGGATTGCCCCTGGTCCTGGGGCGCCTGGCGCTAGTCCTGCTGTTCCTGAGCACACCTTATGCGCGCGCGCAAGGACTGGGTTTTGCGCTGTCTCATCATTTGCCCCGCAAACCCGCCATCCTGGTGCTGGCACTGACCGCCGGAGCTTTGATGATCGCATTCAAGGTTCTTGGGGTGCTGTCCTGTGTGGCCTCACTGGGGGTGTTTCTGGTCCTGCGTCGCGCCCTGCTACAACGTCTGGGTGGCACCACAGGAGATACCGCCGGAGCCCTGGTGGAACTCACTGAAACGACCGTACTGCTCCTCTGCGCCGGTACACTGCGGTATACTCTGTGAAATGGAATTTAAAACCTATGGGGTGGTACTTCACATGCTGACATCGCTTTTCCGCAAGCCCTATTCCGCCGTGTTAGGGCTGTCGTTGCTCATGATCGTTACGCGTAACCATGCATGGACTCCCCTGCACCATCTGCCCGATGCCTCCCTGGCTATTTTCTTTTTGGCTGGCATCCAGTTTCGCTCCCGCTGGTCCTTGGTCGGATTCCTGCTTTTGGCGGCCATGATCGATGCCCTCGTTCTGGGCAGTGGCGCCGTATCTGCAGTGTGTCTTACTCCGGCCTACGCCCTGCTGGCGCCCGCCTATGCCAGCGCCTGGTTGGGCGGACGCTGGTTTGCAACCCAGGATGAACGCTCTGGGCATTTCCCTCTGCTGCGACTGATGGGTGTGTTGTTGATCGTCGCCATGGTGGCGGAGTGTTTGGCCAGTGGCGGTTTCTACTTTTTTGGGGGCTACTTTGCGCACCCCAGCTTATCTGGTTTCGTACCTCGCTTCATTCAATACTTCCCCCATACCCTACTCTCTCTCTGTGTCTACACAGGCCTGATACTGGGGGTTTCCCATCGGTTCAACGCCCGTTTCCAGCCCTCATCCCATGTCCTGTAACCCACGCCATCCCCGCGTTCTGCCCTGCTGCAGGGCTATACGGTTTTTCCCGCATGCGGCGCAGGGCCTTCTTTGCGCCCGTGACTTTCTCTGGAGCTAACCATGCCAGTGGCCCAGGATTCAGATCAAAACACACGCCATCAACGCCGCATGGAAAAAAGAAAGGCCGTGGTGGATGCGGCCATTGCACGCGCCACCATCCAGCGTGGGGTGGTATTGGTGCTCACGGGTAACGGCAAAGGCAAATCCAGTTCAGCCTTTGGCATGGTGGCGCGGGCTTTGGGTTATGGATACCGTTGCGCGGTATTTCAATTCATCAAGGGGGCCATCGATACGGGTGAACAGGCCTTCTTTTCCAATCAACCGCTGGTACAGTGGGAAATTTGCGGCGAGGGATTTACCTGGGAAACCCAAAACCTGGAGCGTGACAAGGAATTGGCGCAAAGCGGTTGGCACAAAGCCCAGGCCGCCTTATGCAACCCGGATATCCGCCTGGTGGTGCTGGACGAAATCACCTATTTGTTCAATTATGGTTATCTGGCGCTGGAACCTGTCCTGGAAGCCATCAAAAATCGGCCCGCAGAGCAACATGTAGTCCTTACCGGGCGTGCCGCCAAAACCGAACTGATAGAACTGGCCGACACGGTCAGCCGCTTGGAGGAAGTCAAACATGCTTTCCGGGCCGGGATTGCCGCACAGCCAGGCGTCGACTTGTAATCCGGTCTTGAGCCGCCCCCAGGCCTTCGGCTCAAGCCGGCTCATAGCCTTTCTCCCTGGAGGAATTCCCCCATGTCCGTAACCTTGGCCGAAAAACTGGTGGTGGGCATTTCTTCCCGTGCCTTGTTCGACTTGAACGAAAGCCACCAAATTTTTTTGAGCAAGGGCGTGGAGGAATATAGCAACTACCAGATCGAACACGAAAATCTGCCTCTGGCAGAGGGGGTGGCGTTTGGGCTGGTAAAAAAATTATTGGCCTTGAAATCCGCGCGCGGTGAACCCAGCGTGGAGGTGATCCTGCTCTCCCGAAATAGCGCCGATTCGGGTTTGCGCATCTTCAATGCCATCGAACACCATGGACTGAACATTACCCGAGCGGTCTTTTCGCGCGGGGACAGCCCCTATCGTTATGCCAGTGCCTTGGGACTCAACCTGTTTTTATCCACCGAGGCTGAAGACGTACGTCAAGCCATCAGCTCCGGAATTCCTGCCGCCACTATTCTTTCTTCCACCGTGAGTGGTCGTGCAGACAGTCAGTTACGGATCGCTTTTGACGGAGATGCCGTACTCTTTTCTGACGAGGCAGAAAAGATTTTCCAGGAACAGGGCCTGGAGGCCTTCATTGCCCACGAACGGGCCATGGCCAATACTCCGCTGGCCAGTGGTCCTTTTCGGGCTTTTCTGGAAGCCTTGCATAAAATCCAGCAAGATCACGATCCGGCACAACCCCCCATCCGCACCGCTTTGGTTACTGCCCGCAACGCGCCGGCCCATAAACGCGTGATTCAGACCTTACGAACCTGGGGCGTACGGATCGACGAGGCCATTTTTTTAGGGGGGGTTCAAAAGGGAAAGGTACTGGAAGCGTTTGGTGCTGACATTTTTTTTGACGATCAAAAAACCCACTGCGACTCGGCCCGACAACACGTGGCTACCGGGCATGTACCTCCTTCGTCGGCGGTAAAGACAACTCGTCGTGAAGCGTAACGACAGACTGGAGAGGCACTACGCCACCTGAGCCGATGATTCGATGACAGGTGGAGTATCGTAGGTCAACACTGGCCAGCAAGGTAACCTTCCCGTGTGGTTCAAAAGATCTGGAGCGCCCTTACTGTTGTGCACCAGCCCAAAAGAATCCGTTGCTCTGAGTGGCATTCAGGGCCCCCACATACAAAGTCGGTTTGGTCGCAGTGGGCGCTGTATAAAGAAAAGCGATCCCCGATACGTTGGTAACACCCGCAGGCAAGCATCCCGCACCGGTCTGCGCCAATTGAATGTCATATACATCCAGGGTGGTTCCGTGCGGGGCGGCATGACCGGACAGGGCACAGGAAGTGCTGGTGCCGCTAATGGACCCGGTTGCATCGATCGTCAAGGTGAGTGCTGCGCCGTTATACAGATAAGGGGCACTGTAACTACCCGTCAAGGCCGACTGTTGCGCTGGGCTGGAATACGGCGGTTGTGTCAAATACACGGACGTGTAGGTATTCAGGTTGGTTCCATTGGAAAAACTGGTCTCGATGGACAATCCCCCCGCAACCGTTGCCGAGGCTGGAGAATAAGTTCCAATGAAGATGGCCCCCGTGGTTTGGGTATTGGCGGTGACATTGTATTCCGTGAGGTTGCCCGTCAAAACCGCACCGCCGGCCTGCACCATGCCATGATCCACCAAGGAGACCTGCGAGCCACTCAGGATGAAACTGTACATTTCTCCGGTTTCCAGAATGGCGGCCAACTGAGGGGCCCCCAAAATGGTCGTTCCCACAGCCAGCCCCTGTATCGCACTGGGTCCCGACGCGACCCCACCCGTTCCGCTGCCACCGCCGCATCCTGCCAAAGTCGTAACGAGAGCACCCAACGAACAGAGCAAAAGCCCCTGATGGCGCCAATGGCCCCAGGAAAACCTCAAGCGGTGCACGTGCAGCCTGGTGAAAACACCCCGGCTCTGCTCGGTTCCCATGCTTTGTGGTTCCATTCCTCGTGCGCGCTCGCCTTTGCCGATGATTGCCATGTCGTCCCAGTCTTCCACTCGATCCATTCAAAACGTCACATAGTATCCTGAATCCACCCATCTGCCCACTGGGGTTTACAGCGGATAGAAGGTCATCCGGATTTCCAGGGGGTGGATGAGGGCAGAGGCGCTCCAGGATAAATGCAACGTCATGGCCTGCATGATTTTTTCAAAACCAGCCTCGGATTGGGAAACGCTCATGAGCGGGGCGGCCTGAAAGTGAGCCGGTTGGCTGGTACTCAATACCAGCCGCCCCCCCAGTACTTCATCGCGCAGCAGCAGCTCAAGAACCTCCCGACGTTCGTGAATTTGACCAAATCCCCCCAAAACTTCACCAGCCACTTCCAGACAGCCGGCTGGACCATCGCAACTGGGCATCGCCAGATTGATTTCCACTGCCAGATCTGCCTGGGGCGGTGCATGAAAATCGTAAGACACGATCAGGGTTTGGGGAGCAATGCGATAGGTTTTGGTCAGATCGATCCCCGCCTCTTGTAACTGGGGGAGTGCGTTGAAGACCAGGGATGTGTTATCCGATTCCACGTCTGCGGGAAGATAACGGATGAGTGTTGCAGCAGCATGCCCTTGCTCCGGCACGACAAAACGGTCGATGAACAAGGATCGGGGCAATTCGTCCGTGAGTAGATCGTGCGGCTGAATGTCATGCTTGAAGCTGACCTGCTCATGGGGATTGGCAATCCCATCAGCTGCTGGCTTGTTTTCTGAAGCAAGAGAAGCCTGCGCCTTGCCATGATAGTGTTCTTCCTGGCGTCTGAGCGTATCGGCAAAATTGTGATTGAGTCGATAGCTGTCCAACTCCAGCACATCTGCCAATCCTTGGGAGCGCACCACGATCTGCACCGACTCGTCATGCAGAAAATACTCTTCATACCCATCCAGATCCAGATCCATCGCGCTGCATGAAGCACGCGGATTGACCATGTCCAACAAAAATTCCAGGCGCACCAGAGCGTGATAGATGGCACGGCGCAAATGCGGCAGATAAAGCCCTCCAAACAATCCATGCCAGTAAGCATCGTTGGCTTGTGCTTCGTACAGGTGATCCCGCATCTCGGCTGTTTTACGCGTTTCGACCAATTGATTGAAGCGATTGGACAAAGACACCATGCGTTTATGCATCCAGTTGGATTCCGGATAACGGCTCAGAAAGTTGCGCCAGATCCCTCCTCGGATAAACGCCTTTTGGATATCGTAGCGTCCATCCTGCTTGGACCGATTCACGAGGTCGGAAAATACCCGCGCCGGTTGTGCCGGCAAGGTCCACTCATTCATCTCGATGTAGGACGTGGTGGGCAGGTACACTACCCCGCGCGTGCGCGCGTGCTGATGATAATCCCCATAACGCATGGGCCGGATGACAGGAGAATCCAGCACCCCTTGAACAAACTGCTCCAGCCATCCCTGTTGATAAACCCAGTCATAGGTTTCTGGCCAGATACCAAATTTTTCGATGTCATCAAAATAAATGGCGCCAGGCATGTCCTCGCTAGCCAACGCCTCCAGATAACCCACAACCTCCCGCGCCGGAGAAAAGGGAATCCGGTAGCGAAGCGCTTCGGAAATGGGATAGATGTCCAGGCGCCGTCCATCTTCTTCGGTGCTGAAATACCCTTTCAGGGCTGCTGCATCCTGTCCTGCGCAGAGAAAATGGTAATCATCCACCGTCACATAGTTCACCCCACAGGCCACGAGCGAAGGCACCACCGTAGAGTCCCACACACGCTCGGTCAACCAGGCCCCTTGGGGGCGTTGGGTAAAGGCTTGTTCCAAACGTTCCGACATCAGGTTGACCTGTCCGATACGATCGCGCACCGGGATCGACGCCAGCACGGGCTCGGTATAACCGGCGGTAAATAATTCCGCCTGGCCGCGGAGCACCATGGTGCGCAGCAGATTCATGTCATCGGGAAATTTGCGTTGCAGATTGGCCAACAGCCAGCCACTGATATGAATGGAAAAATGGAACCGAGGGAAGCGGTTCATCATGCGCAAAAAAGGCTGGTAGCACCGCAAATGCGCATCGTCGATCACTTCGTTGAAATTACCCACGGGTTGATGGGCATGCACCCCCAGCAGCAAGGCGATTTGTTTCGACATGGTGTGTTTCACTCCGTTGTGCGACGCATGGCTCCGCCTGCCTGATCCGACGCACTACCCAGGCTCAAGGGCTGGAGAAGTCTGGGGGGGGGCGGCAGCTTCAGCAAATGATAAAGATTGGTCAGATTATGACGGTAGAGTTTGTCGAAGGAGCGAACACTTTGCGCGTTGTTATAATCCCCAAACCACCAGAACCAATCCGAACCCTCACAGATGCTCAATTGGCGTTGCGCTTGATGCGCTTCCTCAGCATTCAGAAGCTGTTCGCTCATCACCCGATCATAGTGATGTTTGGCTTCCACCAATAAGTCCCAGGCCATATTTTTGGCGGGATCACCAATCCAGGTACTTAACGTGCCATAGACCCAACTGCCCGAGACCAGATGCGTCAACACCCGGGGAGCAATGTGAACGGGCTCCTGCCGGGTCTTCTGAAAGGCCATGAGGTCCAGGCAATGAGAGAAGGTGGTAGGGTTGATGAAAGGATGTTGCTGCAAGGCCTGGTACAAGGCGCTAAGAAAATAATACCCATTATAGGGGTAGTACTCCCAGGCGTTTTCACCATCGAGCACGATAGTCACCACCGGCTCTCGATGGGGCTCGGTTTCCTGATAGATGGTCTCCAGGGTATGGATGAGGTCCTGGGCCGCGTCTTCACCATTCCATTTGGCATATTCGAAGCCGATTTTGTCGGAGAGCACGTCGTCGCGAAAAAAACAGGTGATCTCCCCGTGAGGGGTAGCATACTGGTAGGGGGTATACAACCATTGCTTGCGCTCGCCCAAGGGGGACTCCCCCCTGCCAGCACGCAGGCTGTTGGCCAGAATGGTTTCGCCCGTGGCGCACCATTGACAACCCACTTCTGCCATCACCTCCAGCGCTTCGGGAGAAATTGCGCCTTCGGAAGGCCACATGCCCCGCGCCCGTAGGCCAAAAAAGTGCTGGTGTCGGGTATGCGCCTCGTGTAATTGGGCCTTTGAGCGCACCCGTCCACCAGGATAGGCGCCGGCCGCTGGAAGAGGCATGCTCAGGTCGGTTTCGCGGGCCACCTTGAAATCCAGTAACAAGGGCACGATGGGATGAAACGCGGGAGTAGTGGATAATTCTATCTGGTTGCTGTCCTGTAACGCGCGATACCGAGGGATGATTTGAGCAATCAGCTCTCCAATGAAATCGAACAACGCCCGTCTATCGTCCCCAGAAAACAGGATTCCCTTGGCCATGAGACGCAGCACCAGGGGATTGGTACGACGTATGCTTTCCCCCATCCAGGCCAGGTGGTACCACACCAGGACATCCGCCAGATACTGGGGCGAGAAATAGGCCAGAAGACTGGGATCGTCCGCGACCGGTTGCACGCTGCGCAGCAAATCATACAATCGACTGTAGGCCGGATAGGGTGCAATCATTTTGTCGTGATTGCAGCGAAAACAGGCTTCCAGAATCAACTGCCGTTCAGGCTCTGAAAGGCGCTCCAGGTCCTTGCGTTGCAATAACGCCAGCAAGGGATCACGCAGATTACCCGTTACAAACTGCTGCCGATAGTCTTCCAGTTGATCCAGGAGGGAAGGAACCAGATTCACCACACAGGCCAAGCCGGGAACCTGTTCCAGGTGCCAGGCCATGTCGGTGTAATCCTTGATGGCATGCAGATAAGTCCAGGGTAGCTTGAATTGGTAATCACGAGCACTACGATAATCCGGTTGGTGCATGTGCCAACACAGCACCAGGTGTAGCTTGCGCGAGTAGGTCATGGGTGCAGACCATCCAGAGTGAAGTGAGCCGCCAGACACTGTTCAGGCCAAGCCTTGCGGGTCCAAGAGTCTTCTGGCAGGCAATAATGACCGTACATCAGGTGGGATAACGACTTTGGTTGAGCATATCTGCCGTTACCAGGGTTACGCCTCTTTCCGACACGTAAAATTGCTGTTCATCCTGTTGACGATCCAGGCCGATGTGCATCCCTGGCGGAATGTGGCAGCCGCGATCCACGATGACTCGTTTGAGTGTCACGCCACTGCCAATCACTACATTGGGCAATATCACACTGTCTTCCACCAAGGCATTGGCCTCCACGCGCACATCGGAAAACAGAATCGAGCGTCGAACCTGACCACCACTGATGATGTCTCCTCCAGAAACCAGAGAATCCACTGCAGTACCCCGGCGATCCTCATCGTCAAACACAAATTTGGCTGGAGGGAGTTGTTCCTGATACGTCCAGATGGGCCAGTTCTTGTCATAAAGATTGAGATCGGGAATGACCTTGGTCATTTCCATATTGGCTTCCCAGTAGGCGTCGATCGTTCCCACATCACGCCAGTAGGGTTGCAGGCCGTCATCTCCCACGCAACTGTCCTCGAAACGGTGGGCGTAGACACGATGCCGGGGGACCAACCAGGGAATGATGTCGTTGCCAAAGTCGTGCTTGGATTGCGGATCGGCGGCATCGCGCATCAACTGCTGAAAAAGAAATTGGGTGCTGAAAACATAAATCCCCATGCTCACCAAGGCCTGATCGGGCATGCCGGGGATTGCCGTGGGATGATCCGGTTTTTCGTTGAAATCTACGATTCGCGCGTTTTCATCCACCGTCATCACGCCAAAGGCGCTGGCCTCGGCCAAAGGAACCGTGAGACAGGCGATGGTCATATCTGCATGGGAACTGACATGAGCAGCCAGCATTTTGCCATAATCCATCTTGTAGATATGGTCTCCCGCCAAAATGATGACATGCTGCGGGTTATGGGAGCGTAAGATATCCAGATTCTGAAACACGGCATCCGCAGTGCCCTTGTACCATTCTTCTTGAATACGCTGTTGTGCCGGCAGGAGTTCGACGAATTCGTTGAACTCTCCGCGCAAGAAGCTCCAGCCATGCTGGATATGTTGAATCAGACTATGGGCCTTGTACTGCGTGACGACCCCAATACGACGAATTCCGGAATTGATGCAGTTGGACAGGGGGAAGTCCACGATACGAAACTTGCCACCAAACTGCAGCGCTGGTTTTGCACGCCATTTGGTAAGATCTTTGAGGCGGGACCCGCGCCCACCGGCCAGTATGAGCGCAATGGAATTTTTGGTCAGTACACTAATGAAACGTTCGGATGCAGCATCCCGGGGGTTCATGATCTCGCTCCTCGATTATTTATTACCGTCAGTGGACTGGCAGTGTCTTGTTTCCCAACATTATAATTGATTTCCGAGAGAGAACCCCATGAGGGACCGTACCGTGAAAAATAAAAATTCCATTCCTCCTTCCCTGCAAGCGCTTCTGGACGCGCGATTGCACGATCCCTTCGACTATCTGGGGCTCCATTCCCATCCACGCGGGTGGGTCTTGCGGGTGTTTCTTCCCTATGCCAGCAAGGTGGAATACTGGGCGGACCAATGGGTGCCTCTGGATAAAACGCATACCCACGGCCTGTTTGAATTTCAGGGAACGGGTAGCCTGCCCCCCCTGCCTTGCCGCCTGCGCCACGAAGAAGATGGTCAATCAGCAGAAACGTGGGACCCGTACAGTTTTTCTCCCCTGATATCCGATCATGACTTGCATCTGTTCAACGAGGGCCGATTGTTACGAATGTATGACATGTTGGGGTCCCACGCCGTTACCCACCAGGGCATATCCGGAGTACGCTTCGCCGTCTGGGCTCCCAACGCGGAACGGGTTAGCGTGCTGGGGTCCTTCAACCACTGGGATGGACGCCAGCACCCCATGCGTGCGCGCGGTTCCAGTGGCGTCTGGGAGCTATTCCTCCCCCTCTTGACCCCAGGAGCCCTCTATCGCTTCGAAATCAGAAATCGCCAGTCAGGCCAGATTCTGATCAAAACAGACCCCTGTGGACAGTCCTTCGAACGCCGCCCGGGAACTGCGGCACGCATCAGCCCGCCCAATACGTTCCCATGGAGCGATGCGCTCTGGATGCAAGCGCGGGCGCACCAGGATTGGTTACACGCGCCCATGAACATTTATGAAGTGCATCCGGGCTCATGGCGCAAGCCCGGCGGTGACGATACTTTTCACGATTTCAACACGCTGGCGGACATGCTGATCCCTTACCTGCGCGAAATGGGATACACCCATCTGGAACTCATGCCGGTGAGCGAACATCCACTGGATGAATCCTGGGGCTATCAAACCACCGGCTATTTTGGTGTCACCAGCCGCTATGGAACCCCGGAAGATTTTCGCGCCTTTGTGAATCGCTGTCACCGTGCTGGTATCGGCGTGTTGCTGGACTGGGTACCCGGGCATTTTCCACGCGATGATTTCGCCCTGGCACGCTTTGATGGGAGCGCCTTATATGAACATGAGGACCCGCGCCTGGGAGCACATCAGGACTGGGGAACCCTGATTTTCAATTACGGGCGCAATGAAGTCCAGGGGTTTTTGCTCAGTAATGCCCACTACTGGCTGGCAGAGTTTCACGTGGACGGTTTGCGGGTGGACGCGGTCGCTTCCATGCTGTACCTGGATTATTCCCGCAAGGCCGGCGAATGGATTCCCAATATCCATGGTGGCCGGGAAAACCTGGAAGCCTTGGCATTTTTGCGCGCAGTCAACTGGATGGTGCACGAACAGTTTCCCGGGGCTGTCACCATTGCTGAAGAATCCACCTCCTGGCCCATGGTATCGCGCCCCATCTATCTGGGCGGGCTGGGGTTTTCCATGAAATGGAATATGGGGTGGATGAATGATACGCTACGCTATTTTTCCCGGGACCCCGTCTATCGGCGCCATCACCATCAGGATTTGACCTTTGGACAGCTATACGCCTACACGGAAAATTTCCTGCTTCCTTTTTCTCATGACGAGGTGGTCCACGGAAAAAAATCCTTGCTGGACAAGATGCCCGGTGATACCTGGCAGCGCTTTGCCAACGTGCGCTTGCTGTTTACCTATCAGATGTGCTTTCCCGGGAAGAAACTCAATTTCATGGGAAACGAATTTGGCCACGGCCTGGAATGGCAGGTCAAGCAAGGGTTGGATTGGTCGCTACTCGATATCCATTGGCATCAGGGGTTGCAGCGCTTGAGTCGGGACCTCAACTGGCTCTATCGTGACCATCCGGCACTGCATGAACTGGATTTCGAAGCAGCAGGTTTTTACTGGATTGATTGCGATGACGCCGATCATTCTGTCCTGAGCTTCGTGCGCAAAGATCGCAACGGTGCCTGTTTGCTTGTGGTCCTCAACTTTACCCCGGTGCCGCGATTTGGCTATCGCGTCGGGGCACCCACACGAGGATATTGGCGTGAACGCTTCAACAGCGATTCCGGCTTCTATGCCGGTAGTAATCTGGGCAATGGAGCCGGGGTCGAAGCGACAGACATCCCCTGGAACCAGCAACCCCATTCTCTGGTCCTGACCCTCCCCCCTCTGGCAGGCATCATCCTGGAACGATAAACCATGACAATGACTCACAGTGCCATCTGGCAAGCCTTGCAAACGCATCGACAAACCCTGAGCGCCTTGCACTTGCGTGATCTGTTCGCCCAGGATCCACAGCGCTTTTCCCGCTATTCCTTGCAAGCTGGTCCCTTGTTTCTGGATTACTCAAAAAACCTGATCACGGACGAAACCCTTTCCCTGCTGGTGTCACTGGCGCAACAACGGGGTCTGCCGAAGGCGGTGGAAGCCATGTTCAGCGGCGAAAAAATCAACCGCTCCGAGCAGCGCGCAGTACTGCACACAGCCTTGCGCAATCGCTCCACCCAGGCCGTTTTTGTGGATAATCGGGATGTCATGCCCGATATTCGACGGGTATTGGCTCAGATGGACCAGTTTTCCACAGCCGTTCGTTCCGGTCAGTGGCGGGGCTACAGCGGCAAGCCCATCGAGGACGTGGTCAATATTGGCATTGGTGGCTCGGATCTGGGGCCCGCCATGGTCTGCGCGGCCCTGGCAGCTGATTGTGATGGTCCGCGCTTGCATTTCGTATCCAATGTGGATGGGGCTCATCTCTGGAGTGTTTTAAAAAACCTGAATCCAGAACAAACACTGTTCATCGTTGCCTCCAAAACCTTCACCACCCAGGAAACCCTGCTGAACGCCCATTCCGCACGCCACTGGTTTTTACAACAGGCCCGTGAGGAAAAATTCATTGCACGCCATTTCGTAGCACTTTCCACCAACCGCGCCGGGGTCGTTGCCTTCGGCATCGACCCGGCCAACATGTTCGAATTCTGGGACTGGGTGGGTGGACGTTATTCCCTGTGGTCCGCCATCGGGTTGCCCATTGCACTGGCCGTGGGCATGCAGCGTTTCGAATCGCTGCTCGATGGCGCTTATGCCATGGACCAGCATTTCCGGGAGGCCCCCCTGCACGCCAATATGCCCGTATTGCTGGGCCTGCTGGGGGTGTGGTACATCAATTTCTTTCAGGCCCAGACCCAGGTCATCCTGCCCTACGATCAGGGCCTGCATCGCTTTGTCAGTTATATCCAGCAACTGAGCATGGAAAGTACGGGAAAATCGGTGACCAACGCCGGGCAGCCGGTAGACTATGCCACCGGCTCCATTGTCTGGGGAAGTCCCGGGACCAATGGTCAGCACGCCTATTTCCAATTGTTGCATCAAGGCACGCTTCTGATCCCTGCGGATTTCATCGCACCCATTCGTCCGCGCCACCCCTTCACAGCGCATCACCCGGTTCTTCTGGCAAATTTTCTGGCGCAAACCGAAGCCCTGATGACCGGCAAGACCGCGGCTCAGGCCCGGGCTGAACTGCAGCAACAGGGTCATACTCCCGAAAGGATCGAAGCCCTGCTGCCCCATAAATGCTTTGCTGGCAATCGTCCCAGCAACACACTGTTGTTCGACACCTTGGACCCTTACACATTGGGCGCCCTGATTGCCTTGTATGAGCATAAAACTTTGGTGCAGAGCCTGATCTGGGATATCAACGCCTTCGATCAATGGGGTGTTGAACTGGGCAAACAACTGGCTCGGGGCATCGAAAAGGAGCTCCTCGAAGCGCAATGGACCCTTCCTCACGACGCCTCCACCCAGGGTTTGATTCAATGGATCCGCGCTCGCCAGTCCTAAGACAGGAACCTCCCGCATGAAGATACTGTTTGTCAGTTCTGAAATACATCCCCTCATCAAAACGGGCGGTCTGGCGGATGTCAGTCGCTCCCTCCCCCTGGCACTCCACCAGTCAGGCGTGGACATCCGGGTTCTGGTGCCCGGATATCCCCCTGTCATGGCGCGACTGACCGAACCCTGCCAGGTGCACCCCCTGGCACCAGAGTTGCTCCGTTCGCCGGCCCAACTGCTTCAGACCACGCTTCCGGGCACATCCCTGCCACTGCTGGTTCTGGACTGCCCCGCGCTGTTTGATCGCCCCGGCCCCTCGCCCTATCAGAATCCCCAGGGACAGGACTGGTGGGATAACGCCCTGCGCTTTGGGGCCCTGTCCCGTATGGCCCAACACCTGTGCTCGCCACACTCCCGACTGACATGGTCTCCCGACTTACTGCACTGCAACGACTGGCAATCGGCACTGGCTCCAGCGTTGCTGACTCTCAATGGTCAGCCCACGTTTCCCACCCTGCTGACGGTTCACAATCTGGCTTTTCAAGGAAATTTCGACCCGCTTTGGCTGTCCCGCTTGGGATTGCCCATCCAGGCGTTTCATCCGGAAGCCCTGGAGTTTCATGGGCAGCTTTCTTTTCTCAAGGCCGGACTGCGCTTTGCTCAGCGCATTACCACGGTCAGCCCACGCTATGCCCAGGAAATTCAAACGGCTCAGTTTGGTTGCGGACTGGAAGGATTGTTGCATCAACGCCGTGGCGATTTGACCGGGATACTCAATGGCATCGACCCTGAATGGCATCCCGCCACAGACCCTCTGATCGCCCACGCGTATGACCTGAGCAACCTGGCGCCCAAAGCGCTCAACAAGGAAGCCTTGCAACGACATCTGGGACTCCGACCAGAACCCCAGTCTCTGCTGGTGGGCATGGTTACGCGCCTGACCCATCAAAAGGGCATCGATCTGGTCCTGGATCGGCTGGAACCCATGATGCACCAACCCATACAGTTTGCCATTCTAGGCAGCGGAGACAGCCCTATAGAAAATCGACTGCGTGAGTTTTCACAACGCTACCCGAAACGCATCAGCGTGACCCTGGCCTTCAGCGAGCCCCTTTCCCACCAGATCATTGCCGGAAGCGATCTGCTGCTCATGCCATCGCGCTTTGAACCCTGTGGCCTGACTCAACTCTACGCCATGACCTACGGCACATTGCCTCTAGTGCATCGCACCGGGGGTTTGGCCGACACGGTGCTGGACGATGCGGATCCGGACCAGCAATCGGCCACCGGGTTTTGCTTTGACGAACCCAGCGCCGACGCCCTATGGAATACCCTCTTGCGCGCCCTGGAGTGCCACACCCGGACCGCGCGCTGGCAAACCCTGCAAGCCAACGGCATGCGCCGCGATTCATCCTGGGGTCATGCCGCCCGAGAGTATCTGTCCCTGTATGAGACCCTGCAGGAGAGAAGCATTACAGCCAGGTGATCAAACCCATCTCCAAGGGATGCGTGAGTAAGGAATGGCAGGGATACACACGAATTCTGTAATCCAGTTGTCCGCAAACACCCGGGTCCAGATCCAGGGTATACAGATGCTCCGTGCTATTCTCCAGCAATGAGGTCGTGTCAAAGACGAAGTCCACTTGGCCCGATTTGTCCCCGTGCTTTTTGGCCGAGCGATTGAGCAACAATTCCACGCGCACATCCTGGGGTAACAGTCCGTCTAGCTGCGCGGCCACCCGAATATGCATTTTGCTGCCAAACACCATGCGCTTGGGCGGAACATCCAGACGTTTGAGGCTCACTTTGCCCCAACACCGGTAGATGCGCTCTTTCCAAATCGCCAGTGAGCGCGCCTGGGCGTATTGATCCTGTTGATAGGTCAACCCCTGTCGAATGGCCGGCAGATAAAACCGTTGCTGGTATTCATCGATCATGCGACCGGTATTGAACTGGGTCAGTGTGGAGGTCATGGACAGTTTCGATTTGGCAATCCAGCCGGGAGAATAACCATACTTGCTACGATCGTAGTACAGTGGCACCACCTGGTCCTGAATGATTTCATAGAGCGTGCGCGCGTCTTCCTGGCTGCGTTTGCCCTCTTCCAGATAATCCGGAGCCGGACGGATGGCCCAGCCGTTCTTGCCATCATATCCCTCGCCCCACCAGCCATCGAGCACGCTCAAATTCAAGGTGCCATTGATCCCCGCCTTCATGCCCGAGGTTCCGCTAGCCTCCATGGGATACAACGGTGTATTGAGCCATACATCCACCCCAGCCACCAAGCGCCGTGCCAGGCCCATGTCATAATTTTCGAGCAGGAGAATCTTGTCCTGAAACTCGTGAAGCCCCGCGATATCATGAATCCGTCGAATGATGTCCTGCCCCGGCTGATCGGCAGGATGCGCTTTACCCGCAAAAATGAACAATACCGGACGCTCGGGATCGTGCAAAATCTGGCGCAGCCAATCCAGGTTGGTAAAGAGCAAATCCGCCCGCTTGTAGGTGGCAAAACGCCGGGCAAAGCCGATGGTCAGCACATTTGGATCATGCAGGTCGGCGTGTTTGAGCATGCGATCCAGGTGTGCGTCATTTCCCAGATTGCGATAATGCTGGGCAGTCACGCGTTCGCGCACCGCTGCCAACATTTGGGACTTCAGGGACTGGCGTACGCTCCAGTACAGATGATCGGGAATATCGTGGACAGCTTCCCAGAAAGGTTTATCGGATAACCGGTTACGCCATTCGCCACCAATGAAGCGATCAAACAGATCCATCCATTCTCGAGCCAGAAAGGTAGGGACATGGACGGCATTGGTAACATAACCCATGGGGTTTTCAAATACCGGAATACCCGGCCAGAATCCGGCACAAATCTGAGCGGATACATCGCGGTGAATCCGCGAAACCCCGTTTTGAAAACGGGACCCACGAATGGCCAAGGCCGTCATGTTGAATTCCGTATCCCCTTCTCCCGGGTCGTTGCCCAGAGCCAGCAATTGCCCGGCATCGATGTTCAAGTCCTCCGGCAAGCCGGGAAAATTGGCCACCATCATGTCGCGCGGAAAATGGTCGTGTCCCGCAGGGACCGGCGTATGCGTGGTAAACACGGTATTGGCGGCAACGGCCTCCCAGGCACTGGAAAAGTCCAGAGACTGGCGTCGAACCATGTCCCGCACGCGTTCCAGGATCAAAAATGCCGCATGCCCCTCATTGATATGCCAAACCGAGGGCTTCAACCCCAGGCGATCCAGCGCACGCACACCACCCACACCCAGCACGATTTCCTGCTCGATGCGGATTTTGCGCCCTCCACCGTACAACCGGTGCGTGATTTCGCGGTCCTCCATGGGATTTTCTTCCAGATCCGTATCCAGCAGATAAATTTTCAAATTTCCAATACGGGCCCACCACACCTTGACCAAAACCACTCGGCGTTCCAGTTCCACCTGAACGCAAATTTCTTCTCCGGAAGAATCCAGCGCTGGGTGAACAGGCAATTCGTCAAAATCGGAATCGGCGTTGATGGCAATCTGGCGCCCCTCCCGATTGATTTGTTGCGTGAAGTATCCCTGTCGGTACAGTAATCCCACCCCCACGAAAGGCAAGCCAATGTCACTGGCCGCCTTGCAATAGTCTCCCGCCAGAATTCCCAGGCCCCCCGAATAGATGGGAAAGCTTTCATGAAAACCGAATTCGGCGCAAAAATAGGCCACCAGGTCGTTGTCCGCCAACTGGTGAAGTTTGCGTTGCGCCGGAGCATGGTAGGTGTCATAGGCCGACAGCACCCGGTTGTAGGCGGTTAAAAACGCCTGATCCTGCGCCGCATCCGTCAATCGATGCTCACTCACCCGCCGCAGGAAGCGAATCGGATTGGCCCCCACCATATCCCACAGATGGGGATGCAGGCGCGCAAACAAGGTGCGTGCAGGACGGTCCCAGCTATACCAGAGATTATTTGCCAATTCCTCCAAACGGCTGAGCCGCGCAGGAATACGGGGGCTGGTTTCCAGCACAAACCGGGTTCCGGGTAACTTATCCTGTTCCATAGCCATCAACTCCTGTATCGATGCGTTCCCCGAAACCAAGTGCCCGAGGGTGTAATGATTCTGTTAGATAATCCAGTGCCATCCGCCGGCCGCGTTACCAAGTGACGTCATGGCGCACCTCGGTCATTCTATCCGAGCCGACTCATCCCTCCAAGGATTCGAGTCGTTGCGGGGTCATGCGCGTGTTCAGCAACTGTCCCTTGCGCGCGCGTCCCAGCACGTGGCGCTGCAAATCCTCACCGCGCAATTCGGCCATCACGGCTGTCCCGTTGCGATTGACACCATGTACCCGTAACCCGCGCAGGGTCAGCAAGGTCACGGCAAGCAATTTTTCCGCCGGTTCCAATCCCATCAGGATGATGCCTTTGCCGCGCGGCAAATACTTCATGTCCGTGAGCGGAAAAATCAACAACCGCCCCTTTTCGGACAACGCACCGACGTGGGTATGGGCAGGCAACAGACGCGCTGGTTCGAGCGGAAGCTCTTCCGACTCCAGCGTGATGAACGCCTTACCCCCCTTGACCCGGGACAGCAAATCTTCTCCCTGTACCAGAAAACCTGCGCCCCCACTGCCCGCCACCAGGAAGCGCTCTCCGCTGGCCACTGCCAAGGCGCGACATACAGCCCCGCCCTGCAAATCTACCAAGGTGGTAATGGGTACGCCGTCACCCCGTCCACCTGGGAGATCAGCCACCTTGACGGAATAGGCACGCCCTTGGGTATCGAGCAGCACCAAATGCTGCACCGTCCGTGTTTCGAGCACTGCCAGTGGCCCATCACCAGCTTTATAGGTGAATTGTGCAGACTCCAGTTGATGTCCCTGACGAACGCGTACCCAACCATGGGCAGACAGGGTGAGCGTCACGGGCTCATCCACCACGACAGTGGGCAGCGTCACGGGTTGCACGGCCTCGATCAGGGTTCGACGGGCATCACCGTAGGCTTTCAGGTCTGACTCCAGCTCACGGCACAAGAGGTTGGTTTGCGCTTTCCTGCTGGCAAGAATTTTTTCCAACCCCTCCCGCTGTCGGTCCAGTTCGCCCAACTCTTTCTCGATTCGAATGGCTTCCAGCCGTGCCAATTGGCGCAACCGAATCTCCAGAATGTCTTCGGCCTGGATTTCACTCAAGCCAAAGCGCTGCATCAATTCCGTACGGGGTTCTTCGGCTTCACGAATGACACGAATCACCTCATCGATATGCAGTAACGCCAGCTGGCGTCCCTGCAGAATATGCAGACGCTTGAGCACAAGCGCCAGTTGATGGCGGGAGCGTCGGATCAATGTGTCATAACGAAAATCGATCCATTCCCGCAAGATCTGTAACAGGGACTTTTGTCGGGGCCGTCCATCACGCCCCAACAACACCAGATTGACGGGAAGGCTAGACTCCAAACGGGTGTGGGCCAACAATAAACGGATGAATTCGTTTTGATCCTGACGGCTGGATTTAGGCTCGAACACCAGTCGCACCGGAGCCGATTTGTCAGATTCGTCACGCACCAGGTCCAAAGCGCTCAACATCAATGCTTTCAGATTGGCCTGCTCGGGAGAGAGGGATTTCTTCCCATCACGCATTTTTGGGTTGGTGATTTTTTCCACGTCCTCCAGCACATCGCGTGTCGAGACACCTGGAGGTAACTCATGAACGACCACGCGCCATTGTCCCCGGGCCAATTCTTCGATCTGCCAGCGGGCGCGAGTTTTCAGGTGACCCCGCCCTGTGGCATAGGTCTGCGCAATATCCTCTGGTGGGGAAATGATCTGCCCTCCGCCGGGAAAATCCGGGCCGGGTATGAAACCCATTACTTCGGACAAGGTTAAATCCGGTTGCTTCAGCAAAGCCACCAGTGCATGGCAAACCTCGGTTAGATTATGGGAAGGTATTTCAGTGGCCATTCCCACCCCGATACCGGAAGCTCCGTTGAGTAACACAAAGGGCAGACGTGCCGGCAACAACTTTGGTTCCTGAAAGGAACCGTCGTAGTTGGGACCAAAATCCACCGTCTCCAGATGGATTTCGGACAGCAGCACTTGGGCAATAGGGGTAAGACGGCACTCTGTGTAGCGCATCGCGGCCGCACCATCACCATCCCGGCTACCAAAATTTCCCTGCCCATCGATGAGTGGATAGCGCAAGGTAAAATCCTGGGCCTGGCGCACCAGCGCTTCATAGGCGGCTGAATCGCCGTGGGGGTGATATTTACCGATCACATCCCCCACCACTCGTGCCGACTTCACATGACGTGCAGGCCGATATAAACCCAATTCGTGCATGGCAAACAAAATACGCCGTTGCACAGGTTTTTGACCATCGGCGACATCGGGCAAAGCGCGCCCCATGACCACACTCATGGCATATTCCAGATAGCTGCGTTCCACAAAGCGGGACAAGTCGAGGGCATTCTCTGGCAACGCCACAGCCTCCGAGCCGGGTGGCGCAGAGGCTGTCTCCGGTGTGGCGTGCGATGCAAACTCCTGTGAAAACAGATCTCCGGTGCGGGGTAATGGTTCGCTCGGGGGTTGTTTAGTCATTTTCCTGCAACGTCCCATGTACGCTCATAAAAATTTCCAGGATGGAAATTCGGTCAAAGCATTTGATTGGTGCCAGAATCGGCAAAGTTTTGGGGAGAATGTTCTTCATCACGAATTTGGCAAAAACCCGGCTTCAGATATCCACGTCCACTTCCGCTCCATGAAGCTCCATCCATTCGCGCCGGGCCGCGGCTTCGTTTTTACCCATGAGACGGGAAAATATCGCATGGACCGTGGCGCGTTCCACAGCGGGTTGTACTGGTAAAACCCGACGTGTTTCAGGATTCATGGTGGTTTCCCAGAGCTGCTCCGGATTCATTTCACCAAGCCCCTTGAACCGACCCACAGACCAGGATCCAGCCCGCATGCCTTCCTTTTTGAGGCGATCTTCCACGGCCATCAACTCGGCCTCATCCAGAGCATACATCTTGCGCGCCGGTCGCTTGCCGTGCGGCGGTACATCGATGCGGAATAAGGGGGGACTGGCAACACAGACATGACCTCGTTCCACCAGACGCGGAAAATGCACGAAAAACAGGGTCAGTAATAACACCTTGATGTGGCTTCCGTCCACATCGGCGTCGGACATGATGATGACCCGTTGATAACGCAGTCCGGACAAGTCCGGAGTGTCTTGAGGGCCATGGGGGTCAACCCCCAGAGCCACGGCAATATCGTGAATTTCCGTATTGGCAAACAAACGATCCCGTTCCACTTCGAAGGTATTCAACACTTTGCCGCGCAAGGGCAAGATGGCCTGAACCTGTTTGTTGCGCGCCAGTTTGGCCGACCCGCCAGCGGAATCCCCTTCCACCAAAAACAGTTCCCTTTCACTCACGTCATCCGACTCACAGTCGGTCAATTTTCCTGGCAAAATCGCCACGCCGCTCCCTTTGCGCTTTTCCACCTTCTGTGCCGACTTCATGCGCGACAGGGCCTGGCGGATCACCACCTCGGCAATTTTTTTGCCCCATTCCACCTGACCGTTGAGCCATAGTTCCAAGGGGGTACGAACCATATGGGCAACCAATTTGAGCGCATCCCGACTCGTCAGCTTTTCCTTGGTTTGCCCCTGAAACTGGGGATCGAGCAAACGCACCGAGAGCACATACTGCAAGCGGCCAGATACATCTTCCATTTGCAAACGGACCCCACGGGGCAATAGTCCATGATGTTCGATGAAGGACTTGACCGCCTCGAAGACCCCAGTGCGCAGTCCTGCCTCATGGGTACCCCCGGCTGCAGTGGGAATCAGATTGACGTAAGACTCCGCTTGTCCGCCACTACCCTCCGCCCAGGAAAATGCCCAAGCGGCCCCCTCGCCTTCGGCAAAGCTGTCGTTTTCGGAACGTGCTTGCACATATCGTTCGCCCGCAAAGATGGGTACCACCAGTTCCTGGGAGGCCGTCAATTCTTCCAGATAGCCCTTCAGGCCGTCAGGATAATGCCAGGTGCGTTGCGGCTGCGCCTTGTCCCGTTCCAGATGGAGCAGCACATTCACCCCGGGGAGTAACACAGCCTTGGCGCGCAGCGACCGCTCCAGTTCGCCCACAGAAATCTGAGGGGCATCAAAATAGCGCGGATCTGGCCAGGCGCGCACCCGTGTTCCGGTATCCTTGAGGGCGCATTTGCCCGTCACGCGCAGGGGCTCGATGACGTCTCCGCCAGAAAAAACAATGGCATGAATTTTACCGTCGCGTTTGACGGTGACTTCCAGTCGCGTACTCAAGGCATTGGTGACAGAAACCCCCACGCCATGCAAACCGCCAGAAAACGCATACGCCCCCGCACCACTTTGCTTGTCGAATTTGCCACCCGCATGCAGTCGGGTAAAAACCAGTTGCACGACAGGCTCCTGTTCTTCGGGATGCGTCCCCACCGGAATTCCACGTCCATCATCTTCCACCGTTACAGAACCATCCTCATGACAGCGTACGCTGATCAGTTTGGCGAAGCCGGCCAAGGCTTCATCGGCGGCATTATCGATCACTTCCTGGATGATATGGGTAGGATCCTGGGTTCGGGTGTACATTCCGGGGCGTTCCTTCACGGGCTCGAGGCCTTTGAGAACGCGAATGCTGGATTCCACGTAACGATCTTTAACCACAACAGTTCCTCATTTGATCAAACGGGATCATACCAAAGCCGCCCTGGAGCGTCGCGGCCTATTGTCCCATACCCTACCACAACCAGTGAGTAGAACAGACAGGCTAAAATCTCGCGTAAAATATCCGCTCATCATGACCCGCCAAAGAGCCCAACTTCTCTCGATACCCCCCATGACACCAATGCGTTTTTTTTCTGCCTACCCACGGTTTTCCCATAGCCCCTCAGGCTCGACTGGGCCCTTTGCCAGACCGTTGGTACGCAGGCTCCAGCGAATGGCCTGGCTGCTCCTGCTCCTGGGCACAGCTCTGAGCAGTGCAGCGGAGCCCATCAGCGCCGCGCCCGCGCAATGGGGGCCCGATGGTTACCAGAACCGTTATCCGGTACCCGAACATCCCAAGGGAAGTTTTTTGAAATGGCAATGGCAGTCTCTCTGGAGCCCGGCTGCATCGGTTTCTCCCAACGCACTTCCCACCCGGGCCCCGCGTCTGGATTTGATTCAAAAACCGTCCCAAGGAGTTCAGCTCACCTGGATCGGGCATTCCTCGTTACTCTTGCAACTGGATGGTTTGAATATCCTGACGGATCCCATATTTTCCGATTATGCCAGCCCATTCCCGCCCTTCGGCCCACGCCGTCATCAGCCTCCGGGCTTGACCATGGCACAATTGCCCCATGTGCATGTGGTGCTCATCTCCCATAACCATTACGATCATATGGACTTGAAGAGCCTGCAGCAATTGGCGCAGCAATCGGGTGGCCCCCCGTTATTTTTGGTCCCACTGGGCAACGCGCAGTGGTTTCTGGATAACATTCCCGGTACGGTGCTGTATGGCCCCGGGCGCAATGTCCGCGCCATGAATTGGGGCGACCTGCAGCTACTGCAAGCACAACACGGAACCGTCGCCTTTCATTTCGAATCGGTTCAGCACTGGTCGGCTCGTACGCTATGGGATCGCAACCAGTCCCTGTGGGGTAGCTGGGCCGTGATCCACCCCTCCTTTCGCTTCTGGTTTTCTGGCGACCTGGGTTATTCCCGTGACACACAAGACATTGGGCGTCGCTACGGTCATTTCGATCTGGCCGCCATTGCCATTGGCTCTTATGAGCCACGCTGGTTCATGCAGAATCACCATATCGACCCAGCGCAGGCCGTGCGCGTCATGCAGGAGGTCGGAGCCAGTCAGGCTGTTGGTATCCATTGGGGGACTTTCCGTTTGAGTGACGAAGCGCTGGATCAACCGCCAAAAGATCTGGCACAGGCCTTGCGCCAACAAGGTGTGGCGCAGGAGCGTTTTTTTGTGATGCAGCATGGGGAAACCCGCCAATTTTCCTTCGTGCAACCCAAGACGACCCCGTAGCAATAGCTGCCCGGACACGCCACATGCACAAGAGAATGCCTATAAACCCAGGGAAAAAGATGGAGGCGCGAGCCGGAGTCGAACCGACCTACATGGATTTGCAATCCAGTGCATAACCGCTTTGCTATCGCGCCACTGATACAGAGCCCCCGAGAGCAAGCCCGTCAACCGCCCGCTACCGGAGCGATCCGGAAATGGCATGAGATCGCATGAAGGACCAGCACACGGTGTTTGGATATCATGGAGCGGGAGACGAGTCTCGAACTCGCGACCTCAACCTTGGCAAGGTTGCGCTCTACCAACTGAGCTACTCCCGCATGAAGTCCGGCATTCTATCTGTAGCACAGGGATTTCGTCAAATCGAAAATTCCCGTACCCCCAAATGGATGGCCAGAAAGAAACCCCAGAACCACCTGGCTACAGATTCAAGCCCTTGGATTCCGGCCCGTTCTGCGCTAGAGGGCCTTGATCTTGAGAGCCACCCGCAAATAGTAGGTCATGGAAACCAGCGTCAGCACCGCCGCAACCCACAAGGCCGTCAAACCGATTGCGTGACAGGGAATGACGCCAAACAAGCGCTTGTCATAGAGCAAAAAAGGCAGCGCAATCATTTGCGCCGTGGTTTTCACTTTGCCAAGCGTCGACACCGCCACGCTGGCGCTCTGACCCAACTGGGCCATCCACTCGCGCAAGGCCGAAATGGCAATTTCGCGCCCAATGATGACTAACGCCAACACCGAAGGCGCGCGTTGCAAATCCACCAGAACGATCAACGCTGCCATCACCATGAGCTTATCCACCACCGGATCCAGAAAGGCACCAAAGGCCGTGGTCTGATTCCATTTGCGGGCCAGATAGCCATCGAAAGCATCCGTAATGGCCGCACCAACAAAAATCCCCGCCGCCGTCAAGCCTGCGGTAGGTACGGAAAGCCAATGATCCGGGAAATACATCACACCCACAAACATGGGGATCAGCGCAAGACGAATGAGCGTCAGGATCGTGGGGATATTGAGTTGCATGCGAACATTCTAAAGCGCTCAATGCAATTGGTGCCAGATTTTTTGCGCCAGAACCGAGCCGATTCCAGGAATTGCGGCGATATCCTCCACGCTGGCGTTTTGTACCCCCCGCAGACCCCCAAATTGCAGCAGCAATTTCTGCCGCCTTTTGGCCCCAATGCCTTCGATCTCCTGCAAGGTGGACTGGAGTCGGCTCTTGCCCCGACGGGCACGATGTCCGGTAATGGCAAAACGATGCGCCTCGTCCCGAACAGCCTGAATCAAATGAAATCCCGGATCATCCTCAGGCAGGGATAAAGAACGCTCGGTTTGGGGAAACACCAGGGTTTCCAGGCCAGGCTTGCGCCCTTCCCCCTTGGCCACACCTACCAGGGTCAGATCATTCAATCCCAGATCCTGCAAAATCATCCAGGCAGCGTTCAGTTGCCCCCGCCCGCCATCGATCAGGACCAGGTCAGGACGTTTGCCCTCCCCATTCGCCAAAGGCTGGTACCGGCGCAGCATGACTTGGCGCATGGCGGCATAGTCATCTCCTGGTGTGATTCCTTCGATGTTGTAGCGCCGATAATCGGTTTTGAAGGGTTTCCCCTCTTCAAATACCACACAGGAGGCCACCGTGGCCTCTCCCTGCAGATGACTGATATCAAAGCACTCGATTCGAGTGGGGGGAGTGGTCAGCTCGAGGCTCTGTTGCAGGGAGTCCAGACGCAACCCCTGAACCGCTTGCTGGGCCTGGCGTTGTTCCCCTGCAAAGCGGGCGTTTTGCAAGGCCCCTTGATACCAGGAGCGTTTTTCTCCCTGCGGATGGGTAACGATTTGCACCGGTCGCCCATGACGTTGAGACAGCAGCTGTGCCAACCCTTCCGGGTCTTGGAGCGCGGTGGCCACGACCATCCCAGGCACCTCATGATCGCTGTAGTGTTGTGCCATGAACGCTTCGATCACGATCGATTCATCCACCGCTTCCGCATTGTGCGGAAAAAAACTTTTGTCGCCCAAATGCCGACCCGCACGAATCATCACCAGATTCAGCACCACACGCTGGGCGCTGACATGGATCGCAATGATATCCACATCGCTTTCCCGGGTGGAAGAAACGGACTGATGGGATAGCACCTGCTGCATCAAGGCAATTCGATCCCGAATTTGTGCCGCCAGTTCAAAGGCCTGGTCCCCAGCGGCCTGCTGCATGGAGGCCCGCAGCGTATCCAGAATGTCGCTTTCCCGCCCCTGCAAAAAAGCCATGGCTTGCTGCACATCCTGTGCGTATTCCGGCGCGCTCACCAAACCCACGCAAGGTGCCTTACAGCGCCCAATTTGGTGTAACAAACAGGCCCGGGAACGGTTTTTGAAAACGGTATCGGCACAGGTTCGCAACTGAAACAGTTTTTGCAGATGCCCGATCACTTCCCGTGCTGCCCAGGCATTGGGGTATGGTCCAAAATACCGATGCCGCGAATCCAGCACCCCCCGGTACAAGCGAATCTGGGGAAAGGGGTGGGCAGTGAGCACAATGTAGGGATAGCTCTTGTCATCCTTGAACAGCACATTGAAGCGCGGTTGCAACTGCTTGATCAGATTGCTCTCCAGCAGCAGGGCTTCGGCCTCGGAAGCAGTCAGGGTCACCTCGATGCGCGCCACCTGTGTCACCATCAAGCGGGTACGTGGGTTGGCATGCTGTTTTTGAAAATAGGAAGAGACGCGCCTTTTCAGGTCACGTGCCTTCCCCACGTAGATAACGACATCTTGCCCATCCAACATGCGATACACACCGGGCTGAGCGGGCAATGTCCTGATAAACGAAGAAAAATCGAAAGAAGGCTCCATATTCCCACGGATTGTCTCTCAAAAAAGTGCCCCCGGACAATCCCCTTGCACGCCAGTACTATAGAATGATGGACAGATTGCCACAGGATATGATCTACTTTCAGACCATGGTCGCCCCTAGCCCGCCAGAAAACCGTGATCTGACTGAAACCCGTCGGTTACAGCAACTGACAGGCTTCTATATTCTGTTGTCCCGGGCCAACGAAACCATCAATCTGGCCAAAGATGAAACATCTCTGCTGCGCAATGTCTGCAATCTGGCCATCGGACACACACCCCTATGCCTGGCCTGGATTGGAAAACCAGATAACAATCAATGGATTGAATATCTGGTTGCGTCAGGGGCTACCGAATTTCTCGAAACCCTGCAGGTATCCGTAGACGTACAGCGCCCTGAAGGACAAGGACCGGTAGGGCTTTGCTGGCACGAACAAACCCCCTTTTTCAACCGCAAACTGCAGGAGGATCCGGCACTGGCGCCCCATGGGTCCCTGATCGAACAGTTCGAACTCGGTCACATGGCCGTGCTGCCCATTCGCAGAAACGGGGCCCTGTGGGCAGTCTTAACCGTCTACCAACGCAAAGATCACGAATTTGACCACGATTTGCGCTCCATTCTCACCGATCTGGCCCTTGACATCGGTTTTGGACTTGATCGCCTGGACATGGCTTCAGAGGAACGCAAGGCCCTGCAACTGAGTGAGGCCCTGCTGCACAATCTGGCTGCCGGCATCAACGTCATGCGTTATCCGGAACGTGTCATCGAGCGCGTCAACCAACGTATGCTCGAAATATACGGCGCCGCATCGGCACAGGAAATGCTGGGGCGCAGTCCTCGTGATTTTTATAGCGACGAAGAAGCGTTTTATCGCGTCACAGAATTGGCCATGACGGTCATCGGTACCGGTTCTGGCTTCATGCGCGATGTCCCGTATCGGCGCCTGGATGATGCCCGGGTCATTTACGTGGATTTGTCGGGGCGCCGTCTGGATCAGGGGGATGGCGTGTTACGCATTGTCTGGACCCATGTGGACGTCACCGAACGTCACGAACAAGAGCACCTCATCCGCAAGCTGATTCGGCAGCGCACTACCTTGCTGGACAACACGGTAGTGGGCATCGATCTGGTACAGTATCCCGAGCGCATCTTTGTGGAAGTCAATCAGGGATTCCTGAATATCATGGGTTATGCCAGCGCGGAAGAAATCGTCGGTCACAGTACCGCCGAAATTTATCCCAACGCGGCAGAGGATCAACGCATGGCTGATCTGGCCCAGCAGATCCTGCACCAAGGCGAAGGAGCACTCCGCGATCTGGCCATACGCCGCCGCGATGGGCAACTCATCTACCTCGACCTTTCCGGGCGCCTGGTGGAGGGACCAGACGAAGCACACTCCATCATCGTCTGGACCTCGGTAGACGTGACGGAACGCCATCATCTGGCCCAAGAGCTGGAATATCAAGCGCTGTACGATAGTTTGACCGGACTGCCCAACCGGCGCGCCCTGGAACTGGAAATCACCAAAGCCATGGCGCGCGCTGACCGCGCTGAAAAAATGCTGGCCGTGGTGGTCATCGACCTGGATGGCTTCAAGTTGATCAATGACACCTGGGGGCACGCCGCGGGTGATCAGGTTTTGATCCAGGTGGCGCAACGCATCAAAAGCGGCATGCGCGCCACCGACTTCGTTTCCCGCATGGGTGGGGATGAATTCATTCTGCTGCTGGAAGACTGCAACAGTCTGGAAGAAATCAAACATGTTCTGGTCAAAATTCGTGAACTGGTACAAACGCCCATCGCCGTGGACGAGCAACAGATCGTACAAACGGATCTGAGCGCTGGAGTCAGTTTACATCCTACCTCCGACCCCATGCAGCGCACGCCCGATGCCTTGATCCGCCTGGCGGATCAGGCGCTTTACACCAGCAAATCGCGTAAGGAATCCCGCCAAAGTTATTGGTCCATCCTGGGGGGCGCGCAAGCCGCGCCCCAAGGTTGACCTGCACACCTCAGCCTGTCACCAGCAGTCCTGCCAGCCAGGCCGCCGTGGCCGTTCAATCCAGCAAATGCCGTGCCTGGGTCATGACCGCCTGAAACATGGCCGGCGTCAGCCGCCGGGTTTGTGTGTTGTACCGACTACAATGATAACTGGCAAGCAACCACCGGCCATCGGGAAGTTCATGACAGGCCCCGTGGCTGAAGGGATAATTGCCCGCACGCAGGGACAAGGCCTGCAACAAAGCCTGGTGCGCAATCCGGCCCAAGGCCAGGAGAACGCGCGGTCGGGGCCGAACTTCGAGCTCTTGTTGCAGATAGCCGTTACACGCCTGGACTTCTTGCAGCAAGGGTTTGTTGCCCGGGGGAAGACAGCGCACGGCATTGGTGATCCGGCAATTCTTCAAACGGAGCCCATCGGTGGGGTCCAACCCGGTGGGTTGATTGGAGAAACCCAAATCGAACAAGGTTTGATAGAGCAGCAGCCCCGCGTGATCGCCCGTGAAGGGACGTCCGGTTCGATTGGCTCCCTGCAGGCCGGGCGCCAGGCCCACGATCAGAAAGCGGGCCGCAGGATCACCGAAACTGGGTACCGGTGCAGCATAGTAGCCTGGGAACTGCGCCTTGATGGTCGCAAGATGCGCCGCCAAGCGCCCACAACGTCGGCAGGAGCGCACCTCGGAGCGAGCGCAGGAACCCTCATCAAGGCCGGTGTTCATGGGCCTGCAGAAATCTTCCGGAAGTAGCGCGTGCGGCCTGCCCCTCGGGGGGCCTGACTTCGGGTTGCAAGGTTACATGGGTGATGCCGTGTTCCCGTTCCAGCATCTGCAGGGTGCGTTCCAGCACCTGGGGCCAACGCTCCAGATGGCTTAACTCCAGATGAGCCGACAGTGCCAGCATTCCGGAGGTCAGGGTCCAGATATGCAGGTCATGCACTGAACAGACGCCCTCGATGGCCTGGAGTTTTTCTCCCACCTGACTGAGAGAAACCGTTTTTGGAACCCCCTCCATGAGAACATGAATCGACTCGGCCAGTATCTGTGCCGTGGAATACAACATCAATCCAGCTACCACCAGGGACAGAATGGGGTCCACAGGCATCCAACCCGTCCACCAGACCAGGGCGCCCGCCAGAAGTGCCGCCACAGAGCCCAGAAAGTCCCCCATGACATGAATCATGGCAGCCCTGGCATTCAATCCATGGTCCATATGGGAAAGAATCCAGCCGTTGGCCGCATTCAACAGCATGCCCAGAAACGCCACCACCATGACTGGCAGGCCATTGACCACGGTAGGCGTTTGAATGCGTTCGAGCGCTTCGTACACGATGGCGCCGATCACCCCCAATAACAGCAGACCGTTGAGCAGTGCGGCAATCACCTCGGCGCGCTGCAGCCCATAACTATGCCGCTGGGAGGGAGGGCGCTTGCCAATCCACACGGCAAAGGTTCCCACTCCCAGGGACAAGGCATCGGAGAGCATATGCCCCGAGTCGGATAGCAGGGCCAACGAGCCCGACCACCAACCGGTTGCCGCCTCCAGAGCAGCAAAAAGCAAAGTCAGGGACAGGGCTCCCAGCATGGCGCGCAGGGTTCGCGGGCGGGCGCCGTGGTGCTGATGTCCCGCCGGATCATGGTGCACATGGGCATGATCTGCTGGTTCATGGCTTTTGTGGCCTGCCCTGGTCGCGCTACTCGGGGACTCGCGGGCTGCATCCGAATTCCCACTCCCGTGAGAATGATGCCCGAAGCCGAAATGATGGTGTCCCAGGCTCATTTACCCATCCGCGGCGTGCGCCTGCAAACATTCATAAGCCGCCCCAGGGAAAGAGGCCAAGGGCTGGCGCGGACGTAAGCGTTGCAAGCGCTGCTGTGCAGCAGAACAATCGGGCAGGCTTTGTTCCAGTTCCTGCAATAACTGATCTGCGGCAGGCGCATCATTGCAAAGCAGCACCATATCACAGCCAGCAGCCAGCGCCGCCTGTGCCCGCTGCCCGGGCGAGCCCTTGCCCAGCGCTCCTTGCATGGACAGGTCATCGCTGAAAATCACCCCGTCGAAATGCAGGTTGTGACGCAACACCTGCCCCAGCCAGAAGGAGGAGTAACCCGCAGGTTGAGAATCTACGCGGGGGTAGAGGATATGTGCCGGCATGATGGCTTCCAGCCCTTGGGCAATCAACTGTTCAAAGGGCTGCAGATCGGGCTGCAAGGCCTCCCAGGAACGTTCGTCCACGGGCAGGTCCAGATGAGAATCTGTTTGCACCCCGCCATGCCCCGGAAAATGTTTGCCCACAGCGATCATCCCCGAGTCACGCAGCCCCTCACAAAGTGCGGCGGCCAACTGCGCAACCACGCCGGGATCCCGGTGAAAAGCACGGGTACCAATCACGGCACTCTGACCATGATCCACATCCAGTACCGGGGTAAAGGAGAAATCCACACCCCGTTGTAATAATTCCCACGCCAATACTTGGCCCACGGCACGGGCCCAGTGCAACGCGTCCACAGGGTAGCGGTCGTAGCAGCGTCCCAGCTCGCCCATGGCCGGAAGACGGGTAAATCCTTCCTGAAACCGTTGTACCCGGCCACCCTCATGATCGACGGCAATGAGCAGTTCGGGCTTGCGTGTATGCAAGGTGGCGGTCAGCGCGGTCAATTGCTGGGGTGAGGCGTAATTTCTGGAAAACAGGATCACTCCACCCACCAAGGGATGCAGAATCCGGGCCCAGTCTTCGGCGTCTGGCACCAATCCGGCCAAATCCAGCATGACAGGACCGATCATGCGCCCTCCACGATCACGAAAGCCATAGCCTGTTGCTCCTCATCCGCGATGGAAACGTGGGTTCTGCGCACACCCCGCAGTTGCAGCCAGGAGTGTAACTCGGGATGCAACAGTAGCTGGGGGGCCCCCAAGGAGTCATGCCTGGTCCCCACCCAACTCCAGCGCAACGGCGCACGCATGCCCGTACCCATGGCTTTGGCAAAGGCCTCCTTGACGGCAAAGCGCTTGGCCAGAAAGCGTGCCCCCTGGGGATGACGATCAAACTCTCCCAGCTCTTCGAGAGTAAGCAGGCGCTCGGCAAAACGCCGTCCATGACGCTCTAGTGCATCACCCATGCGCCGAATCAGCACCAAGTCCACCCCGATACCCAGAATCATGAAGCACGAGCCGTCGTCATGAGCGTTTTCATTTCCCGCACGGCGCTCTCCCAGCCGACAAACAACGCCTGAGCCACGATGGCGTGGCCGATATTGAGCTCGCGAATGTTGGCAATTGCCGCTACGGGGCGCGTGTTATGGTAGTTCAGTCCATGGCCCGCATTGACTCGCAAACCCAGACCCGTGGCGTAATCCACCGCCTGGCACAAGCGTGCCAAAGCCTCCCGCTGTGCGGTTTCTGATTCCATTTCGGCATACTCGCCCGTGTGCAACTCCACCGCGGAAGCACCAGCGGCTTGTGCCGCATCGATCTGTAACTGGTCTGCGTTGATGAACAGAGAGACCCGAATATCCAGTCCTCCCAAAAACCGGCAAGCCTGACGTACCCGATCGAAATGGGTGACCACATCCAAGCCCCCTTCGGTGGTGACCTCCTGACGTCGTTCAGGGACCAGACAGGCGTCGTGGGGACGAATCCGTGCGGCAATGGCCAGCATTTCATCGGTCACGGCCATTTCCAGATTCATGCGTGTCGTGAGGACCTCCCGCAGGATTTCCAGATCGCGATCCTGAATATGACGTCGGTCTTCCCGCAAATGCAGGGTGATGGCATCCGCTCCCGCATATTCTGCCAGCAATGCAGCCTGTACCGGACTGGGATAGCGCGTTCCCCGTGCCTGCCGCAAGGTGGCAATATGATCGATATTAACGCCGAGTTGAATCACAACGAAGGTAGCTCCTGTATGATGCGCCGGGTGTGCAAATCCTGATGCCCCAGATGATGTGCCAGCAGCAATCGCATCAACTGTTTGCTCTGGTTCAGGGTGAGAGGATCCTCATAACGGGATTCCGCCATATCCAGCAAGGTCTTGCCGCTCAATTGTACCGCATGAACCTCTCCCTCTCGCAAGCGCACCGGGCCGCGCTCCACCTCGAAACGATAATTGGCACCTGGATCGATGGGCTTGTGACTATCGGCTTCTTGTTGGAGCGGCAAGGCATAACCCAACTCGCGCAGCAATGACACTTCGAAGGAACGCAGAACAGGCTCCAGCGCATCGCCTTCGGAAAGTCGCTGGATGGCTTGAGTATAAATGTCAAACAGGCCTTCATGCGGGTCGTCGCGTACCACCAGTTTCAGGAGCAATTCATTGAGGTAAAAGCCACAGAAAATGGCCCGCCCCTGCAACAAGGGGATTCCACCCTGCCACTCGGCAGATTTCAAGGTCCGTAGTTCTCCCTGGCCAAACCAGCTCACTCCCAGAGGCTGAAAGGGTTGCAGCACGCCGCGCAAGGCCGAACGGGCCCGGCGCACGCCCTTGGCCACCACCGGAACCCGTCCATGCTGACGGGTAAAGAGCTCAATGATCTGACTGGTTTCACGCCAGGCAATGGCATGCAGCACAAAAGCCTGGCCGGACTCCACCGGAGGGCGCTGGGCACTCATTCAAACATCAAACCCCCATTGTTTGAGAGCACGGTCGTCATCCGCCCACCCGCCTTTAACCTTGACCCAGAGGGTCAGGTACACTTTTCCCGCCACCAGTTTTTCAATGTTTTGTCGTGCCCGAGTGCCGATTTCCTTGAGTTTTTCGCCCTTGCGGCCAATGACCATGGCCTTTTGATTGGCATGATCCACCACGATGGTGGCCTGGATTCGGTGCAGGTCGCCCTCCTGAAAATAACTGTCTAGCAGAACATTGGTGGCGTAGGGTAGCTCTTCTCCCAGCAAACGGAATAATTGTTCGCGAATGAACTCGGCAGCCAGAAAACGCGTGGAGCTATCCGTTAGATCATCGGCATCAAACAGCCAGGGGCTTTCTGGCAAGCGTTGAGCGATGCCCTGCAACAGGGCATCGAATTGGGTATCGTGGTTGGCGCTTAACGGAAAGATTTCGCCAAAGCGTTGGTTTTTTCCCAGCCATTCCAAAAACGGCAGCAACGCTGTCTTAGGTTTGACTCGGTCGATCTTGTTGAGGACCAAAAGGGGCTGCATCGCTTGCGGAATGCAGTCCAATACCTGCTGATCCGCACTGCTCCAATGCAATGCCTCGATCACCAGCAACAGCACGTCCACCTCCTGAAAGGTGGACAGTACCGAACGGTTCATGGCGCGATTGAGCGCATTCACATGACGCGTTTGATAGCCCGGTGTATCCACAAAAACGAATTGTGTTGGCCCCTGAGTCAGGATCCCTTTGACACGCGCCCTGGTGGTTTGCGGCTTACGGGAGGTGATACTGATTTTTTGACCAATCAGATGATTGAGAAGGGTAGATTTGCCCACATTGGGACGGCCCACCAGCGCGATGGTGCCGCAGCGCAGCGGTGGGTCTTCATGCCTATCCGGAGGTGCGAAAAGAGGCCAATTTGGTTTAGCCACCGGAATCTTCCAGCAGTTGATCCATCACCTGTTGCGCTGCGCGTTGCTCGGCCATGCGTCGACTTTTACCCTGGGCTTGGGCTTCCAGCAAGGGTTGTGCCAACTGACAGCGCACCAAAAAGGTCTGATCATGGGCCTCCCCGCGGGTTTCCAGTAACTGATACCGTGGCAGCGGCAGGCGTCGCGCTTGCAACCACTCCTGCAGACGGCTCTTGGCATCCTTGGGGGCCTCTTCCAGGGCCGTTTGGTCGAGTAACGGTTGCAGCAAATGCTGCACCAGTCGGGCTGCTGCCGGGTAACCCCCATCACAAAATACCGCACCGATGATGGCCTCCACCGCATCAGCCAAAATGGAAGAACGGGCCGCACCGCCCTGACGTTCCCCCGGACCCAATTGCAGCAGTGGCATCAAATCCAAACGCTGGGCCACTTGCAGCAAGGCTTCCCGATTGACCAGCGCCGAACGCTGACGGCTCAAAGTCCCTTCATCCTGGGCGGGCTCTTGCTCATACAACCATTGAGCAACCACCAGATTCAATACGCCGTCCCCCAAAAATTCGAGCCGTTCATTATGCGGCTGCGAGTGACTGCGATGCGTCAACGCCTCCAGCGCCAGAGGCACATGAGCAAACGAATAGCCAATCCGATGCTGCAGCCGCTCTACCCGGTCGGGGAGTTGGGCAGGGCCATTGATGGATGCGTTGGCCGGAGTCATTTATTGGATCATGACTCCAATGCGCGAAAAATCCTGGAAGTTCATCCAGACCATGACGGCTTTCCCCACGATGTTCTCCTGGGGCACAAAACCCCAGTAGCGGCTGTCCGAGCTGCGATCCCGGTTGTCTCCCATCATGAAGTAATGCCGGGGGGGAACCTTGCACACAAAGCCCTCCGGGTTATAAAGACAACCCGTACGGCCAGGAAATTCGTGAACCTGTGACAGGAAAATAGGCTGCTGCTGTTCCAAGGTGATGAACGCATGCCAATGAGACCCCAATTGTTCCTGATAACGATTAAAGCTATCGTAGTTGAGAGATTCTTCCAGATCGGTGAAGGTTCCGTCTGCTTTGGTCGTCAAAGGAATTCCATTGATCGTCAGGCGCTTGTTCTGGTAAGCCACTTCATCACCCGGCAGCCCCACGACCCGTTTGATGTAGTTGGTGGAGGGGTCTTCTGGAAATTTGAACACCATGACCTCTCCCCGTTGCGGTTGATGCACCGGTATCATGATCCGATTGGTGACAGGCCAGCGAATGCCATAATCAAATTTGTTCACCAGAATGAAATCTCCCACCCGGAGTGTGGGGATCATCGACCCGGAGGGAATTTTGAACGGTTCGAACAGAAACGAACGCACGAGAAAAACCACCAGAATCACGGGGAAAAAACTTTTTGATATTTCCAGCAAAGCCCCCTCGCGCACGACGGCTTCTTGCCCCAGGCGGCGGCGCCGTACCCAGTCCCAAAACACCACAAAGCCCGTCAGAATGCTGGCAGATAGCAGGATTTCGGAAAATCCGGTAATTTTGAGCATCAACCCGAAAAGACAGACCAGCATGAGGATCCATACCGTCTGAACCCAACCTGCGTGGGGATCCATGGCACCGCGGGGACGCTTGGAAAACAGGTCCCAGAGAACTATCGGCAGGGTCACAATCAACCCGATTACCCCCAACTTGAACAAATCCATTACTTATTCTCCACTTGCAAAATAGCCAGAAAAGCCTCTTGTGGGATTTCCACGCTGCCCACCTGCTTCATCCGTTTTTTACCGGCTTTTTGCTTTTCCAGTAATTTACGCTTGCGGGATATGTCACCCCCATAACATTTTGCCAACACATTTTTTCGCAAGGCCTTGATGGTTTCCCGAGCCACGATATGGGCGCCAATGGCAGCCTGCACCGCCACATCAAACATTTGCCGGGGAATCAACTGCCGCATGCGCGCCGCCAATTCGCGCCCGCGATACAAACTACTGGAACGATGAATGACCAGAGACAGGGCATCCACTTTCTCGCCGTTGATCAGAATATCCAGCTTGATCAGATCGGACGCCCGAAAGGTTTTGAATTCGTAATCGAGTGAGGCGTAGCCCCGACTGACGGACTTCAGACGATCAAAAAAGTCCATGACCACTTCATTCAGCGGCATTTCGTAGGTGAGGATGACCTGCCGCCCCGAGTACTGCATGTCTACTTGAACCCCGCGTTTTTGGTTACACAAGGTGATCACCGGACCCACGTAATCCTGCGGCAGGATCATGGTGGCCGTAATGATGGGTTCACGAATCTCTTCAATTTTTGAAGGATCTGGCAAACGCGAGGGGTTTTCGATTTCCGTCACCGTACCATCACGCAGCACCACCTCGTACACCACGGTGGGGGCCGTGGTGATGAGATCCATGTCGTATTCCCGCTCCAGTCTTTCTTGCACGATTTCCATGTGCAGCAGACCCAAAAAACCGCAACGAAATCCAAACCCCAAGGCCTGGGAAGTTTCAGGCTCGTAGTGCAAGGAGGCATCATTCAGTTTGAGTTTTTCCAGGGCGTCACGCAAGGCGTCATACTGGTTGCTTTCCACCGGATACAAACCGGCAAAGACCTGGGGCTTGATGTCCTTGAAACCGGGCAACGGGGCCGCCGCTGGTTGTTGTTGCAAGGTGATGGTATCACCCACTTTGGCGGCATTCAGCTCCCGTATCCCGGCAATCACAAACCCCACCTGGCCCGCACTCAGTTGCTCGCGAGAGAGGGATTTGGGAGTGAACACGCCCACTTGTTCACACAGGTAAGTACTTTGCGTCGACATGAACTGGATTTTGTCCTTGGAGCGCAGCATCCCATCCACCACGCGGACCAGCATCACCACACCCACGTAATTGTCAAACCAGGAGTCGATGATCAGCGCCTTCAAGGGGGCCGAAGGGTCTCCTTTAGGGGGCGGAATCCGGGTGATGACGGCCTCCAGAACATCTGCCACGCCTGCACCGGTTTTGGCACTGACGCGCAGGGCCTCCTGCGCGTCGATCCCAATGATGTCCTCGATTTCTTCCATGACCCGTTCTGGTTCGGCAGAGGGCAAATCGATTTTGTTGAGTACCGGGAAAACCTCTACGCCCTGTTCGATGGCGGTATAACAATTAGCCACGGTCTGGGCTTCCACGCCCTGAGAGGCATCCACCACCAACACGGCACCCTCACAGGCTGCCAAGGAGCGTGAGACTTCGTACGAGAAGTCCACATGTCCGGGCGTGTCGATCAGGTTGAGCTGATACACCTGGCCATCGCGAGCCAGATACTGCAACGCAGCGGTCTGGGCCTTGATGGTGATCCCCCGTTCCCGTTCCAGGTCCATGCTGTCGAGAACCTGGGCTTCCATTTCCCGATCGGATAGTCCTCCGCATAGCTGGATGATGCGGTCAGCCAGTGTAGACTTGCCGTGATCGATGTGGGCGATGATGGAGAAATTTCGGATCAGTTTCATTGGCTTGCGTAAAAAAGGGCATCCTGCAGATGCCCTTTTCGAGGGGTTAGCGGGCGGCGCGCCCAAAGAGGGCTATTCTAGCTGATTCACCTGGGCTTTGCAGAAAATCCATCCGTGCCATCCCGCTGCGGGGGGTCAAGCAAGGTCCCTGGCGCGAAGCGCCTGAAGGAAGGCCAACAGTTTTTCCTGATCCATCTGATGGTGAAAAATCTCCTGATCCTGATACATCAGCACCGGTACAAACCAACCATGGCGCTGCTCCAGCACAGGATCCTCGTCCACGTCCAGCACGTGCAGGCTAAACCCCAAGAATTCCTGAAGTTGCTCCAGCGCCTGTTGCGTGTCATCGCATAAATGACATCCAACCCGACTGTAGAGCACCAGCGGGATAGTGCTGGCGGTGCTGCGTAATACCCTGGATGCCGCATCCATCCCATTTACTCGGGACGCAAGGTAATGAACTCCGAGCCATCACTGCGGTGCACCAGCAACGCCAGCATTTTTTTGGGATCCAGGCGGGATAGAATCTGATTGAATTCCTGGACGTTATGCACTTCGGTGTTATTGATGGAGGTGATGACGTCCCCTGCTTGCAACCCGGCGCGCGCAGCCAAAGCCGAAACCCCCTGCACGATCACACCCCCAGAAAGGTCCAACTCCTTGCGCTGCTCAGCGGTCAAATCCGCCAGATCCAACCCGATTTTTCCAGCCGCTCCCAGATGCAGCCGTTTGGGATCGGGGGATTCGCTCTGGGCTGTTTTTTCCGAGGGCATTTCTCCCACCGTCAGCGACAAATCCACCAAGCCCCCCTTGCGCCAAACCTGGATGGCCACATGAGAACCCGCTTTGGTGTTGCTCACCACGCGCGGCAGATCTTCCTGTGAATTGATGGGTTTATTGTCGAAACGCAAAATGATGTCGCTGGGGCGGATGCCTCCCTTGTCGGCTGGGGCTCCCTTTTGCACCGACACCACCAGCGCACCACGAGGCTTACCCAACCCAAAGGAGTCGGCCAGTTCCTTGTCCACTTCCTGAATCACGACACCCAACCAGCCACGACTCACCCGGCCCGTGCTGCGTAATTGATCGGACACCTGCAAGGCCACATCGATGGGAATGGCAAAAGACAATCCCATAAAACCTCCGGTGCGGCTATAAATTTGGGAATTGATGCCGATGACCTCCCCCTTCATGTTGAAGAGAGGCCCCCCTGAATTGCCCGGGTTGATGGGCACATCGGTCTGAATGAAAGGGACCAGGGTTTCCTGGGGCAAGGAACGCCCCTTGGCGCTGATGATTCCCTTGGTCACTGTGCTCTCAAAGCCGAAAGGGGAGCCGATCGCCACGACCCACTCACCCACGCGTGCCTTGGTTGGATCTCCAATGCGCACGGTGGGCAAACCGGAAGCGTTGATCTTGAGAACCGCCACATCCGTTTTTTTGTCGATCCCGATCACCTTGGCCTTGAACTCCCGTTTGTCCTGCAAGGTCACCACTACCTCGTCAGCGCCTTGAACCACATGACTGTTGGTTAGAACATAGCCATCCGCGCTGATGATGAAGCCAGACCCCAGGGAATGCGACTCAGGCGCCGAACTCTGCCCTCCTCCCTGGTCCGGCATGACGGGAATCCCGAAACGCCGAAAAAACTCGAACATGGGATCGTTTTCGGAAGGGCCGGCAGCTCCGGGCGGATGAGCCACCGGATGGGCGTTCGTGGTGGCACTGACGTTGACCACCGTCGCTTCCTGTTTTTCCACGATCTCGGTGAAGTCAGGCAGGTTTTCTGCTTGTACCATCAGCGATCCAGTGAAAAAAAGTACGGCCCAAACAAGTTGCTTCATGGATGAATACTCCGAAGGTTGATAACGGACTGACCGATTTGGGTTGCGGCGGTCATGGGCACTTCTCCGACCACCGTCACCTGATGATCTGCACTACGAACCGAATAATAACTCAAGGCCCCTGGAAGAAAAGCCCCTTGCTCCGGGCGTCCGTTTCCTTCCACGGGTTCCACAAACACGGAAACTGTGGAGAGTCCATCGGAATAGAGCAACTGGACCATATGTCCAGCATGCCTTTTGATTTCACGTATTTTATGAAAACCAGGAGGCAAGCTATTGACTTGCCAGCCACTTTGATCTGAATCTTCCAAAAGTGGAACGCGTTGAGTACGCCAAGAGGCGGCCCCCGGAAACAGGGGCTTGAAGGCTTCGGCGTCCAGATGGTGTCCCAGCTGGATTTCGGTAAATGCCGACAGCTTGACCGCATCCCCATGCGGTCCTAGGGTGGTGGCCCGAAGCAACAGATGGGTTTGCTCATCGGCACATAATTCATGTCCAAAACGCAGCCCATCCTTGGGACGCAGGGTGATGACCTGGCAGGTGCGCCCAGCCACGCGCTCATGGCCGGCAAGGGCGATATCATAATGGTCCCGATAGTCGGCCACAGGGGGCTCGATCAAAGCGGGAAACAGGCGAGGATGACGGGTATGTTCGGTCCTGATCACATGCGCATCGGGAAAGTAGCAGCGCAGATCATCATCCACGCGAATGATTTGCCGCGAGGGGCCGTCCAGGGCATCGATTCGCGTGCGCTCCGATCCATTGTCATTGGTGTGAAACACGCGCGAGGATTTCATATCGCCCTCGTGCTGGAACACGTAAACCCCTGTGTAGGTGAGCTGATGAGCAGCCTCGGACATCTGGGTGAGCAAATCCAGGGCCGGATCCGCGTAAGCGGGCAGAGAACCCCACACCAACTGGCAGCAGACCAGAGCGCCCAGCAGACAAAAATGCCGTAACCCACGCCAACCCCTGGAACAGGAACCCACGAAGGGGCTAGAAGAAAGCACTCTCGTCCTGCCTTGAACACGACCCGGGACAGAATCTCCCGAAAACAAAGCCGTCATGAGCGTCAACGGCCGGAAGCCGGGCCTGTTTCATAATCCACTGTCTGGAAACCGGACAACGTAGACCATTGTCGATGCAAGGCCACGTAGGGTTCGGCTGCTTGGGAGGCCAACTGTGTGGCCACTTCTGGCGCCGGTTCGGGGGTAATGATCGGCGCCGTATGCTCCACGGAAGCCACAGTGCTCGCTTCCCGAGCACGACTTTCCTTCGGCGGTTGCGCTTTGCCCTCGGACCCGCCGGCCTCGACCGGGTGCATGTTGTTCTGTGCCAGCGCAGTGACCCCGGTAGCCGCGTGGGAGGAAGCCACAGAGGGAACCGCCAGTCCCGACTGAGCCACCCTGCCTGGCGCATCGGGTAGCGGTTGACGCAGATTCCAGGCAGTCAGACTGACAGCCGCCACGGTAGCCGCTACAGCCAACCAACGGGTGGGCGGTGGCACTTCGCGCTGCCGGCGCTTAGGCACCAGTACCACGGGCTCGGCCTCCAGCGCTTGGGAAATGCGCTGTGCAAGACACACATGACGGATTTCCTGTTCGCGCAACACATCGCCAATCAAATGATACGCATTCCAGCGCCGGGCCGTATCTTCCTGAGCCCAGGAGCGGATCAGTTCGTTTTCCTGCGCTGCATCCCCTTCATCATCCATCCATGCAGACAGTTCTTCGGCTTGAATTACCATCTCCTATCCCCCGATACATCCAACTGGGGCCGCAGGCGTTGTGATATGGCCTCGCGTGCCCGAAAAATGCGCGACCGAACCGTCCCGATGGGGCAGTTCATCAGGGTCGCGATTTCTTCATAACTCAACCCGTCTATTTCGCGCAACCGAATCGCCGTACTCAGCTCCACGGGCAAGTCATCCATGGCAGCATTGACCGTCTGGACGATTTGGCGGCTCATGAGCTCCGCTTCGGGTGTATTGACGTCATGCAACAGATCGGCATCTTCAAAATGCTCTGCTTCATCCGCATCCATCAGGGTTTGGGTAGGAGCTCGACGCCCTTGGGCTACCAGATAGTTCTTGGCCGTGTTGACCCCAATCCGGTACAACCAGGTGTAGAAAGCACTATCCCCCCGAAAAGATCCCAAGGCCCGGTAAGCCTTGATGAAGGCTTCTTGGGTAACGTCTTCGGCCTCGGCCTGGTCGCGTACCAAACGCCCCACCAGGCGCGCCAATTTGCGCTGATACTTGGACACCAGCATTTCGAAGGCGGCCTTATGGCCCTGCTGCGCCTGTTCCACCAGTTTTTGATCGATATCCCGATCTGACATGCCACTCGAGCTCGCAGGCCCGTGGGCCACGACACGATCCTCCTGAAGTCGGGTTGGTAGAGGCGGGGGCAATACCGCCGCTCCCGCCATCGTAGTATACAGGGTAGCCAATGCGCTCATGAAATCGCCTATGGATTGAAGGTTGGGATGATCATGCCCTGATTGACCATCAATACGGCAATTTGGTTCCGGTGCCCCATAATACGGGGGCTGGGGAAACCCGTGCAGCACTGTTGCGGAATGGCAGGTTTTGAATCCGTGCAGGGAATATGCCATGATCACCTGACCGATGTGCTGCGAGAGCCCAAACCATGCATCCTTTGCTCACCCGTGAAGACCTGCGAACCGTGGAAGCCAGCGCGCGTGCCACCTCCACGGGCGCCCCACTGATGGCTCTCGCAGCCCAGGCAGCCGCCCGATGGATGCTGTCCCAGCCCCCGCCAACTGGCCCCGTGCTGTTTCTGATTGGTCCGGGAGACAACGGAGCCGATGGCTGGATCACGGCCTGGCACCTGTTCCGGGCCGGTTGGCCGGTGCATGTGGTCTGTGCCACACCGCAAGGCCCGGTTTCCGACCCCGCGCAACCGGCACGCCAGCAATTACTGGCCGCCGGAAACGGGATCTGTTCTGATCGATGGGACCCCTGCCTCAACCCGGCTTGGGTGGTGGATGCGCTGTTTGGTATCGGTTTGACACGGCCGCTAGAACAACCGCACCTAACCTGGGTTGAACGGGCCAACCGACTCCCCTGCCGGCGCATCGCCCTGGATCTACCCAGCGGGGTGAATGGCGATACCGGCAAGGCGCAAAGGATCAGCTTCCGCGCCCAGCACACGCTCACCTTCATTGCCGATAAACCCGGCTTGCATACTGCGGACGGACCGGATCATTGCGGACAGGTGGTAGTGTTTTCTTTGGGACTCGATCCGCGCAGTCCAGGCCACCTGTTGCAACGCGCTGCGCTCATGGCCCGCTGGCCCCGGCGGGCACGCAATACCCATAAGGGGGTGTACGGCGCCGTGGGGGTGATTGGCGGCGCCCACGGCCTGTGTGGCGCCGCCTTCCTGGCCGCCCAAAGCGCCTTGTTCTGTGGAGCAGGACGGGTATGGCTGGCACGCCCGGAAGCAGACGGCACTCAGCATACGCTGTACCTGCAGCAACCCGAACTCATGCAGTCCCACCCATACGCCTTGCTGGAGAATAAGGCGCTCACCACCCTGGTTGCAGGTCCTGGCCTGGGGCGCTCCCCTGCCGCGCAAGAACTGATGACGGACATCGTGGCCTTTGCAGGCCCGCTGGTGCTGGACGCTGATGCGCTACACCTGCTTGCGGAAAACCCCACTCTAGGCCAAGCCCTTGCCGCCAGAACGCACCCTACCCTGTTGACCCCACATCCTGGCGAAGCGCGTCACCTGTGGGGCGAGGCCCCAGAGGATCGAGTGCAGTGGGCCCTGATGCTGGCGCGACGCTTTCAGGCCCTGGTGGCCCTCAAAGGGTGTGGAACGATCGTGGCCAGCCCGGACGGTCGTTGGTGGATCAACCCCACCGGTAGTGCAGCCTTGTCCGGCCCCGGGATGGGCGACGTACTGGCCGGACTGGTGGGAGCCTTGTTAGCCCAGGGACTGGCTCCGGATTTGGCCTTGAACCTGAGCGTATTTCTGCACGGTGCTGCCGCCGACGCCTGTGTGGAAGAGGGAATCGGCCCAGTAGGGCTGACAGCAGGCGAACTGATCAGAGCCATTCGCCGTCAGATCAACCAGCACTTCCTCGTGGCGGCGTATCCGGACGCGGCATTTCCGGATGCATGATGCGTAAAATTTCCCCCTGCATTGAAATTTTCCCGCCGGATCCGGACGATGCGAGATCCGGGCGATTCATCCCCGGATTCATGCCACTGCAACACCCGTGTCAGTGGCAGTCGGGAGGTGTATGATGTTCCCAGGCTCTCGCGGCATGGCAAGAAAGACCTGCCAAGTCGCGACCCGCCCGACCCTTTGTGCCCTTTGCTTCAGGAGGAGATCACATGAACACCGTCAAAACCCTGTTGAAATCAAAACCTGCCGGCACACCCTGTGCGATTACCCCCGACACCACCGTTCTGGAGGCTCTGCGTTTGATGGCAGAACGCAACGTGGGGGCCCTGCTGGTGATGAAGGATGATCAACTGCTGGGAATGCTGTCCGAGCGGGACTACGCGCGCCGGGTGGCCAAAACCGCCGACACCTCGGTCCATCTGCCCGTATCGGAAATCATGACCTCTCCCGTATGGACCGTAACCCTGCAGAGCACCCGCGAAAGCTGCATGTCCATCATGACCAACAAACGCGTGCGCCATCTGCCGGTTCTGGATAACGGCCGGGTCGTCAACGTACTCTCCATTGGAGACCTGGTGAAGGACGCCTTGAACGAACAGGAAGAAACCATCCACCAACTGGAACAGTATGTAAACAGTTAGCGCAGCCGTTGCCGTACTGTATCGTGCACGGTTTCGGCCAACGGAACGTATTCCGTCAACAGGACGTCTGTCTGGGCGCGCACCGTGTCTGCAAAAGCGGCATCCTGAATGGACGGCAGGTTGATATCCACATTCAGTGTAGCGCTTCGTAGGGCCGCCAGAAGCGAGAGAACGGCCACGCCGGTATCGCTGATGACGTTTTGGTGCCCGATGACAGCCGAGCGCTGCGCCAAACGGATGGCCTCGGCACAGGTTTGGGCACACAGGAGCGGCACGCGGGTGGCTGCTTCCAGTGCGCGTTGAATGGCAACGCTGCGTTGTACTTGGTCTGCAGCGCTTTCTTTCGGGAGTCGATAGCCCGCCATCAACTGATTGAAGGCCAGCGCATCCTGAGCGGCCAATTCCAGGAACCGGGTTCGCAACGCTTCGGCCTGAGCCAGTTGTTGGAGCATTTCCTCCTGTACCTGCTCATAGCCCTTTTTCCCCACGGTCAAATTGGCCACCATGGATAGCAAGGCGCTCCCCATGGCCCCCATGATAGCGGCCGCAGCACCTCCACCCGGCGTTGGCTGGCGACTGGCCAGGTCCTGCAGAAACCCCTGTAAGGTCGTGTCTTGCATGCTTTACCCTGTCTTGACGTGAATGAATGCCTGCGCGCTGGTAACGGCTCACAGCAAGCGCGTTAAGTGATCATCTGCTTGGCCATGGCGAGAATTTCCCGCGCGTCCAGGAGCAAATCGTTCTGTTCGAATAAACGGCCAATACAGGCGCGATGCAAGGCCAGTTTAAGCGCACCAAACCCCAAGGGACCATAACAGGTTTTTCCGTGGCGCGTCACACCCCGATCCGCCATCTCGATTCCCTCGATGCCTGCCGGGGGGGAAGCGTTGGCATCTGCCAGCAATTCGAGTTGTGGTAAATCGCACCATTGCGTCTGCGGCAGCAAAACCACTCCAGCAGCTCCGGCCGAGACCACGATATGCGCCCGGGACACGGCCTGGGCGCGCGCCTGGGCATCGGGTGCGGCCCCTGCTGTCACTTCAACCCCAAAGCGGGCAGCTATGGCCCGGGTGGCGGCATGGGTCCGTTCCAACTGGCGCCCGGTAATACAGACTTCAGCGCCCTCCAGAGCCAGCATGGCGGCAACCCGTTGCCCCACTGGGCCAGTACCTGCCAATACCACGGCCCGCCGTCCACGCAAGGAGCGGCCGTGAGACAACCAGGCTACACAGGCTGCCGCTGTGGTATTGGCCCCGTTGCTATCGAGCATCAGAGAAACCCGGAATTGTCCAAAAAACCGACCTTGAATGGTGCTCATCAAGGCTTCTCCCGCCGCCAGGTCTGAGCCCCCAAGAAACAAGGCCGTATTTTTTTTATCCTTCGGCGCACGGGTAAAGATGGCCCCTTCCACCAAGGCGCCGATTTGCTCCGGAGTAACCTGCGCATAGGGCACCACGTGATCGGCACCGCCATCATAGCCCACCACCTGATCGAATACCGAAGCCTGAGCGTCGGTATCAAACTGGAACAATAGCTTTTTCATGCCGCTTTCATCACCTCAGAATTGATCCGGATTCATGCCATCCAGTGCCGGGCCCCCACCTACCACGATCCGATGCAAACTGGTGCTCACCCCCATGCCATGCTCCGCATAAAAAACCGCCGTAGCAATCTTGGCCTGATAAAAATCGGGCTCCTGCGTGCCAGCCTCCAGTTTGCGGGCAGCCACCACTGCGCTGCGCGCCATCAACCAACCGGACACCAACCAGCCCATCAAGTGCAGATAGGGCACTGCCACGCCAAAACATTGGGGAAGATTCCCGGATAAGGCGGTTTTACCCAGATGCAGACTGGATTGCTCTGCCAATCCCAGCACATGGGCCATGGTTTGGGTCAGACTGCCTGGCACAGCAGGATGGTTCAATTCGGGCAAGAACGCTTTGATTTCGGTCAGCAGAGAACGTACCATTTCACCTTGGTCTCGCAATAGCTTGCGTCCCACCAGATCATTGGCCTGGATGCCTGTGGTTCCTTCATAAATCGTGGTGATCCGTGCATCCCGCAAGCACTGCGCTGCTCCGGTTTCTTCCACATAACCCATTCCCCCGAAAACCTGAAGGGCTTCATTGGCCACCCACAGACCCGACTCGCTGCAAAACCCTTTCACGATAGGCGTGAGCAGATCGGAGCGGGCCTGGGCCTGGGCCCGCTGGTGGGGATCTGGTTCTCCCAAAGCCAGATCGAGGATTTGCCCGGCATAGTAAGACAGGGCCCGACAAGCCTCCAGGCGAGCCTTCATGCTGGAGAGCATGCGCTTGACGTCGGGGTGCCAAGCGATGGGAGCGGCCGATTTCATTCCCAGCGGCACCCCCTGGATTCTCTCCCGAGCATAATCCAGGGCACTCTGATAGGCCCGCTGACCAATGGCCATGCCCTGAACGCCCACAGAAAAACGGGCCGCATTCATCATGATGAACATGATTTCCAGTCCGCGATGCGGCTCACCCAACAGTTCGCCCCAGGCGCCCCCTTCATCTCCATAGGACAGCACGCAGGTGGGGCTGGCATGAATGCCCAGTTTATGTTCCACCGACACAGTCCGGACATCGTTGGCCGGTCCTATGGAACCATCTGAATTGAGCCGATATTTGGGAACGATGAACAGGGAGAGACCCTTTACACCGGCAGGGGCGTCGGGCAAACGGGCCAATACCAGATGGATGATATTTTCGGTATAGTCCTGGTCGCCGTACGTAATGAAAATTTTCTGGCCCGTCAGTCGGTAATGTCCGTTTTCCGGAACTGCGCGCGTGCGCAGGGCGGCCAGATCCGAGCCTGCCTGAGGTTCGGTAAGGTTCATGGTTCCGGTCCAGTGCCCGCTAACCATCTGGGGCAAATACCGCTGACGTTGTTCCGGTGTTCCCACGGTATGAATGGCCTCGATGGCTCCCCGGGTTAACAAGGGGCAAAGGGTAAAAGCCATATTGGCGGCATGCCACATTTCTTCTGCCGGAGCACCCATCAGATTGGGAAGCCCCTGTCCGCCAAAGGCCACGGGTGCCGTCAGTCCATTCCATCCTGCGGCCACGAACTGCTCATAGCCGGTCTTGAACCCCGGGGGAGTCAACACACGACCGGTTTCCATTCGAGCTGGATTTTGATCCCCGATCTTGTTGAGCGGAGAAAGAACCTCTTGAGAAAATCGGGCACATTCCTCTTGAATGGCATCGAACAGTTCATCGGTGGCTTCCGCATATCCCTCATGCTGAGACAGTCGGGAAACGGTTGACAAGCCCAGCAACTCCTTCACCACGAAAGCCATATCCCTCAATGGTGCACGATAGTCATACATGGTTGCATCTCCTCTGGGAATCTTTGATCATTAACGGCCGGTTACTTGGAATGAGGGAGGGCTAGTCTCAGAAACCTTCCTCCGGAGCCAGAAAACGCCACTGGCCCAGTGGCAAGGCGCCCAGACGCACGCGTCCGATGCGCACTCGTTTCAGTCCGGTTACCGTGAGCCCCACCAATTCACACATGCGCCGAATCTGGCGTTTCTTTCCTTCGTGCAGAATAAAGCGCAACTGGTCCTCATTCTGCCAACTGACTTTGGCCGGCTTCAGGGGTTCTGAATCGAGCACCAGCCCATGATTGAGCAGCGCCAAATCGCGCTCGCTCAAGCGTCCTCGCACGCGAACCAGGTACTCTTTTTCCACAGTGGAGTCCGCTCCGATCAGCGCCTTGGCCACACGGCCATCCTGGGTCAGTACCAGCAAACCGGTAGAATCGATATCCAGGCGACCAGCCGGCGCCAATCCACGCAAAACTCCGGACATCGAGGGCATCTGCGTGGGGTCTTGGGACCAATGTCTACCCGACTCCACCAACACCAGAGCGGGTTGGTGCCCATCTTCTGCCTGACCGGATACATAGCCCACCGGCTTATGCAATAGCACCGTCAGCAGCTGGCTTTGTTGCCGTTGCGCCTGCGGGGCCACGACGATTGTTTGGGTTGGATCGATGCGCGTACCCAGAGCCTTGATGATTACTCCGTCTACCCGCACCCATCCCTTTTCGATCCAGACATCGGCCTCCCGTCGGGAGCATAGGCCGCGTTGGGACATCACTTTGGATAAACGGGGTTTTTCGGGTGCGGAATTCAAATCAGGTTGCCGTCTCAAGTCGCTTGGGATCAGAGCAAGAACTCACGAACCCGGTTCATCTGTTCCGGCGCCATCAGGGCGGGAGCATGTCCACATTCCGGAATTTCCTGAATTTGCAGTTGCGGATGTCCCATCTGCATAAGGGACAGCGTTTGGGGCAGCAATAAATCGGACTGCGCGCCGCGCAAAATCAGCGTGGGACATTGCACAGCGTTCCAGAACATGGAAAGATCGATATCCATCAGCGGCGCACCCATGAATGCCGTGGCAATCGCCGGATCATAGCGCAAACGATATTTGCCATCGCTTCCATGAGTTGCCCCATGCATGGCCAAATGCTGCCATTGCTCGCTGGTGAGAGGCCCAAAACCTTGATGGGTGTGGCGAAAGTAGTCTTCCACTTCGCCCAGTGAGGCGAAGACCTGGGTTTGCCCCACATAGCCGGCCAAACGCTGTAATCCAGCGGCGGAGACGATACTGCCCACATCGTTGAGTACCAGTTTGCGAATGGGGGAACCCGGTTGGGCTGCCAGCATCATGCCAATGATGCCCCCCATGGAGGTTCCCACCCAATCGACGCTTTGGGCACCACTGCGAGCAATGAGCGCAGCCATATCAGACAGATAGAGGGGGTAACCATAGTCGGTTTTCTGGGGAAGCCACTCGCTGGTTCCGCGCCCCACCACATCGGGACAAAACACGCGATAATGAGCGCACAGATGCCGGGCCAGCGCATCAAAATCGCGTCCATTGCGTGTCAACCCATGCACGCAGATCAATACCCTGGGATTGTGAGGGTCTCCCCATTCACTGTAATCGATGCGATGAAATCCATGCAGCCACAGCCCCTTGTAAGATTGACGACGCATGGCGTGTTTCGCGGGCTCTGTCATAGGTCTCCACCTTGATCCCAGTGATTTCCTGGATGCTGCGCACTGTCGACCAGCAGCCACTGTACCCGTTGATCATGCGCCTCCGTGGGGATCTGGGGAACCAGTTGTTCCTCAAACGCCAGGGCTACGGTAAACGCAGTGCACTCCGAACGGGCCAGCAAACGATCATAATACCCGGCCCCGTAGCCCAGACGCGCTCCCGTCCGGTCGAAGGCCACTCCGGGAACCACAATCAGCTCCACTTGTGGCAAAGAGATCTGCCGACAGCGTTGTGGATCGGGTTCCAGAATCCCCCACACTCCGGGCAGAAGATCCTGGGAGAGGTTTTGTACGGCATACAATCCAAGAGTTTTTTCTGCCCGTTGCACCCGAGGCAAAACCAGGGTTTTGCCCTGCTCGAGGGCTGCGTGCAGCAGTACCTCCGTGACGGGTTCGGAACCCATGGCGACGGTTGCCAGAACGACACGAGCCGCGTGCCACTGCTCCAGAGCCAGCAGGCGCGCACATAAGGCCCCACTGCGCTGCTGCCTTTGAGCAACCGCCATGGCATCGCGGCGTTCGAGCACCGCCCGGCGTATACGGGATTTTTCTGTGAACTCCATGAGACGACAGTATAATCCCGGGTTTGGTCATTGCCTGAGGGCTTTTTCATGAAACGCGAAAATATTTCCAGCGGTTCCACCTGGGAACCCATCATCGGTTATTCCCGTGCCGTCAAGATTGGAACCCATGTAGCCGTTTCCGGCACTACCGGTACGGGGGCCGATGGCAAACTGGTCGGCCCACAAGATCCGGAAGCACAAACCTTGCAGGCCCTGAAAAATCTGGAAACCGCCTTATCTCGCGCAGGCGCACAACTCAAGCATGTCATGCGCACGCGCCTGTTTGTGACCCAAATCGACCAATGGGAAAAAATCGCCCGAGCCCACGGTCAGTTTTTTGGTGAAATTCGGCCCGCAACTACCCTGGTGGAGGTCAAGCGTCTGATCGACCCCGAGATGCTGGTGGAGATCGAAGCAGACGCCCTGATTTATGACGACAATGAGCAGTGAGAGGGTGCTGGTCGTTACACCGATCCTTTGATCGCCTGCCGGATTTGTTCCAGCGCGCTGGCATCGTCCAGGGTCGTCAAATCGCCTGGATCACGCCCTTCGGCCACGGCCTGTATACTGCGACGCAATAATTTCCCGGAACGGGTCTTGGGCAGCAAACTCACCACGTACACCCGGGCGGGGCGAGCAATGGCGCCCAAATGACTGTCCACGGCCTCCAGTACCTGTTTTTCGAAGCTCTGGGTGGCCGCTGTGTCCGTGAGCAGATTGGCATTCTTGGGCACCACGAAGGCAATGGGCACTTGTCCCTTGAGCTTGTCTTCGATCCCCACCACCGCCACTTCCGCCACGTTGGCGTGGCTGCTCACGGCCTCTTCGATTTCCCGTGTGCCCAGACGATGCCCGGCCACGTTGATGACGTCATCCGTTCGACCCAGAATGAAATAATAGCCTTCCTCGTCCCGAATCCCCCAGTCGAAGGAGGAGTACACCGGGCGATCCTTGAGCAAGGAAAAATAGGTGCTGACAAAACGCGCGTCGTCGCCCCACACCGTGGACAAACATCCCGGTGGCAAGGGCGGGATGATGCCCAACACCCCTTTTTGCTGCGCCGGTACCGGCAGGCCCGTATTTTCATCCAGCAACTGCACGTTATAGCCATACACCGGAAAGCTGGGGCTACCGAATTTGCAGGCCGTGGCCTCTACTCCCGGCATGGCCGACAGGATGGGCCAACCCGTTTCAGTTTGCCAATAGTTATCCACCACCGGCACCTTCAAGGCCTCGGAAATCCAGCGCGCAGTAGGTTCATCGAGCGGTTCGCCGGCCAAAAACAAATAGCGCAGGGTGGATAAGTCGTATTGGGTCAGGAATTTGGGGTCTTGCTTCTTGAGCACACGAATCGCCGTGGGAGAACTGAAAACCGTCGTTACCCGATAACGCTCCACCAATTGCCACCAGATTCCCCCGTCCGGACGGGTTGGCAAGCCCTCGTACATGATGGTGGTCATGCCCGCCAACAAGGGGGCGTACACGATATAGGAATGGCCCACCACCCAGCCGATATCCGAGGTGGTAAACATGGCTTCACCCGGTTTTCCGCAGTAGATATATTCCATCGAGGTGGTCAGGGCCACGGCATAGCCCCCGGTATCGCGCTGCACCCCTTTGGGCTTTCCGGTCGTGCCCGAGGTGTACAAAATATAGGCCGGATGGCTGGACTCCACCCATTCCACCGGAACTTCCGGCGTACCCACGGCCTGCATGGCCTGTGCATAATCCAGATCCCGTTCCGCTACCCAGGTCAAATCCGGGTCCAGCCCACGGTTGACCAGCAACACGCGTCGCGGCGGCTGGCTGGCCAGCCGGCAGGCTTCATCCACCAGCGGTTTGTAGGGAATGCTGCGTCCCCCGCGCATCCCCGCATCGGCGGTAATCAACAGCACCGGTTGTGCATCATCGATACGCGTGGCCAGACTATGGGCCGCAAACCCACCAAATACCACAGAATGCACAGCCCCAATGCGCACACACGCCAGCATGGCAAAAAACGCCTCGGGAATCATGGGCATGTAGATAATGACCCGATCCCCCTTGGCCACGCCTTGCTGCTTGAGCACCGCCGCCAGGCGATTGACCTCCACATACAGATCCCGGTAGGTGTATTGATGTTCGATTCCGGTTTCGGTAGAGACGAACACCAGGGCATTCTGATCGGCCCGTTGAGACAGATGGCGGTCGATGGCGTTGTAGCACAGGTTGGTGGTGCCGCCCACAAACCAACGTGCAAACGGTGGACGCGAGTAATCCAGTACTTGATCAAAGGGGTGCTCCCAATGAATCCGTTGGCTTTGTTCACGCCAGAAATCGTCGGGATGAGCGATGGAACGTTGGTGAAACTGCTTCAGAATTTCGCCTGCCATGATTTCAATCCTCCTTGATTGGTGTGTTTTACCCTTTGATCCGTACCACCGTTCTCCCCAAACCCTGACCACGCATCAGCGCGGCAAAAACCTCATCCAACTGCTCCATAGAGACTTCATGCACCACCTGAGCCCAATGGCGGGGTTTGAGATCGGTCATCAAACGTTGCCAAAGTTGCTCACGCACCCGCATGGGGCAGTTCACCGAATCGATGCCCAGCAGATTGACCCCACGCAAAATGAAGGGCATGACCGTGGTCTGCAGTTCCACCCCACCCGCCAGTCCGGAATTGGCAATGGACCCATGATTCATCATGCTGCGGGTCAACCACGACAACACCGCCCCGCCCACCGGATCTACCGCTCCCGCCCACAGAGCCTTTTCCAGGGGGCGTGTGCCCATCTCCAGTTGATGGCGTAACAACACTTCCCGTGCACCCAGAGACTTGAGAAAATCCACTTGCTCTGCCTTGCCCGTCAAGGCGGTGACGGCATATCCCAATCCGGCCAAAAACTCCACGGCCATACTCCCCACGCCTCCAGTAGCCCCGGTCACCAGTACGGGTCCGTTTTCGGGACGCAAACCATTTTGCTCCAGGCGCAACACCGACAAGGCGGCGGTAAATCCTGCCGTACCAACAGCCATGGCTTCCTTGGCGCTCATGCCCGGCGGGCGGCGCACCACCCAATCCGCCGGCACGCGCACCCACTCGGCATACCCGCCATCATGGTTGACACCCAGGTCGTACCCCGTGACCAAAACGGGATCTCCTGCCGCAAAGCGCGCATCCGAAGAACTTGCCACCGTCCCTGCCACATCGATCCCTCCGGTCATGGGCATGCGCCGCATGATTTTTCCGGCCCCGGTGGCCGCCAGGGCATCCTTGTAGTTGACGCTGGAATATTCCGCTTCGATCAGAACCTCTCCGGCGGGTAACTGCTCCTGTTCCAGATGTTCGATTCGACCCGAAACTTTGCCATCGATCTGGTTGACGCGGTAGGCCTTGAAGGACATGAGTCTTTCTCCTCGTTCATGACGTGATTGATTCGTACCCCAGTTGCCATTGGGTACTTTGCATTTCTTGCAAACGACTCACCGTGCGTACAAACTCGCCACTGAGCACACCCTCAGGATACAAACCCTCTGGCAAGGTTTCTGCAGAAACCAGAAAGTTGATGTGGCGATCGTAAAAAATGTCCACCAGCCAGGTCAGACGACGCGCCACCTCGCGATGCAAGGGCGTGAGCGCCGGAACATCGGACAGAAGAACCGTATGAAATTGCTGCGCCAACTCCAGATAATCGCGCTGCGAACGGGCCGAGCCACATAAGGTATCGAAGTCGAACCAGACCACGCCCTTCCCTAACCCCCGCACGGGCACATGGCGCCCCATGAGGTCTACATTCGCCATCGTTTGCGGATCGGGGCACAATTGCTCGAAGCGCTGTTGCATGGCACTGGTGGCGCGCTGCCCCAAGGGATAGTAATAATTGATCTGGTGCTGCAGGTCACGCAACCGGTGATCTTGCCCCGCAGGAATTTCCATGACATCCAGGCGCTCTTCCAGCAAAGCAATGGCGGGTAAAAAACGTTCGCGTTGCAGTCCGTCGGGGTATAACTGCTTGGGGGCATAATTGGAAGTGATCACCAGCACGACGCCCCAGGTAATCATGGATTCCAGCAAGCGTTGCAGAATCATGGCGTCGGCAATATCGCTGACATGAAACTCGTCGAAGCACAGGACTCTGGTTTGTACCGCAATTTCCGCAGCCACCACACGCAAAGGGTCTTCCTGATGCTGCAGTTGATGCATGCGCTGCTGGACTTGTGCCATGAACTCATGAAAATGCACCCGGCGTTTACGGCGAAAGGCCAGGGTGGAAAAAAACCCATCCATCAGGGCGCTTTTGCCACGCCCTACCCCGCCATAGAGATACAGGCCCCGAGGAGGCGGTCGGTTGCCAAAGGTTTTGGCCAGCAACCTTTGGCGATGGCGTTTGAAGGCCATCAGATCTTCATGCAATTGCTGCAAGCGCATGACAACCTGTTCCTGCGCCGGATCTGCGGCAAAATCCGGGCGTTCACTAAACGCCTGGTACCACTGCAGGGGCCCGGTCAAGGGTTCCGTACTCATTACATGTTCAGGGCGCGGCCATCCACGGCCAGAGCGGCTTCGTGAAACACCTCCGACAGGGAAGGATGGGCATGGACGATGCGAGCGATATCTTCGCTACTGGCCTGAAACTCCATGGCCACTACGGCCTCGGTGATCAATTCGGAGGCAAAAGGACCGAGAATATGCACCCCCAGGATCCGGTCGGTAGCGCGTTCTGCCAGAATCTTCACGAATCCGCGGGTTTCGCCTAATCCCTTGGCACGGCCATTGGCGGCAAAGGGAAAACTTCCAGAGCGATAGTCGATGCCCTTGGCCTTCAATTGCTGTTCGTTCTGGCCCACCCAGGCCAACTCCGGTGCCGTATAGATGACCCAGGGAATGGTATTGAAATCCACGTGGGACTGTTGGCCGGCAATCTGCTCAGCCACTGCCACGCCCTCTTCCTCGGCTTTATGGGCCAACATGGGGCCCCGTACCACATCGCCCACTGCCCATATTCCGGGTACATTGGTACGACAGTGCTCATCCACTTGAATGCCACCGCGCGCATCACACTGCACGCCCACGGCGGCCAGATTCAAACCCTCGGTATTGGGGACACGTCCCACGGCCACGATCAGCTTGTCCACCTCCAGCACATGTTCCCCCTGGGCATCGGAATAGTGCACCAGAAGAGATTTTTTCTTGCGATCCACCCGGGTGACCTTGGCCCCCAGTTGAATGCTCAGGCCCTGATCACGGGTGAGGATCTTGAAGGCCTCGCGCGCCAATTGTTCGTCCGCCAGGGCCAAAAAGCTGTCCATGGCTTCCAGGATCGTTACTTCGCTTCCCAGCCGCTTCCAGACGCTTCCCATTTCCAGGCCAATGACTCCCGAGCCGATCACACCCAAACGCGCGGGCACCTGGTCCAGGGCAAGAGCGCCTTCGTTATCCAGAATCTGGAGATTGTCCACCGGCGCGGATTCCATGCTTCGGGCCACGGACCCCGTCGCCAAAATCACCTGGCGCCCAGTGACTTCGGCGGGCGGAGCGTTTTCCTGGTGCACCTGGATGACAAAACCGTTGGCATTCTTGCCCGCCAGGGCTCCTTTGCCATGCACTGAGGTGATTTTGTTCTTCTTGAACAAATACCCCACCCCACCGGTGAGTTGCTCCACGATCTTGTTTTTTCGGGCCAGCATTTGCTTGAGATTGAGGTGGACTGTCCCCACCTCGATGCCCATCTCGGCAAACTGGTGCAGCGCCTTGTGGTAGTTCTCGGAGGACTCCAACATCGCCTTGGACGGAATACACCCGACATTCAAGCAGGTTCCGCCCAAACTGGGTTTTCCTTTGGCATTGCTCCAGGCGTCCACACAACACACCGTCAGGCCCAATTGCGCCGCCCTGACCGCAGCAATGTAACCGCCAGGACCCCCACCGATGATGACTACATCAAATACTTGTTCCGTCATGTCTATCTACCTCTGCAAGGAGTTAAAGATCCAGTAGCAAACGCGCGGGATCTTCCAGCGCTTCCTTGATGGCCACCAGCGTCAGTACCGCCTCGCGACCATCGATGATGCGATGGTCGTAAGACATGGCCAGATAGTTCATGGGACGAATCACGATTTGGCCGTTCTCCACCACAGGACGTTCCTTGGTGGCATGTACGCCCAAAATGGCCGATTGAGGAGGGTTGATGATGGGGGTGGACAGCATGGAACCAAACACGCCCCCATTGGAAATGGAGAAGGTTCCTCCAGTCAGTTCCTCCAGAGTGATTTTTCCATCCTTGGCCCGGTTACCGAAGTCGGCAATCTGTTTTTCGATGTCGGCAATGGACAATCGGTCGGCATCCCGCAAAATGGGAACGACCAATCCACGAGCACTTCCTACGGCAATGCCGATATCGAAATAGCCATGATAGACGATGTCATTGCCATCCACCGAAGCGTTGACGATGGGATATTTCTTGAGCCCTGCCACCGCCGCTTTCACAAAAAACGACATGAAGCCCAATTTGACACCATGTTCTTTTTCAAATTTGTCTTTGTAACGATTGCGCAACTCCATGACCGGTTGCATGTTGACTTCGTTAAAGGTAGTCAGAATGGCTGCTGTAGACTGAGATTGAACCAGGCGTTCGGCCACGCGCGCGCGCAAACGGGTCATGGGTACCCGCTGCTCGGCCCGGGAGGCCGAAGACACGGCGGCCACCGAAGCCTGGGGCAGAGCGGGCGCTACGGCCGTTTTGCCAGTGGGCGCAGCAGGTGCGGCTTGAGGGGGCGCTTGCAGATGCGTGAGAACATCGGATTTGGTGATGCGTCCACCCCGCCCTGTCCCTTCCACTTGTCCAGCGTCGATGGCCTTGTCGGCCATGAGCTTGCGTGCCGCTGGCATGCTCAGGGACGGTGCCGGGGAGGCAGCAGTTGCCGGCGCAGCAGTTGCCGGGGCAGCGGCTTGCGCAGCTGCGGTGGGGGTGGAGGCGGCCTTGGCCTCGGTATCGAGCAGGGCGATAACTTCCCCGCTAACCACCAGATCCCCTTGCTGTTTGCGCACCTCGGTCAATACGCCAGCGGCCGGCGCAGGCAACTCCATGACCACCTTATCCGTTTCGATATCAATCAGATTTTCATCCCGGGCAACGGCTTGACCCACGGTTTTGTGCCAAGCCAACAACGTGGCTTCGGCAACCGATTCGGACAATTGGGGAACTTTGACCTCGATGAGCATGGTGCTAGACTCCTTGTGAAGCGCTCCACGACGGGAGCGTAATGCTGTGAGCAATTTGACAAAAACGCCAGCCCCCGGGGGGGGTGGCAGGGTTTTTACGCATTTTTCCGCCTTGGAGCAAGCGTCAATGCCGCATCGATCAGCGCTTTTTGCTGCTCGTTATGCTTGGCCAGATAACCAACGGCAGGAGAAGCCGAAGAGGGACGCAAGGCATAGGACAGGGTTTGCTCCGGCCGCATGTTGCGCAGCAGATAATGTTGAATGCGATGCCATGCGCCCTGATTACCTGGTTCTTCCTGAGCCCACACGACGGAATGCGCGTTGGGATAGTGTTTCATTTGCGCGGCAAACTCCGTATGTGGAAAAGGATACAGTTGCTCCACCCGGATCACTGCCACGTCCTGTTGACCCCGCGCCTTGCGCTCGGCCACGATGTCGTAGTAAACCTTGCCGCTACAGGCCACCACCCGTTGCACCGCCTGCGGGTCCAAAGACTCCACTTCGGGGATGATATTCTGGAATCCCCCACTGGCCAGATCCCGCAGGTCCGACGTGGCTTCCTTGCGCCGCAGTAAACTTTTGGGGGTGATGATGATCAAGGGCTTGCGCATGGGCCGAAGCATTTGGCGCCGTAACAGATGAAATATCTGCGCCGGGCTACTGGGCACACACACTTGGATGTTGTATTCGGCGCATAACTGCAGATAGCGTTCCAGTCTGGCAGAAGAATGCTCGGGGCCCTGCCCTTCATAGCCGTGGGGAAGCATCATGGTCAGACCGCATAGGCGCCCCCATTTGGTTTCTCCTGAACTGATGAATTGATCGATAACCACCTGAGCACCGTTGGCGAAGTCCCCGAATTGCGCTTCCCAGATCACCAGTTGGCGTGGCTCGGCCGTGGCATAGCCATATTCAAAGCCCAATACGGCCTCTTCCGACAAAATGGAGTCGATCACAGTAAAACGGGGCTGATTGGGTGAGATATGTTGCAAGGGCACGTGCAAACCCGCGTCCCAACTTTGTCGATTCTGGTCATGAAACACGGCGTGGCGATGGGAGAAAGTTCCGCGTCCGCAGTCCTGTCCCGACAAACGGATTCCATACCCCTCGTCCAGCAAAGCGGCGTAGGCCAGATTTTCGCCCATCCCCCAATCCAGAGGCAACTCGCCCTTGGCCATCAGGCGCCGGTTATCCACCACCCGCTGCACCGTGGGATGCAGTTTGAATCCTTCGGGCAAGGTGGTGAGCCGTTCCCCCAAACGTTTCAGAACTTTCAGGGGAACCGCCGTTTTGGCTGCAGCGCGCCAGTCGGCATTCTTATAGGCACCCCATTGCGCGGTGAAAGGGTTCTTGTGTCCATGCAGCACGGTTTGATCCAGCAGAACACCGCTGTCCAGGGCATCGCGATAATCCTGCACCATCTTGTCGCCACCACCTGCCGGCAAAACCCCCTGCTGTTCCAGAAAATCGGCATACAGTTTGCGCGTTGTGGGACGTGCATTGATTTTCTTGTACATCCAGGGTTGTGTCACCATGGGTTCGTCCTGCTCGTTATGACCCAGACGGCGGTAGCACACGAGATCGATCACCACATCCCGATGAAAGGCGTTGCGATAGTCCAGCGCAATCCGTGACACCAGCAGCACACGCTCGGGGTCATCCGCGTTTACATGGAAGACCGGGGCCTCGATCATCTTGGCCACATCCGTGCAATAGGTGGTGGAACGCGTGTCACGCGGATCGGAGGTGGTAAAACCGATCTGGTTGTTCACCACCACATGTACGGTTCCGCCCGTGGCGTAGCCACGGGTTTGCGACAGCGCCAAGGTTTCCATGACTACCCCTTGGCCGGCGAATGCGGAATCTCCATGAATCAGAATGGGCAGTACCTGCTGACCCAGGGAATCTTCGCGCCGATCCTGGCGCGCCCGCACCGAACCTTCCACCACCGGATTGACGATTTCCAGATGAGAGGGATTGAAAGCCAGAGTCAGATGAACCGGCCCCCCCGAGGTGCGAATGTCCGAGGAAAAACCCTGATGATATTTGACATCACCCGAAGCCAGATCCGCTGCGTGCTTGCCCTCGAATTCGGAAAAAAGCTCGCTGGGCATTTTGCCCAGACAGTTGACCAACACGTTGAGACGCCCACGATGGGCCATGCCGATAACGATTTCCTGAGTACCCAGAGAACCGGCTGACTGAATGATTTCATTGATACAAGGGATCAGTGATTCGCCCCCCTCCAGGGAAAAACGTTTTTGTCCCACATAGCGGGTATGGAGGTAACGTTCCAGCGTTTCTGCCGCGGTGACATGCTGCAGAAGCTTGATCTGGTTTTCGGAAGTGAGGGAAATCCGGGAATGGACCCCTTCAAAACGTTGCTGGATCCAGCGCTTTTGCTCGGTGCTGGTCAGATACATGTACTCCACGCCGATGGGTCCGCAGTAGGTTTCCTGCACCGCTTGCAGGATAGCCCGCAACGGGGCCTGCGCAGGTCCCACCAGGGAGCCCGTGTCGAACGTGGTATCCAGATCGTCTTGGGATAATCCGTAATGGGCCAGCGTCAGTTCGGGGACCTCGGGCAGGGGGTGACGTTCCAGAGGGTCCAGTTGAGCGCGACGATTGCCCAGAAAACGATGGGCATTGATCAGTTGCAGCACACCCACTTGCTTGGGATGCGTCGTAAGCTCCTGGCGCTGGGGGTTGCGGGCCCGGTGCGCAAAGGCTTCGATGATGGGCGTATGGGCGACATCATGCTCCAGAGGTCCTGCCGTTTTCTGGAGGGCATCGAAATAAGCCCGCCAATCCGGGCTGACCTGATCGGGGTCTTCCAGATAACGATCGTATTGTTCTTCGATAAATGGGATGTTGCTTCCAAACAGCAACGAGGTCGCGAGTTCGTCCTTCATCATAAACCTTGGCTCCTTGATCGGTTAAGCGCGCTGATCCGCGGGGACCCAGTCACGTTTTTCCGGCCCCACATAGAGTTGTCGGGGGCGGCCAATTTTCTGTTCCGGATCGCTGATCATTTCGTTCCATTGCGTAATCCAGCCTACAGTCCGTCCCAGAGCAAACACTGCTGTAAACATGCTCACAGGAATGCCCAAGGCGCGCAACACGATGCCTGAATAGAAGTCCACGTTGGGATAGAGTTTTTTGGAGATGAAGTAATCATCTTCCAGCGCAATACGTTCCAGTTCCAGAGCCAGTTTGAACATGGGGTCATCATGCAGACCCAATTCGTTTAGCACCTCGTGACAGGTTTTACGCATCACACCAGCCCGCGGATCCATGTTTTTGTACACCCGGTGGCCAAAGCCCATGAGGCGGAAGCTGTCGTTTTTATCCTTGGCCCGGGCAATGTATTTGCCCACCTGGGAGACATCACCAATCTCGGCCAATTGCTTGAGCACGGCCTCATTGGCGCCTCCATGGGCAGGCCCCCACAGGGCTGCGATTCCGGCGGCAATACAGGCAAAAGGATTGGCTCCACTGGAACCAGCCAGACGCACGGTGGAGGTGGAAGCATTCTGCTCGTGATCGGCGTGCAAGGTGAGAATGCGGTCGAAGGCCCGGACCAACACCGGATTGGGAACATATTCTTCGCACGGGGTGGCAAACATCATGTACAGAAAATTGGCCGCATAGCTCAGGTCGTTACGCGGATACATGAAGGGCAGGCCGGTGTTGTAGCGGTAACACATGGCGGCAATGGTAGGCACCTTGGCCAGCAAACGGGTAGCCGAAATGGACCGATGCTCGGCATTGGTGATGTTGAGCGCATCATGGTAGAAGGCGGACAAGGCCCCCACTACGCCCACCATCACGGCCATGGGGTGCGCATCACGCCGAAACCCCTTGAAGAAGTTGGTGAGTTGGTCATGCACCATGGTGTGATGGCGAATATTGCTTTCGAAGGCTGTGCGCTGGGCTGCCGTTGGCAATTCGCCATTGAGCAGCAGATAACAGACCTCCATGAAATCGGCGTGTTCTGCCAACTGTTCGATGGGATAGCCCCGGTAATAGAGCAACCCCACATCTCCGTCGATATAGGTAATGGCGGACTGACAACTGGCGGTAGCCAAAAACCCGGGGTCGTAGGTAAACATTCCCGTTTGTCCCAGCCCGCGAATGTCGATCACGTCTGGCCCGATAGCGCCCGAGTATATCGGAAGGTCGATGGATTTCCCGTCACCGAATGTCAGAATTGCACTACCATTTTTTTTCATGCCACTATCTCCATAACATTGAATACACCAATCATCCCTAACGCGAGTTCAGGATTCACGAATTTTTTGTAACAAAGGGCGCCAGGCAGGATCTTCAGGCTCGGATCGCCCCATGGCCAAATCCAGAAAGTCGTTGTCAGGCAAATCCAGCAACCGGTCGTAGACGATCAGGTCATCTCCTTCCAAGGCCGCCAGATGTCGGGCCATGAAGCGTTGCAGGATCAGGTCCATTTCCAGCAAGCCACGCCGGCTGCGCCACCGCAGGCGCTCTTGTGCCCGATCATCTCCGGTCATCGATGAGCCCTCCACAGGGTTGATTCATCACACCATGCGCTTGACCATCTGTTCCTTGATTTTGCCAATCGCCTCCGTGGGATTGAGCCCCTTGGGACAAACATCCGCACAGTTCATGATGGTATGACAACGGAACAGACGATACGGATCTTCCAGATTATCCAGGCGCTCACTGGTGGCTTCATCTCGGGTGTCGGCAATGAAACGATAAGCCTGCAACAGTCCTGCCGGCCCAACGAACTTGTCCGGATTCCACCAGAAAGAGGGACAAGAGGTACTGCAGCACGCGCATAGCACGCATTCGTACAGACCGTTGAGCTCTTCCCGGTCTTCGGGAGATTGCAAACGCTCTTTTTGCGGGGGCGGAGTTTCGGTGATCAGATACGGTTTCACCGAATGGTATTGCTTGAAAAACTGGCTCATATCCACGATCAGATCACGAATCACGGGCAGTCCGGGCAACGGGCGCAATACCACGGGCTCTTTCAGGTCCTTGAGGGCGGTGATACAGGCCAGACCATTTTTGCCATTGATATTCATGCCGTCAGACCCACACACGCCCTCACGGCAGGACTTGCGCAGCCCCAGAGAGTCATCCATGGCCTTGATCCGCAAAATGGCATCCAGCAACATGCGATCAGTGGGCTGCAAGGTCACGTCAAAATCCTGCATGTAGGGTTTTTCGTCTTTTTCTGGATTGAAACGATAAATACTGAATTTCATGGGTTACTCCGGATCAGTACACACGCACTTTGGGTTCGAAAGATTCCACCGTCAGGGGCTGCAGGTTGACCGGTTTGTAATGCAGTCGACTGCCCTCCATACTCCACAGACTATGTTTGAGCCAGTTACGGTCATCCCGTTCCTTGAAGTCGTCGCGTGCCTGGGCACCCCGGCTTTCGGTGCGGGCCTCGGCACTCACCAAGGTAGCCTCGGCCACGATGACCAGATTTTCCAGTTCCAGCGCTTCGATTCGGGCGGTATTGAACACCTGGCTTTTATCCTGGATGGCCGTATGGCGCGCCCGTTCCGCGATGACGCGAATTTTGTCGATTCCTTCAGACAGCAATTGGCCCGTCCTGAACACGCCTGCATGTTGTTGCACGGCTCGACGCATATCCAGGCCCACCTCGGCCACGTTCTCTCCGGTAGTGGCTTGATTGAGACGGTCCAGGCGCGCCAGGGTGCGATCCGCCGCATCCTTCGGCAGATCGCGCTGCTGGGGATTACCCTTGAGCCACTGGCTCAAGTGATCGCCGGCTGATTTTCCAAACACCAGCAGATCCAGCAGGGAATTGGTTCCCAAGCGATTGGCCCCGTGCACCGACACGCAGGCACATTCCCCAATGGCGTACAGCCCGGGAACCGGCTCGGCAGGATTATCGCCCCGGGGCACCACCACCTGCCCATAGTAATTGGTTGGAATCCCTCCCATCTGGTAATGGCAGGTGGGAACCACGGGAATGGGCTCGCGGATGGGATCTACATTGGCAAACTTGAGGGCAATCTCGCGAATCCCCGGCAGCCGCTTTTGAATCACTTCCGCGCCCAGATGGTCCAGTTTGAGCAGAACATGGTCCTTTTCATGACCAACGCCCCGTCCTTCCTTGATTTCCTGATCCATGGCGCGCGAGACCACATCACGACTGGCCAGGTCTTTCATGGTGGGCGCATAGCGTTCCATGAAACGTTCGCCCTGCGCATTGAGCAAGATACCGCCTTCGCCGCGCACGCCTTCGGTGATCAGCACTCCCGCACCAGCCACCCCCGTGGGATGAAATTGCCAGAACTCCATGTCTTCCAGAGGAATACCGGCGCGTGCAGCAATCCCCAAACCATCCCCGGTGTTGATGAAGGCATTGGTACTGGACTGAAAAATGCGCCCGGCCCCACCGGTGGCCAGAATCACGGATTTGGTCTGAAAAATCACCACCTGGCCGGTTTCCATTTCCAGCGCGATGAGTCCCACTACCGCACCTTCATGGTCACGAATCAGGTCCAGGGCCATCCATTCCACAAAGAACTGGCAGCGCGCACGCACATTGCGCTGATAGAGCGTATGCAGCATGGCATGACCCGTACGGTCAGCGGCCGCACAGGCGCGCTGCACCGGGCGCTCGCCAAAATTTTGGGAATGGCCTCCAAAAGGGCGCTGATAGATGGTGCCATCGGCATTGCGATCGAAGGGCATGCCGAAATGTTCCAGCTCGTAGACCACCTCGGCCGCCTTGCGACACATGAACTCGATGGCATCCTGGTCGCCCAGGTAATCAGAGCCTTTGATGGTGTCATACATATGCCACAGCCAATGGTCTTCCTGCATGTTTCCCAAGGACGCGCCGATTCCCCCCTGCGCCGCCACCGTATGTGAGCGCGTGGGAAATACCTTGGAAAAAACCGCCACGTGATGGCCCGCTTCGGACAGCTGCAAGGCTGCCCGTAATCCGGACCCTCCTCCTCCTACAATGACTGCATCGAAAGTCTGTTTTGGTAACGCCATGTCAAATGCTCCAAAGAATATCGGCCGCCCACAGGGCATACACCAGCAACATCAGGATTACGCCCGATTGCAGGACGAGACGTAATCCGAAGGGTTTGATGTAATCCATGAAAATGTCTCGAACCCCAACCCAGGCATGGTAAAACAGGGAGAGCAGAAACAGCAGGGTCATGATCTTCACCGGAAGCAAAGCAAACCAGGCGTGCCAACCCGCGTAGCCCAGAGGTAGACGCGGCAGGATACAGGCCAGGAATCCCACAGCATACAAGGCCATGATCACAGCGGTAATGCGCTGTAACAGCCAGTCCCGCAGCCCGTAATGGGCGCCCACTACCACACGATTTACCATAACGCGACTCCCGAAAGGACCGTCAGCAACAGGCTGACAATCAATACCCAGCGACTGCTGCTGCGGGCGCTTTCGATGCGCACGCCCCGATGCATGTCCAGCAGCAGAAAACGCAGCCCTGCACAAAAATGATGCCAGAACGCCCAGATCAACCCCACCAGGACGAGTTTGACCAAAGGCTGTTGCACACTTTGCACGAGCGCCTCGTAGGTGTCATGGGATTGAAGGGATTGTTGGAGCAGAGAGAGCAGCAGGGGTATACCCACCAGAAACAGGAGCGCACCGCTGACCCGATGCAAAATAGACACGATGCCCGGTAACGGCAGCTGGATGGAGGTGAGATCCAGGTTTTTTGGCCTGGCTTTGGTTGCTTTGATTTCCATGAGTACCCTCGTTTACCTTGCGTCGTTAGAAGGCCCCGCAAGGCGTTGGTTCAACAAAACATAGCACACTGTGGAGGTGATCAACTCATCTCCGTGACATAAGAATAACGGTCAGTAAAACACAAACCCCGCCGCCATTCTACCGGACGATCACCATAGGTAAAGGCCACCCGGTCGATTTGCAGCAAGGAGGCTCCGCGTTCCTGGTTCAACAACAGCGCGGCTTCCTCCCCCGCGCCCACGGCCTTGATATGTTCTTCGGCGCGAATCATGGCAATCCCGAAATGCGTTTCGAAAAAGCTGTACAGAGAGCCCGCATAGGCGCGCATCATGGGTTCATCGAGTCCCTTGAAAATTGCGGCCGGAATATGGATTTCATCAAAAATGCGTGGGGAATGCTCGAAGGACAGGAGACGCTTGATCACAAAAATACTGGCTCCGGTGCGCAAATCCAGCAACCGAGCGCTCTCTTCTGGGGCCCGATTGCGCGAAACAGACAACAACCGGCTTTCTGGGTATTCCGACAAGCCATCATCCCGACTGATGCGCAGAAACCGGGTGGATGAGCGCTCCTGTGAATGACTGGCCACGAAGGTGCCCTTGCCTTGGCGACGAATCAGGATATTTTCTGCAGCCAACTCGTCGATGGCCTTGCGCACCGTACCTTGACTGACCTTGAACCGGTTGGCCAGATCGATTTCGCTGGGAATGGCATCGCCCGGTCGCCATTCACCGGCAATGAGGCTCTGCGTGATCAGAATCTTGATCTGGTCATAGAGGGGTCTGAAGCTGGGTGACGAAGCATTATTCATGGCATCTTCCTGTGAACGGGAGTTTATCACGTGCATTTTATTGATGTCCACTGTGTTATATCTTATATAAGTTATATGTTACTTGACATGAAGAGCATAGCACCTTAACATCGATCCGTCACTGGGTAATAACGTTTCCAGCCCCGAAGGAGGTCCCATGAGCAATCCAACATCCGCAGGCCAGCGTTTCCGTTTAGCCGTACAAACCGAATCCCCCCTCCAGTTGGTAGGAGCCATTAACGCCTACGTGGCGCGCATGGCTGAAGCCACCGGTTACAAGGCAATCTATTTGTCGGGAGGGGGCGTGGCCGCCAACTCCCTGGGCATGCCCGATCTGGGCATCAGCACCATGGAAGACGTGCTGACCGATGTACAGCGCATCACCGAGCGCTGCAATTTACCCCTCCTGGTGGATGCCGATACCGGATGGGGCGGTGCTTTCAACATTGCCCGCACCGTTCGCAGTCTGACCCGCGCGGGTGCTGCCGGTATGCATATCGAGGATCAGGTGCAAAGCAAGCGCTGCGGACATCGTCCCGGAAAAGCCATCGTTTCCCAAGCGGAAATGGTGGACCGGGTCAAAGCGGCCGTGGACGCGCGCACCGACAATCAATTTGTGGTCATGGCGCGCACCGATGCCCTGGCCGTGGAAGGGTTGGAAGCTGCCATCGAACGCGCCCAGGCTTGCGTAGAAGCCGGTGCGGACATGATCTTTCCCGAGGCCATGACCGAACTGGACATGTACCGGCGCTTCAAGCAAGCCGTCAAGGTACCCATTCTGGCCAATATCACTGAATTTGGTTCCACCCCCTTGTATGAACAGGCCGAACTGGCCGGCGCCGGTGTGGACATCATTTTGTATTGCTGTAGCGCCTATCGCGCCATGAATGCCGCCGCGTTGAAAGTCTACCAGGCGATCCGCCGCGACGGCACGCAAAAAGGGGTTTTGGAGCTGATGCAGACCCGCTCTGAATTATATGAATTTCTGGATTACCACGCCTACGAACAAAAACTGGATCAACTTTTTTCTCACGAGGAGAAATGAATGAGCACCGAAACTTCCGTCACTTCTACGGCCAAACCCAAGAAATCCGTAGCTTTGTCTGGCGTCGTTGCCGGCAACACCGGCATCTGCACCGTTGGGCGCAGTGGGAACGATTTACATTATCGCGGTTATGACATCCTGGATTTGGCGCGCCATGCCACGTTTGAAGAGGTGGCTCATCTGCTGGTGCATGATCACCTTCCCAGTGAAGCCGAACTGCGTCATTACCGCAAAAAACTCAAGGCCCTGCGCGGCTTGCCCGCTCCGGTTCAGGCGGTTCTGGAGCAAATTCCTGCCGCCGCTCATCCCATGGATGTATTGCGCACGGGTTGCTCCATACTGGGCACTGTCCTTCCCGAAAAGGAAGACCACAACATCAACGGCGCGCGCGACATTGCCGATCGTTTGATGGCCAGTTTTGGCTCCATGCTGTTGTACTGGTATCACTATTCCCATTCCGGAATCGCCATTGACGTGGAAACCGACGACGAGACCATCGCGGGCCATTTCCTGCATCTGTTACATGGCAAGCCCCCCTCACGCAGCCAGGAAAAAGCCCTGGACACCTCCCTCGTGCTCTACGCCGAACATGAGTTCAATGCCTCCACCTTCGCCGCCCGTGTCACCTCGGGCACTCTGTCGGACATGTATTCCTGCATCACCTCCGGGATCGGCGCCTTGCGCGGCCCCAAACACGGGGGCGCCAACGAAGTGGCCATGGATATCATCCGCCGTTATCATTCGGCGGATGAAGCCGAGGCCGATATTCGCCAGCGTGTAGCCGCCAAGGAGATCATCATTGGCTTTGGGCATCCGGTGTACACCATCAGCGACCCCCGTAACCAGATCATCAAGGAAGTCTCTCGCGGCCTGTGTTCGGAAGCCGGCTACATGACCTTATTCGAAATTTCCGAACGCATCGAAAAAATCATGTGGGAAGAAAAAAAGATGTTCCCCAATCTGGACTGGTACAGTGCTTCCAGCTATCACATGATGGGGGTCCCCACCCCCATGTTTACCCCCCTATTCGTCATTTCCCGGACGAGTGGCTGGTCGGCGCACGTCATCGAACAGCGCCTGGACAACAAGATCATTCGTCCCAGTGCCAACTATACCGGACCCGAACCGCGCACCTTTGTCCCCATCGATCTGCGTTGATACCGTTCCGTGGGTTCCACCGGGGCCCACGGCATTGATCCGTCACTCATTTTGTTTCAGGAGGCCCCATGTCTGCACCCCTTTCCAACGTTCGCCCAGCACCTGATCAGGTATTGGTGGATATCGCCCGTTATGTGGATCAATTCCCCATCGACTCCCAGGAAGCTCTGACCACCGCCCGCAATTGTCTGATCGACACCCTTGGCTGCGGACTGGAAGCACTATCCTATCCGGCTTGCACCAAGCTCATGGGTCCCATCGTTCCCGGAACCATCGTACCCCATGGCGCCAAGGTTCCCGGCACGCAGTTTCAGCTGGATCCCGTGCATGCCGCATTCAACATCGGTTGCATGATTCGCTGGCTGGACTTCAACGATACCTGGCTGGCTGCCGAATGGGGCCATCCCTCCGATAATCTGGGCGGAATTCTGGCCACTGCCGATTGGCTCTCACGCAACCAAGTGGCTGTTGGCAAGGCTCCCCTAACCATGCGCACCGTCCTGGAAGGCATGATCAAGGCCCATGAAATTCAGGGGGTACTGGCCCTGGAAAACAGTTTCAATCGCGTGGGACTGGACCATGTTCTGCTCGTCAAAGTGGCCTCCACGGCTGTGGTGGCAAAAATGCTGGGATTGAGTTTCGATGAAATCGTCAATGCGGTTTCTCTGGCCTGGGTTGACGGACAAAGCCTGCGCACCTACCGTCATGCACCCAACACCGGTTCACGCAAATCCTGGGCTGCCGGAGATGCCACCAGCCGCGCCGTGCGTTTGGCGCTGATGGCACAGAAGGGTGAAATGGGCTATCCCTCGGTACTCACCGCAAAAACCTGGGGCTTTTACGATGTCCTGTTCAAAGGTCAGCCCTTCAAATTTCAGCGTCCCTACGGCAGCTATGTGATGGAGAACGTGCTGTTCAAAATTTCGTTCCCGGCCGAGTTTCACGCCCAAACTGCCGTGGAATGCGCGCTCAAACTGCACGATCAGGTCAAGAACCGCCTGGATCAGGTGGAGCGTGTGGTCATCACCACGCATGAATCCGCAATCCGGATCATCGACAAGAAAGGGCCCCTGAACAATCCCGCCGACCGTGACCACTGCATCCAATACATGAGTGCCATTGGCCTCATTTTTGGTCGTTTGACCGCAGCCGATTACGAGGACAGCGTGGCCAGCGACCCGCGAATCGATGCCTTGCGCGACAAGATGACCTGTGTGGAAAACGCAGACTACAGCAAGGACTATCTGGATCCCAACAAGCGTTCCATTGCCAACGCCATTCAAATTTTCTTCAAGGATGGAACGCAGACTGAAAACGTGGTCGTAGAATACCCTATCGGTCACCGTCGTCGCCGCGCCGAAGGAATCCCCCATCTGGAGGCCAAATTCCGCACCAATCTGGCACGACGCTTTCCAGCCCGGCAACAACAGGCCATCCTGGCCCTGGCGCTGGATCAGGCCCGATTGGAAAACACCCCCGTGCATGAATTTGTTGATTTGTTCGTCATTTGAGGCCAGCCAAGGAGATCTCATGAGTCATAATCTGTTCGATTCCCGTAAAACCTTTCCCCTGGCCAATGGCACTGGAACGTATTACGCCATTCCTGCCCTGGAAGCCGCAGGGGTTGCTCCCGTCTCACGCTTGCCAGTATCCATTCGCATCGTGTTGGAAGCCGTGTTGCGTCATTATGACGGGAAGCGCATCACGGAAAATCATGTGCGTGAACTGGCTAACTGGAAACCCAAGGCCCCGCGCACCGAAGAGATCCCCTTCGTGGTGGCTCGGGTGGTGTTGCAAGACTTTACCGGAGTGCCCTTGCTCGCCGATCTGGCCGCCATGCGCAATGTAGCCCAAGATCTGGGCAAGGATCCCAAGCGCATCGAACCCCTGGTCCCGGTCAATCTGGTGGTGGACCATTCGGTACAAGTGGATCATTACAACACTCCTTCGGCCCTGAGCGACAACATGGCGCTGGAATTCCAGCGCAATGGAGAACGCTACAAGTTCATGAAATGGGGCATGCAGGCTTTTGATACCTTTCGGGTAGTCCCTCCTGGAATTGGCATCGTGCATCAGGTCAATCTGGAATATCTGGCTCGGGGCGTGCTGCAAAAAGACGGGGTGTACTATCCGGATACCCTGGTCGGCACCGATTCTCATACCACCATGATCAATGGTATCGGGGTGGTGGGCTGGGGGGTGGGAGGCATCGAAGCGGAAGCCGGCATGTTGGGACAACCGGTCTATTTCCTCACGCCAGATGTGGTGGGGGTTCACCTGAAAGGTCGCCTGCAGGAAGGCGTCACCGCCACCGACCTGGTATTGACCGTCACCGAAATGCTGCGCAAGGCCAAAGTAGTAGGCAAGTTTGTGGAATTCTTTGGCGAAGGCGCGGCTTCCCTGGCCCTGCCCGATCGTGCCACGATTGCCAACATGGCTCCGGAGTACGGTGCCACCATGGGTTTTTTCCCTGTGGACGACGAAACGGTTCAATACTTCCGGGCCACGGGCCGCACCGAAGCAGAGATCGATGCCTTCGTGGCCTATTGGAAAGCCCAAGGCCTGTACGGTATCCCTCAGGAAGGACAATGCGACTACAGCGAGACCTTGGTGCTCGATCTGGCGAGCATCAAGCCTTCTGTGGCAGGCCCCAAACGACCGCAAGATCGCATTGAACTGACCCGCCTGAAATCCACGGTGGAGCAATTGCTGGTCACTCCGGTTGCCGCAGGCGGTTATGGAAAAGCGCCTCATAGCCCCCAGCACCGGGTAGCCAGTGCCAAACCGGGGGTTACCCTGGCCGATGCCGATGTGCTGATTGCAGCCATCACCTCCTGCACCAACACGTCCAATCCTGGCGTTTTGCTTGCCGCTGGCCTCCTGGCGCAAAAGGCCGTAGCCCGAGGCCTGAAGGTCAACCCTTGGGTCAAAACCTCTCTGGCTCCCGGATCGCGCGTGGTGACGGAATACCTGGCCAATGCCGGGCTGCAGGGTGCTCTGGATCAACTGGGCTTCCGGGTGGTGGGCTATGGATGCACCACCTGTATTGGCAACGCCGGGCCCTTGGACGCCCAATTGGAAGAAACCATCGTCAAAAACGATCTGGTGGGCTGTGCGGTGCTCTCCGGCAACCGCAATTTCGAAGCCCGCATCCACCCCAACATTCGGGCCAATTTCCTGATGAGCCCGCCCTTGGTCGTTGCCTTTGCCATTGCCGGGCGCATCAATATCGATTTGGCCAGCGAACCCCTGGGGCAGGATGCCCAGGGTGCCCCGGTGTTTTTGAAGGATATTTGGCCCAGCCAGGCCGAAGTGGCCGCCGTCATGAAACACGCCACCAATCCTGACACCTATCAGCGTTTGTATGCCGACTTCACCAAGGATAACCCCTTGTGGAACGATATTCCCTCCAGCACCGGCCTGGTTTATCAGTGGGAGCAATCCACCTATATCGCGCAGCCTCCATTTTTCCAGAATTTTTTCATGCAACCGGGAAGTACAGGCAACATTCAGGGGGCACGCGCCCTGGGTATTTTTGGGGACTCCATCACCACCGACCATATCAGCCCCGCCGGTTCCATCAAGCCTTCTTCTCCTGCCGGCAAATACTTGCAAAGCCACGGGGTTGCAGTAGCCGACTTCAACAGCTACGGATCTCGTCGCGGCAATCATGAAGTCATGATGCGCGGGACCTTTGCCAACGTGCGCATCAAGAACCTCATGGTGCCAGGCACCGAAGGGGGGGTGACGGTGCATCAACCCAGTGGTGAACAGATGCCGATTTACGACGCGGCCATGCAGTACGTGGCGCAAAACGTCCCCACGGTGATTTTTGCGGGCGAGGAATACGGCACCGGATCCTCCCGGGACTGGGCCGCCAAAGGTACTCAGCTCCTGGGGGTCAAGGCCGTCGTGGCCCGAAGTTTTGAGCGCATTCACCGCAGCAATCTGGTGGGCATGGGGGTTCTTCCCTGTCAGTTCAAGGGCGATACCACCGCACAATCCCTGCGTCTGGATGGCAGCGAAACCTTCGACATCAGCGGCCTCGATGGCGAGATCAAGCCACAACAAGACGTACAATTGACCATTCATCGCAAGGATGGAACGCAAACGGTCCTTACGGTACTCTTGCGGATCGATACCCCCATCGAGGTGGATTACTACCGACATGGTGGCATTCTGCCCTATGTGCTCCGGGATCTGATGTCTGCCTGATCCTCATCAACCCGTTGGACACGGAGTGCCCGGAAACGTGGCGCCCCGTGTCCCCCCGAACTGCCGACGACACGTCGTTGGCCCATTTTTTGCGTTTTTGTTTAAACCAGGAGTGATGTTATGAAAAAACCCATGCGCGTTGCCGTTACCGGCTCCGGTGGACAAATCAGCTACAGCTTGTTGTTTCGAATCGCCAGTGGCGAAATGCTTGGCCCGGACCAGCCGGTCATTCTGCAGTTGTTTGACATTACCCCCTCGCTCCCCATTGTGCGCGGCGTGGTCATGGAACTGGATGACTGCGCGTTTCCGCTCCTGCACAGCGTCATCATCACCGATGATGTGCGGGTAGCTTTCAAGGATGCGGATGTGGCCTTGCTCGTGGGTAGCCGCCCGCGTTCCAAGGGAATGGAGCGCAAGGATCTGCTGGAGATGAACGGGGCCATCTTTACCGACCAGGGTCGGGCTCTTTCCGAAGTGGCCAGCCGCGATGTGAAGATTTTGGTGGTTGGCAATCCGGCCAACACGAATTGTTTGATTGCCATGCGCAATGCCCCAGAACTCAAGCCAAGCAACTTCACCGCCATGATGCGCCTGGACCATAATCGCGCCCTGTCCCAAATCGCCGCAAAACTGAACAAGCCTGTTGCGAGCGTGCGCAAGGCCATCGTGTGGGGAAACCACTCGGCCACCCAGTATCCTGATCTGTTTCAGGCCGAGGTGGATGGCCAGCGCGCTGCCACGCTGATCAATGACCAGGCCTGGGTGGAAAACACCTTCATTCCCACGGTCCAAAAGCGGGGTGCCGCCATCATCGAGGCGCGCGGACTTTCTTCGGCAGCCTCGGCGGCCAACGCCGCCATGAACCATATTCGTGACTGGATTTATGGAACGCCCTCGGGGGACTGGGTCACCATGGGAATTCCCTCGGATGGTAGCTATGGCATTCCCGAGGGGGTGTTGTTTGGTTATCCAGTGACTTGTCAGAATGGCGCTTTCAGCATCGTTCAAGGACTGGACCTGAGTGACTTCAGCAAAGCCAGGATTCAGGCGACCCATCAGGAACTGCTGGAAGAACGCAGTGCCATTACCCACTTGCTGGGTTAACCCATCGCTGTAAGGTCCTGTAGTCCCGAACAACAAAAAAGGCGATGGTGAATCGCCTTTTTTGTTGCTGCACATCGGTGCAGGCTAGTTGGATGGCCGCATCGTTATCGGAACGATTTGCTCACGCGGTCACGTTTATATTCTGTCCCAGATTGGGTGGCAAATTGGCAGATGTGGGTGTTGTGGCCGAGGGATGCTGCGGAATGGCGTCAATGAGCGCGAGGGCCGATTGAGCCTCGGACTGTTGCGCGCGCTTGAGAACCGCCACATCGATTTGGGTGCTCAGTGACACGGTTGCGGCCACGCTACTACTGCTACTGATATCCATCACGGACCCTCCTATAGAAAAGCACTGCAGCCAGGAAGCGCTTTATAGTTTACCCCAAAACAAAATTCTGGTATAGGCCCTGGGGTAGCGCCTAGGGCCGGTGAATCTGCCCACACGCGGGCACAGTCCTTGTCAGGCGGGATAAACGCCCGTAGAAAGATACCGATCCCCCCGATCACAGACGATATGCACGATCACTGCATGGCGATTTCTGGCGGATAGTTGCAGCGCCCCCCAGCAGCCACCGCCGGAAGAAACCC
>DAIDLC010000001.1:0-33342 GCA_027449685.1 Ferrovaceae bacterium | reverse complement strand
AAACCCCCGCAAAGATGCCCTCTTCCCGCGCCAGTCGACGCATGGTTTCCTCTGCCTCCCACTGGGTGACCTCCAGAACCTCGTCCAGCAATGACCGGTCAAAAATTTTAGGCAGATAAGCCTCGGGCCACTTGCGAATACCCGGAACATTGGCCCCGTCGGCCGGATGAATGCCAATGACTTTAACCGCAGGATTTTGCTCCTTGAGATAACGGCCCACGCCCATGATGGTTCCGGTGGTTCCCATCGTTGCTACGAAATGTGTGATGCGACCTTCAGTATCCCGCCATATTTCTGGCCCCGTGGTTTCGTAATGCGCCAAGGGATTATCTGGGTTATTAAACTGATCCAGAATGACCCCCTGTCCGGCGTCACGCATTTTCAGGGCCAGATCACGGGCCGCTTCCATACCACCAGCCTGGGGTACCAGAATGATCTCTGCCCCCAAGGCACGCATGGTTTGACGGCGTTCGATGCTCAGATGCTCCGGCAGGATGAGGATCATGGAATAACCACGCAAAGAAGCTGCCAAGGCCAGGGCGATCCCGGTATTGCCACTGGTGGCTTCGATGAGAGTGTCGCCCGGTTTGATTTCCCCTCGTTGCTCGGCTCGTTTGATCATGGACAGGGCGGGACGATCCTTGACGGACCCGGCCGGATTATTGCCTTCGAGCTTGGCAAATACCCGATTGGTGGTTTCTCCCGGTAGATGACGCAAGGCCACCAACGGAGAGTTTCCGATACAGTCTTCGATGGTTTTGATCATGATGTACGACTGTAGCATAAAACCGTTCCGCCAGACTTGCTCACTCCTGCCAAACAGGGGCAAAGCTGACTTCCTGCTTCATCGAGGCAGGTTTCTCCTCTGTCTTGCAACGCAGGCCAGAGCCTTCCTCTCTATAGTCGGATCCCGCCAAGCCCGGTTCCTTCAATGCCCTGCAGAGGGTGCGGGCAGGAGCGGCCGCCCGGCAATCGTCAAATCGTGACCAATCCGGGCCAGCGTCTTGGCACCGAATCCCTTCACCTTGCGCACGTCTGCCAGGGAACGAAAGCTGCCATTTTTGCTACGCCAGGTGATCAGCGCCTTGGCTTTGACCGGTCCAATACCCTTTACTGTGCGGAGCTGTTTTTCATCCGCGGAATTGACGTCCACGCTGGCAACGGCCAGATGCGCGAGCAACAATGCCATGAGCCCCCATAGGGTGGGCCGGAATCTTCGGGACTTGAGCGGCCTGTCGGTCCGGATATCCTGCCCCCCTCTCCGGACAGGGAATAACCCCGGGCGTGGTGTGCACGAACCGTCAGCAGATTGGCGGGGTGGGTCTCCCGAGCACAAGGAGGGAACTAAGGCCGAACAAAGATTGAATCGCATGGATGGCTCCTGAAGTCGCAAAAAGGACATGCGGTCTGATACGCACTGCGCCTTCAGATAAAAACGCAGCACCGACCCAGGACGCTGCAGAACCTCGGAAATGTAACGAGGCTGGATTCCCGCACCCTGATCAGGCAGCGGAAACCTGAACCCCTGTCATGTGCGCCACATAACGCGCCACACCTTCCGTAACATCCAAAAACGGCGCGTCATATCCTGCCTGCAGCAGACTTTTCATGTCGGCTTCAGTGTAGCTTTGGTATTTACCGCGCAGGTCTTGGGGAAAGGGAATATATTCGATCATTTCTTGCGCCAGCATTTGTTCCAGCGTCAGTTCTTCTTCTCCCTGAGTGGCCCGCAACGCATTGATGGTAGCCACGGCCATATCATTGAAGGAGCGGCTACAACCCGTACCCAGATTGAAGATTCCGGATATTTCGGGGTGCTCCAGAAACCACAGGTTGACTTTGACCACATCCTCCACAGAGACAAAATCGCGACGTTGTTCGCCATGGGCAAATCCGTCACAGCCCTCAAACAAGCGAATCCGTCCGGATTCCCGGTATTGATTGAAAAAGTGAAAAGCCACCGAGGCCATCCGACCCTTATGCTGTTCGTAGGGGCCATACACGTTGAAGTAGCGCAGTCCCACACAGGGCGCCGTCAACCCCTCGTATTGGGCCTTTTGGCGGAAAAACTGGTCAAAGGCCAATTTGGAATACCCGTACACATTCAGTGGCGCTTCGCAGGCCGGCTCCTCACGAAAACTTTGATTGGCGCCGTACACCGACGCGGAAGAGGCATAAACCAGAGGAATTTCCCGCTCCTGACAGTACCGGAAAATGCGCGCGGAAAAGCTGAAATTATTGTGCATCATATAACGCCCATCATGCTCCATGGTGTCGGAGCAGGCCCCTTGATGCAACACGGCAGTTACTTCCAGATCCAGTCGGTCGTTTTCCAGGGCCTGGAAGAAGTCCCGTTTATCCATGTAGTCGGCAATCGTGCAATGGGACAAATTATGGAACTTTCCCGCCGTCTCCAGATTATCCACGGCAAGAATTCGCGTGTCCCCACGCCGATTCAGGGCTTTAACCAGATTGGCGCCAATGAAGCCTGCGGCACCTGTCACAATCGTTACCATACAATTTTCCTCATTGATCCGCGCCGGTAGCGCACGCGCGCTCGAGTTCTTCACGCGTAACCACTGCCGTACCTAATTTGCCCACCACGATTCCTGCCGCCCGGTTAGCCAGGCGCACAGATTCCTGTAAGGAAGCTCCGGCCGCAATGCTCACCCCGAGCGTGGCAATTACCGTATCTCCCGCACCACTGACATCGTAAACCTCCTGGGCCAACGTTGGCTGGTGCATGACGCCTTGAGCCTGATACAGCGTCATTCCCTCTTCACTGCGCGTGATCAGTAGCGCCTGCAGTGACAATTCCTGACGCAAGACCTGGGCTTTGTGGGCCAAATCCACATCATCCACCCATGCCCCCGCTACCTGACGAAATTCCGAGCGATTGGGCGTCAACAGCGTGGCCCCCCGATAACGTCGGTAATCATCGCCCTTGGGGTCTACCAACACCGGCTTGTTGGCGCGGCGACACTGTTCGATCATGCTCTCGATATGGCGCAATCCTCCCTTGCCATAATCGGATAAAATCACCAGATCGTGCTGCGGCAATAGATCGGCAAAGGCCGAAAGCTTGGACAGCAGCACCTCTTGCCCGGGACTGGTTTCAAAATCGATGCGCAGCAATTGTTGCTGCCGTCCAATGACCCGTAGTTTGACAGTGGTTGCCACCGTGGCATCACGGTACAGCGCCGTGGTCACCCCCTCCTGTTGCAGCAGCGTTTCAAGACGTGCGCCGGGCTCGTCCTGGCCCACTACCGACAATAGCGTACAACGAGCACCCAAGGCTTTCACGCCCCGTGCCACATTTGCCGCTCCACCAGGACGCTCTTCGGCCTTACCCACCAAGACTACCGGGACCGGAGCCTCGGGAGAAATGCGACTGACCTCTCCAAACCAATAGCGATCCAGCATCACGTCACCAACCACCAACACGTTGGCCGCAGCAAAATGATTCATCCAATGGTGGTCATTATTCATTCCACATCATCCTTTGGCGCCGTCAACCGATTACAAGCGCCCGATTCCGGTATATTCCAGGCCCGCAGCCCTGACCAGCGCGGGTTCGTACAGATTGCGTCCGTCATAGAGAACCGGATGACGCAGTCGCGCGCGGATATCTTCGAAATCAGGACTGCGAAACTCTTTCCATTCGGTCACCACCACCAGGGCATCAGCCCCCGACAGCGCATCCTCGGGTGAACTGGCAAAGCGAATATTCCGGTTTTCCGCGTAAATTTTCCGGGCCTCATCCATGGCTACAGGATCGAAGGCACTAACACGCGCACCCCGGGCTTGCAGACCATCGATCAGGACGCGCGCAGGCGCTTCGCGCATATCATCGGTGTTGGGCTTGAAGGCCAGGCCCCAGAGCGCAAATTGATGTCCGTTCAAATCGGTCCCAAAGCGCTGTACGATCTTGTCCAGTAAAACGGATTTTTGCCGTTGATTGACCGACTCCACAGCGTTGAGGATCTTGAGCTCCAAACCCTGTTCCGCGCTGGTGCGAATCAAGGCTTTGACATCTTTGGGGAAACAGGATCCCCCATAACCGCAGCCGGAATACAGAAACTGGTAACCAATGCGTGCATCCGAGCCAATTCCCTGACGCACACGCTCGATATCGGCTCCCAGGCGTTCGGCCAACAGCGAGAGTTCGTTCATGAAGGAAATACGGGTAGCCAACATGGCATTAGCCGCGTATTTGGTCAATTCGGCCGATTTGACATCCATGAGAATGAGACGCTCGTGATTGCGCTGAAAGGGCGCATACAACGCGCGCATGACATCGATGGCCACAGGATCGTCCGCCCCCACCACGATGCGATCGGGACGCATGAAATCTTCCACCGCCGCGCCTTCCTTCAAAAACTCCGGATTGGATACCACGTGAAAAGGAATAGCTTCCCGGCGCAAGGCCAGTTCTTCTGCAATGGCCGCGCGCACTTTATCCGCCGTACCCACGGGTACCGTGGATTTATCCACCACCACCTTGCGCGTGGTCATGTGACGCCCAATATTGCGTGCGGCTTCCACCACGTGCTGCAAGTCGGCCGAGCCATCCTCGTCGGGCGGGGTTCCTACCGCAATGAACTGGATCTGACCCCAGGACACGCTTTGAGCTACATCCGTGGTGAAGGACAAGCGTTTAGCGGCCACATTGCGGGCCACCATGGCCTGCAGCCCTGGCTCGTAGATGGGAATTCCCCCCTGTTGCAGGATCTGGATCTTGCCAGGATCCAGATCGAGGCAGAGGACTTGATTACCCACTTCGGCCAAACAGGCGCCGCTAACCAGCCCCACATAGCCGGTGCCAATGATGGAGATTTTCATGATGCGTTGGTTTCCTGAAGTTCAGCATTGATCAGTTGTAAAGTAACCCGTGGATCGGGACTGCCCGTGATGGGACGGCCAATGACCAGAAAGTCGGCTCCAGCCGCGCCAGCCTCCCGTGGCGTGACGATGCGCACCTGGTCATCTGCCGGAGCACCGGGAAGCCGAATGCCGGGTGTCACCAACAAAAAAGGAGGGACGAAACGCGTCCTCAGCAATCTGGCTTCAGCGGCCGAGCACACCACGCCATCCAGTCCCGCATCATGGGCAAGTCCCGCCAGCCGCAAGACGGCCTCTGGCAGGGTTCCCTGCATTCCAATGGCATTCAGGGTGTGCTGATCGAAACTGGTAAGGACGGTAATGGCCACCAACAGGGGACGCGTTTGCCCGGCCCGGCTGCTTTCCATGGCCAAACGAGCCGCCTCCAGCATGGCCGGACCACCAGCCGCATGTACGTCCACCATCCATACGCCCAAATCTGCAGCCACCCGACAGGCCGCCGCAACCGTATGGGGGATGTCGTGAAATTTCAAATCCAGAAACACCTGATACCCCTGCCGGACCAGGTCTTTGACCAAGGCGGGCCCTGCTGCCGTAAATAACTCCTTACCCACCTTGAGGCGGCACAGGGCCGGATCCAGTCGATCCACCAATTGACGCACGGCCAACTCGTTGGGCTTGTCCAATGCTACGATAACAGGCTGATTCTGGTTCATGTGATTCTCCCGATCAAGGCACCTGCACAGTCAAATGCTGCAGGCCTTCCCCCCCTAAAACGGCCCCGGAACGATTGGCACGACATCACATTCCAGAGCGATGACTGGCGTTAAAGGTCATTTCTCCATCGGCATTGCGGTACGGCGGATAGGTATCCCAACCCCCACAGGCCGGGCAATGCCAGTGAAAGGTGCGGGCCTTGAAGCCACAACTGGTGCATTGAAAAAGATACAAGCGCGTCGTTTGCGCATGCACCAGATCGCGCGCCAATTGAACATCCGTTCGCTGTTCGGCACTGACGGTGGCAATTTGCGCTTCCAGATATTTATCCAGGGCTCCCAGAGAGGGATTTCGATGCAGCTCTTCGCGCACCAGGCGCAAGGCGCTTTCAGGACCTTCCTGTTCCAGCGTCATTTGATATGCCACGGCCAGTAAATCCATGGCGGGATAGCGCTGTAACCAACCCTGCAGGAGGGTTAGGCCGGCGGCATTTTGCTGCAATTGCCGCATGGACTCCATCAGAGGCGCCGCAATCAGAAACAGGTATTCCGGCGCTTGGGCTTCGATTTCTTTCCAGCACGCAATGGCATCGGCGTGACGTTCTTCCCGTTGTGCCCAGGTTCCCTGGAGCACGTTGGCACGCACGCATTTTCGATGGGCCTGCAAGGCCGCGCGGATATGGCTGTGCGCTGGTTCTGTTCGGGAATGGCCGTATTCTTGAGCGGCCAATTCACAATGAAAGTTGGCAACTTCTCGACGTCGATCTTCACCGGCCACCGTCTCCAAGGCTTCGGCCATTTCGATCGCCTTGTTCCAGTCTTTTTCGGTGACGTAAATATCGAGCAGATAGTGCAGCGCCGACACGGCATGGCCCGAGCGCCGCAAGTCATTGAACAAGGCCTCTGCCCGGTCCAGCAATCCGGCCTTCAAATAATCCTGGGCCAGTTCATACAAGGCATCGGTGCGTTGGTCGGGAGAGAGTTCGGTGCGTTCGGCCAAATTTTGATGCATGCGTGTGGCGCGATCTACTTCGCCACGGCGCCGAAACAACCCCCCCAAAGCAAACTGGAGTTCGATGGTTTGCTGTTCGGCGCGTGCCACCTCGATGAACGACTCGATGGCCTTATCCGGCTGTTCATTGAGAAGAAAATTGAGTCCCTTGAAATACGAGGCCGGCAAGGCCCGGGACTCACTGAGCAAATGACGGATGTCGATGCGCGCGGCAAGCCAGCCCAAACCAAAAAAGAAGGGCAAGACCAATAACCAGTATGCTTGGAAATCCATCACGAAAAGGACGTCGCGCTCCAGTTGCGCATCAGAAAACTGGCGTCATGGTACACAGGTCGCACAAAATGCGCCACCAGAAACCAGGGGGATTCAGACCACCTCAACCGAAGCCGCAGTGTGCGACAGGTCCACCGAAGATCCCTCCCGGGTGACTTCCGGGCGCTCCAGGTGCTTGAGCTCGCGGCGCAGTTGCTGCAACTCGCGGCGCAAACGAAACAGGGTGCTCATGGAGGCCAGCAAGCCCAGAATCATTCCCATGATGGTAAAGGCCAGCAAAATGACCACCAGAGGTTCGTGCCACTGGTAACCCAAAAAATAGTTGAGAGTAACCGGCTCCAGATTCTTGACCGAAAAGCCCAGAAGAAAAATGAAGAGAATGATACGCAAGAACCATTTCAGATAAACCATGATGACACCGACCTCCGAATGGAAGCGGGAAGTGCAAGCACTTCCCGGTTACGATCAAAGTTTATCCGCAGCTTCCTGATCCTGAAAATCCACCTGGTCACGCAAGGCTTTGCCAGCCTTGAAATGCGGAACGAATTTTTCTGGCACACGTACTTTTTCGCCCGTTTTGGGATTACGCCCCAGACGAGGTGGACGATGATTCAGGCCAAAGCTGCCAAACCCCCTGATTTCAATTCTCTCCCCGGACACCAAACTGTGGCTCATGGCGTCGAGAATCGTTTTGACAGCCAGTTCGGCGTCTTTGGTCACCAGCTGACCATATCGGGCAGCCAATAAATCAATCAGCTCGGATTTGGTCATGCAACCTCCTTAGCTACCCGACCCGGGATTACCCAACTTGGCTTTGAGCAGCGCGCCCAAGCTGGTGGTCCCGGCATTGACAGGGCTTTCGGCCTGCATTCTTTGCAACGCCGCATTCTCTTCCACCACATCCCGTGCCTTGATGGACAGGTTGATACCGCGATTTTTACGATCGATGTTGAGGATTACCGCTTCCACGGCATCTCCTTCGTTCATATGTGCACGCAGATCTTCCACACGATCACGGGAGACTTCGGAAGCGCGCAGATAACCCTCGATGTCGTCCCCCAGGTCGATGACCGCGCCCTTGGCATCCAGCGATTTGACACGCCCCTTCACCAGAGAACCCTTGTCATGGGAAGCGGTGAAATTGGTGAAAGGATCGCCAGACAGTTGCTTGATCCCCAAAGAAATCCGTTCGCGTTCCACATCGATGGACAGCACCAGCGCTTCCACTTCATCGCCTTTTTTGTAATTGTGAACGGCTTCTTCGCCCGTTTGATTCCAGGACAGATCCGACAAATGGACCAAGCCATCGATCCCGCCCGGCAAACCAATGAATACGCCAAAATCGGTAATCGATTTGATCTGCCCACGGACATGATCGTTCTTGTTGTAGTTCATGGAAAACTCTTCCCAGGGATTGGCACGACATTGTTTCATTCCCAAGGAAATACGACGGCGCTCTTCGTCGATTTCAAGAATCATGACTTCCACTTCATCACCCAACTGCACCACCTTGGAAGGATGCACATTTTTGTTGGTCCAATCCATTTCCGACACGTGGACCAAGCCTTCGATGCCCTGTTCAATTTCCACAAAAGCACCGTAATCCGTCAGATTGGTGACCTTGCCAAACAGACGGGTTCGTTCCGGGTAGCGACGGGCCAGACCCACCCACGGGTCTTCACCCAACTGCTTGAGGCCCAGAGAAACGCGATTTTTTTCCTGATCAAACTTGAGCACTTTGGCTTCCACTTCGTCGCCAACCGTGAGCACCTCGGAAGGGTGCTTGACCCGACGCCAGGCCAGATCGGTAATATGCAGCAGGCCATCGATGCCGCCCAAATCGACGAAGGCGCCATAATCGGTGATATTTTTGACCACGCCTTTCACTACAGCGCCTTCCTTCAGGTTATCCAGAAGGCTCTGACGGTCGGCACCCTGCGATTCTTCCATGACGGCACGGCGCGACACCACCACGTTGTTGCGCTTGCGGTCCAATTTGATGACCTTGAACTCCATTTCCTTGCCTTCGAAGGGCGTTGTATCCTTGACAGGACGCACGTCTACCAAGGAACCGGGGAGGAAAGCACGAATCCCGTTGACCATGACCGTCAACCCACCCTTGACCTTGCCCGTGACCATTCCCTGCACCAGTGACCCTTTGGCCAAGGCGTCATCCAGATCCAGCCAGGCCGCCAACCGTTTGGCCTTCTCGCGGGACAGCCGGGTGGAACCATAGCCGTCTTCCAAGGCATCGATGGCCACTTTGACGAAATCGCCCACCTGAACTTCCAGTTCGCCGCGATCATTCTTGAATTCTTCGATGGGAATCAGACTCTCGGATTTGAGGCCGGCATTGACCACAACCATGTTGCTATCAATGCTCACCACTTCTGCAGTGATGACTTCCCCCGAGCGCATTTCCTGATGGGTAAGGCTTTCCTCGAACAAGCTGGCAAAACTTTCGGTAACAGAAGCGGAGTGTAGCGCAATATTCATAATGGAGACCTTCAAAGTATTACTGAATCGCCCGTCGCGGCACGGGGTCGGTTAATAATCAGGAATGGAGCCGGGAATGTTTCTGCCTGCTACGCGCGGTCGAAACGGTTTACCCCTTCCTGTCGTTCATTCAAGTGCCCCTCACTCCGGGACAATCCCGATACCAAGTCAAAATCTGCCGTACGGCCTGATCGATGGTTTGGTCGGAAGTATCGAGCAAATGCGCCTCTCCTTGCACCAAGGGCGAAGCGCCGCGCATTGCATCACGGGCATCACGGGCACGAATATCCTGCAAAAGATTGTCAATGCTAGCAGACATTCCCTTTTCGATCAACTGGTTATATCGGCGTTGTGCACGTATTTCCGGTTTTGCCGTCAAAAACACCTTCAGACAAGCGTCGGGAAACACCACCGAGCCCATATCCCGCCCATCGGCCACCAATCCGGGCGACTGTCGAAAGGCGCGCTGACGTGCCAGCAGTTCCCGCCGCACCGCAGGCAAGGCGGCCACCATGGAGGCATCGCGCGCGCAGGACTCGGAACGCATCAACGTGGTGACATCGTGCCCCCCCAGCCAGGTGTTCCCCGCCTCGAAATGCACATCGAGATTCTGCGCCACGCCTTGTAGCACCGTTTCCTGCTCCAGGGAAACCCCTGCCTGGCGGGCGGCCAATGCGGTCAAACGGTACAACGCACCACTATCGAGATAATGAAATCCCAGATGCAGCGCCACTCGCTCCGCCACACTGCCCTTGCCGGAGGCAGACGGTCCATCGATCGTGATGACCGGTATCATGCACCCTTCACCGGCAAACCAACCTGATTGGCACAGGCAGAAAATCCCGGGAAGGAAGTGGCCACATTGGCGCAATCCAGAATCGTGATAGCCTGCCGTGCACGCAAGGCCGCCACGGCAAAACTCATGGCTATGCGGTGATCTCCCTGACTGTGAATGACGCCGCCGGGCCAATGCTTCTGCCCCTGAATCACCATTCCGTCCGCAGTAGGATCGGCTTGAACACCCAAGACGCGCAAACCATCCGCCATCACCTGAATACGATCGCTTTCCTTGACCCGTAATTCGGCCGCCCCGCGCACCACGGTGCGTCCCGTGGCCCCGGCCGCGGCAACGAACAAAATGGGGAACTCATCTATGGCCAAGGGAACCAGATTTTCGGGCACTTCGATGCCATGCAGCGGGGCATGACGCACGCGAATATCCGCTACGGGTTCACCACCCACTTCGCGTACATTGAGAAGCGTCAGATCCGCTCCCATCAAGCGCAAAATCTGCAAGATGCCCGTCCGGGTCGGGTTAACCCCCACGTGGGTGAGCAGCAGGTCGGAGCCGGGAGCAAGGCTTGCACCCACCATGAAAAAGGCCGCGGAAGAGATGTCCGCAGGAACATCGATATCGGTGCCGTGTAACTTGCCCTGGCCGCGCACACTGATCGTAGCGCCCTCCCGGCGTACCTCATAACCCATGGCGCCCAGCATGCGCTCGGTATGATCACGCGTGATCTCGGGTTCGGTGACGCGCGTTACGCCCTGCGCATACAAACCCGCCAGTAACAGCGCCGACTTTACCTGGGCACTGGCCACCGGCATGGTGTAGTCGATCCCTTGCAACGCTGCAACCGGTTTGATCTCCAGGGGCGGAAGTCCCTTCGGTTGGGTGTGGATCTGTGCGCCCATGGCACGCAGCGGATCGGCAACCCGTCCCATGGGGCGACGTTGCAGGCTGGCATCACCGGTCAAAGTGGTAGCAAACGACTGGCCTGCCAACAGACCACTCAGCAAGCGCATGGAAGTACCCGAATTGCCGCAATCCAGGACTTGCCGGGGCGCTTGCAAACCCTGCAACCCCACGCCCTGGATGGTGACACGGCCTTGATCGGGACCCTCGATGGGAACCCCCATGGCACGAAATGCGCCCATGGTGGACAGGGCGTCTTCTCCTTCCAGAAAACCGGTCACGCGCGTAGTCCCCGTGGCAATAGCCCCCAGCATGATGCTGCGGTGCGAAATGGATTTGTCTCCCGGCACGCGCAAGGTACCCTGCAAGGGACCTGCCGGAGAGACGATATAGGTGTGATTCATGCTGAGGGTCTCATTGTGTGTCGTTCCAGTCGCGCCGTGCCTGACGCGCCACTTTGAAAAAAGATTCCAGTCCGGACTCGTCTTCCTGGTGCAATAACGCGGCCAGATGATCCAGTTGCTCCCGATAGCGTTGCATTTCGAGTAACAGGACGGTCCGGTTGGCCAGGCTGATGTCGCGCCACATTTCCGGGCTGCTGGCGGCAATCCGGGTAAAGTCGCGAAATCCTCCGGCTGCAAAGCGAAACAAGGTAGACGCATCAGCCCGGGTGGCAATGTCATGCACCAAAGCAAAACTCAACAGATGAGGCAAGTGGCTCACGACCCCGAAGATGGCATCATGACGCTGGGCAGTCATGAGTTCCACCCTGGCACCGCAGGCTTCCCAGCATTGCTGAACGACCCCACGAGCCTGTTCGTCGCATTCCGGCGTTGGGGTGAGGACCACGGAACAGCCCTGAAAAAGATCAGACCGAGCCGCGCGCACACCGCTTTGTTCGGCACCCGCAATGGGATGCCCGGGAACGAAGCGTGCCAGGGATGTGCCCATCGTGGCTTGCGCCACTTCCAGCACAGAACTTTTGGTGCTCCCCATATCGGTGACCACGGCACCAACTGGCAAGTTGGCAGAGATTTGCGTCAACACCGATTGCAACTGTCTGACCGGCACAGCCAGCACGACCAATTCTGCGTCCTTCACGGCACTGGCCACATGGGTAACCACCTGGTCCAACACCCCCATGTGGCGCGCCGTTGCCAGATTGATTTCGTCACGATCCACACCCGTCAGACAAATGTCCGGAACCGCCCTGCGCATGGCCAGGGCGAAGGAACCTCCCATCAAACCGACGCCAATGATCGTCACACGTCGCGGCAGTGGCGGCTGGTTGTGAACGATCAGCGTCATGCCTGTTCCAGGGCTTCAGGCAGTTTGACCAAACCAGAGGAGGCACCCATTGCTAAGACGCAGGATGCAAGGCACGGTCCAGCGCCTGTAACAACATCCGATTCTGCGCTTCGGTGCCCACGCTGACGCGTAAATATTCAGGCATCTGGTAGGCCTTGACCGGACGCACGATCACACCCTGGGCCAGCAGGGCCTGATACACGCCAGAGGCATCGCCCACGCGTACCGAAATAAAATTTCCCACCGAAGGAATATAGGACAGGGATAGTCGTTTGAACCCCTCTTCCAATTGCATCAGGCCCGCCCGGTTGAGCGCCCAAGAACGCTCCAGAAAGGCCTGATCCTGCAGGGCTGCCTGCGCTGCTGCCAGAGCCAGTGCATTCACGTTAAAGGGCTGACGAACGCGCTCCAGCAGGTCGATGATGTCCGGGTGAGCCACTCCAAACCCCACGCGCAAGCCCGCCAAACCGTAAGCTTTGGAAAAGGTACGGGAGATCAGAAGATTGGAGTGCAGATTCAGCCAAGCCATCGATGGATAGCGCTGTTGAGGCTGCAAATACTCCGTGTAGGCCTCGTCCAGAACCACCAGCACCCGAGAGGGTATTCGTTGCAAAGCGGCCTGTAAGGTCGCCCCGGAAATGAAGGTTCCCGTGGGATTATTGGGATTGGCCAGAAACATGACCCGCGTGTCGGGGCGCAAAGCCGCAATCATGGCGTCCAGATCGTGACCGAATGCTTTTGCCGGAACTTCAATCCCCTGGGCGCCAACGGCTTGCGTGACCAGAGAATAAACCGCAAAAGCATGCTGGGCATACACGGCCGAGGTGCCCGGGCCCAGAAAGGTGCGCGCCACCAGTTCCAGCACATCGTTGGAGCCGTTGCCCAGAATGATTTGCTGCTGCACCACCGGGAAGTGAGCACACAGAGCCTGCTTGAGATCATGGCCATTCCCGTCTGGATACAAGGCCAGTGCGGGAAGGCTCGCGGAAATGGCCTGCAAAGCCAGCGGACTGGGACCCAAGGGATTTTCGTTGGAAGCCAGTTTGATGATGGCAGTCAAACCCAATTCACGCTGCAGCTCGGAGATGGGTTTGCCGGGTTGGTAAGGTGCAAGGGCCCGCAGGTGTGCCGGAATCTGTTGACAGGAATCGATCATCGTGCAGCCACCGGATAAGAACCAAGAATTTTGCAAAACAGCGCTTTTTGCTGCATGGCCTCGATGGCCTGACACACCCGCGCCTGCGCCACATGCCCCTCCAAATCCACGAAAAACACATACTCCCAAAGGGCCGTACGGGCGGGCCTGGACTCCAGACGGGTCATGCTGACCCCACACTGGGCCAAGGGGGCCAGCAGTTCGTAGACGGCCCCAGGCTGATTACGCACCGCCAGAACCAATGACGTCTTGTCTTGCCCGGAAGGAGCCGGCGCCTCGGGTCCGCACACCAGAAAACGGGTGGTATTACCGGACTCGTCTTCAATGTTGGCTTGCAGGACTTTCAACCCATAGCGCTCACCGGCCAGTTCTCCGGCAATCGCTGCCGATCCGGGTTGTCCCATGGCCAATCTGGCTGCCTCGGCATTACTGCTCACGGCCACACGCTGTGCCTGGGGCAAAAAGGCATTGAGCCAGTTTTGACATTGTCCCAGCGACTGGCCGTGAGAATACACGCGCTGAATTTGCTGCAGCGCATTCATTTCGGGAGCTACCAGTAACTGCTGGCGTACCCGCAGCAGAATTTCGCCACAGACCTTGAGGGGTGTTTCCACGAGCAGATCCAGCGTATGTCCAACAGCCCCTTCGCTGGAATTTTCCACGGGGATGACCGCAAAGTCCGCTTTGCCGCTTTCTGCCGCGCCCATGACCTCATCCCAATGAGCGCAAAACAGGGTTTGTACGGCATGCCCAAAGTGGTGAACCACGGCAGACTCGGAATACGTGCCTTCCGGGCCCAGACAAGACACCGTAACCGGACGTTCAAACGCCAGACAGGCTGACATGATTTCACGAAATAGAAAAGCCACCGTATCATCCCGCAAGGGGCCGGGGTTTGCCGCTTTGATTTGCCGTAACACCTGTGCTTCCCGTTCCGGGCGGTACAGGACGCCAGTTTTGAGAGCGCCGATTCTTCCTGCGGTGCGGGCCCGTTCACTGATCAGGTGCAACAATTGTGCATCGATGGCATCGATCTGGGCACGCAAGTCCTGCAAGGAAGATTGAGAAGGTATTTCAGCCATGAGGTACCCCGCAGTGCGTCAGACCAAACCCTTGCAGCCAGAATCCCCTCTGGGGGGAATAGCCCCGTAACCACGCGATATAAGCAAACGCGTAAGCGCATCCTGATGCAGTCCCGAAACAGCAGCGGCAATCATGCCGGATCATCCGGTAAAACCGGATCAGAATCGGCCAGGGGCGCCTGCTCCAGCGCAACCGGATCAGAGGTCAGGGATTCCTCGGCCGGTGTTTCATCGATGCGACTCAGGGAAACCAGTTTCTCCCCCTGGTCCAAAGCAATCAGTGTCACTCCCTGAGTCGCCCGACTCATCTCCCGAATCTCTTGAACCCGAGTCCGAATCAGTACGCCGCCCGTGGTAATGAGCATCAGTTCGTCCTCTTCATCGACGAGTGCTGCACTCACCACCGGACCATTGCGCTCCGAAGTCTGGATGGCAATCATGCCCTGCCCTCCGCGACCATGACGCGTGTATTCCCCCATGGAGGTGCGTTTGCCATAGCCGTTCTGGGTGGCCGTCAACACACTTTGCGATTCGTTTTCGGCCACCAGCAGCGCAATGACACGACTTCCCTCAGACAAGCGCATACCGCGCACACCGCGTGCCGTTCGCCCCATGGGACGAACGTCTTCTTCGGAGAACCGAATGGCCTTTCCCTCGTCAGAAAACAGCATGACATCGTGACGTCCATCGGTGATGGCCACACCCACCAGATAATCTTCGGGGTCAAGATCCACAGCGATGATGCCGGAAGAACGTGGGCGAGAGAAATCAGACAGAGGCGTTTTCTTCACTGTGCCTTGTGCTGTAGCCATGAATACATAGTGTTCGGCATCGAACTCTTTGACCGGCAGAATGGCATTGATTTTTTCGTTGGCGTCCAACTGCAGCAGATTGATCACGGGTTTACCACGACCGTTGGAGGAACCGGAGGGCACATTAAACACGCGCAACCAATATACCTGCCCCAGACTGGAAAAACACAGGATATGGTCATGGGTATTGGCCACGAAGAGTCGTTCAATGAAGTCGTCTTCTTTGGTAGTGGCCGCCTGGCGACCCCGGCCGCCGCGCCGCTGGGCACGATAGTCAGTCACCGGCTGAGACTTGATATAGCCTCCATGGGACAGGGTTACCACGACCTCTTCCGGGGTGATCAAGTCTTCCAGATTCAGGTCTTCGGCATTAACCACGATTTCGCTGCGCCGTTTATCTCCAAAGGTTTGCTTGATCTGCACCAACTCTTCCGTGATCAGCGTGGTGATGCGTTGGGGATGCGCCAAAATATCCAGCAAATCGGCAATGCGCAGCATGACTTCACGGTACTCGTCGCGAATCTTTTCCTGCTCCAAACCGGTTAGGCGTTGCAGCTGCATTTCCAGAATGGCCACCGCTTGCGTTTCGGAAAGGCGATAACCCTCCTCCTGCAGACCAAACTGATGGGGCAGACCCAACGGACGCGAGGCGTTCTGGGGCGCTCGGGAGAGCATGTCGCGCACTAGGTCGGAGGACCAAAGTCGTTGCATGAGGCGTTCGCGCGCCACCGCTCTGGATTCCGAGGCCTTGATGAGGGTGATGATCTCATCCACGTTGGACAGAGCCACCGCCAATCCTTCCAGCACATGGGCACGCTCGCGCGCCCTGGCCAGTTCGAAAACCGTCCGACGGGTCAGTACTTCGCGTCGATGACGCAAGAAAGCCTCTAGAAACTGTTTCAGGTTCAGCAGGCGCGGCTGGTTATCCACCAGCGCCACCATATTCATGCCAAAGGATTCCTGCAACTGGGTTTGCTTGAACAGATTGTTGAGGACCACCTCGGGCAACTCGCCCCGTTTGAGTTCGATCACCACGCGCATGCCGGATTTGTCGGACTCGTCACGCAGATCGGAGATGCCTTCGATGCGCTTTTCGCGGACCAACTCGGCAATCTTTATGATCAAATTGGCTTTGTTGACCTGGTAGGGCAGTTCATCCACGATGATGGCCTGACGTCCCCCGGCCTTATCCATGTCTTCCACATGAGTGCGGGAGCGCATCAACACCCGACCACGTCCGGTCAAATAACCCTCGCGAACCGAGGCTGTACCATAAATGATGCCGCGCGTGGGAAAGTCGGGTGCCGGAATGATGTCGATCAGGGAGTCGATGGAAATTTCCGGATCGGATAGCAGCGCCAGGCAGGCCTCGATGACTTCCCCGAGATTGTGCGGAGGGATATTGGTGGCCATACCCACGGCAATCCCCGAAGAGCCATTGACCAGCAGATTGGGAAAGCGCGCCGGCAAAATGAGAGGTTCCTGTTCGGAGCCGTCATAATTTGGTCCAAAATCCACCGTTTCGCGATCAATATCGGCCAATAACTCGTGCGTGATGCGCGCCATGCGAATTTCTGTGTAACGCATGGCGGCCGGATTATCACCGTCCACCGAGCCAAAATTTCCCTGTCCGTCGATCAGCGGATAGCGCAGGGAAAAATCCTGGGCCATGCGCACAATGGCATCATAGACGGCCGTATCCCCGTGAGGATGATATTTACCAATGACATCCCCGACGATACGGGCGGATTTTTTGTAAGGCTTGTTGAAATCGTTGGAGAGTTCGTGCATGGCAAACAGAACACGCCGATGCACCGGTTTAAGACCATCGCGCACATCGGGCAGGGCTCTTCCCACGATCACACTCATGGCGTATTCCAGATAGGAACGACGCATTTCATCTTCCAGACTGACGGGGAGTGTTTCCTTGGCGAATGGGGTCATAAGATATGGGTCACGTGCGCAAACAATTCACGCGCTTTCTAAACGTGCAATCATAACATAACCATGAAATTTCAGAATCCTTTATAATGGTCACGCTGGCTGTATGCGTCACTGCCGGAGCAGCTGGAAAACTCGGTAAACCAGCCTTTAATCCCAAGCGGTTGACTCCTGCACAACAACCCATAAAATCGATAACCACGCACCAAACCCATACCTCAATCTGGAGAACATACGCAATGAAATACCCCCTGACCCCGAAAGCAATCCGCATGAATACCGTCACGCTCGCCCTGGGTCTTGCCCTCGGATTGACCAGTGGCACTGCCGCCTGGGCTGACGATCAGTTATACCCCACCATCGTGCGCGCTGCGGATGGATCGGTTGTGCATGACGCCTTTGGCGAGTGCTGGGGCACCGGAGCCGGTGACATGAGCGCCACCCCCACGGTCAATTGCGGCCAACACGCACCCGCGCCCAAGGTGGAAGCCCCCAAACCAGTCGCCGCTGCGCCAGTGGCCGCTCCTGCCCCAGCACCAGCACCTGCTCCCGCCATCGTCAAACATGACAAGATCGTCCTGTCTGCAGATGCCCTGTTCGACTTCAACAAGGCCATCCTCAAGCCGGAAGGAAAAATGCATATTGATAGCGAGCTGGCCAAAGCCCACCAGTCCGGCACAGACTCCATCAAGTCCGTCAAGGTGGTAGGTTATACCGACTCCATCGGTACGCAAAAATACAATCGCAAACTCTCTTTGCAGCGTGCTGAAGCGGTCAAGTCCTATCTCGTGAGCAAAGGCGTGCCCGCCTACAAGATCGAAGCCGAAGGTCGGGGCGAAAATGATCCTGTGGCCAGCAACAAAACCAAGGCAGGTCGTGCTAAAAACCGCCGCGCCGAGATCATCATTGAAAACTAATCAGGACCCGGCCGAGCTCCATAAGTTTAGTGCTCTGGCCCACCGCTGGTGGGATCCCAACAGCGAATTCAAGCCGCTGCACGATATCAATCCACTCCGCCTGGAGTGGATTGACAAGGCGGCTTCCCTGAAAGGCAAACAGGTTCTGGATGTGGGCTGTGGAGGCGGTATTCTGACCGAATCCATGGCTCGCCGTGGCGCCCAGGTTACCGGGATCGATCTAGCCGACAAACCACTGGGCGTTGCCCGCCTGCATTTGCTGGAATCCGGCCTGGAGGTGGATTATCAGCTGATCAGCGCAGAAGATATGGCACTGGCCCGGCCCGGGCAATTTGATGTGGTGACCTGCATGGAAATGCTGGAGCATGTACCAGATCCCCTCAGCACTATCGTTTCCTGTGCACGATTGGTCAAACCCCAGGGACACGTTTTCTTTTCCACGCTCAACCGCAATCCGCGCGCCTACGTGATGGCCGTGCTGGGCGCGGAATATCTTCTCAAACTGCTTCCCAAGGGAACCCACGATTATGCCCGTTTCATCAAACCCTCCGAACTAGCCCGAATGGCTCGGCAAGCGGGTTTGTTCCCCGGCAATTTTAGTGGGATGAGCTATAACCCCCTCACACAGCGCTATTTTTTGAGCCAGGACACCGGCGTCAATTACCTTCTCCACTGTCGCCGCACGTGATTGCCGGCCCCGTAGACTCCTTGCGGCCCATCCTGGGGGTACTGTTCGATTTAGACGGCACCCTTGCAGACACCGCACCCGATCTGGCCTGGGCCTTGAACACCCTGCGTTTACGCTACGACCGTCCTGCGTTGCCTTTGAGCGCGTTGCGGCCCCTGGCCTCTCACGGCGCAAGAGGGCTCCTCAAAGCCGGCTTTGACCTCTCTGCATCCGACCCCTACTATGAAGAACTCAGGGATGAGTTTTTAGCCCTGTATCGCGAGCATCTGTGCGTGGATACCCGTGTGTTCGACGGGGTTCACGAACTGCTTGGGGCGCTGGATCAGCGCAGAATCTCCTGGGGCATCGTCACAAACAAACCAGCACGCTTTACCGTCCCTCTGGTACAGCAATTGGGCCTGGAACGGGCCGGATGCATCGTTAGTGGCGACACCTATGCGCGGCCAAAACCTTACCCCGACCCCCTGAACGGAGCGGCCCATGAACTCAAACTCCCGATACGCTCTCTGCTCTATCTGGGGGATGATGCACGCGACATGCAAGCGGCTCAAGCGGCAGGAGCCAAAGGGATCATTGCCCGTTACGGATATCTGGGTGACGAATTGGCCCCCGAAGAATGGCCAGCGGAGGGCATGATCACCCATCCGCTGGAGCTACTCTCCTTTCTTCCCCCATGACCCCCCCAGGAGACTGTTGGGTGGCTAATGCCCCCGAATTACTGGCGCCTTGCGGCTCCCTGCACATGCTGCACACTGCCTTGGCCTTTGGCGCTGATGCGGTTTATGCCGGACAACCACGCTATAGCCTACGGGTGCGCAACAACGATTTCGGGTCCTTGGACACCCTGGCCCAAGGTCTGGCCAGCACCCATGCGCAAGGCAAGAAATTTTATCTGGTCAGCAATGTGCTGCCCCATAATGCCAAAATAAAAACCTACCTGGCCGATATGGCACCGGTCATCGCATTGCACCCGGATGCGCTCATCATGTCCGACCCCGGGCTGATTGCCATGGTTCGGGAACGCTGGCCCGAGGTCCCGATTCACCTGTCGGTGCAGGCCAATACAGTCAATTATGCGGCAGTACGTTTTTGGCAGAGTATTGGTATTACCCGGGTGATTCTTTCACGCGAGCTGTCTTTGGAGGAAATTGGAGAAATCAGACAGCAGTGCCCTTCCATGGAACTCGAGGTATTCGTTCACGGCGCTTTGTGCATCGCCTACTCCGGGCGCTGCTTGCTGTCCGGTTATTTCAATCACCGCGACCCCAATCAAGGGACCTGCACCAACTCCTGTCGTTGGGATTACACCGTCAAACCCGCTGCCCAATCTGCCGCGGGTGAAGTCTATCTTCTCGAGGAAGCGCAAAGACCGGGACAATTGCTTCCGGTGGAAGAGGACGAACATGGCACCTACGTGTTGAACTCGAAAGATTTGCGGGCCATCGAGCATGTGCATGCCTTGGTGGCTCTTGGTGTACATTCACTCAAAATTGAAGGACGTACCAAATCGGCCTATTACGTGGCCCGAACCTGCCAGGCTTACCGCCAGACCATCGATGACGCCATGGCCGGACGGGCGCTAGACCCCGGGTTGCTGTCAAAGTTGGAAGGATTGGCCAACCGCGGTTATACCAGTGGGTTTTATGAACGACACCCGGAATCCACCTACCAAAATTACCTTCGAGGTCATTCGGAGTCGGCGCGCAGTCTGTTTGTGGGAGAAGTGTTGGGGTATACCTCCCAAGGGCGCGCCCGGATTGAGGTGAAAAACCGCTTTTCCGTGGGCGACCAAATCGAAATCATTCACCCGCAAGGGAGCTTCGAGAAGACCCTTGAAAGCCTGGAAAACGAGGAGGCCATTGCTATCCAGACGGCACCCGGAAGTGGGCATGTGGTCAGCATCCCCCTCCCTCCGGGTTACACCGGCGCATTCATTGCCCGCTTTCTCTAGACCCGGGAAATTATTTTTTCAACGGGCAAGTGGACATACCAAACAACTTGTAGGCCGGACAAAATCCGAACACACCGGTCAGCAAGGGCACCACACCAATCCACCCCCATGCCCCGACGGTTCCTGTTACAGCCATCAGAACCAGAGCAATCCCTACCAAGATCCGCAACCATTTGTCGATTCCACCCACATTACTCATGATATTGCTCCTTGTTATGATCCAATCCAATTAAAGCACCAGGTTCCCAGTAAGCCAGGTCCCCAAACCATCATTCTCCTTCGGGAGAATCACTGTGCAGACGGGCTTGCTGATTTTCACCCCACATGGCATTCAATATGGCCAGTGACACCGCAAATCCAATTCCCAGTACCCAGGCAAAGTACCACATCATTGACTCCTTTTCATGAAACAGCCCTACAACCGCTGCCCTGCATGCTTGCGACAACGAGGATGTTGACGCGCGTTCCTCCGTGCATGGAGTTGATTCCCCATGGCCCGGAAGGGTTCAATACGCCGAATGTTCATGTTGCTCCACGTATTTTTTGGTCACCTTTCCGGCCATGACGCGGTAGGCCCAGCCCGTATAAAACACGATCAACGGGACAAATATCAGTGTTGCCACCAGCATGATCCCCAGCGTGCCACGGCTGGACACGCTATCCCACACGGTCAGGCTGGCATTGGGCATGGTGGAAGAGGGCATCACAAAGGGAAACATGGAGAAACCAGCGGTGGCAATCACCCCCGCCATCGCCAGGGAAGACAGCACAAAGGCCCAGCCCGTGCGCCCCAAGGTTTGCATGATCAGGGCCAGGAGCACACCGCCGTAAGTGAGCAGGGGGATGGCTTTGGTAAAGGGCATCTTGTCGTAATTGGCCAGCCAGGCACCCGCTTCACGCACCACCGTTTTTGCCAGAGGATCGGGCAAGGCTGCAGGATCCACAACCGAGGTGATGCTGTAACCGGGAATGAAGCGTGCCAGCCACCATCCTGCCAGACTGAAACTCACCAGCAACAACAGACCTGAAAAAACTGCAGCTTGCTTGGCGCGCTGCTGTATCTCGGCTTCGGTGCGATGCGACAGATAAATCGCCCCATGAAACGTGATCATGGAAGAACTGACAATGCCGGTGAGCAAGGCGAAGGGATTGAGCAATTGCCAGAATGATCCCGTATAGGTGGATATCAGGTTTTGGTCAAAACCAAAGGGAACGCCCAATAGCAAATTGCCAAACGCCACCCCAAAAATGAGGGGGGGCACTGCACCACCGACGAACAACCCCCAATCCCACACCTGACGCCAAGTGGGATGGTGTAATTTACTGCGATAATCAAAGCCCACAGGCCGAAAAAACAAGGCCCACAACACGGCCAACATGGCCCAGTAGAACCCTGAAAACGCCGTTGCATACACCAGAGGCCAGGCCGCAAAAATGGCCCCGCCAGCCGTAATGAACCAGACCTGATTGCCGTCCCAATGGGGTCCTACTGTATTGATCACAACGCGTCGCTCCAGATCATTGCGCCCCACAAAGGGAAGCAATGTTCCGACTCCCATGTCGTGACCGTCCATCACCGCAAAACCTACCAACAGCACACCCACCAACAACCACCAAATCACTTTCAGTGTGGGATAGTCCAGCATGATATTTCTCCTTGATTGCGCCGCTCGTCAATGGGCCAAAACCGGTTCATTGAGATATCGCCCCGTACCAAGACTGCCCGGGCCCAGGCGCGCGAATTTCACCATCAAATACATCTCTACCACCAAAAGTACGGTATAAAACCCCACGAAACCCGCCAAGGATCCATACACATTTCCCGGAGTGAGCGTAGAAACCGACAGATGCGTTGGCAAGACCCCGTAAATGGTCCAGGGCTGGCGCCCGTATTCCGCCACAAACCACCCCAACTCGCAAGCCAGCCATGGAGCCGGCAACATGATCAGTGCCCAACGCAGCAGCCATTGCTGGTTTTCACAGCGCCCCTTCAGGGTGTAATAAAACGCAGTGGCAAACAGCCCCAGGAGCAAGGCCCCGAGGAGCACCATCAAACGAAAGCCCCAGAACATGGGCGCCACCCGGGGCACCGTGGAATCCACCGCTTTCTGGATGATCTCCGGAGTGACCGCATCCATCCGGGTGACATAGCGCTTGACCAGAAAACCAAAGCCGAGATCTGTCTTATGGGCCTCAAACTGGCTTCGCGCTTGCGTGTCCTGATTGTTTTGCCGCAGCCGTTCCAGTGCTTGTACCGCCTGGATACCGGAAATGATCCGTTGCCGATTTTTTTCCTTGATCTGGTGAATTCCAGGAATCTGCTGGGTGACGGAACGTGTTCCAATCAACCCCATCACCCAGGGAATTTCCACAGCCCAGTCATTTTTTTGCAGGGCTTCGTTGGGAGCAGCGATCAGATTGAAAGAAGCCGGTGCAGGTTCTGTATCCCACATGGCTTCCATGGCCGCCATTTTGGTTTGTTGTGCCTCACCCACGGTGTAACCGGATTCATCACCCAACACGATGACGGACAAGACCGAAGCAATCCCAAAGGCCGCTGCAATACGAAAACTGCGTTTGGCAAATTCCACATCGCGTCCCTTCAGCAAATACCAGGAGGAAATGGCCAACACGAAGGTGGAAGCCGTGACATAACCGGCAGATACGGTATGCACGAACTTGGCCTGAGCATCCGGGTTGAATATCAGGGCGCCAAAACTTTGCAATTCCATGCGCATGGTGGTGACATTGAATTCTGCACCCACGGGGTTTTGCATCCAGCCATTGGCAATGAGAATCCAGAGCGCTGATAGATTGGTCCCCACGGCCATCAATAACGTTACCATCAAATGCTTGGGGCGCGACAAGCGATCCCAGCCAAAAAAGAATATGCCGATGAAGGTGGATTCCAGAAAGAACGCCATCAATCCCTCGATAGCCAGAGGGGCTCCAAAAATATCACCCACGTAATGCGAGTAATACGCCCAGTTGGTGCCAAACTGAAACTCCATGGTGATGCCGGTAGTCACCCCCAGGGCAAAGTTGATCCCAAAGAGTTTGCCCCAGAATCGGGTCATGTCTTTATAGACGGGTTTGCCCGTCATGACATACACACTTTCCATCACCACGAGAATCCAAACCATTCCCAGCGTCAGGGGAACAAACAGAAAATGATACAAGGCGGTCACGGCAAACTGCAGCCGTGACACGTCGACCAGTTCTTCACTGATCATGATGGATACCTCCAGAATTTGGCGAAAACCGGGATTCCAGATGGAGCGCCTTCGCCATTTGCGCTTCATCTACTTGCACGACTTCACCACGAACAAAAAAAACCCAAATCAAAAACAGCAAAATCACTTTCACAACCAGAACAAAGGCAATGTCTCGTCCCCAACGCGAGCGGGAGAAGGGGTTGAACATGTTAAGCCCCATGCCGAATATCTTTTTTCAAACGCAGTGCCAAAGCGCCCACACTCCCCCCGTTGTACACCTGTTCATACCCCAACTGACGCATCACGCCCAAGGCATGTCCGGAGCGAGCTCCCGACCGGCAATACAGGATAACGGGGGTTTTCTTGTCGGGCACCACCCGTTGAATGTCATGATTGAAGCGATCCAGGGGCAGATTAAAGGCCCCATCCACATGCCCGGACAGGAATTCATGGTGGGTTCGGACATCGATCAACCGGGCATCAGCCGGCAAGGCTCCTTCCTCCTTGCCACTCACTGCCGCCATGAAATGTGAGAAAAGCCCCATGAATCAATTCCTCCCATCACGATTATCTTGCAGACGCTCAATGCCAATCCATTTCAGCACATGTTTTTCGTAGATGGGTTCCGAACTGCCCTGCTTCATCTTGTAGATAAAATATTTCTCGAAGGCGACCTTGGCCCAGTGAACCCAACGGGCCTTCTTGAACCAGTTCACGTTGCGCGGTGGAATCTGGGGCAAGGCAATGAAAGCAGCCCCCGTATTCCCCATATCGGCCAGACAAAACGCATTCCAGGTTCCCTTGGCATTGGCAGCGTGCCCCGCAAGATCGGCACAAATGTTGTGCACGATGGCACTGACCATGGACTCGATCATGTAGCCCGTTTTGGGGGTTCCTGTAGGAACAGGTGTCACTTCTACTGGAGGAATGGCCACGCAGACCCCTGCGGAAAAAATGTTGCGGTATTTTTTACTACGCTGAAACTCGTCCACCAGCACCATGCCTCGCGGGTTACATAGCCCATCGACGGCCGCTACGGGATCCACCCCCTTGAAGGCGGGTAACATCATGCTGAACTTGAAAGGGAGTTCGTGTTCCTTGCGCACGTTTCCCAAATCGTCCAGCTCGGTCACGTACATCTTTCCCGCCTCTACCTTGGTGACCTTGGCGTTGGTAATCCATTTGATGTCGTTGTTGCGCAATTCACTTTCCAGCATGGACTTTGAGTCCCCCACCCCACCCAAACCCAGATGGCCAATGTAAGGTTCGCTGGTCACGTACGTCATGGGAATCTTGTTGCGAATTTTTTTATTGCGCAGATCACGGTTGACAATAAAAGAAAACTCGTAAGCCGGACCAAAACAGGAGGCCCCCGGAAGGGCACCAATAATTACAGGGCCAGGATTCTTTGTGAGCTCCTGATAGCCCTGGTAGGCCTGTTCCGCATGGTCCACCGTGCAGACCGAGGTGGTAAAGCCTTTGGGGCCAGCCCCTTCCACCTCGTCAAAGGCCAGTTTTGGACCCGTGGCAATCACTAGATAGTCGTAGGCCAGGCGACTGCCGTCGGCAAATTCCAGAGCATTCCCCTGGGCATCGATACGACTAACCGGTTGCGGCACAAAATCGATCCCCTTCTTGGCCAGATAGGGGCGAATGGGGAAGGTAATGGCCGCACGGTCGCGCCAGCCCACTGCCAGCCAGGGATTGGAAGGCACAAACTGGAAATAGTCCACGGCGTTGACCACGGTAACGCGGTGTGTCGTGTCCAGTTTTTCGCGCAATTCGTAAGCGGCGGGCATTCCGCCCGTTCCTGCACCAAGTATTACGATGTGGGCCATATCATTTTCCTCCTGTGGGACTGTTATTGGGGTTTGCGGATGGTTCCAACAGAGCATTGATTTCATCCAGTTGGGCTTGCTCCAAATGGCCCGCCAGATCAGAAAGCTGCAAACGGTTCATGATGAGCGCGACCCGGGCCTGTAACCAGGCCAGGCGTGCGTTGGCTGCATCACTTTCGGCATTGAGCAGATCCAGGGTACTGCGATCTCCCACCTCATGCCCTAATCGGGTCGCGCTTAACCGCTTTTCGGTGGCACGTAAAGCGGCCTCGAGGGCGGCAACACGCGCATGGCCCGTGCTCAAACCAAGCCAGGCAGCGCGGGTTTGCAAGGCCACCTGCTGTTGCACCCGAGCGGCATCCTCGGCCGCTTTATCTGCCAGATGCAGCGTTTCTTCATGGCGCGCGCTGCGCATTCCTCCCGAATAGAGCGGAATATTCAATTGAACGCCCACCAGGGCGGTATGCAAGTTATTGGCCGCCGCACCATATTCCCCACTGCCGCTCAGATGATCACGCGTCATTTCCCCCACCAAATCTACCGAGGGAGAAGACAGCGCGCTGTAACGTGCCGCTTCTTCATGGGCCAGTACCACCTGCAAGCGTTGCAATTGCATCTGGGGATTACCAGCTGCCACAGCCTCTTCCCACTGGGTCAAGGTTTGACCGTTGCGCGGTAAAGTTCCAGCCAGGGGTTCCAGCACCACTAATTGCTCGGGGTTGATTCCGGTGGCATCGCTCAGGGCCGCCTGTTTGAGTTGCACCTCGGTTTCAGCAGCCAACACCTGGGCCCGGATGGCTTCCCAGCGGGCTGTCGCCTCATGGGTGTCTGTGATGGGCGCATCGCCCAGTTGGTAGCGGCGTTTGATTTCATCCAGGGCCTTCTGCACCGATTGTTCCTGTTGCCGCGCCACACGCAAGGCCTCCTGGGCCAGAGCCACATCGAAATAGCGCTGTACCGTCTGGATCATCAGGTTTTGACGGGCCTGCTGCCATTGCAAATCAGCCATCTGAGCCTTGGTATCCAGCTGCCTGCTCTGAGCCAGACGTTCCCCATTGAGCAACGGTTGACGCGCCGTCACACTCCAGCGATCCAGGGTGCCGTTGTTGATGGAGGTGTTGAAATTGGCCCCGTTGATGGCGGAGCCTCCGGCCAATGCGGGGGCCGAGAATTGTGCCCCCTGCGTTTGGGTATCACTGGACATCCGCCCTGCTGTGGCAGAAGCCTGCACAGTGGGGCGCCACAAAGCCGAGGATTGTGCGCGCTGGGTTAGCCCGGCATCATGAGCCGACTGCGCCGCCAGAAAATCCAGATCATGGTTTTGTGCCCCCTGCCATGCCTGGATCAGATCCGTGGCTCGAGCGGGAAAAACAGCGCCTGCTGCCAACCATACAGCCAGAAATACGGGACGCAGGGAAATATTTTCCGGCCGGACAAAACGAGCGCGCAACAGCGCGAGGAAATGAGGGTCCATGGGTTTCAGCAACCGCTGTTAAAACCCAGTTTGCGCAGAATCGTCTCCATCAAACACCAGCGTGTCAGGCCACTTTGCAACAGGTTAAGCCCCACGAAGGCGGTGAAGGCCAACCACCAGCCGTTGACAAACACTGGACTGCCAGGAATTCCCAGGGCCAGAGACAACAAAATAAACGCCCCCGCAATGACGCGAACGAGTTGCCAGGATTTCATGAAGAGACTCCTTGTTTGGAAATGAGGGTTTTATAACGATTTTGATACGCGGCAAAGTAAAGCGTCGGAATCACCACCAAGGTGAGGATGGTGGAAACAAAAATTCCGAAAATCAATGAAATGGCCAAACCGTTGAAGATCGGGTCATCCAGTATGAAGAAAGCACCCAACATGGCGGCAAGCCCCGTCAGAATGATGGGTTGTGCCCGGGTGATGGCGGAGCGCACGATGGCTTCGCGAAAGGGCAACCCCTCACGCACTTGCAGATTGATGAAATCCACCAGCAAGATGGAATTGCGAACGATGATTCCCGCCAGAGCGATCATGCCGATCATGCTGGTGGCAGTAAACTGTGATCCCAGCAAGGCGTGCCCCGGCATGACCCCAATGATGGTGAGCGGAATGGGCGCCATGATGATGAGCGGCGTCAAATACGAGCTAAACTGGGACACCACCAACAAATAGATGAGCACCAATCCCACCGCATAAGCCGCACCCATGTCACGGAAGGTTTCGTAGGTCACTTGCCATTCTCCGTCCCATTTCAGGGAATAGCCCCGATAAGGATCGTCCGGTTGACGAATGAAATAATCCGTCAGGGTGCCCCCTCCAGGCGTCTTGATCTGGGCCAGGTGGCTGCGCATGGCAAACATGCCATACAAGGGACTGTCCACCTTGCCTGCCATATCGGCTACCACAAAATCCACTGGCAGCAAATCCTTGTGATAAATCGGTTGCTCCCGCAGGGTATCGGTAATCGTGACCAGTTCACGCAGGGGAACCAACTGCCCCTGAGCATTGTGAACCCCCAGTTGTAACAAGGAATTCAGATCGCCCTGTTGCTCCGCTGGTAACTGTACCCAGGCCGAGGCAGGGTATTTGGTCTGATCATGCAGCCAGGTTACCGCCTCTCCCGCAAGCCCCATTTGCAACGTGGTGGCAATCTCCTGTTGGGTAATACCCAACAAGGCCGCCTTGTGCCGGTCCACCGTCAGGAATTTGCGCGGGGCATCCGCAATGCTGCTATCGTCCACGTCCACAATGCCCGGGGTGCGGGCAAACAAAGCCCGTACCGCCTGTGCCACACTGCGCCGTCCTTGGGCGTCGGGGCCATAGACTTCAGCTACGATGGGAGACAACACCGGAGGCCCTGGCGGCACCTCGATGACTTTGACATTGGCGCCAAAGCGTTTTCCGATCTGCTGTAACGCGGGACGAACCCGGGTTGCGATGACATGGCTTTGATCTTTGCGATGGTGCTTATCCACCAGGTTGACCTGAATATCCCCCAGTTCACTGGAGGCACGCAGATAATACTGACGCACCAGACCATTGAAGTTGATGGGCGCAGCAGTCCCCGCATACGCCTGATAGTCGGTCACTTCGGGTACTGTGGCCAGGTAAGCCCCCAATTCATGCAACAGGGCCGAGGTGCGTTCCAAGGGCGTGCCGGCGGGCATATCCACCACGACCTGGAATTCGGACTTGTTATCGAAAGGCAGCATTTTAAGCAGCACCAGTCCAGTTGCGGGCAACAGCACTGAAACCAGAATCAAGGCAGCAATGCCTAACCCCATGAAGCGCCGATTGCGTACACCCCGTTGCTCGTCCAGCAAGGGCTTGAAAATTTTACGAAACAAGGGGTCGAGACGGGCAGCCAGGCCCGCAGGAGCAAAGGCCTGTTGTTGCGTTGAACCCGCGTTGGTGGGCGACCGATCGGTATGCAAGGAGCTCTCGACCACGGTGTGGGCTGAACTCCCCTGTGTGTGTGCCAGGGGTGGGGTGTGCGCACCATGAGGGCCGGCTTTGAGCCAGAGACGGGCCAGCCAGGGAGTAACCACAAAAGCGATGGTGAGGGACAACAACATCCCCATGCTGGCATTGATGGGGATGGGGCTCATGTAAGGACCCATGAGTCCGGAAACGAAGGCCATGGGAAGCAGCGCAGCAATGACCGTCAAGGTGGCCAGAATGGTGGGCCCGCCCACTTCGTCCACGGCCCCGGGAATGATTTGATGCAAGGATCGGGTGGGAAACAATTGCTGGTGCCGATGAATGTTCTCCACCACGACAATGGCATCGTCCACCAAAATGCCGATGGAAAATATCAAGGCAAAGAGCGACACACGATTCAAGGTAAAACCCCAGGCCCAGGAGGCAAACAAGGTTACGGTCAGGGTCAGGATCACCGCTGTTCCCACAATGGCGGCTTCCCGTCGGCCCAAGGCAATGAAGACCAGGGCCACCACCGAGGCGGTGGCAAACAGTAATTTCTGAATGAGTTTTTTCGCTTTGTCGTTGGCGGTTTCGCCATAATTGCGCGTTTCTGCCACGGTCACATCGGCGGGGATCACCGTATTCTTCAAAATCCTTACCCGTTGCATCACGGCATCCGCCACATCGATGGCATTTTCACCGGGTTTTTTAGTGATACTCAGGGACACAGCCGGATATTCCTGTGCCTGCGACCCGCTCGTGCCATACCAGACATAACGCTTGGGGATGAGGGGCCCATTGGAAATATGCGCCACTTCATGCAAATAGATGGGGCGCCCCTGCTGCACGCCAATGATCAAGTCGCCCACATCCTGCGCATCTTTCAGATACTCTCCAGCTTCCAGAGCAATGGCCTGGTTGGCGCTGAGAATATCGCCCAGCGGCAACCCCTGATTGGCCGCTTGCAGAGCGCGTCGAATCTGGCCCAGGCTGACTCCCGTGGCAAACAGACGGGCTGGATCGATGTCTACCCGCACGGCACGCCCTGGCCCGCCCATAGTGACCACCTCACGGGTTCCACGTACCCGTTTGAGGTCGGTCTCGATGCTGTGACCCACACGTTCCAGATCGTACGCCCCCACGCCGGGATTCTTGCTATACAAGGTGAGTGTCACGATGGGCACATCATCGATTCCCTTGGGCTTGATGATGGGCTGCAAGGCACCCAGGCCATGGGGCAGCCAATCGGCATTGGCATTCACGGTATCGTACAAACGCACCAGCGCTTCGATACTGGGCACCCCCACCTTGTACTGTACCGTCAGGACCGCCAACCCGGGCCGAGATACAGACATCACATGTTCGATGCCCTGAATCTGGGATAACACCTGCTCGGCAGGAGTGGCCACCATTTTTTCCACATCCTCGGCAGAAGCGCCGGGAAAAGGAATCAGCACGTTGGCCATGGTGACGTTGATCTGTGGTTCTTCCTCGCGCGGGGTGACCAGTACTGCAAAAGCCCCTAGCAAAAAGGCCACCAGCGCGAGCAAGGGTGTGATCTGCGCATCCTGAAAAAAGGATGCGATACGCCCGGAAATACCCATGTGTTTTTTCATGAGGGCCTCAATGCGCTCCAGTCAATGCCGCCTGGGCGTCTGCGGCCACCCGTTCATCGGGGCCCAAGCCACTGAGTACTTCCACTTGATCGTTCATCACGCGACCCAGTCGAACCTGACGTAATAAGGGATGCCCCTGGGCATCCAGCACGTACAGACCTGTCATTTCGGCACGCCGAACTACTGCCGTTAGCGGCACATGCACCGTCGTCATGCTCTGCTGGGTGGCAGGAATCCAGAGTCGGGCAAACTGTCCTGGAGTCAGGACGAGATGGCTGGGCGCCAAGCTCAAACGCACTTGCTGGGTATGCGTGGCCGCGTCAACCGTGGGGAAAATCCTGATGGCTATGGGAGTAATCCAGGCACTTGGTTGGGTCAACCCCGGAATTTCAATTTTCGCTTTTTGTGCGCTCAAGTTGGGATCCAACGCCCCCTGGGGCACGGCGGCGGTCACTCGAAGACGGGCAGGATCGTAGAGCGTCAGCAAAGGTTTGCCCGGCATGGCCATGTCTCCTGGCATGGCCGGTATTTCCGCCACCACTCCCGAATAGGGCGCCCGTAAGGTGTAGTATCCAGCCTGCGTTTGGGCCGCAGAAGACAAGGCCTGGTGAGCCCCGGCCTGGGCTTGGGCCGCTTGATAGCGGGCCTGGGCCCGTTCGAAGGCCGCTTTGCTGATATAGTCTTGCTGGAATAATTGCTTTTGGCGCTCGAAGTCCTTGGTGGCCACCTCCAGGTCAGCGCGTGCGGCCTCCAGTTGCGCCACTTGAACCGTTGCCGCCTGAGCAGCGGCTTGAGCATCGAGACGAATCAGCACTTGCCCCGCTTTGACGCTTTCTCCCACCTTGACCAGAATGTCCTGCACCAATCCGGATACCTGGGCGGCCACGACGGTTTGTCGCTCGGCCTCCACCACGCCATCGAAGCTACTGATCCGAGACCAGACGGAGGGAGCCCCCTCGATCGGGGGTGTTTCTGGCGTTTGCGCCAAGGCGCCCGTTGTGGTTCCCAAAACCCCAACCCACAACAGGGCGCAGAACACGCAGCGGGTAGTAAAGCCCAATCCTGAGTCCATCCATTCCTCCTAATCGATTTCAGATCCGAAGCACACCCATGCTCTGCTGCTCCTCAAAGCCTAAGCCTGAATCTGGCAAGATGCAACGCTGATTACATTATATTATATTACATAATGTGTATTTATATATTGTTTGTGGGTATAATGTCAACCATCGTGTGGAGAAAAACAGATGGAAAATTCCAGCGCGTTGAAAAAATTGAATTTTGAATCGATGTACGCTTCAGCGGACCGCGCCTGCGGACTGCTGAAAGTGCTGGCCAATCCCGATCGATTGGTGTTGCTGTGCCGCTTGGCCTCTGGAGAACGCTGCGTCAGCGAACTGGAATCCTCCCTATCCATTCGCCAACCCACCTTGTCGCAACAGCTGGCTGTGCTTCGGGAAGAAGGCTTGGTCAGTACCCGGCGCGAAGGCAAACATATCTACTACAAGGTGGAGAGTCAGGAATCCATTGCCATCATCCATGCGCTGCAGGAACAGTTTTGCGCCAAGGTAGAGACCAGCGCCGAGTCGAGCCACGATAAGACTTCCCTGGAGGCTTCTCCCGATGTGAACTCCTGAGGTTCCGCAAGCCCTCCTGCGGAACCTCAGAATTCAGGGTTGGTAAGGCTTGAAGCCGTAGCGCTCAAAAATGGCCAGCGCGACCGGTGAAACCAGAAAATCGAGCCAAGCCTTGGCGGCCTCGGGGTGAGGCGCCCCCTTGACCAGGCCTGCTGCATAAATGGCTGTGGTATTGAAGGCCTCGGGAATCGTCACATGCGTGATGGGGTTACCTGCCTGTTCCTGAAAAATGGCCTCGGAGATCCAGGTGACCCCGGCATCGGCATGAGCACTCATCAACGCCATGGGACTTTGGCGATGATGGATATGTGTCATGAGGTTCTCCCCATTTTTGACCTTGGTATCGTATACGGCGCGCTCCAAGGATTCACCACCTGCCTTCACCAGTGACGCCTTGATCTGTCGGCCTATTCCCTCGAACTCGGGATTAGGCATCACCAGTTTGACTCCTGGCTTCCCAAGATCCTGCAGGGTCTGGATATGCGCCGGATTATCCTTGGGCACCATGATGGTCAAGGTGTTGGTGACGTAGGGCACCACAGCCCCCTGAATGAAGCCCTGCTGGGCCATGGCCTTGACCGCCCTCAATCCCGCGGCATACACATCCGCCTGGACTGTCCAGGTCATGTTGCCTACCGTGATGGTGCCACCGTTTTGAATTTGGCGGGCCACCAACCCTGGGGGAATGGTCTCGTAATAAATCTTGCCACGTAATTCGGGATGCTGGTCTTCAAAGGCCGCCAC